>NZ_JBARYI010000058.1:0-62865 GCF_049647785.1 Gordonia sp. (in: high G+C Gram-positive bacteria)
ATGACCGTTCGCTCGGCCAACGCCAGCACGACGCCCTGCTGGCGCTGCTGGAGGCCGAGCAAGCCCTGCGGCCCGGCACCGGCCGGGCCCTGTCCTCGGAGTTGGTCATCACGGTGACCGACCGGGAGTTGGCCGAACAGGCCGGAGTCGCCCTCACTGCGACCGGCACCCGCGTTCCAGTCGGCGAGCTCGTCGACCTCGCCGCGAATGCCACCCCGCATTTGGCGGTCTTCGCCAACTCCACCGGCCAGCCCCTGTACTTGGGGCGGGGGTCGCGGTTGGCCAACAAGCCCCAACGCCTCATGCTTTTCGCCCGCGACCGCGGGTGCACCGCCCACCACTGCAATGCCCCGTTCGCCCGGACCGAGGCCCACCACTTCCCGGACTGGGCCGACGGTGGTCCCACCGATGTGGACCATTTGGGCGCCGCATGCGGACGCCACAACCGCAGCGTGGGCAAGAACGTCGGCGAGTGGGAAACCAAACTCGTTGTGGACGGCCCCGCCCGGGGCCGGGTCGCCTGGCGACCCCGCACCCCCGGCAGGCGTGCCGCGTGGCGGGTCAACCCGACCCACCACGCAGAGTTGCTCCCCGTGAACGGCCCGCACGGCCCGCCGGCTCCGGAAGATTCTCGGCTCGAGGCCCACCTCGAGCACCTGTTGGGGGCGTAACCCACCCGACCAGCCGGACACCCCGGCCGGTCGGGGGTTCAGTCACGCCCACACAACCCAACAAACGCAGATTGGACAGCGAAACGAGGGTTGGGCGGGGCGACTTCTGAAGAGCCCTCCGCAGCGACGAAGCGCTAGCGAAGGAGCGAGGACTGCCGAAGCAGAAGTCGCCCCGCCAAACCCAGACAACCTGTACAACGTACAGGCCCGGTGACGTACCGATATCCGGGGCGAATACGATGTTCACATGACGAATCCCTCCCCAGAGATCGCGGACACTCGACGCTGGTGGTCGCTGACCACCGTCGACCTCGCGCAAGCCGCGGTCTTCGCCGCGCTGATCGCAGTCCTCGGCCTCGCCCCGGCGATCAATCTCTCGGCAGGTGTGCCGATTACGCTGCAGACCCTCGGCGTAATGCTGGCGGGTGCTGTCCTCGGACCGAAGAAGGGCACTCTCGCCGTCGCCATCTTTATGGTTCTAGCGATTGCGGGCCTACCGATTTTGGCTGGCGGCCGTACCGGATGGGTGGCATTGAACTCCCCGACCGGCGGCTATTTCCTCGGGTTCCTGCCCGGTGCCCTGGTCGTCGGCCTGCTCACCGCCTACATGATGCCCCGCTACAACATCATTCTCGGCATCATCATCAACTTCATTGGCGGCGCCATTGTTATCTACATTTTTGGCATCACCTATCAGATGATTCGCACGGACCTGGGTCTGTGGAAGCTCATTACCTTGAATGCTCCGTTCTTGATTGGTGACACGATTAAGGCGGTTATCGCCGCCCTGGTCGCTGCGCCGGTCCATCGTGGCCGTCCCGGTCTCATCACTCCGCTGCGGTCGAAGCGTAAGAGTGTCTGACCAGGATGGCTCCATCCTCTTCGAGGGCGTTGAGCATGCCTTCGGAGATCGAGTTGTGTTGCGCGGCATCAACCTCGAAATCCGCGAGCATCGTGTCGGGATCGTCGGCGCTAATGGCAGTGGCAAGTCCACCCTTGCCCGAATGATTAATGGACTTGTCCTCCCCGACCGCGGATCGGTCACGGTGAACGGGCTCGACGTCCGCAAAAATAAGCGCAAGGTGCGCCGCGACGTCGGCTTCATTTTCTCCGACCCGGACCGGCAGATCATCATGCCGACCGTCGTCGAGGACATCGAATTGTCCCTGTCGCGAATCATCTCGGATAAGGCGCAACGAAAGGCCCGCGCCCATGAGGTTCTCGCAGATTTCGGTCTTGCCGGACACGCCGACCAGCCGGCGCATCAACTCTCGGGAGGGCAGAAACAGTTGCTGGCACTCGCGGCCGTCATGGTGGTGGGCCCCAGCATTCTGGTAGCCGATGAGCCGACCACGATGCTCGACCTCCGGAATTCGCTCATGCTGAGAGAGACTTTTACCGAACTGGCCGAGCAGTTGGTGGTCCTGACCCACGACCTCCCCATGCTCGATGAGTTCGATCGCGTTATCGTGCTCGATGACGGACGGGTGGTTGCCGACGACGCCCCGGCTCCGGCGATTGCGTTTTACCGGACGTTGATGAGTCGATGATCGGCGTCTACGTTCCCGGAAATTCGCTGTTGCATCGACTGCCGGCGGGTTTCAAAATGCTCGCCCTGATGGCGGCGATCATCACCGTTGCGGTGGTGGTCCGGACGCCGATGGCTGCGTGGATCGCTCTCGCGGCTACGGCCGCGGTGTTTCTCATCGCGATGATTCCGTTCCGTGCCGCGTGGTCGCAGATCCGTGGCCTGCTGTGGCTGCTTGGTGTGCTGTTCCTGTTTCAGTGGATCGTCACCGACCTTTCGCGTGCGTTCGTCGTGACTGCGATTCTGCTTGCCTCTGCTGGGCTGGCGGCAGTCGTCACGCTCACCACTCGCACCACCGATATGCTCGACGCGATCATCGGCGCACTGCGCCCCGTGGAGCGTTTCGGTGTCCGCACCGACCTCATCGCCATGACGTTCGCCCTGACCATCCGCAGTATCCCGCTCATCGCCGATGTTCTCTCGCAGGTAGACCAGGCACGGCGTGCGCGGGGCCTCCGCGCTGGCCCGCGAGTTCTGCTGGCGCCCACCGTTCTTGCGGCCCTGCAGACGGCGGACGGGTTCGCCGAAACCCTGGCCGCGCGCGGCATGGATTGACCGGTTCGGTGCCACTTCCGCATTGCGCGGAACAACTGCTGTCGCCGACTTGTTAATCTCAATAGTGACGGCCTACGACGATGAGGAGAACGCGGTGGAGATCTTCCCGCACTTGTCGCGCGCTCTGTTCGCTCATTCCGCGTATCTGCTGACCGATCACTGTCTGTAGAGCGCCCGATTTCCGTGTGCCGAGCCTGTTCGGCACTCGTTTTCCGGCGCTCACCCCTCAGCCCGCGTTCCGATGCATTCGCATCGAACGCTTTTCACCGCCCCCGATCCACCCTGTACGGACGCCCGCGCGCGTCCACCCAAAACACTCTGAGGAATTGACATGTCGCCCAACGTTTTCGACGACGCCACCGCTCTTATCGGACGCACCCCGCTGGTGCGCCTCAACCGCATCACCGACGGTGCCGGGGCTACCGTCTTGGCGAAGCTCGAGTACTACAACCCGACCAACTCGGTGAAGGATCGCATCGGCGTCGCCATCGTCGACGCTGCCGAGGCCTCGGGCGAACTACCTCCGGGCGGCACCATCATTGAGGCCACCAGCGGCAACACCGGCATCGCGTTGGCGATGGTCGGCGCAGCTCGCGGCTACAAGGTGGTACTCGCGATGCCCGAGTCGATGTCGAAGGAACGTCGCGCGCTGCTGCGCGCCTTCGGTGCCGAGCTGCTCCTGACCCCGGCCGGTGAAGGCATGGCTGGCGCAGTGTCCGCTGCGGAAAAGGTCGCCGCCGAGCGTCCCGGAGCGGTGCTGGCTCGCCAGTTCGCCAACCCCGCTAACGCTGACATCCACCGTCGCACCACCGCGGAAGAGATCTGGGCCGATACCGCCGGCGATGTCGATGCGATCGTGGCCGGAATCGGCACCGGCGGCACCGTTACCGGCATCGGCCAGGTGCTGAAGGACCGCAAGCCAGACGTCAAGATTTACGCTGTCGAGCCGGCCGAGTCGGCCATCCTCAACGGTGGTGCACCCGGCCCGCACAAGATCCAGGGTCTCGGCGCCAACTTCATCCCCGAGGTACTCGACCAGACCGTGCTGGACGAAGTCATCGACATTGATGCCACTACCTCGGTCGAGTGGGCTCGTCGTGCGGCCACCGAAGAGGGGCTTCTCGTGGGGATCTCGTCCGGTGCCGCTATTGCCGCCGCCGTCCAGGTCGCAAAGCGCCCGGAGTTTGCCGGCAAGACGATCGTTGTTGTGCTCCCCGATTTCGGTGAGCGCTACCTGTCAACCCTGCTATTTGAAGGATTGGTGGACTGATGTCCAAGCTGTCGCGATTGCGCGAAGAGTTGCTCGAGGACCTGCGAGTCGCTCAAGAACGGGATCCGGCAGCTCGATCGGCATTCGAGATTGCCCTCGCCTACCCCGGGGTGCATGCCGTCTGGATTCATCGACTCTCGCATCGGCTCTGGAATTCCGGCATGGTGGCGAAGCTGCCCGCGCGACTTCTGTCGCAACTCGGGCGCTTCGTCACCGGCATTGAGATTCATCCGGGCGCGGTGATCGGTCGACGACTATTCATCGACCATGGCATGGGCGTCGTGATCGGTGAGACGACCGTCATCGGCGACGACGTCCTCATGTTCCACGGCACCACCCTTGGCGGTGTGAGCATGTCGAAGGGCAAGCGCCATCCGACTGTCGGCAACCGCGTCCTCATTGGCGCGGGCGCCAAGGTCCTGGGGCCGATCAGCATTGGCGACGACGCGAAGGTCGGCGCCAATGCGGTTGTCGTGCACGACATTCCGGCTGGCAGCGTAGCTGTCGGACCCGTGGCGACCACCCGCGGACGCGTCACCCAAGCGGACCCCTACGCTGACCCCGCGCTCTACATCTAAGGGCCGGACTACCGATCAGGTAACACCAAAGCCGGTGACGGTCAGGCCGTCTCGACCGACTTCGGCTTGTTCACCGGCGTGATCGACAAGCGGAGCGCACCCGGCGCGCTGGCTGGCACGACCGGCGCGTTGGGTGCCACCGGATCCAAACGGGTGTACGCCTCCCCCTGTGCTGGGCGCGTATCGGCTTCGCCCTTGTTGGGCCAGAGTGACGCTGCGCGTTCTGCTTGCGCACAGATCGACAGCGACGGGTTCACACCCAGGTTTGCGGTGATGGATGCGCCGTCGGTGATGTGCAGCGTCGGGTAGTTCCACACGCGGTGGTAGGGATCGATGACGCCGGAGGTTGGTTCGTCGGAGATCACGCAGCCACCGAGGTAGTGCGCGGTGAGCGGCATGTTCGCGACGTCGCCCCAGGTACCCCCCGCGAGACCGCCGGGCAGTTTGCGTGCCATGCGGCGCGTCGCCTCATTCCCCTTCGGGATCCACGTGGGGTTCGGTTCGCCATGTCCCTGCTTGCTGGTCACGTAGCGGAACGGGCCGCGCTTGCGAACAAAGGTGGTCAGCGAGTTGTTGCTGGTTTGCATCACGAGCGCAATAACGGTCCGCTGGCTCCACTGCCGCACCCAGAGGAGGCGGATCAGCAGCAGCGGGTTCTTGATGATCTCTTTCAGCGCCTGCCCGAGCCGGTTGGGGACACTGCCACCGTCGGTCAGGATGGTCTGCAGGTAGGCGATGGCGTTGCTGCCCTTGCCGTAACGCACCGGTTCGATGTGCGTGGTGCTCTCCGGATAGAACGACGACGTGATCGCGACGCCCTCGGAGTAGTCGCTGGCGGGGTCGTACTTGCGGGCCATTGCCCCGAGGATCGACTCCGAGTTGGTCCGGGTCAGGACCCCAAGCGAGTCCGACAGCTTCGGCAGGGTCGAGCCTTTGGCCGCGTGCATCAACTTTTGGGTATTGAAAGTTCCTGCCGCCACGATCACCTGTCCGGCACGGAAGGTACGACGCCGTGCGCCGAACGGACCCCACGACGACGATCCGTGCGTCGACACCGTCCACGACCCGTCAGCATTCTCGACGAGGCCGTCGACGGTAGTGCGGTCGATGATCTTCGCGCCGTTGCGTTCGGCGAGACCCAGGTAGTTTTTCATCAGGGTGTTCTTGGCACCGACGCGGCAACCGGTCATGCAGGCACCGCACTCGGTGCAGGCGGTGCGGTCGGGGCCCGCGCCGCCGAAGTACGGGTCGGCGACCTTTTCGCCGGGGGCACCTTCGCCGCCCGTCTTGGCGCCGAAGAAGACACCGACCGGGGTTGGGCCAAAGGTTTCGCCGACTCCCATGTCCTCGGCGACTTCCTTCATGACGCGGTCAGAGTTGGTGAAGGTCGGGTTTGTGACGACTCCGAGCATGCGACGCGCCTGCTCGTAGTGGGGTGTCAGTTCGGCTTCCCAGTCGGTGATGTGATTCCACTGCGGATCGGTGAAGAACGGCTTCCCCGGCTTGTAGAGGGTGTTCGCGTAGTTCAGGGAGCCACCGCCGACACCTGCACCAGCCAAGATCATGACGTCCTTCAGCAGGTGCATGCGCTGGATGCCGTAGAGGCCGAGTTTGGGAGCCCAGAGCCATTTGTGAAGGCGCCAACTGGTCTTGGCAAACTGGTCGTCTTCGAAGCGTCGACCGGCTTCGATTACCCCGACCCGATAGCCCTTTTCTACGAGGCGGAGCGCGCTGACGCTGCCCCCGAATCCGGAACCAATGATGAGAACGTCGAAGTCAGTCTGCGCCATAAGTGATCATGCTAATGATCATTGGCGAGGTATCAAAGTAAGCGCAGGCTCAGTAGTTACCCGCCGGTACCCCGGTGGAGATCACCCCGGGGGTGACGAACTGCGAAATCATGGCGCGTTCCTGCTCATCCGATTCGCCGGGAACCGTCAACAGCGAGACGATCACCCGTATCACCCACCGTGCGGCCAACTGGTTGTCCGGCGTGCCCGGCCCCAGGAAGGCTCCCGCCGCCTTCTCGATCAGCTCCGACGACAACGCCAGCTCCGTGGTGACCCCCGCGCCGCGCGGCACAAACCACACGGCCAAGGCCCGATCTCGGCGAACCCGGTGCAGTGCCGCCAGAATCGACGAGGTCAGTCGCTCACCCGGGTCAGCAAGGTGCGCCACCCCCGCCGCCACTTCGGCCCCGATACGCCGCGCTACCCGCTCCACGTAGGCCAACTGCAGTTGGGTGCGACCGTCGAAGTAGCGGTAAAGCGTGGCGCGCGAACATCCGACTGCCGCGGCAATGTCCGACATGGATGCTTCCGCGCCGAGCTCTTCAAAGACCTGCTCGGCGATCGCCAGGATTCCGTCCTGCACCACTTCGCGACGCGCACCGCGCATCCACTCGGTGCCTCGAGGTTGATCGCTCATGCCGTGAACGGTACCGACACCGGTCGTCGGACATAGTTTCCGGTTGCCCACTCGATTCCGTCGACGTCGACCGCGAAATCAGGGCAGCGTTTCAGCAACTCTTCCAACGCAATTCGCGCTTGCATCCGCGCCGCCGAAGCACCGAGGCAGTGATGCGCCCCGTGACTGAAGGTCAGGATGTTCGACGGGTCGCGATGCACGTCGAGTTCCCCCGCGTTGGGTCCGTACATGCGCTCGTCGCGGTTGGCCGACCCGTAACAGAGCAGCACCTTGCGGCCCGCCGGAATTGGCACACCTTCGATCTCGACGTCGGCGGTGGTGGTGCGACACAGCCCCTGCACCGGCGAGGTGAGCCGTAGAAGTTCGTTGACGGCAATCGGTAAGATATCCGGTTCCCTCAGCAGCACCTCGCGCTGGTCGCGATGCAGGGTGAGGAGCGCTGAGGAACCGCCGAGCATGCCGGTAGTCGTGTCGTTGCCACCGGAGACCATCGTGAACGCGAACGCCAATACCGACAGCAGGCCGCCGGGGTTTCCCTCCGGATCGTCAGCTAGGCCAGCCGCCACCAAATGCGACACCGTGTCATCACCGGGATGATTGCGACGAAAGTCGATGAGGTCGGTGAAGTACGCCATCAATCCCATCACCGCGCCTGCTGCCCCCTGCGCGGCCGCTCCCATGTCGGCACCGGGGTTGGCGGCGACGATGGCGTCGGTCCACTCATCGAACTGGCTGCGGTCCGCTTCTGGTACGCCCAAGTAGTGCGCAACCACCATGCTCGGTAACGGTTTGAACAGGTCGACTGCGATGTCGCCGCCGCCGCGGGCCGACAGGTCTTCGAGTCGCTCGGAAACAAACTGGCGGACAATTGGTTCCAGCGTGGTGACCTGCTTGGGCGTAAATCCGCGAGCCACGAGCTTGCGAAAGTCTGTGTGCCCCGGCGGATCTTGCATCACCATCGGCGGGTTATCTTGCAGCCCAATCTTTTCCAGCTCGCCGTAAGTCACGGTGAGACCCTGTGCGGAGGAGAACGTCTCCCAGTCGCGGGCCGCCGCCATCACGTCTTCGTGACGCGTGAGCACGTAGAAGTCCGACTCCGGATGCTTCTCCGGCACTACGTGATGCACCGGGTCGTTGTCCCGCAGTGCGGCGTACATGTCGAACGGATTGCGCCAGGAGTCGCCAGATCGGAGCGTGTACGACAAAGTCTCGGTCATGTCTTAAGACTGAGACAAATTTACAATACTGTCAATAGGTTGGGGCCCGAAAAGACCGCTGCCGCCCGTTGGTTAAACCAGCGAGCGGCAGCGGTGAAGAGCAGGGAGACGTCAGGCGCGGACCGACAGTCCCACCTTCTGGAATTCCTTCAGGTCGGAATAGCCAGCCTTGGCCATGGAACGGCGCAGACCGCCGACCAAGTTCAGCAGGCCGTCAGGGTCGTCGGACGGACCGTTCAGCACCGTATCGAGCGAAGGTCGTCCTTCGTCGAGTGCCACCTGCAGCAGGGCACCGCGCGGGGTATCCGGGTGTGCCGCAGCCGACGGCCAGAACCAGCCGTGGCCGGGAGCCGACGCAGCTGCTGCGAGCGGGGTACCCAGAACTGCTGCATCCGCACCGCAGGCGATGGCCTTGGCGAGGTCGCCCGAGGTGTGGATGTCACCATCGGCGATCACGTGAACGTACCGCCCACCGGTCTCGTCCAGGTAGTCGCGGCGTGCTGCGGCAGCGTCGGCAATGGCCGTGGCCATCGGAACACCGATACCCAGCACCTCGTTGGTCGTGGTGGACCCCTCGGTAGAGCCGTAGCCGACGATCACGCCTGCCGCACCGGTCCGCATCAGGTGCAGTGCCGTGCGGTGGTCGTGGACGCCACCGGCGATCACCGGGATGTCGAGGTCGGCGATGAACGTCTTCAGGTTCAGCGGCTTCACCTCCGACTCATCGTCGTCGGTGCGGTCAACCAGGGTCACGTGCTCTGCGGAAATGATGGTGCCGTGAACCACCAGGACTTCCGCGCCCGCCGCGATCAGCGTCGGCGTCAACTCGGGTGCGTGCTGCGGGCTCACGCGCACGGCGGTGGTGACACCGGCCGCCCGAATCTCAGCGACCGCTTTCGACAGGAGGTCAGGGTTGATTGGTGCCCGATGTAGTTCCTGCAGGCGACGAATGGCTGCCGACGGGTCGGGATTGTTTTCCGCAATCTCGACCAATTCGGCGATCTTTTCCTCGACCTGCTCGTGGCGGGCCCACAGGCCTTCGCCGTTGAGGAGGCCCAAGGCTCCGGCCTGGCCCATGGCAATCGCCGCAGCGGGCGAACCGAGGGCGTCCGTCGGGTGGTTCAGGATGGGTGAATCGAAGCGGTAAGCATCGATCTGCCAGGAAGTCGAAACGTTCTTCGACGACCGTGTCCGACGAGAGGGGACAATCGAAATGTCTTCCAATTCGTACGTCCGGCGGGCCGTCCGTCCCATACCGAATTCGACGAGGTCACGCACTATTGCGCCTTTCTAGTGGACTTCCGATGAACAGCTACGGCGAAGGCCGCCGCAAACCGGCTCAGCGTGAATAGTAGTTGGGCGCCTCAGCGGTGAGGGTGATGTCGTGAGGGTGGGACTCTTTCAGACCCGCCGCGGTGATCTGAACGAAGCGCGCTTGCTGCAGGTCGTCGATCGTTTGCGAACCCGTGTACCCCATCGCGGCACGCAGTCCACCGGTCAACTGGTGGATCACCTGCGACAGCGGACCGCGGAACGGAACCCGGCCTTCGATACCTTCGGGAACGAGCTTGTCTTCAGCGAGGACGTCGTCCTGGAAGTAGCGGTCCTTGGAGTACGACTTGCCCTGGCCGCGTCCCTGCATGGCACCCAGCGACCCCATGCCACGGTAGCTCTTGAACTGCTTGCCGTTCACCAGCACCAACTCACCGGGCGACTCAGCGGTACCCGCCAACAGCGAGCCCAGCATTGCGGTCGACGCGCCGGCGGCCAACGCCTTGGCGACATCGCCCGAGTACTGGAGACCACCGTCGGCGATGACGGGGATCCCAGCGGGCGCACAGGCTGCGCTGGCCTCGAGGATCGCGGTGATCTGCGGCGCACCAACACCGGCGACGACGCGCGTGGTGCAGATGGAACCGGGACCGACACCGACCTTGACCGCGTCAACACCGGCATCGATCAGCGCCTGAGCACCTTCGCGGGTGGCGACGTTGCCGCCGATGAGCTGTACGCGATCACCGATCTCAGCCTTGAGCTTGGCGATCATCTCCAGCACGCCGCGCGAGTGGCCGTGCGCACTGTCGACAACCAGCACATCAACGCCAACCTCGGCGAGTGCGAGCGCGCGCGTCCAGGCTTCGTCGCCCGCACCGACCGCCGCACCGACGAGCAGTCGACCATCGGCATCCTTGGTGGCGAGCGGGTGCTGCTCGGTCTTCACGAAGTCCTTGACCGTGATGAGGCCGGTCAGCTTGCCTGCTCCGTCGACGATCGGCAGCTTCTCAATTTTGTGACGACGCAACAGCCCGAGCGCGGCTTCCGCGGACACGCCTTCGGCGACGGTGATCAGCGGTGCCGGGGTCATTACCTCGGACACCTGACGAGAACTGTCGGCTTCGAAGAGCATGTCGCGGTTGGTGATGATGCCCACAAGGTCGCCGCCCTTGTCGACGACGGGCAGGCCAGAAATCCGGTAACGCCCACAGATCGCGTCAACCTCGGCGAGGGTGTCGGTCGGGAGGCAGGTCACCGGATCGGTAACCATTCCGGCCTCGGAGCGCTTCACGGTGTCAACAGCGGCGACCTGCGCCTCGACCGACAGGTTGCGATGCAGGACGCCCATGCCACCGGCGCGGGCCATGGCGATCGCCATGCGCGCTTCAGTGACTGTGTCCATAGCCGAACTCACGAGAGGCACCTTGAGGGTGATTCCGCGAGTCAATTTCGATGAGGTATCCACCGCGTTGGGGACCACCTCGGAGGCTGCCGGCAACAGCAGCACGTCATCGAAGGTGAGTCCGAGCATTTGGACCTTGTTTGGATCATCTCCACCAGTACGTACCTGCGTCATCTATACATCGTATCCACTGCGAAACGAGTGCGCCGTTGGCGTCCGGTTTCAGCTACGGTGGAAGCGTGCATGACCAGTTCCCTGGGCTCCCGCCAGATCCGTTCGCCGGAGACCCTGACGACCCCGCTTCGGCACTCGAGGCCCTCGACCCCGGAATCCCCCTTGACGAGGGAGAACGCACCGCTGTCGAGGAGGATCTCGCTGACCTCGACGTGTACCAACGCCTGCTCCACCCCCGGGGTGTTCGCGGGTTGGTGGTGATGTGCGAGGACTGTCGTGAAGATCACTACCACGACTGGGACATGCTTCGTTCAAATCTGAAGCAGTTGCTCATTGATGGTTCCGTGCGGCCACACGAACCGGCCGTCGATCCGCAGCCCGAGGACTACGTCACGTGGGACTACTGCCGTGGCTACGCCGACGCCTCGCTGCACTATCACGAGCGCTACTAGCTGCCAGCAGACCTGTAGCAGACGCAAATCAAACAGCGCCGCCGATCGTTACCTGGACTGGTAACAATCGGCGGCGTTGTTTATTGCTCTTGTTAACTACTCAGCTGGTGAAGTACTCGTCACCAGGCTTGAAGCAGGCGTTGACGACGAAGGCTTCGGGGTTTCAGACTTGGTCGGCGTCGGGGTCTTGGTACTCGACTGAGTACTCGGCGGCGTACTGGTCTCCGACGGCGTGGTCGGATCAGTCGTCGGTTCCTCAGGCACCGTCGTGTCGGTTACCGTGGGCACTGAAGAAGTAGACGGCAAGGCTGGCAGCGAGGGAATCAACGCGCCGGGATCCTGCTGCTTGATCTCGTCAATCATTTCCCGGAGTTGGTTGACCTCGTCCTTGTCGCGGATGGGGCCAAGATCGTCTTCCGCCTTGGCAATCAACTTCTTGGCTTTGACGGTGTCGCCCGCGGCCAGCGCCTTGCGGGCCTCGTTGATGTTGCCTTGGGCATCCATCCGGGCCTGGGTCTGCTGGGCCTGTTCGGAGAACACGACCTGTTTCACGTTCCACAGCGGATCACCCGGTTGCGAGCCCTCCGACAACACCAGGAGACCGGCTCCGGCAATTGCGAGGATCGCCGCCGCACCCGAGATGATGCGTAGCCTGCGCGAGAGGCCGCCGCGACTTTCGCGTTCATTCACGCGAACGATCGCTTCTTCGACGGCGTTGATCGTCGGTGCGGTGGGCATCGGCGTCGCCAGCGTATCTGCGCGCCAGCCAGCGATCAGACCTGCGAGTTGGTATTCGGTCTCATCGTTGATGATGGCCGCGCGTCCGGCAGCGAGGTCGTCAATGAATGCATCGTCACGGCGAACCGCAGACACGTCGATTGGGCCGCTCGACATGTCGTCTGAGGACATGTTGTCTTCGGTCATCAACGCTCACCCCTTGGATCAATAGTTTTCTTCAGTTTGGCGAGTGCCCGATGCTGGGCAACACGGACTGCTCCGGGACTGCTGCCGACCATTTCTGCGGTTTCTTCCGCAGACAGCCCCACGACCAGTCGCAGCACCAAGATCTCGCGCTGCTTCTCTGGCAGGATCGTCAGCAGTTCTCGCATCTGCCGCGAGGCGTCCGATTCGAGAGCGGACTGTTCGGGTCCGTTCGCGAAATCCACGTAGTCGGGAACTTCGTCGACAGGATCGGCTTTGACTCGCGCAGCCGACCGCATCGCGTCGGCAACCTTGTGCGAGGCGATGCCGTAGACGAATGCCATGAAAGGCCGCCCTTGGTCTTCGTACCTGGGCAAAGCTGTCATTACCGCCATCAACACCTCCTGCGCTACGTCGTCGGCCGAGAACAAGTGCCGTTCACCAACACCGATGCGTCCCCGGCAGTACCGCAAGACTGGCTCACGTACTGATTCGAGAACTGAGTTCAGCGCTTGACGGTCGCCGCCAGCTGCTGCACGGACCGCTTGACCCAACGCCTCACCTGTCAGTTTCATCGTCGCTTCGGTGCCCAAGTGTTACGCATTCGAGAAGAAATGACTGAAGCTCTTCTTTGTGCCGTCTTCCGTCAGTCATTGATCAAGCCTACCGATCCACGATTGTCCGGTTCCGCAACGGGCACAAAGGGCATGCCCCAGTCGATCAACACCGCTTGCAACTCGGCAGCTCGAGCGGCGGCTTCGCCTCCATCCGGGCGCAATCCGGCGAGCATGGTGCGCGCCGCCCATTCCAAGGGCGCGAGGCCGGCCGCGGCGCAGTCGTTGGCGATCCGTTCAGCATCGTCGGCGGCAGTGTCGCCGTTACTTGCCGCGGTGGCGATGAGCGCAGTCTTGAGCCGATGCCGGATCGACGGCGCGTCGGCCGCCAACTCAACGGCCCGCGCGGCGAGGCTGGCTGCGGGAGCACCCGAGTAGAGAGCCAATTCGGTGCGTACCCATGCAAGGCGCAGCTGGAGCCTGCCATCACAAGCCCATTGCGGCTCATAGTCCGTTTGGGCCGACCACAGTTGTGCTGCGGCACGATCGAGAAGTCGACGAGAGCCGTCGAAATCCCAAATCCCCAGACTGTCTGCTGCCAGTCCCACCAAAGCGTCAATCTGGGCTGCACGCGCCCAGGGGCTGGCAGTGCGCGCCTGCGCCGCCACCAGCAGCGCCGCCCCGTCGTCTATCTGCGCGTCGGCGTGCCGACCGGCCTGGCGGGTCAGCGAAGCCCTCGTCGACAACGACAGAGACTTCACGGCTGCGTCGACTCGCGGGTCGCGGAGCAGGTCGGCCACCACGGTCCGTGCGGCAGCCGCGCGCCCGCGAGCGCCGAGTTCCACGGCGTCGACCCATCGCATCAGGCTGGCGACATCACCACTCAAGGCCATTTCCGTCTGAAAAACTTCCCGAGGATCAGCCCACCACTGGTCCAACATTTCCCAACACGCCTTTCGTCAATCGCGCTCCGATGAGGAATACAGATTGCATTTCGACTAACAAACGATGATCAAACGGCGGCACATTTGCCCCAACCGAAAACTCCCGTTAGCGCTGCCGTTACTTTCGTAAGCTTGCGCTCCATCTTCTCATTGACGCCCGGACCATCGGGAATCGCCTGCAAGCAGCCAGCTTCTGGCGAATATCCGCAGGTCAGGGCGAACAAGGTCGGACCACTGCGGGCCACACTATCAGCATATAGTGGCCTTCATCACGTCACTTGCCGTTCATCTAGCGAATCGAAAAGTCCGACAAAAAGGCCCCGTGAGCGGGTTTGACTCTCTTTTCTGAACACACATACCGTGACACTCGTAGGTAATAGGCGTTTCCCATTCAGGAGCGAATTTTGACGACCACACTTGACCGACTGCCCGGCCCCAACTCGGATTTCTGGGATTGGCAGATGAACGGTAAATGCCGCGGCCTCGAATCAGCAGTCTTCTTCCATCCCGAAGGAGAGCGCGGCCAAGCCCGGATGCGACGTGAACGCCAGGCCAAGCAGGTCTGCGCAGCGTGCCCCGTCTTGACCCAATGCCGATCGCACGCCTTGAGCGTCGACGAGCCATACGGTATCTGGGGTGGCCTCACCGAGTCCGAACGAAACCAGATGCGCCGCCGCAACCCGGGTCGCATCGCCAGTTAGGTCAACTTCCAGGTACAAAAGCTTTCAAATACAAAGAAGCCCCGGTTGATATTCAACCGGGGCTTCTTTAGTTTGCTGCAGGCTATATCAGCCAACAACGGCGAGGATGTCGCGAGCCGACAGGATCAGGTATTCCTGACCGTCGTACTTAACCTCGGTTCCGCCGTACTTGCTGTAGATAACGACGTCGCCTTCCTTGACGTCGACCGGGATCCGGGTGCCCTGGTCGGTGACGCGGCCTGCGCCAACGGCGATGACCTTGCCCTCCTGGGGCTTCTCCTTCGCCGAGTCCGGGATGACCAGACCGGAGGCGGTAGTGGTCTCAGCCTCGACGGCCTGAACGAGGATCTTGTCCTCAAGCGGCTTAATGTTCGCCACGATGTCAGTCCTTCTCTTCGTGTAACTGATGGGAAAGTTTTTGGCCCCCAGTTCGCTTCACCGCGTCGTCGCGGGTGCCGCAGTGTCGCCGTTTAGGAGCCAACTAGCACTCTACCCATGCGAGTGCCAGCTCTCAACAGCTAGGGTGACGAATCTCGAACTTGATCGCTTAGAGCTTACTGACCTGCACGCTCATCCCCGGATCCGTGGCGACCGTCAACGGCGACGGATCGGCACCCCCACCGATGACATGCGCACCGAGCGTCGCGACCATGACACCGTTGTCCGTGCACAGCCGCGGCTTGGGGACCCGCAGGTCAATACCCGCGGCAGTCGTACGTTCCTCGGCGAGGGACCTAATCCGAGAATTGGCCGTTGCACCCCCGCCGAGGACCAACGTGTCGACCCCGCGGTCGCGGACCGCACGGATTGCTTTGGCCGTCAGCACATCCGCGACGGCTTCCTGGAACGATGCCGCAACGTCGGGCACTGACACCGATCGACCGGCGCGCACTGCGCTCTCCACATAGCGCGCGACGGCCGTCTTCAGCCCACTGAACGAAAAGTCGTACGGCGCATCACGCGGTCCGGTCATGCCGCGCGGGAAGGCGATCGCGTTCGGATCACCGTCGCGGGCAGCCTCGTCGAGGGCTGGACCGCCCGGGTAACCGAGGTCAAGGAGTCGGGCAACCTTGTCGAATGCTTCGCCAGCGGCGTCGTCGACCGTGGTCCCGAGCTCGACAATCGGTCGGGAAAGGTCCTCTACCCCGAGCAGGTGGGTGTGTCCGCCCGAAACGAGCAGCGCGACCGCCGATTCCATCGGCCCGTGCTCAAGGGTGTCAACGGCAACGTGCCCACCGAGGTGATTGACCGCGTAAAGGGGAACGTCCCAGGCGAGTGCATAGGCTTTCGCTGCTGCGACACCCACCAGGAGCGCGCCAGCCAAGCCGGGTCCGATGGTGACGGCGATCGCATCGGGACGGTCGATTTTGGCCGCTTCGCGAGCCCGAGTCATCGTTGGGACCATCGCCTGCAGATGAGCGCGTGAGGCCACTTCGGGAACCACGCCGCCATAGCGAGCGTGCTCGTCGACACTCGAAGCGACTTCGTCGGCCAGGAGCGTGGCGGCGTGACCGTCCCACTCCACAATGCCTACGCCGGTCTCGTCGCACGAGCTTTCAATGCCCATCACGATCATGAGTTCGCTGGCCCTTCTAACGGTTTTGCCTGCTCGCGGCCCGATGCTTCTTCTCGTACCCGTGCAGGACGCACCATCGTGTACGCGTCGGCACCCGACGGTTGATAGTAGTTCTTTCGCACGCCCGCGGTCTCGAAGCCATATCGCCGATAGAGCGTAATAGCTGGGTCGTTGTCGGTGCGTACCTCCAGGAATACCGGCGCATAGGCAGCGTCGGCAACTTCCAGCATCGCTTCGAGCAACGCCCGACCGTATCCGAAACCCTGGAATGCGGGGTCAACGCCGATCGTGTGGACCTCGCATTCGTGGTCCCCCGCCGGCCCAAGCATACTGATTCCCGCGTAACCAACGATGAGCGCGCCCGGTTCCGTTCGGGCCGCAAAATAGGTGTTGTAGTTGGCGCGCAATTCGGCGACGAAGCCTTCGAGTGGCCACGGCGAATCGCCAGCGAAAAGGATCTGCTCAATCTCGGCGCACCGGACCAGGTCCGACGGCGCGAGCGGGTCGATCAGTGGGCCCTGGCGATCAGGCATCGGCGACTGGGGGCAGCAACGACTTGCGCTTCTGGTCTTTGAGTTCCACCGCGTCCGGTCGGCGCAGGTACAACGGTGTCAGCATTTCGTTGGGAGCACTCGTCAAAACACGTTCGGCGGCCGCGGCAGCTAATGATGCAGCGGTCGGCGCAACCGACTCGGTGCCCGCGAATCCGAATCGCTCGGCAAAGCGTGGCTCGGCCAGCAGTTCGGCGGGCGGTTGCTCGCCGAACTGTTCGACGAGATTGTCGGGTGCCTGCACATCGGGCCCGGCGATGCGCTCTCCCTCCGCATAGAGAGCCCAGTACACCTCCCGACGTCGGGCATCGGTCAGGATTAGTCGCGTTCCGCCATCCAGCGGCGGGGCCGCGAGGTTAATGGCGTCGAGCGTTCCGACCCCATAGGCGGGAAGGCCGAGCGCATCGGCGTAAGCCGATCCGGTAGCCATGCCAACGCGCAGCCCAGTGAACGGGCCGGGACCACACCCTACGACCACCGCGGTGAGGTCGGAACCGGCGATGCCAGCTTCGGCGAGTACCTCGCGCATAAGGGTGGTGAGCACCTCGGCGTGCCTGCGCTGTTCGGTGACGATCCGTTCAGCGACGGCTCGTGCCGAGCCGTCAGCACGCAGTTCCACCACCCCGGTGACCACTGCCGACGTCGCGGTGTCGAGCACCAGTACTCGTACGGTCATCGGTTTACCCACTCCCAAGTCACATGTCGGGTCTCGGTGTCGTCATCGCGACGCAGCCGCACCATCAAGTACTCCTCGACGAGGCGTTCGACGACACCTTCGCCCCATTCCACAACAATGACACTGCTTTCCAAGTCGGTGTCGAGGTCGAGCGCGTCGAGATCATCGAGGCCGCCGAGCCGGTAGGCGTCGACGTGGACCAAGCCCGGCCCGCCGGCTGGCCCGGGCCGATGTTCGCGCGCGATGATGAAAGTTGGCGAAGAAATCCGCCCCGAAACCCCAAGCCCGGCACCTATCCCCCTGGTGAGGGCAGTTTTTCCGGCTCCGAGCGGGCCGTCAAGGATCACCAAGTCACCGGGCACCAGCATCGCTGCCAAGTCTTTGCCGAGCGACTCGGTGTCGATGACGTCGGGCAAGTCCCGGGCCCCGGATTCGCCTCGCTTCATTTCTCCGACTCCCGTGCCATCGCGGTCACTCATGCGCGTTTGCCTTCCGCCTGCGACGCCACGGCATCATCGGGCGGCCGAGCGCCAGGCGCGACCGTGAAACAAGGTCGTCAATACCTTCGGTGACCAACTCGGGCGCTTCCAACGGCAGCATGTGACCGCAGCCTTCGCCAATGACGAGCCGCGAGTCCGTTCCCAGCTGCGCGTAAATGCTCAGCGAGTTCGGCAGCGGCGTCAGCAGGTCCTCGTCCCCGGCCATGACAACAGTCGGGACCTGTGCGATTACCGGGATGGCGGTGGTCTCGTCGTGACTTTCGAGCACGGCCAGAAAGTTCACCATGGTGGCAATTGGGGTGTTCTGAATCATCGCCTCCACCGCCCGGCCGCAGGCCGGACTGTAGTAATCGGGACCGAAGCTCGCGGCGATGAGCACCGGTTGCAATGCGCGCCGCGTGATGCCGCGACCAGCTTCGACCGCCCGTGGGATCAGCCGGACCGACACCCGCAGGGCATCCATCACCGGATTGCGCAGCCCTTCCCCGAGGCCGGCTTCGGTAAGCCCCCGCGCCGCCGTCGACACCAGGGCGACGCCCGCGATGCGCCCGGAATGGGCAAACAGTCCGGAGTGTCGGCGTGCCAGCGACATGATCGACATGCCGCCCATCGAATGACCAACCAGGACTACCGGTCCGGTCGGTGCCATGGTCCGGATGACGGCGGCGAGGTCGTCGCCCAATTGCGCCATGGTGCTTGACTCCGCGGATGCGGGGTCGCTGGCACCGTGGCCACGCTGGTCGTAGAAGACCATTTGGATGCGCCGGTCGGCCCACTTCTGTGCCAAGGCGTACCGCTGAAAGTGCCACGCCGCCATGCGGAGGGTGAAGCCATGCACAAAGATCACGGTTAGTTCGGGGGTCGCCGTGCGCCCCCACGACGCATTCGCCGCCGGGTCGGGACTACCCGTCATGACGGTCCGGACCGCCAATGCCACCCCGTCATCGGCAACCACGGTCGCCACGTCGTCGCGGTAGATGGATTTGAAGTCCACGCCAGCGTGGGGGTCGATGCGCGTGGATGACTTTCCTCCGCGGCGTCGTCGCATGGCCCCGGTCGCGGTCTGAGCACCTAACGAGGTGACCTGCTGCAAACCCGATCGCCATGCGCCCTGAGCGCTTGGCTCGCCGCGCATGCCTTGAGATCTAGCCATCGGAATCTCCCAACGGGTCGTTCACGTACCGGCGAACAGCGCGGGAGCCGATGCGCGAAATGATCTCGTAGTCGATGGTGCCGGTGGCATCGGCCCAGTCGGTAGCTGTCGGGACTGGATCTACAGCAGGTGTGATCGAGGAGGTCGCCGCGGCGGCCGGACCGAACAGGACCGCACGGTCCCCTTCGGCTACACCGCCACCGTCTGGACCAAGGTCGATCACCAATTGGTCCATGCAGATGCGCCCGACGCCGGGGAATAGCCGTCCGTTCACGTGGACGGTGATCGACCCGGAAAGGAGCCGTGGGACACCGTCAGCATATCCGGCGGGTACCACCGCGAGCATCGTGTCTTCCGGAGCCTCCCAAGTGTGTGAGTACGAGACTCCCTGTCCGGCAGACACTGCCTTGATCAACGAAATCCGGGACTCGAAGGTCATCGCGGGAATCAGGCCGAAGTCGCCGAGCTCGGGAATCGGCGAATACCCGTAAATCGACAGGCCGGGCCGGACCGCGTCGTGTGCCAGATCCGGGCGAGTCAGCGCAGCTGGCGAGTTCGCGATATGCACCAGTTTGGGTGTCAGGCCGCGGCGCCGGAGGTCGGCGACGGCCTCGTCGAGTCGCTGCGACTGCACCGAGTTCAACGGATGGTCGGGCACGTCGCCGAACGCGAGGTGGCACATCACCGTGCTGAGTTCGACGGCACCTTCGGCGACCGCGGACGCCAGCAGATCTGCGGTTCGGTCCCATTCGTCGATGCTGATGCCACTTCGAGCAAGGCCGGTATCGACCTTCAACGACACCGTGGCCCTCCGCCCGAGAGTGCGGGCGGCATCGATCACCCGAGCGAGTTGGCGTGGTGAGGACACCGCAATATCGATATTGTCGGCGACGCCGCCAGCAAAGTCTGCCTGCGGCGTGTGCAGCCAAGCGATCAAGTGTCCGTTAATGCCGCCGGCCCGTAACGCGCGCGCTTCTTCGATCTGCGCCACGCCAAGTGCAATCGCACCGGCGGCGAGGGCGGTCCGACCGACGCGCAATGCACCATGGGCGTATCCGTCAGCTTTCACAACGGCGATCACGTCGGTGCCCGAGCGGTCCCGCAGCACTCCCACGTTGTGCGCGATCGCCCCGAGATCGACCGTCGCGTAGAGGTTTGCGGCGTGAAGATCAACGGGTTCACTGTTCGGGGGCTTGCCCTGTGCGCGTGGTTCCATCACCTTCTATTGTCGCAAATCCAAAAGTTCCCGCAGCACCGGTGCGACCTGATCGCGCAGTGCGACCGCGTTGGTGGGTGCTCCCCCGCTGGCGCGCGCTGCCGCCCGAGCGTGGACGCGTGCGGCGGCGGCCCCGGCGATTCGAGGTGAAAGTCCGGCTGCCAGGAGTGATCCGGCAACCCCGGAGAGCACGTCGCCCGCCCCGGCGGTCGCCGCCCACGAGGACCCGGCGTCATTACCGGTGACGTGCCCATCTGGATCGGCAACCAACGTAATTCGCCCCTTGAGCAGCACTGTTGCGTTGAGGTCTGCGGCGAGGCCGCGGACCGCGGCAAGCCGGTCGGGTCCGACTTGCTGGCCGGTGAACCTCGCGAACTCGCCCGCGTGCGGGGTCAAGAGCGTGGGTGCGGTGCGGCCGGCTAACAAGTCGGGGCTGCGGGCCAGAACGGTCAGGGCGTCGGCGTCGACGAGGGTGGGAATGTCGGCGGCCAGCACATCGGCGAGCAGTTCGTGTGCCTGGTCACCCGTCCCAAATCCGGGGCCGACCACCCACGCTTGGACTCGTCCAGCCTGCGCGAGGGCCCGCGTGGCAACCACTTCCGGCGAGACCGCGAGCACTTCGGCCACCGCCGGACCAACGTAGCGGGTCATGCCGGACGTCGCCGCGACCGCGGCGGATGTCGCCAGGACCGCCGCCCCCGGGTAGGTGCTGGATCCGGCGATGATGCCGACCACGCCCTGGGTGTATTTGTCGTCGGTCGGTCCCGGTAGCGGCCACACGGCAGCAATGTCGGCGTCGGTGAGGCTCGTCAGCATTGGCGCGGGCAGATCAAGGCCGATGTCGGCGACCACCGTAGCCCCGCAATTCGGGCCGGCCAGTAGGTGCGCGTACCGCTGGACACCAAACGTCACGCACACGTCGGCACGAACGGACGGTTCATGGATGACCCCGGTATCGGGGTCGATACCGGACGGCAGATCCACGGATACGACGGTGGCAGCCGTGTTGTCGGCCGAGGCCCTGGCGAGGCGGGTAAAGATTTCCGCCGCGGCCGGGCGCAGTGGTCCACGACCGCCGAGGCCGACAATGGCGTCGACCGCTACGTCTACTTGGCCCGGCACCTGGGCGACGACGCGGCCTCCGGCCCGACGCAGCGCGCCGAGGCCTTCGCGGTGGACGCGATCGGAATCGAGCAGCAAAGCGCTCACCGCTACCCCACGACGGGCAAGGATAGCTCCGGCGTACAGCGCATCACCGCCGTTATTTCCTGCCCCAACCACCAGCAGCACCTGTCTGCCGTAGACAGCACCGGTCCGCTGGCGCAGTTGATCGAGCACCACCCCGGCGACCGCGTTGGCGGCACGCGCCATCAATACCCCGCCTGTCAACAGGGAGCCGGTGGCCACCTCAGCGTCGCGGATTGCCTCAGCGGTGTAGTAGCCGATCACCGTTCTACCTAATCACGGTCGTGTGACAAACGGGGTTGTGACAAGCGTCGTACGCCAACGAACCGGGATATTCGCCGTGCCTATTCGACGGTGACGGACTTGGCGAGGTTGCGGGGCTTATCGACGTCATACCCACGTTCCTGTGCGACCGTCGCCGCAAATACCTGCAGCGGCACCGTGGAAACCAGCGGTTGCAGGAGCGTCGGCGTGTGTGGGATCGGGATCAGATGATCGGCAACCTCCGCGGCCGCCTTGTCGGTGGGCTCGGCGATCACGATGGTCTTGGCACCGCGCGCTTGGATCTCGCGGATGTTGCTGATCATCTTCGAGTGCAGCAGCGCACGACCCTCGGGTGACGGCATCACAATAATGACCGGCAGCCCGTCCTCGATGAGTGCGATCGGACCGTGCTTGAGTTCGCCAGCGGCAAAGCCCTCAGCGTGGATGTAGGCCAGCTCCTTGAGCTTGAGTGCGCCCTCGAGCGCCACCGGGTAGCCGACGTGGCGACCCAGGAACAAGATGGTGTCGTTCGAAGCCAGGTCGCGCGCCAAGTCTCGAACCGGCTCCATCTGCTCGAGAACCTTTTCCAACACCGCCGGGATACGTTCGAGTGCTTCAAATTCGCGGGTCACTTCGTCCGCGTATTTGGTTCCGACGGCCTGAGCGAGGGCCAATCCCACCATGTAGGCGGCGGCGATCTGCGCGAGGAAGCACTTCGTCGATGCGACACCAATTTCGGGTCCGGCGTGCGTGTAGAGGACCGCATCGGATTCACGGGGAATCTGCGCGCCGTTGGTGTTGCAGATCGCGAGGACTCGGGCCTTCTGGTCTTTGGCGTGCCGGACAGCTTCCAGGGTGTCTGCGGTTTCGCCCGACTGACTGATGGCGACAACGAGCGTCGAACGGTCCAGAACGGGGTCGCGGTAGCGGAATTCGCTGGCGAGTTCGACCTCGACGGGCAGACGTGTCCAGTGCTCGATCGCGTACTTGGCGATCATGCCCGCGTGGTACGCGGTGCCACAGGCCACGACGAAAACCTTGTCGACATCCCGCAGATCCTGATCAGTGAGCCGCTGTTCGTCGAGCACGATGCGGCCATTATCCAGGTGCCCCAACAGCGTATTCGCGAGGGCTTCGGGCTGCTCGGCGATCTCCTTGAGCATGAAGTAGTCGTAGCCGCCCTTCTCTGCGGCTGCCAGGTCCCAATCGATGTGGAAGGGCGTGCCGCCGGTTGGGTTGCCGTCAAAGTCGGTGATGTCGTAGGTGTCGCTGGTGATGACGACGACCTCGTCTTGCCCGAGTTCCACCGCATTGCGGGTGTGTTCGATGAACGCGGTGACGTCGGACGCGACAAACATTTCGCCGTCGCCCACGCCGACCACCAGCGGGGTGGACCGGCGCGCAGCCACGATCACGTCGGAGTGGTCGGCGTGCGTGAAGACGAGCGTGAAGGCGCCCTCTAGACGTCGCAGGGCGTTGTAGGCCGAGGCCACGAAGTCGCCGGCATTCGCGCCCGATGCATACTCGCGTTCCATCAGGTGGACGGCGGTCTCGGTGTCGGTATCGGACAAAAACTCGACGCCCGAGTCCTCCAACTCGGCACGCAATGGCGCATAGTTTTCGATGATGCCGTTGTGCACCACCGCGATCTTGCTGTCAGTACTGACATGCGGGTGAGCATTGCGGTCGGTCGGCTGCCCGTGAGTAGCCCACCGGGTGTGCCCCATGCCGGTGGCGCCGGTCAGCGTTTCGGTGCCGACGGTCGCGATTTGTTTGTCGAGGTTCTCCAGCCGACCAGCCTTTTTCTCGACCGCGAGGGAACCTTTACCGTCCAAAATGGCAACGCCAGCCGAGTCATAGCCGCGGTACTCCATCCTGCGGAGGGCGTCCACGACGATATCGAGCGCTTCGCGCTTGCCCACATAACCCACGATTCCACACATGGGTACCAAGAATAGCGGTCAGCGCGAGCGGGGCTTGGACCCGAGCAATGCCGAGACGTGGTCGAGTTCGCTGCGCTCGGCGGTCTCGATGTCGACAGCCAGCACATCGCCCATTGTTGCCTCGGGGTCAGAGAAGGCCGCATACCGACCATCGCCTGCGAGTCGATGCAGGAAAAACCCGGTGAGCTGGGCTCGAACCGCTTTGTGGACCTTGGAGTCGGCACCGTTTCCGCCGATCAAAGACTTGACCGAGGGTCGCTCAATCAAGTCCTTATCGGTGGCCCCGGCCAATGTGCGCAACACCACATCTCCGGGCAAACCTTCCGCGATCGCGAGTGCATTCCCGGTCATCGACGCAAGGTGCGCGGAGCCTGCGACAATCAACGACGGCGCCGCCACAGTCTTCACTGCCTCGTGCAGGTCGGCGGTCGTTGGCGCCGGGAACAGGGCCGCCGTTGCCGCAAACGACATCGGCGGGCGTCCCAGGAGAATCTGGTCCGATGCCGCGCGGATCGCGGCGGCCGCCCCGAATCCGTGTCCAACGACGCCGACGCGCGACGGGTCGACCGTCACGCTGCCATCGCCGAGTTGGACGCTCTTGACGACGGTCGCTGCGGCGCGCAGATCGGTGCCGAGGTCAATGTCGGAGGCGAACGGTCCGCGGCTACCGTCAGGTGCGGCAACCACGATGCCCCACGAGGCGAGGTGGAATAGCAGGTCTCGGTACCGGGTGCTGCTGACCAGCCATCCGTGCCCGAAGGCGACGGCCGGTAGGTCCTTGCCGGTGCGCGGGGCAAAGATTTGGCCCGACATCCCGACGATGCCCAGGTCGCCGCGGTCGACCTTGTAGGGCCCGCGGCGGGCGAGAGTTGCCATCGCCAGGTCGGCCGCTAACGGCTCAACCTTCTTCTTCCCGATTTTCCTGTTCCCGAACACGCCCTAACCCTATGACACCGCATGTCTGGCGCGCGCTCCACCGGTCAACTCCTCACCGTCGGCGGATCCTCGGTCGCGCCGCGTCGAGGTTTGCAGGCAGTAGCAGTTGGGGCACCACGGTGCTGGCGGCGTCGGAGTCTGCTTCGAGGCGGGCCCGCAACCGACGGATGCGTGCCGGTTCCTGCCGTTGCGGCACCGTTGCGGTTAGCGCGTTAAGACGGTCCCGATAACGCCGATCGGCGACGTCGAAAGCAGCGGCGGCGGCGGTGCCCAGTTCATCGAGACGGGCGAACATCGCGGTAGTCATTGCATATCCGCCAGCGCGAGTTCGCCGTCGGACCCGACCTGCGCGGCCCAGGCGGTGGCGACCTCGGTGAGTACCTCACGGATACTGTCGCTGGCTGTGACCCCGGCAGTCTCGGCGTACTCGAGTCGAGCCTGAATTTCACCGCGCAGGGCGTGCGGACTCAATGTCCCGGAGTTGAGGGCAGCGGGCAATGCGTCGAGATCGAAGCCGCTTAGCCGTGGCGTACTGACCAAGTCGAGGACTCCTCGATGACGCCCCAGGATGCCGTCGAGCACGATAGCTGCCTGTGCGGTTGCCGCGGCACCGTCGTTGAGGTTGCGGCTGAGGTCCGCAAGGCCGGCACCGACGCTGCGCAGGACGCCGCCTGCCGCGCGCCCCGATCTGCCGGACCAATCCGCGGGCGACTGATCATCAAGCACGCTTGACATCCCAATAGCGTGCGCGATGTCCCCCGCGAGCGCCGTTAACCGTCGGGCGTCGTCGACGAAGTTGCTGAAGCGGAATTCATCAACGCCATGGTGGGGGCGTCGGACTGTGGCGTCGTCCGCACTGGTGAGGCCTAGTTCTCGGCACGCGGCGATCAGCGACACGAATGGGTCAACGCACGATGTCATCGCGACCACCTGGTGACGGCTACGACTGCCGCGTCTTCGGTAGCGGCGAAGGCTCGACCGGCACGAGACAGGTCGGTGGCCAGCGCGTCCACGGAACTGCCGCAGGCACGCAACTGCGACCCTAGTTCCCGGAGTCGCTCGGCGGTCGCCATTGCGGCTCGGTGTGCGGGCCCGGTGTCTGCCCAGTCGCATAGCCCGCCGCCGCTGAGGTCGGCCGCACTCGTGGCCAGGGTTGCCGAGATGACGTGCTGTGCTGCTGTCAGCTTGGCGAGGGCATCGAGATCGACGCGCATTCCGTCGCTGCCCGTCCCATAGCCATCGCTGGTGTACGCCGCATCTCCGCTGTCACGTTGGTCCTCGCCGTCACTTCGCATATGACTTAGACGCGCACGGTCCCGGTTCGGTTCCACGACACGCCGAGCTTCCGAGAATGCGGTTCTGGGGAACTAGACGGACGCGACAACCTTGGCGACACGCTCGGCGATGCCGCGCGCAGATTCTGCGGTCGGGGCTTCCACCATCACGCGAACCAACTGTTCGGTTCCGGAAGGACGCAACAGGATTCGTCCGTATCCGTCGAGTTCGGCCTCGGCAACCTTGACGGCATCTAGGACCGAGTCAGCGACCGCAACGGCGTGCTTGTCGGAGACCTTCACGTTAATCAGTTCCTGCGGGAGCACCATCATCACCGAAGCCAGGTCGGCGAGCCGAGAACCCGTCGATGCCATCCGTGCGGCCAGCATGAGTCCGGTGAGGACACCGTCGCCGGTGGTACCGGCCGCGGGGATCACGATGTGACCCGATTGCTCGCCGCCGAGGGCATAGCCGCCCGCACGGAGTTCTTCGAGCACGTAGCGATCGCCGACACCGGTGACCTTCAGGTCGATGCCCGCTTGATCCATCGCGATGTGGAGACCGAGATTACTCATCACGGTGGCGACGAGAACGTTGTCGGTAAGTTCGCCAGTCTCATGCATGGCGAGTGCCAGGACTGCCATGATTTTGTCACCGTCGACGATGGCGCCGGTCGAGTCCACAGCCAGGCAACGGTCAGCATCGCCGTCGTGTGCCAAGCCGAGGTCGGCACCGTGCTCAAGGACGGCAGCCTGCAACTTCTCCAGGTGCGTCGAACCGCAGCCATCGTTGATGTTGAGACCGTCGGGCTCGGCATAGATTGCAATGACGTTGGCGCCAGCGGCCTCGTATGCGGCCGGACCAACCTGTGATGCCGCGCCGTGTGCACAGTCAACGACGATGGTCAGTCCGTCGAGTCGAGTAGTGACAGTTTGTGCCAGATGCGCGAGGTAGCGGTCTTCGGCGTCGGCGGCGTCGACGATCCGGCCGACTTCTGCGCCCGTCGGTCGCGGATGATCGGCGCGCATCGCGTCTTCGATGGCGTCTTCGATGGCGTCGCTGAGCTTGTGGCCGCCTTCGGCGAAGAATTTGATGCCGTTGTCGGGCATCGGGTTGTGCGATGCGGAGATCATCACACCAAAGTTTGCTTTGTAGTCGGCGGTGAGGAACGCGACCGCGGGGGTCGGAACCACACCGACTCGCACTGCGTCGGCTCCGGCTGCTGCGAGGCCTGCACAGACTGCGGCTTCGAGGAGTTCGCCGGAGGCGCGGGGGTCGCGGCCGACAACAACCCGGGGACGAAGGCCTACTGCTTCTCCCTGGTTTGGGCGGTCGAAAGTATCTGCACCAAGAACGCGAACGGCGGCCGAGGCCAGGTCCAACGCCAACTCGGGTGTGAGTTGGTCGTTGGCCCGGCCTCGGACGCCGTCGGTGCCAAAAAGACGAGCCAATTTAGCGCTTGCTGTACTGCGAAGCCTTACGGGCCTTCTTCAAGCCGTACTTCTTACGCTCAACTGCACGTGCATCGCGAGTGAGGAAGCCAGCCTTCTTGAGGGCCGGACGGTCCTCGGGGCTGACCTCAATGAGGCCGCGGGCGATAGCCAGACGCAGGGCGCCTGCCTGGCCCGAGGGGCCGCCACCGACGAGGCGAGCGTGGATGTCGAAAGCATCCGTGCGGTCGACGAGGACCAGCGGAGCCTTGATCAGCTGCTGGTGCACCTTGTTCGGGAAGTAGTTCTCGATGCTGCGGCCGTTGAGGTTGAACTCACCGGTGCCCGGGGTCAGGCGAACGCGCACGATGGCTTCCTTGCGGCGACCAACGGTCTGGACCGGGGCGTCGAGGACGACGGGGCCACGCGAGGAAACCTGGGTCTCAACAACCTCGACGGTTTCGGTGGTGTACGAGCCGTCTTCCGACAGGGTCTCTTCCTCGATGACCTCGACGTCGACGTCGTTCAGGTTTTCGTTTTCGTTGCTCACTGGGCCACCTGCTTGATCTCGTAATTAACCGGCTTCTGAGCGCCGTGCGGGTGGTTGGGGCCCGCGTAGACCTTGAGCTTGCCAGCGATGGCGCTGCCCAGCTTGTTCTTGGGGAGCATGCCCTTGACGGCACTCTCGACGACGCGCTCAGGCTTGGTGGCCAGCAGCTCACCGATGCTCTGCGAGCTCAGACCGCCCGGGTGACCCGAGTGGCGGTAGAGGCGCTTGTCATTCAGCTTGTTGCCGGTGACTGCGACCTTCTCGGCATTGATGATGATGACGTAGTCGCCACCATCCATGTTGGGGGCGTAGGTGGGCTTGCCCTTGCCGCGGAGCAGGTTGGCGCTCGCGACGGCGAGGCGGCCGAGCACCACGTCGGTGGCGTCGATGACGAACCACTCGTGAGTGATGTCACCGGCCTTCGGTGAATAGGTAGACACGTGTATGTCCTCTGAACTCGATTGCTGCTGGTCAAGTAATCCTGCAGAGTGCTCTCCCGGCGACCAGTGGGGACCCGGGAGCTCTGTATACGCAGGGCACCAGCGATCCAGATTACGCGCGCCGGGTGTCGCTGGTCAAAACGAATGCCGTCTCCCTGCCACCGAAGACGCTTACCTCACCGTATCGTGGGCCCATGAGCAGTCCGTCGCAGATCTTGTTGGGTCCGGAGCAAGGCACATTCACCCTGCGGACCGGGGTGGTTGGGCCAGCGGCCCGGACCGGGCACAACCTGACGATCGAATTCGAGCGCTGGCAGGCCACCGTTGATCTCGACGGCAACGTGCCAACGGCGGTGGTGCTCGCGGTGAACGTCGAATCGTTGCAGGTGCGCAGCGGCGAAGGCGGCATCACCCCGATGACGCCACCCGAACGCGCCCTGGCACGGGTGAATGCCTTGAAATCGTTGAAAGTCACCAGGTTCGGCGACATCACCTTCCGTGCCTCCGCGATCACGGCCACCGACGACGGATATTCACTGACCGGTGATCTGAGCATTTGCGGCAAGACCCGTCCGCATTCCGTTACCGTCGTCGTCGATGGCACCCAAGTGAGCGGCGAATCGTCGTTGAAGCAAACTGATTTCGGCGTTAAGCAGTATTCGTTAATGATGGGCGCGCTGAAGGTGGCCGACGAAGTGACCGTCGCACTTGAGGCGACGATCCCCACTTAGACCCGGGAGAATTACACAAGATGGCCCTGTCCACCGAAGGAAAAGTGTTCGTCGTGACGGGCGCAGGCAATGGGATCGGCCAGCAGGTCGCCCTCGAGCTCGTCGAGCAGGGTGCCACCGTCGCCGCGGTCGACATCAATGCCGATGGCCTCCAGCAGACGGCCGATGCTGCCGGCGCGCGGATTTCGACGCACGTTCTCGACATCTCCGACAGCGATGCCGTCGCGGCCTTTCCGCAGGTAGTCCTCGATGCCCACGGCGTCGTCGACGGGTTGTTCAACATTGCCGGTATCGCGCAATCAGTCGGAACCACCCTCGACATTGAACCCGAACGCATTGACCAGCTGATGACCGTGAACTTCCGCGGCACCGTCGAGATGACGCAGGCGTTCGTCCCGCACCTGGCCGAACGGCCCGACGGCGGACGAATCATGCTGACGTCAAGCCTGTCGGCGATCGTGCCGGTCCCCGGCGCGGCCGTCTACGGCGCATCAAAAGCCGCTGTCGCCTACTACGGCTACGGCCTGTCCCAAGATCTGCGACGCCTCGCCCCCTCCGTCACCGCGACGACGGTGACTCCGGGCACCATCTGGACCGACATCGTTCGCAACACCGCCGAAAGCATGGGCATCCCGATTGCCGTTGCCAAGGGCTTCGCCATGTCGCCACGCAAGGCCGCGAAAAAGATGATCGCGGTGACGATGAAGGGCCGCACCTCCTCGGTCATCGGCAAGGACGCGCACGTCTACCGAGCCCTCGGACGCATCAGCGCACCCCTTGCCGAGCGCGTCTCCTACCTTCAGGTTGGGAGTTTCGCGTACCGGAAAGCCCCGGCACCAAAGAGCTGACACCGCTGCCTGCCGTCAATGGTCATGACCGACGACAATCACCGCGTGCCGAGCCGGACCGCTAACCGGCTGCCACCCGCAGCGATCCGACAGTCGCCCGGCAAGGCCCATCAACCGAGTGCTCCCCGGTTCCCGCCTGGCAGCCGACGCTGACTTGCAGTGGGTCTTCGACGGTCACGTACCAAGCCACCGGAGCACCCGAAACGGGCGTCTCGCGGTAACCGATCACGTGCCTGCCCGCATAGGTGAGATCGGGGGTGAACTCGGCAACGGCGTCATCTCCACGCTGCGCAATCCGGTTCCGCAGGCTGGAGGCCACCGACTCCGCAGTGGAACCGGCACGCAATCGCGACACCACGACAATCAGTCGCCGACCGTCGTCTGGTGACACAAATACCGCGCGGTGCCCGCCAGCCTGCGCGTCCTGATCTGTGCGCCGCCACGAACCCGGGACCTCGAATTGGGCTGCGCCTACAGCCGCCGTGGTTCGGTCTGGCGGAATTGCCCGCGGCCAATGCACCCACGCCGCTGTCGCGACCGTCGCCGTCACGAGCAATCCGACGACCACCGCTGGCGCACGACTTAACCGTTGTCGCGCGGGCACCGGCGGAAGCGGAAGTCCGGCAAGCAGGTCCGCTCCCGTCATCACACCGGTACGACTACCGTGCAGCACCAGGGTGTCCCGTTCCACGGGCACCGCGTCAACCCCGAACGAGGTGGCCAAGAGCGTCCGCGCCTCCTGCACGACCGCCGCATGGGGCCCATCGACAAACACCGCGTCAGCAGTCTCGAGCAGGCGCGCCCAACCCGGATCGACGGGGATCCGCTGCGGCAGCGTCACCTCCCCCGCACCCAGTTCCCATTGCCCGTTGTGCCGTGTCACCGCATGCGCACTCCAATGCCCGCCGGTGGTCGGCAGCAGGCTCGTTTCAACGACGACGCATCGCTGCGCCGTGGCCTCCGCATGGGAGGCGGCAATCGCTACCGCGCGCGGAATCGGTTTCGGGCGAGCACCGACCGCAGTGAACTCAGCGAGGAGCGAAGCTGTCCGGACCGGACCCCACACCGTTGGGACCAACACCGAGTCGATGTGACCCGCATGAGCCACCCATTCGGCAAGCGCCGGTCGTGCGATGGCCCGGCGTGCCACGCTGTCGATGTCCTCGAGCAAGGCTGAGACGTCACGGCGCCGGTCGCCATCGTCCACGTGTCCGTAGGCGAGGTCGATCGTCGGAGTGGTCATGCGTGTTCACCCACCGCGACCTGCACGATCTGCGCGCCCCGATTGCGCGAAATCAGTTCCCCGCGCCCGACCGGAAGTCGCTGCATCCGGTGTCTGCCAACCACGTACCCCTCGTCCGGATCCCCGTCCATCAGGAGGACATCGCACGAGAGGTCGCGCAGGCACGCGATGACCGGATCGAATAGTGCGCGACCGAGCCCTCCCGAACGTCTGGCGACGATCATGCGGAACCCAATGTCGCGGCCATGGCCCGCCATCTCGATGAGTGGGAGCAATGGATTCCCGGACGCGGTGGCGACGAGGTCATAGTCGTCCACGACCAGGTACACGGTGGGCCCCGACCACCACGATCGGTCGCGGAGCTGCTGCGCGGTTACGTCGTCACCCGGTAGTCGTGCCGCGAAGAATTCGGCGAGTTGCGCCATCATCGGACGGGCGGTCCGCTCCGAACTCGCATACCCGGCCAGGTGCCCTTCGGGAATTTCACCCAGGAGCCCACGGCGGTAGTCGACGAGCACCACCTTGGCCTCCTCGGGGGTCGCTGAGGCGACCAAACCGCGAACCAGTGTGCGGAGTGTTTCAGTCTTCCCCGATTCCACGTCGGCGAACACCAGCAGGTGCGGTTGACTGTTGAAATCGAGGAGGTACGGCCCCAAATCTGCTTCCGACAGGCCCAGCGCCACCTGCCCCGCCGCCACCGGCACACCGTCGACTGCCGCCGCGAGGGCTTCGCTGCCAACATAGCGGGCAAGCATCCGCACGGGCGGTGCTGCCCGCCCGCCGAAAGTCGCCGCCACCTGTTCCACAAGACCTGCGGTACCTGCCGAAACACTCGCAGCATCGGCCACACCGTCGATCCTCGGCAGGGCCACCAGCAGGTGCTTCTCCTGCGCGGTGAGGCCACGACCGGGGCGTCCTTCCGGAACTCCAGCAGCGGCTCGGCGACCCATCTCCGAATCGAGCGCGTCGCCAAGCTTCAATTCAATGCGCCCGCCCATGAGGTCCTTCATCGCGGGCCGAATCTCGCCCCAGCGGGTCGCCGTCACGATCACGTGAATCCCGTACGCGAGGCCGCCAGATACCAGCGTGTTCACCTGGTCTTCGAGCAGTTCAAAGTCGGCGCGCAGCACCCCGATTCCGTCGATGACGAGGAAGACGTCGCCGTGTCGGTCATCGGGGAATTCGCCCGCAGCTCGGGCCTCGCGATACTGCCGCATCGACTCGATGCCGTGTTCGGCAAACACCTTCTCCCGATACGAGCGGACGCCCTCGACTTCGGCGAGAGTCCGTCGCAACGTGTCTCGGCTCGATTTGGTCGCCACGGAGCCAACGTGCGGCAGCCCGCCAAGTGCCGCCAACGAACCACCGCCGAAGTCGATGCAATAGAACTGCACCTGTTCGGGCGTGTGTGTTATTGCGGCACCGCAGATCAGCGTCCGCAAAGCCGTCGACTTGCCGGCTTGTGGACCACCGACCACCGCGATGTGGCCACCGGCACCGGAGACGTCGAGCCGGGCGATGTCACGGCGCTGCTCGTACGGCAGGTCGATGATTCCGAACGGGAATGATAGTTGTCGAACTTGCTCGCCCTTTCCCAGGACGAGTGCATCGAGTGTGACCGCCGGTTCGAGCGGCGGCAGCCACACCTGATGCGGTCGACGCCCCTGCCCTGCCAACGCCTGCACGATGGTCTCAAGCACCGTTGCCGACGGGCCGTCGGCAAAGTCATCGTCGATCACCGGCACTGCCTCGAGAGGAACCTCCGCGGTGGTGAATGCCAGCGGCACCAGCCCGGCGACTGGTCCATCTCCAGCGCCGACTCCCGGGATTGGGTGCGGACGATACGGTCCGGAGACGAAGCAGGTGTCGAAGCGGGTTGGCGTCGACGAGTCACACTTCAGGTAGGCCGCACCCGGCGAATTCGGCAGGTGATAGGCATCGGGGACTCCCAAAACCGTGCGAGATTCGTTGGCGGAGAAGGTTTTTAAGCCGATCCGATACGACAGGTGACTATCGAGTCCGCGGAGCCGACCTTCTTCCAGCCGCTGAGATGCGAGCAGCAGATGGATGTGCAACGACCGTCCAAGCCTGCCAATCGCGACGAAGAGGTCGGCGAACTCGGGCTTCTGCGCGAGGAGTTCGGAGAACTCGTCGACGACGATGAATAGCGCTGGAAGCGGATCGAGGGACGCACCGGCAGCGCGAGCAGCCTCGTAGTCGGTGACGTTGGCAAAGTTTCCCGCCGCACGCAACAGTTCCTGTCGCCGGTTGAGTTCGCCGGACAAAGCGTCACCCATCCGGTCGACCATGGAGAGTTCCTGCTCAAGGTTGGTGATGACTGCCGCCGTATGCCGGGCCTTCTCCAAACCCAAAAACGTTGCACCACCTTTGAAGTCGACCAGGACGAGGTTGAGTTCATCGGGTGAGTGCGTGGCAATCAACGCGAGCACCAGGGTGCGCAACAGTTCACTCTTGCCACTGCCCGTCGCTCCGATGCACAATCCGTGCGGCCCCATCCCGCCGTGCGCGCTCTCCTTGAGATCCAGGTGAACCGGTGCGCCGTTGGGCGTGTATCCGATCGGGACCCGTAACCGACTTGGGCCGGAGCGGCCTGCCCAACCGGAAGTCGGACTAAAGCTGCCTGCATCCTGGATACCCAGCAGTGCAGGCAACCCCGGGTCGCTCGCGGCCAACGGGCTATCGAGGTCGAGGAGAATGTCGTGACCCCCCGGGCGGTATCGGGCCAACCTGCGTGCCACCGCCTCTGCGGAGACTCGATCGAGGAAGTCGACGATGGCGAACTCTTCCAGCCCGGCAGCGGTGCGCGCCGAGATCTTTCCCCCGGTCACCACCAGTTGCAGTCCGCGTTGCGCTGCCAGTGGACTCGGTGCGCTCCCCAGCCCGATGACGGTGACGCCATCTAATCCGGCACCTCCGATGAGTTCGTCATCGACGTCCATGGCATCGGTGTCGACAACCACCACCAGGTGTGACGACGCGAGCGAGTCAGCGGTCCGCGAGAATCCCGCGCGGGCATCCAGATCTTCGGCCAGATCAGCCTCGAGTTTCGCCAGCGTCGGATAGACCATCCGGACCGCGCCGAGCGCATCCACCCGCGTCGGATGCCCCGCGTGTGGCAGCCACTTAAGCCAATCCCACTTGGCCGCAAGGTGGTCGTCGCTGACGACGGCTAGCCGCAAATGGTCGGGTCCGTGGAACACCGCAAGTTCACACAACATAGACCGCAGAAGCCCATCCACTTGGGCGGAATCACCGTTAATGCTGACGGCGGGAAAACTGTCGAGGGCGATGGCTGTCGGGAGGTCGTCGACGGCGGTGTGCGCCACCGCAAATCGGCGCAGGGCGACGGCTGACACCGGTTCGAGGTCGTCTCCCGGCGGCGTTTCGGGCGGAATCAATGCCGTCGCGAGCCGATGCGTTCCTCGTCCGACCCGGACTTGGACGAAGTCATCGTCGAGCGGTCGACGCTCCCACATCCTGCGCCCGCCGACGTATCCACCCAGTGAGGTCGGTTCCGGATGGTGCCAGACCGCCGACTCATACTGTGCGGCAGCTGTTTCGGAGACGCTCGCCCGCAATTGACCAAGGTGTCGCAGGTAGTCTTTGCGACTCTCGTTCAATTCCGCCGCCCGCTCCGGTCCCCCACGACCGCCAGAAGCAAACATTCCGACCATCGACATCACCATCATGAGTGGAAACATCAAGAACAGCGGGTTCGCGAGGGCCCCGGATCCACCGGTCACGATCATCATCGCGACCATTCCGACCACCGCCACCACCATGACCACTGGCAACAGTCGGACCAGCAAGCTGGGTGGGACCGAACGGGACAGTTCCGGTGGTGCTGTCAGTTCTATTTCGCCGACGGCCACCTCCGGCGGTACCAATCGCGGACGACGTGCGAAACCAATCGTTGCACCAGCCATGCGAGCCCCCAGCCCTTGAACTGACCCGCACACCCCCGCATGCGTTGGGGAGATTTGTATCAAAGACCCCCGGTAGAAATCTCCGCTTTGTCCGAGTTCTCGCCCAACAGGTTGTTACCCACACCAGCCCGCACCCGCGTCTACTGCGACCGCCTTGACAGTTTGTTCCAGATAGATAGTTTCGATCATCTTGCACGTGAACGTTCAAGAGGGCACCGTAGGGAGCATGAGTCACCCATTGCGCTCGCGACAGCGGGCCCGCGTCCGACAGGACATCCAGTCGGCCGCCTGGCGTTTGTTTAGCGAATTGGGCTTCGGGTCGGTGACAACCAAGCAGATCGCCGAGGCCGCAGGGGTTTCCGAGAGCACCTACTTTCGACACGTGAACAGCAAAGACGACCTTCTCCTCTACCCACTCGAGGCCAGCAGTGCGGCAATCGTCACCGCTTTCGCCGCCCAGCCGACAGGTATCTCGGCTACTCGCGCGCTCGCCGACGCCATCGTCGAACGCACCGAGGCATCCCCCGACGTCGAGTTGGAACTTTGGCGAACAGCCCTCGCCAGCGCACCAGACCTCGTCGATCGCATTACCCTGATCCGCCACGAAGACGCCCGAGAATTAGTGCTGCTCGCTGCCGATCGAATGGGATCATCGCCCGACTCCCTCGAACCTGGTGTGCGCGTCCACAGCGTGTTGTCAGCGGCCGCATATGCCTACCGCCGATGGTTTGACGGCGATGCCCGCGAACTCAAAACTCTCATCAGAGCCGCAACCGACCTCGTCGTCGGGCCGTAGCAAACGACCTGTCGCCGCACACCGCGAATACGCCGATTTGCCCGATTTTTAGAATCCGCCCCGCCGAGGTTGTCGGCGTGGTTATCTCGACGCCATCGCCTCGCGGAAGCGAGTGTGGGAGTGGTCAGAAAACCTCGGGGGGTTACCAAAATGACCGTATTTGTCGAACCGGATTTAGTTCGAATCTCCATTCTTGGTGGCCGCAAACAGCTCGACGTCGGCCTGCCCACAGAGGTTCCAATCGCGACGCTCCTACCGGATTTGCTTGTTGCACTGAAGGTTCCAGATTCCTCCGGCTCTGATTCACCTAGTTGGACGCTCGCTTGCGTCGACGGCGCGCGGCTGGCCCCGACGGAAACGCTGGCTCAAGCCGGGATCCTCGATGGCGACTTGCTGATGGTCCGCGCAGATCGCCCCCGGGAGCGGTCCGCATTGGTCGACGACGTCGCCGACGGAGTAGCCATAAGCCTTACCGAAGAGCGAACCGGCTGGACGGCCTCGGCTTCGCGCACCATCGGCTACGTGCTGTTTGTACTTGCGGCTACGGCGGCGATCCCGGTTGGTCTAGCAGCTTCTGCTGGCGGCGGACACGTTGTGATCGGAACGATCGCGGCGGTGGGCGCGGCCATCGCGCTGACGATCGCGGTCGCTGGCGCACGCTTGGGCGTGGACCCCCAAACAGGAACGGTGCTGACCTGGGGAGCCTGCGCCATGGCGGGGCTTGCGGCGGCCGTGGCCGCGTCCCACTTCTCGGGCGGCGCCCAGACGGCCGTCGCTGCCATCGCGGCCGGACTCTGCGCCGTCATCGGCTACCGCCCCGGCATGGAGGCAACAGCCACCGCGATGCATACCGGGATCACCACCGCTGCAATCCTCATCGCACTCGGGGGAACACTGGCTGCCGTCTCCTCGATGCCGCTGGCCGACGTCGCCGCAGTGAGCGCTGCTGTCGGTGTTGCGGTGGTACTGATGGCTCCCCGGCTAGCGATCGTCCTCGCACGACTGCCGCTGCCCGCAGTCCCCATGACAACTTCGGACCCGTCAGCATTCCCTGAAACGGCATCGGTCGACGGCGTCGAAGCACTCCGACTGTCCGGGCACGACCCCCTCGGGGCGATCGCCGACCTCGCGCTCGGCGACCTGTCGGCGCTCGCCCGGCGAGCCGGGATTGCCGCGTCGTTCTTGACAGGCATCCTGGCGGGGTCGGTCGTCGTCACGGGAATTGCCACGGTCATCGTCGCCGCCAACGGCGGCACGTCAACCGTCACCCTGGCCTATTGCGGATCAATCGTTGCCGCCGTGGCCGCTCGTGGACGTACGCATACCGACCAGTGGCAGTCCGGACTTCTCGTTGCTGCCGCGGGTATCACCGCGGTGTCCACCGCCGTCGCAGTCCTGTTCACCGATGGTGGTCCGAGCCCACTGTCGGTCTTCGTGGCGCTCCTTGGGTTTGCGGTCGCCGCGCTCCTGCTGGGATGCGTCGCCGCCGGTGCCGAGTACACGCCGCCGGCCGTCCGGCTCGCCGAGATCCTGGAGTACGGCGCGCTGATCGCGGTGGTCCCACTGCTTTTCTGGGTCCTCGACGTCTACCGGACCGTCCGTCAGCTGTGATCCGCCGTCTCTGCGCCGCGACCGGCGTCGCGGCAGTCTTGGCGATCGCGTCGGCGGGGCCCGCCGCAGCCTCTCCCCGACCAGTCGTCATCCCGGCCGCGGTGGTCGCGACACCGCTCGGACCACCGGAACCCACAGAGCAGCGCGCAAACTGCGCCAGCGTCGTCGACGCGGTAGCTTCAGACCAGCCGCCTGGCCACCGACTGCTCAATGTGTCGGCCGCCCACGACTTCAGTCGCGGCGGGGGCGTCAAGGTCGCCGTCATCGACACCGGAGTCAGCCCCCATGCACGACTGCCGCGGTTGGTCGCGGGCGGCGATTACGTCGGCACCGGCGATGGCCTGTCCGACTGCGACATGCACGGCACCCTCGTCGCTGGCATCATTGCCGGGCAGGGATCAATTGCCGATGGGTTCGTCGGGGTCGCACCCGATTCGACGATCATTTCGATTCGCCAATCCTCTGGTGCATACTCGGCCAAAAACCGAGGTGCCGACGGTGCCGTAGTCGGCGCAGGTTTCGGACCGATCGAAACGCTCGCGCGCGCCGTGATTCGCGCCATCGACCTCGGTGCCCGGGTGATCAACATTTCGGAGGTCGCCTGCCTCCCGGCCGGTGTGGATATCGGCGACGGTCTGCTCGGTGCGGCCCTCGCCCAGGCTCGGGCGCGAGACGTAGTTGTCGTGGTTGCCGCAGGCAATCTCACCGAGACGACGGGGTGCCGCGAGCAGAATCCCGCCGGTGCCGGATCACCCGAACTCGCGTGGGCACAGGTTCGGACCGCGGTGACCCCGGCCAGATTTTCGCCTCTGGTCTTGACGGTCGCGGCGGTCGACGCCACCAACGGCGCACCTGCGGAGTTCAGCCTGCGTGGCCCGTGGGTTGGTGTTGCCGCGCCGGGAACGCAGGTGGTGAGCTTGGCGCCGGGTTCGGCAGGACCTCGTCTCGTCGATTCGCTCCGCACTGACGACGGCCTCTCGTCATTGGCGGGAACCAGCTATGCCGCACCTTATGTCGCGGGCGTGGCCGCTTTGATCCGTAGCCGCTTCCCCCACCTCACCGCACCGGAAGTTGTCGACCGGATTGTTCGCACGGCCCACGGTGGCGGCCATGACCTCACGGTTGGCAGTGGCCTCGTCGACCCCGTCGCCGCCCTCACCACGACGGCTGACGACCGCACCGCGGTGCTCCCGCGTGCCCTGGCGTCCGATGCCTCGCCCAACAAAACAGACCCCGGAACAGGAGTAATCCTGGCCGGGGTCGGTATTGGGTGCTGTGTCCTGCTGGCGCGCTGGCTACTGAAGCGGCGTTGACCCTCGGCGAAGATCAGCCGGACAGGTTGGTCCTCAGCCACCCGACAGCCCCGACGAAAAATGCGGTACCCAAGGCAAGGAACACCGCGTACAGCAATCCACGCCAACCGTGCACGCGGGTATCCGGCGTCGACTCACCGCCCGAAACGGTTGCCGCGTCGACGCACGGAGACACCGCCGACTTCTTCCAAAGTGACGCGGGTTCAATGAGCAGGTAGAGCAAGACCCCAACCTGACCGACGGTGAACATCCAGAACCAGGCCCACCGGTTTCCCCACCTCGGGCGCGAAGCCAACATCGCAACGAACGTCCCAAGCCACGCCAAAGTCAAAGCCATACCGAACCAGGCCGAAGAGCGAAACGCCCAATTGTTCGGTACCTGGTCGCTATTTTCGCTGATCTCAACGCCACGATTTCGAAGGCTTTGCATCGCTTGGGACTTCGACACGGGGTCGGCAACAATAGGGCCGCGCCGCCACTGGAACAGGCCCGTCGACCAGGCACCAATCCAGGTATCAGAAACCGTCCCGTCGGATTCGTCGAACACCACTGAGTCGACTGAACCGCTGTCCAGAGCTCGAGCAAACTCCGGGTAGTCGGCAGTGCGCGGTTGTGCTGCCACCACGGTCGCGGCAAACCCCGTCACCAGAATGAGTAACGCGACAACGCGCGCCACCAACCGTGCCTTTTCCATACGCCCCCGCGTTTTCCCCACGACCAGGTCTGCAAAGCATTCGTCCGTACTTTGGGCCCACGGCGGGGGCCCAAAGTACGGCCGAAACGAAAGATACCGCTAGCGCGGGTTGCGTGCCGGGCGCAGTTCGCGCGGCAACGCGAAGACCAGAGTTTCCTGTGCGGTCGTCACGGTCTCGACATCTTCGTAGCCGTGCTCGGCGAGCAGGTCGAGGACGCCCCGGACCAGAACCTCGGGCACCGACGCGCCGGAGGTGACGCCCACGGTCTGCACGCCGTCGAGCCAGGCAAGGTCGATGTCGCGGGCGTAGTCGACCAAGTACGACGCCTGCGCGCCGTTCTGGAGCGCCACCTCAACTAGGCGCTGCGAGTTCGACGAGTTCTGCGACCCCACAACAATCACCAGATCGCACTCGGGGGCCATCGCCTTCACCGCAACCTGACGGTTCTGGGTGGCGTAGCAGATGTCGTCCGACGGCGGATCGTTGAGCAGCGGGAACTTCTCGCGGAGTCGGCCAACGGTCTCCATCGTCTCGTCCACCGACAGGGTGGTCTGCGACAGCCAAATCACGCGCTCGGGGTCCCGAACCACAACGTTGTCGACAGCGTCGGGACCGTCCACCACCTGGATGTGCTCGGGCGCTTCACCCGCGGTGCCTTCCACTTCCTCGTGACCCTCGTGGCCAATCAGAATGATGTCGAAGTCGTCGCGGGCGAAACGCTTGGCCTCCTGGTGCACCTTCGTCACCAGTGGGCATGTCGCGTCGATGGTCTTCAACTGCCGCGCTTCGGCAGTCCGGTGCACCTCCGGTGACACACCGTGCGCCGAAAACACGACGATGGCACCTTCCGGGACCTCGTCGGTTTCATCAACAAAGATCGCACCACGTTCGATGAGGGTGTCGACCACGTGCCGGTTATGCACAATCTCCTTACGGACGTACACCGGGGCACCGTGCTTGTCGAGGGTTCGCTCGACTGTTTCCACGGCCCGGTCGACGCCTGCACAATATCCACGGGGCGACGCGAGTAGGACGCGCTTACTATCAGCCATGACCTCCAGGGTACGGCTGTGAGACAGTAATTACATGAGCCGTCCTCCGTACCCCGCTCGAGTGATCGCCGGTTTGGTAGTCATCACGATCGAGGAAACCCGCAAATTCCCGACCCGCCTCATCACTTTCCCGATGACCGCGATCAGTCACGGCCTGCAGGCTGGCATGCGGATGCAGCAGAACATCGCCGAACTCGCCATCAAGGGTGACGAGGTGCTTGCGCCGTACTTCGATAAGACGGAGGAGCAGCCAGAATGGGCCCGTTTCGACGAGGATGACGACACCAATTCGGCGTCGGCTCCGCTCGTTACGGACGCCCCGCGCTCTATCCCAGAGGTCGACAAACCGGTAGCCAAGAAGACCCCGTCGACCCCCTCCCCGACTGCTGCCAAGGCAAAGCCTGCCGAGACCGGTTCGGCGTCGGCACCTGAGACCAACGGCACAGCCGCAAACGGCAAGACCAACTCGGGTCGCTTCGCTTTGTACAGTTCCGCGCCGACCGAGGTGACAAATGGTGCGACGAACCGCACCACGGACTCGACGCAGCCGCTGCCTCCGACCGTTGCCGAACTCGACTACCCGAACCTGACTCTGGCTCAGTTGCGCGCCAAGGTTCGCGGCCTCGGCGTCGACGAACTGACCGAACTGCGCGCGTTCGAAGCCGAGAATCGCAACCGGACCCCGTTCGTCACGATGATCGACAACCGCATCTCCAGCCAGCAGAAGAAGTCCGAACCCACCAAGTGACGACTCCGGCGCCAGCGAATTCTGCCGACAACCCGTGGCCGGTCCGGACCCTCAGCTTCAAGATCGCTGACTGGATCCACCGGCTGGGTCAGGTGTGGGTGGAAGGACAGCTCACGCAGATCAATCACCGGCGCGGAACGCGGACGGCATTTCTGACGCTGCGCGATCCGGCCGCCGACATGTCGCTGTCGGTGACGTGCGATCCGGGTTTGCTTGAACGCAGCCCTGTCACGTTGACCGAGGGGGCGCGGGTTGTTGTTTACGGTCGGCCGAGCTTCTATTCCGGTCGCGGAACGCTGTCGTTGCGGATCACCGACATCCGTCCGGTCGGGATCGGCGAACTCTTGGCCCGGATCGAGCGCATCAAGAGTTTGCTCGCCGCGGAGGGCCTGTTCGACGTCCGCCGCAAAAAGCCCCTGCCCTTCCTGCCCCACACCATCGGCCTCATCAGCGGTCGAGCCAGTGCGGCTCAGCACGACGTCATCGCGGTAGCTTCGGCCCGCTGGGAGGCCGTGCAGTTCGACGTTCGAGATTCACCGGTCCAGGGACCAACGGCTGTCCCGGCAATCGTCGAGCACCTCGCTGCCTTGGACGCCGACCCGCACGTGCAGGTCATCATCATTGCCCGCGGTGGCGGCAGCGTCGAAGACCTCCTGCCATTCTCTGACGAGACGCTCCTGCGCGCCGTGGCAAAGTGCACGACCCCGGTCATCAGCGCGATCGGCCACGAGGCCGACAATCCGCTCCTCGATTTTGTCGCCGACGTGCGTGCCGCCACCCCCACCGATGCGGCGAAGCGTGCCGTCCCCGACGTCGTTGCTGAACTTCACGGCATCGCTACGCTGCGCCGTCGCAGCGCGCACGCCCTCCGCAATTGGGTCCACCGCGAGGAACGCGTCATCGAGGGCCTGCGAGCCCGGCCGGTCCTGGCCAATCCCCTCCGCATGGTCGACGACCGACAAGACCGCGTCGACGGCGCGATTCGCGACGTTCGCCGGACCGTGAGGCATTTGCTGAGTTTGGAAGAGCACCGCGCCGGGCGTCTCGCTGCGCAACTTTCGACGCTGGGCCCGGCACAAACCTTGGCTCGCGGCTACGCCGTGGTGCAGCGAACCGACTCCGCTGCCCCGCACGCAGTCCGGTCCGTCGATGAATTACCGGCCGGGGCGCATGTCCGGATTCGAGTTGCCGACGGATCTAAGAAGGCGATCATCGGGCCAGGCACCATCACTACCGAAGGAGAACAGCCGTGACGTCACCCGCTGACGACCTGATTCCCGTCGCCGAACTCGACTACGAGCAGGCCCGCGACGAGCTAGCCGACGTGGTGGCTCAGCTTGAGCGCGGCGGATTGGGCCTCGACGAATCGCTCGCCCTGTGGGAACGCGGCGAACTCCTCGCCAAACGATGCACCGAACACCTCGAAGGTGCCCGCGGCCGCATCGAGGCCGCACTCAACGCCGAAGACGCCGAAGACGCCGAAGACGCCGAAGACGAGTAGTAACGCGCTCTACCGCGGTGCCGGGCGCTCGACTGCCAGCGGTTGTGCCTTCGTGACAGCTGCAGCCAGCGTCTCCATGTCGGCGTCGTTGCCGCGGCTCACCACAGCCAGGCGGACGTCACCCATATCGGCGATCCACGTCCGACGCTTCTCGTCACCCGCGTACATCACCCACTGGTGGTCGGCGATCTGTCGCACGCCTTCGCCGTTGGCGGTGTCGCCGAGCGTCTTACGAACCAACTGCTCTTCGGTGGCACCGGATTGAGTCAGCTGCACATAGATGCCGTCGGGAGTAATCCAGCCGACGTTGCTGGCGACCGATGCACCCACTTCTTGCGTCGAACCGGAGTTGGGTTTCCAATCGGCCGGGACTGCCGGATTCCGAATCGGGAACGGCATGGTGTCGGCGTCCGCCCGCAGACCTGCGGAAACATTAAAATCCGGAATGTTCTGGTTGGTCGCAGAACTACCAAAGCCCCACGAGCAACTACCGCTGACTCCGGCGACAACGAGCGCGATCAGAAGCAGTGGGATCAACGTCCTGACTAGATCACGGCCATCCTGGAGGATCCTTGGTTTCTCTGCCATGGGGCAATTATCGCAGTCTGGTGCTGCCCCCAGCTAATCGCGAGCGGCGACCATGAAATAATCGAGGTATCCAACCTTCTTTTCGCAACGAAAGTGGTTTCACCTATGACGAAGCAAGCGCCCGATCGCAACCTGGCCATGGAACTGGTCCGCGTCACCGAGGCGGCTGCGCTCGCCGCCGGACGCTGGGTTGGCCGAGGTGACAAGAACGCTGGCGACGGTGCGGCAGTCGATGCCATGCGTGATCTGCTGTCGACCGTTTCGATGCGCGGCACCGTCGTGATCGGCGAGGGCGAGAAGGACGAAGCGCCCATGCTGTTCAACGGCGAGGTCGTCGGCAATGGTGAAGGACCCGAGGTCGACGTCGCGGTGGACCCGATCGACGGCACCACGCTGATGGCGGAGGGTCGTCCCAACTCGATCGCCGTCATCGCCGTCTCCGAGCGCGGCACCATGTACGACCCGTCGGCCGTGTTCTACATGAACAAGATTGCGGTGGGCCCGGCGGCGAAGGGTGCCATCGACATCGAGCAGTCCGTTGAGTGGAACATCAACTCGGTCGCCGCGGCCAAGGGCATCGACGTCGCAGACCTGACCGTGGTCGTGCTCGATCGTCCCCGTCACGCCGGTCTCATCAGCGAGATCCGCGAAGCTGGTGCCAAGATTCGTCTGATTTCCGACGGTGACGTCGCCGGTGCGATCGCCGCTGCTGGCGAGTACAGCACCGTCGACATGCTGATGGGCGTCGGTGGCACTCCCGAGGGCATCATCACCGCTGTCGCCATGAAGTGCATGGGTGGCGAGATCCAGGGCAAGCTGTGGCCGCAGGACGAGGCTGAGCGACAGAAGGCGATTGATGCTGGCCTCGACGTCGACGAAGTCCTGACCAACGACATCCTGGTCCGTGGCGAGAACTCGTTCTTCTGCGCCACCGGCGTCACCAACGGCGACATGCTTCGCGGAGTCACCTACCGTCCCAACGGCGCGACCACCCGTTCACTGGTGATGCGCTCCAAGTCGGGCACCATCCGAACCATCGAAGGTGTGCACCAGACGTCGAAGCTCCGCGAATACGCGCGATTCGACATCTAGTCTCGATTCTCGTCGCATATGCCACGATCCCCGCTCCTTGTCTAACTAAAGGAGCGGGGATCGTGGCATCATGTGTCTCTGGGTGTTAGACGGCCGCACCCAGCGCACTAAAGGCATGTCCGGAGTGCGTTTCGTCGACGATCGACCCATCGAGCATGTGCAAGATCCCGTCAACGTCGCTGAGCGTTTCCAGGTCGTGGCTCACCAGCAGAGACGCGATGTTGCGTTCACGGGCGAGATTGATCAGCAGTTCGACAATCGCCGCCCCGCGCGTCGAATCCAGTGCCGAGGTCGGCTCGTCAATCAGCAATACTTCCGGGCCGTTGATCAGCGCGCGCGCAATGTTGACCCGTTGACGCATGCCGCCGGACAGCTGACCCGGCTTGCGGTCGAATGCACCGTCCAAGCCGACAGCCGACAGCAGTTCGTGCGCCTGCTTGCGATGACGCGAGGGACGTCGCCCAGCCACATGCACGGCCAGCAACAATTGTTCTTCGGCGGTGAGTCCAGGAATGAGATTGTCGTTCTGGAAGACCAAGCCGATGCGCTCGCGGCGCACCTTCGCGAGTTCCTCATCGCGCAGCCCAGCCAGTTCTTGACCGGCGATCTTGATGGAGCCCGAGTCGGGGCGGATGAGGGCACCGGCAACTGCCAGCAGGCTCGACTTTCCGCAGCCCGACGGACCCGTCAACGCTACGGTCCGACCGGCCTCCACGTGCAGCGAAGCATCGCGGACGGCGTGGACGACGGCACCATCACCATCGGGGTAGGTCAGGTTGATGTTCTTCACGATCAAGCTCATTGCGGTTCCAATCAACAAGTAGGGGTGGGTTAACGGTTGAGGGCGACAAGTGGGTCGACAGTCGTCAGCGGCCGCAGAGCGAGGCCAGCACCGATCAAGCCGAGGACGCCCATGCCCGCGAGCATCGCGAAACCGCTACCCAAGTCGACGGCGATCGGGGCGATGCCCGACAGCAGGGAGGCTGCGGTGAACCCGAGTGCAGCACCGATGATCAGGCCCGACAGCAGGACCAAGGTGGCCTGGGCGAGTCCGTCGCGAAGGAGGTACCAGCGGCCGGCACCCATGGCCCGCACTACTGCGAGTGACGGGATGCGCTGTCCGGTCCAGACTGCGAAGAAGCCTGCGACGACAACAGCCGAAATCACCAGCAGCAGCCCTTGAATGAGGAGCAGCGACGAATGCTCTGACTTGAATCCCGGAATGATATTCAGCGAACCGGCGCGGTCAACCTCCGTCAGACCGGCAGGCACGTTGACGCTACTGTCGACGATCACCGCGTTCACCGCATCGCGACCGGACACGTTGTGCCATTCCTTCATCGGAAGTTCGATGACAGGCTGATGCGCGTACAAGCCGACATCGCTGATCGAATCGATGCGGATTTCTTCGTTGCCGAGTTTCAGCAACTCACCGGCCTGCACACCAAGAGTCTTGGCGACCTCAGGATTAAGCGTCACGTCATGAACGTCGGTGCGGCCGAAGGCGGCGACGGTGGCGTTCACCGAATTGTGCCCGGCACGCAAGGTAGCGATACCGAGTTGGGTGCCGTCAATCTCCGACGCGGTCGAGGATTCGATGGCACTGTCGGACAGGGTCGCCGGGGCGCCACCGCTGTCTTGCTGCACCACCAGGCCCGAGCCCGGGAGCGCTTCAATGGCGGAAACTGATTGCGAGCGCAGACCGGCAGTCAGCGCCGACAGCGTGATCACCATGAATGCCACCAGTGCCACGACACCGACAATGAGACCGAAACGTCCTGCCGCAGCGCGAATTTCGCGCAATCCCAAATACATGAACAAACTCCTTGAAGTCGATACACCTAGCCTTCCTGGAATCGACCGCTGATACATCGCCTCACCACCCCATCTCCGTATCCATCGAAAGGTGTAGACGGCCGGGGTTCTGGCCAACTGTGGTGATACTGGAGGCATGACTCTTGAACGACACGCGGACCGCTACGCCGAAGGAGGCGGCCACGTTTTGTTTCTGGCGCTGCTCCTCGTCGGGCTCGCCCAGACGATGGCGGGCACTGCGCCAATCGCCGTCGGAGGCAAGGCCGCCGTCTTCGTCGGCGTGGCGGTCGTAGCTGGTTGGTACGCCTACGGGGCCATTGCGAAAGCCCGCGGCGACCTTCGGGTTAGCCCCGCCGTTTGGGTCTCGATCCTCACCGCCCTGTGGGTGATGTTGGCCTTCCTGTGCCCGGCATTCGTGTGGATCGCCTTTGTCCTCGCGATGCTGTGCTGGCACTTCCTGCGCGCACCCGCATCGGTGATCGCTGAATTGGTGATCGCGGGGACGTCCATTGGTGCCACGCTGCTCCACAATCCGTCGGTGGCGGTGGGCGGCATCATCGGCCCGACGATTGGCATTGCGACGGCCGTCGCCGTGACCGGGATCTATCATCGGATTTCGCAGATGGTCGATGAACGCGATGCCTTGGTCGACGATCTCATCACGACGCGAGAACTGCTCGCGCAGAAGGAACGCCAGGCTGGCGTGCTCGCCGAGCGAGAGCGCTTGGGCGGAGAGATCCACGACGGAACCGGCCAGAGTTTGGCGAGCATCATTTTGCTCCTGAGATCGGCCACGAGTCCCGATACGTCCGAGAACCAGCGTGAGGTCCAGGTGCAGACGGCCCTCGCTACCGCACAGGCCGCGCTCGCCGAATCCCGTCGGTTTTTGCTGGGGCTAGACGCCCCCACGTTTGCACCCGCCCAGCTCACCGAGGCTGTCGAAGCGCATGCGGTGCGGGCAACTGAGCTCGGGGTTCCGGCGGAGGTCCAGGTCCACGGCACCGCCGTCGCCCTCGGACCCGACACCGCCAACGCGCTGCTCCGCGCCGCCCAGGAAGCACTCACCAACGCGGTCAAGCATTCTCGCGCTACCCAGGTCCGGGTAACGATCACCTATCTGCCGGACGAAGTGCACTTGGACGTGGTCGACAACGGCATTGGGCTCGACCCCAGTCGACCGTCAAGTTCCGGCCGGTCCGGCTTCGGGCTGCGGGCGATGAAAAACCGCGTGTCAGAGGCGGGCGGTAGCGTGTCAATTGAATTTAGCGACGGTGGAGGCACCACCGTTCACGCGCAGTTACCGATCGGAAGTGCCGCATGATTCGGGTAATGCTCGTCGACGACCACCCCATCGTCCGCGCCGGACTGCGCGCTGTCCTATCCGCCGCACCCGACCTGGACGTGATTGCCGAGGCAGGCACTGCGGCCGAAGCGATCAAACTCGCCAGCGAACTCTCGATCGATGTTGTCCTCATGGATTTACGCTTGCACGGCTCTGAGCAAAACGACGCCGACGGCGTCTACGCCACCAGCACCATTCGCAAGCTTGCCGATCCACCGCAGGTCTTGATCCTAACGACCTACGAATCCGATGCAGACATCGTCCGCTCCGTCAGCGCCGGCGCCGTTGGCTACCTGCTAAAAGACGCTGCTCCCGACGTCTTGATCGGTGCCATCCGGTCCGCTGCCGCAGGCGAAACCGTTCTCGGCCCCGCTGTCGCCGCACGCCTGTTGAATCGTGTCACCAACTCCCAAACCGCTTTGACGCCTCGCGAGTTGGAAATCGTCGAGCACCTCGACCTCGGGCTCACCAACCGCGAGATCGCGCGTCGCCTCGTCATCTCCGAAGCAACCGTGAAATCGCACCTCGTTCACATCTTCGACAAACTCGAAGTCACCAACCGCAGCAAAGTGGTTGCGACGGCAAGGCAGCGCGGACTAATTGGTTAGTTCGGCCCTGTTCTGTTGGTTCGGCCCTGTTCTGGTTAGTTCTACCCCGTTTGGTTGACCCGCGTCCCGTGCAGTCCGCGTACCGTGACAGGCATGAGCCTTGATACTTTCCCGAGTGATTGGTCCACTGCCCTAGTCCTGGTTGCCCACCCGGACGATCCCGAATACGGGATGTCCGCCGGTATCGCCCGTTGGACATCCGAGGGCAAACGCGTTGTCTACGGCCTCGCAACCAGCGGCGAGGTCGGCATCGAGGGCATGCCGGCCGAAGTTGCCGGCCCGGCACGCGAAGCCGAGCAGATCGCGTCGGCCGCCGTCGTTGGCGTCACCGAAGTCGAGTTCTGGGGGTTCCCTGACAGCCAAGTGCGCAACTCCCCGGAACTCCGCGCCAAGATCACCGAGGTCATCGAGCGGGTATCCCCCGATATCGTTCTGTGCACCTACGGTGGTGCCGAGTTTGCGCCCGGGTTCCCCAACCAGAGCGACCACATCGAGTTCGCCGCCGCGCTCCTCGACGCCTACGACGAGATGACCAGCCCACCGTCGCAGCTGTACTGGAATGGTCCCGGCGGCACCCACGCGGTCGACGTTGACGGGTTCGTAGAAGCGGCCGTCGAATCTCTCGCCTGCCACAGCAAGTACTTGGAAGTGCTCGATCCGACAACCCCGGTCATCGAGCAGGCCCGCAATCAGGTGGCCACGTTCACCAAGCCGATCGACGGTTTCGACGCCGCGCACGCGACCAGTTTTACCCTCATGCGCCCCAAGAGCTAGCTGACTAATAAGCCACAAACACCGAGGCCGTACGCGTTATCGCGTACGGCCTCGGGTTTACCAATGTGGCTTGTGTGCCTGGGTATCAGGGCGTGGGAGGGGCCAGAATGCTCGGGATGAGACCGGCCAGGTTGCCGAGAATCCCACCGAGTAGATCCGCACCGGGCAACGCTGGCGTCGCTGGCGCTTCCTTCGGCGCATCGACATTGACGCCGATCGTGATCTTCGGGCTCTTCGCGGGGTCGAGCCACTTGAGGATCTCGATCATCTTCTCGCGCTCAATAGCCACGCAACCCATGGTCGGATTGCCGTCGGTGACGTGCAAGAAGATCGCCGAGGCGTCGCCGGGCGTCCGGCTCGGATTGTGACTGATGTTGACCGCGTAGTCGTACATCGGTCCGGTGTTGTACAGGTTTTCGCTGTCCCCACCGGGGCTCGTCTCCGACTGTACGTGGGTGTTGTACGTCGGAGACTTTTCGTTGGAGTCCCACCAGTCACGCGTGGTGGTCTTGAAGTACGGCATCTTGGTGCCTTCGGGCGCATCCTGACGACCGAATGCTTGATCGAGTGGGAACGTGCCCTCCGGCGTGCGGTAGACGTTGTCCTGCGCCTTCCCCATGCCCTTTTCACCAAGGAATGCCTTGGTCGGACCGATGACCGGCGACCACTTGCCTGCCGCATCCTTTTCGAATGCGGTGAGGGTTGCCGTGGTCGACGACGCGACGGGTGCGGTCACCATGATCATCTGGCTGGTGTCGGACGCGCCGGGCACGGCGGGGGTACCCGGTTGAGTCAAGCCCTTGAGCAGGTTCTCGATCAGCGTCGTAACGGAATCCACCCCAGTCGGGAGCGGCGTTTGGGGCGCTGCAGTGGCATGACCGGCACCCACAACAAGCGCGCCAATCAGAGCCGTGAGCGTGAACCCCACTTGTAACATTCGCCTCATCAGTAACTTCAGCACCACATCAGTGTGCCAGCCAAATGCGCCCGCTCGCCACCGTCAGAGACCATCGTCACCTTTCCGCAACGCGTCCGTTAGGCACCTACCCTGGAGGTATGACTCCCCAACCGCGATGGATTACCGACACGGACCCCGGCCACAGCAACTGGTACGTTCAGCGCTTTCGTGAAATGGCCGCGAACGGCGACGATCTCTTCGGAGAAGCCCGATTCATCGATGCGATGGTTCCTCGGAAGTCGCGAATCTTGGACGCGGGTTGCGGCCCCGGACGCGTCGGCGGCTACCTCCACGCGGTCGGCCACACGGTAACCGGAGTGGACGTCGACCCGATTCTCATCGAGGCCGCAGAAACCGACTACCCGGGCCCCGACTGGATGCTCGGCGACCTGTCGCAACTCGACCTCCGAGAATCGGACGGCACCCGAAAAACCTTCGACGCGATTGTCTGCGCGGGCAACGTCATCGCGTTCGTTGCCCCGGAAACCGAAGCACTCGTCCTACAGCGTTTGTCGGAGCATCTCGCGCCCGGCGGCAGACTGACACTCGGCTTCCACGTCGCGAAAATCGCACTCGCCGACTTCGACGCGGCTCTGGCCAAAACCGACCTCACGCTCGATCTCCGCCTATCAACCTGGGACATCAAGCCCTGGCACGCCGACGCCGACTTCGCCGTCTCGGTCCTACGCCACAAATAGTCGAGCATTGGCGCAGGTAAATCTGTGGAGAGATGCTGAATCAATTCACGATTGACGCCGCATCTAGCGCCCGCTGGCGCGGTTTCCGACCATCGGAATCATGCAGTCGATTCCATCCGGTGTGTACCGATACGACCTTCTCTCCAAGGAATTCGGAAGGGCCGGGCTGAAGCGACTGGTCCGCGACGGACATGCCACGCAATTGCGGCGGGGTTGGTATCGCCTCGGCGATCCGCCCGCCGAGGTCGTCACGGCTGTTCAGCGCGGTGGAGTTCTCAGCTGTGTGTCAGCGCTGCGACATTACAAGGTCTGGGTTCCGGCCAGTGCTGGCATCCACGTACGCGGAAATGTCACCGCCGTCCGAACACGGAAAGGCCCCTTTTGCAGGCAGTTTCGCCGTCCCGAGCCCGAGTACTGTGCCATCGATGACATCGAGACCGCACTCCGTCACGCGGCCCGATGCCTGGACGATGAAAGCTTCATTGTGGTCTGCGATTCGATTCTCAATAAGCGACTGCTGACCTTCGATCAACTCGCCTACCAGTTTCGAGATGCCCCCAAATCGACGCAGAACCTCCTGGAACGCTGTGACGGACGCGCCGAATCCGGCACCGAGTCCATCACGCGATTGCGGCTGCGAAGCAAACGAATCCCAGTGCAGATCCAAGTGCAGATTGGCGATGTGGGGCGGGTTGATCTCTTAGTTGGCAATTATCTGATTATTGAAATCGACGGCTGGGAGTACCACGGCGACCGCCAGCACTTTCAAAGTGACAGGGAACGCGACACCAGGCTCTTCAGCCTCGGCTATCACGTTCTGCGGTTTACCTACATCGACATCATGGAGAACTGGGACGTCGTCTTCGCGACCATCATGAACGCGGTCCGCAACGGGGTTCATCGTCGTCCCTCGCAGCGTGCATAAAAGTTCCCGCTCACGGTCGATGAAGACACTTCTGCCTTCATCTCCCGTGAGCGGGAACTTCTATGCGCAGTCTCCGCGCTACACCGCGCCCGGTGCGAACTCTTCCAGCATTTCCGTCACCAACGCCGCGATCGGCGATCGCTCGCTGCGACTCAACGTGATGTGGGCGAACAGTGGGTGCCCCTTGAGCTTCTCGATGACCGCGGCCACACCATCGTGGCGACCGACGCGGAGGTTGTCGCGCTGTGCCACGTCGTGGGTCAACACGACGCGCGATCCGGAACCGAGTCGGGAGAGCACCGTCAAGAGAACATTGCGTTCCAACGACTGCGCTTCGTCAACGATCACGAATGAGTCGTGCAACGACCGCCCGCGGATGTGCGTCAGCGGCAATACCTCCAACATCCCTCGGGAGAGGACCTCGTCGATAACCTCGGTCGAAACGAGTCCCTCAAGGGTGTCAAAAACAGCCTGTGCCCAGGGCCCCATCTTGTCCGACTCGCTGCCGGGCAGGTAACCCAGTTGCTGGCCACCCACCGCGTATAGCGGCCGGAACACCACGACCTTCCGCTGCGTCCGACGTTCCAGCACAGCCTCCAGACCAGCGCAAAGTGCCAGCGCCGACTTGCCGGTACCCGCCTTGCCACCGAGCGAAACGATGCCGACGGACTCGTCGAGCAGCAGATCAAGTGCGACCCGCTGCTCGGCGGAACGCCCGCGCAGACCGAAGGCTTCGCGGTCGCCGCGGACGAGTTGCACCTGTTTGGTCTCGGTGACGCGACCGAGTGCACTGTGACCGTTGCCCAGCATCCGTAGGCCGGTGTGGCACGGGAGGTCGCGGGCCTCATCCAGATCGATGAGCCCGTCGGCGAACAGTGCGTCGATCGCCGTGTCGGCGACGTCAACCTCATCCATCCCGGTCCAGCCGGACACCACGACGTCTTGCGCATGGTATTCGTCGGCCGCGAGACCGACCGCCCCGGCTTTGACCCGGAGCGGCGTGTCCTTCGATACCAGCGTCACATCGCGGCCTTCGGCACGCAGGTTGAGTGCGCACGCGAGGATCCGCGAATCGTTGGTGTCGTTGCGGAAACCCGCGGGAAGCACAGCCGGATCGGTGTGGTTGAGCTCCACCTGAAGGGTGCCGCCCTCCGTGCCAATAGGGATTGGCAGGTCGAGGCGTTGATGCTCGATTCGAAGATCGTCGAGCAACCGCAGTGCTTCTCGGGCGAACCAACCGAGTTCACTGTGGTGACGTTTGCCCTCGAGTTCGCTGATGACGACCAGAGGCAAAACCACCTGGTGTTCAGCGAAACGACTCACAGCCCAAGGATCGGACAGCAAGACGGAGGTATCGAGGACGTAGGTGCGAACGGTCACGTCGGACTCCTAGGCGCCCGTGCGGCCCCGCACGGAACCACGTTGTCTTTCGGTAGCCGGTCAGCTCGGGCCTAACGGTTGTCCACACTTGCGGCGGTCAACCAAACGGCGAGAGCCAGGGCCGGCTCCCTCGTGACACTGATGGGTTTCACGATTCGAACCTCCCGCACGAACCGCTTCCCCGCGGCCCGTTACGGCTCAACCTACGCCGCGCAACCCGACGACTCGGGGAAGCCAGGGCCTCGTGTCGGTTAACGTTCAATGACTGAAAGCTCACCGCCTAGCGGGCAACTCGCACGGAAAGCGAACGCAAAAGCACCGGGCATTCAACGAGTGACTGCCCGGTGCTTCTGGAGAAAGACTATCCCTGTGCGAGTGCCAGAATCCGCTGGCGGGCTTCTTCGGCTTCGCCGCTCAGCCCGTGAACGTTCTCGAGCTTCAGTTCGTCGACGAGCTTGCGTGCGATCGACGCATCGGTCGAGGCGTCTTCGAAGTCGGAGATGAAGTCCATCTCGGCATCGAAATCGGCGATGTCGGAACCGATGTGCTCGATCTCGGCGAGTGCCTTGTCAACAGCGATGATGGTGGCCTCTTGGTCGGCCACCATCCCTGCCATCAGGAACGCCTGGAATGTCGCGGCCTGGACGGCATCGTCGGTGCGGACCTTGGCGAGAATCTGCTTCAGGTTCTCATCTTCGGCGTAGCCAATCAGCTTGTCGGCGAAGATGACGCTCTGGTTCTCGTGCACGGCGAGGAGTGCCAGCACATCCATCGGGCCGAGGTTCTCGATGGCCTCGGGGTTCTGGCGCCAGCCAGCAACAACGTGGATGCGGCGACGGTTCTCCGCCTCGACCGGGTCTGTTGCACGCGTGACGACCAAGTAGTTGCGCAGGACGATCGAGTGACGATTGTCCTCGGCAGTCCACACGCCAACCAGCTGACGCCAGTCGGAGAACACCGGGAAGTGCATGGCGAGCACACGGTGGAACGACGGCAGGTTGTCCTTGGTGAGGAGCAGCGCCTGCAGGCCAGCGATCGCGGTCTCGGACAACTTGGAGTCACCCGGCACGTAGTCTTCGCCCCCAAGGAACGCGAAGTTGCGACCGAGGTCCCACGGCACCCACTCAGACGGGTTCCACGAAACGGCACCCTCGGCGTGCTCTTCCGCGATTTCCGGGAGCGCCTTCTCGAGTGCGTTGACTAAGTCCTCATTGCTCAATTTCGCCACGTGGTACACCCTAATCGAGTTACGGCCCCGACCGGTAACCGATCGGGGCCGCGTGCACGACGTTGAGGTCGTTGTGAGGGCTACTTGCCGCTCATCAATCCCCAGTCTTCGAGGCCTTCGTACAGCGGAAGGTCGAGGGCCAGCTTGCTGACGCGAGCGCGTAGCGACGACAGATCCGCACCCTTGCCTGCGGCGAGAGCGGTACCGATGATGTCGGCGACCTCCGTGAACTCGGCGTCGCCGAATCCGCGGGTAGCCAGGGCCGGCGTGCCAATGCGCAGGCCGGAGGTGACCATCGGCGGACGCGGGTCGAAGGGCACCGCGTTGCGGTTAACGGTGATGCCAACCTCGTGGAGGAGGTCTTCGGCCTGCTGGCCGTCGAGTTCCGAATTACGAAGGTCGACAAGCACCAGGTGGACGTCAGTGCCACCGGTCAGGACCGAGACACCGGCCTTGGCGACGTCGTCGGCCATCAGTCGCTCAGCCAGAATCTTGGCACCGGAAAGCGTGCGCGCCTGACGCTCGGCGAACTCTTCGCTCGCGGCGATCTTCAATGCGACCGCCTTGGCTGCGATCACATGCATCAGCGGCCCACCCTGCTGACCGGGGAAAACCGCCGAGTTCAGCTTCTTGGCCCATTCCTTCTTGGCGAGGATCAGACCCGAACGCGGACCGCCGAGGGTCTTGTGGACAGTGGTGGAGACGACGTCGGCGTGCGGTACCGGACTCGGGTGGAGGCCTGCGGCAACGAGACCGGCGAAGTGCGCCATGTCGACCCACAGGTGTGCGCCAACTTCGTCGGCAATCTCGCGGAAGGCCGCGAAATCAAGAGTGCGCGGGTACGCCGACCAGCCGGCGACGATCACCTTCGGCTTGGTGTCGAGGGCAATCTTGCGAACCTCGTCCATGTCGACGCGGAAGTCTTCTTTGCTGACGCCGTAGAAAGCGTTCTCGTACAGCTTGCCGGAAAAGTTCAGGCGCATACCGTGCGTGAGGTGACCGCCGTGCGCCAGGTCGAGACCGAGGAGCGTCTCACCCGGCTCCATCAGCGCCTGCAGGACGGCGGCGTTGGCCTGAGCGCCAGCGTGCGGTTGCACGTTGGCGAACTCGGCACCAAATAGCGCCTTGGCACGGTCACGGGCAATGTCTTCAACGACGTCAACATGTTCGCAACCGCCGTAGTACCGGCGGCCGGGGTATCCCTCGGCGTACTTGTTAGTGAGCACGCTGCCCTGCGCCTGCAGGACGGCTCGGGGAACAAAGTTCTCCGACGCAATCATCTCGAGCGTGTCGCGCTGACGCGACAGCTCGCCGTTCATCGCGGCGGCGACATCGGGATCCAGGTCGGCAAGGGACTGGGAAAACTGGCTCATGAGACCTAAGTCTAATTCGTCAGTTCGGCGCGAAGCACGCTCGGGGTGAGGGGTTCGTCAAGTAAGCGACCGAACCGGGCTAGACGGGCCGGGCCGACGGGGCCTGCTTCGTCGAGCCACTGCCCCAGCAGCGCGTATCCCTCCACATAGGTGGAGATGTACGCACGCCACAGCGGATCGGTCAGGAACCGCAGCATTTGGCGCGCCCGATCGGGGGCGACAAGCAGCCAGCGCTGCAGGAATGCGGCAACGTCGTCGATGTCCGCACCGCGGTCGTGCAGCGCCAACGCGGCATCTTGACGGACCCGGATCAGGCCTGCCGCGGCGTTCGAGATAGCTCGGGCGCGCTCCGCATCGAATCTGAGGCCGAAATCACCATAAATTTCTGCGGCCCACTCCTGCCACGACGTGCCCATCGCGGCGGCTAGTGCATGGTCGGCGAGCCCTTCAGCCATCAAGCATTGCGGGGTGTTGACCAGGAAAATGGTGTGTTCGAGCTGGCCCGAACCGACGAGCCGCTGTTCCTTACGGCAATGTTCGGTGTGGTGACCGGGGTAAGCCTCGTGAGCGATGAGCCCGGGCAACGACGACATGTACTGGGGCACATCCGTGTTGACCGCCACCTTCGACCGGTAGTCGCCCAGATAGTAGTTGAAACCCGACCACGGCTTATCGCTGACGATCTCGAACTCCACGACCTCCGCATCTGGCAGCGGGAACTCCCGCCGGACACGTTCCCGCAGACTTCCCGCGAACTCGTTGATAAGTGCGGCCACCTTGTCCGCAGGAATCTCGTCGGCTCGCCGGTAGTCGGCGTACGCCCCACGCAACTGATCGCCCGTCGCTCCGGGCACCCCGAGCGCGTCGGCCATCGCCGCATGCGCATCGCGATAGACCGCTTCATCGCCGGGCCCAATACGGACGTCAAAGTAGGCTTCCACCTCGTCGACGAAGCCGATCGCTTCCCCGGCGAACTTGCGGCCGGAGCACTCCAGCGCCCGCAGGTGCGCGCTGACGAACTCGGCACGGTCGGCGGGTAGGCCGGCGGGAAGCTCGTCGCGAAGGGACCGTGCGCGGCGCGCCAACTCGGCAGGATCGGGTGTCGCCGCGTTCTCCACCTCGGCCCGCAAAGCGGGGTCACCGGTGTACGCGTCAACAAATCCTTCTTCGATCCGGTCGAATGCCAAACCAAGGCGCAAGTATTCGACTACCGGATCGGCAATGTTACGACGATCACTCATGCGTTAGACGCTACCGGCGACCCACTTGTGGCGGTCCCTGTAGCCTTAGCCTCCATGGCGCGTCTTCCCTATGACCGCGACCCCGGCCTGTATCTCGAGCTCGACCGCAAGCAGTGGCGCGACCTGCGGCAAAAAATGCCGATGGTGCTGAACGAAACCGAACTCGACCAACTGGTGGGTCTCGGTGAACAGATCGACCTCAATGAGGTCGCTGAGGTGTATCTGCCGCTGTCGCGACTCATCCACCTGCAGGTCGAGGCCAGGCAGCGATTGTTCGCGGCCACATCGACGTTCCTCGGCGAACGGCAACGAAATCGTCAGGTGCCGTTCGTGATCGGCATTGCCGGTTCGGTCGCGGTTGGTAAGTCGACCACTGCACGCGTGCTCGCAACGCTGCTGTCGCGCTGGGAAACTCACCCCAAGGTCGATCTGATCACCACCGACGGTTTCCTGCTGCCGACGGCGGAACTGCAAAAACGCGGCATCATGCACCGCAAAGGATTTCCCGAATCTTACGACCGCCGCGCACTTCTTCGTTTCGTAACCGAGGTGAAGTCCGGGACACCGGAAGTGACCGCGCCGGTGTATTCACACGTCAGCTACGACATCGTTCCGGGCATGGTCCATTCAGTCCGACAGCCCGACATTTTGATTGTCGAGGGCCTCAACGTGCTCCAGACGGGCCCCACGCTGACGGTGTCGGACCTGTTCGACTTCTCCGTGTACGTCGACGCGAAAACATCCGACATTGAGAAGTGGTACATCTCGCGTTTCCTACAGATGCGCACCGGTTCGTTTGCGAACCCGGAGTCGCACTTCCACTTTTATTCGTCGTTGACCGATGAGCAGGCGACGATCGCGGCCCGCGACATCTGGACGTCGATTAACCGACCCAACCTGATTGAAAACATTCTGCCGACACGTCCCCGCGCCACTCTGGTCCTCCGCAAGGACGGCAATCACGCCATCAATCGAGTGCGACTCCGCAAGCTGTAGACGGCAGGTTTTGTCGGACAGGTTTCTGGGGCAGGTTTAGGCCGTTACATCGGCGACCACTGCGCCGGTCCCAGACACCAGATCTGCGGGCGCCAATTGCAGTTCAAGCCCACGACGACCGCCGCTGCACAAAACTGAGTCCCAGTGCAGCGCAGACGAATCCACGACCGTTGGCAGCTTGCTGCGCTGCCCAAGCGGGGAGACCCCACCCAGCACGTAGCCCGTTGACCGGGTGACGGCCGCGGCCTGCGCCATCTGAGCTTTCGCCGCACCGAGCGCTTTTGCCGCCGCCTTCAACGACAATTTTTCGGGCACCGGAATCACGGCGACGCCCAGCGCACCGTCGCCGAGATCGATAACCAACGTCTTGAAGATCTGGGCGGCCTCGACACCGAGCGTCGAGGCGGTGATGGCGACGGCTTCGTCCCCGTAGTCATCACGGCGACGGTCGTGCTTGTACTTGTGCACGGAAAAGGGCAGCCCGGCAGCTTCGAGCGCGGCGATCGCTGGCGTTGCGGCCGCCATCAGTTGGTACCGATCATCGAGTGGCCAACCAATCTTCGAGGGTCGTCGCGGTAATGACGTCCGGTTGCTGCGGCACTAAGCCGCCAGTTTTCACACCCTTTGCGATGGTGATCGCAAACACCTTCTTTGGGGAACCGCGGTGCTTTGCGATCGCTTTCGCCACGTCGGCCATGTCCATCACCTCCGGCCCGGCTACCACGAGTCGCTGTGGCTTGACCGGTGCCAGAATCAATTCGACCGTCGCCTTCGCGACGTCTTCAACTGCGGCCGGTCGCGCCACCATGTGCGGTGCGGCCGCGAACGGGCCGACGCGCATCATCGACATGAACGCTTCGGCAAGCGAGTACCACTGCACCGAAGCGATCGCGGTGGCGTTGTCGCCCAGTTGCTCGGCGTAAACCCGTTCTTGCTCAGCTTTACCCTGGTAGTGACCCATTTTTTCGTTGACCACAGGATCACTGGCACCGTAGATGGTCAGGTACACCACCTGGGATCCTGATTCGCGCGCCACCTTCGAGATATGACGTGCGACAGTGCCGAAGAAAGCTCGGGATTTGGCGGCACTGCGTTCCATCGTGCTCGTGGCGTCGACGATGATGTCGGCACCGTCGCACGCGGCGGCAAGCCCATCACCGGTAACGGCGTCGACGCCGGTCCCCCGATGTGCGCGAGTCACTTCGACGCCAGCCTTTTCCAGTCCATCGCAAACCAGCGAACCGAACTGTCCGCTCGCTCCCACCACCGTGACGCGCATTGTTGAGCCTTCTTCCCTATTTGCCGAAACGACGATTCCTGGCCGTGTAATCGCGCAACGCGCGGAGGAAGTCCACGCGTCGGAACTCGGGCCAGTAGGCGTCGGTGAACCAGATCTCCGAGTACGCCGACTGCCACAGCAGGAAGCCGCTCAGTCGCTGCTCACCAGACGTACGAATCACCAGGTCGGGATCCGGCGTACCGCTGGTGTAGAGGTGCGAGTCGATGCCTTCAACAGTGACTTCCTCGATCATCTCTTCGCGAGAGGCACCTCGTTCGAGCGCTTCGCGGAGCAGTGTTTGCACGCCGTCGACAATTTCTTGCCGTCCGCCGTAACCGACCGCGACGTTGACGATCATGTCGGCGGCACCCTCGGTGCGCTTGGATGCCTCCCGCAACCGATTGGCGACGGCATTCGGGAGCGGATCAAGGTTGCCCACAATCCGCACGCGCCACTGCGCATCCACATCGGAGATCTCGTCGACGATGTCGGGAACGATCTCCATCAGTGCATCGAGTTCGTCGGATTCTCGCGACAGGTTTTCCGTCGACAGGAGGTAGATCGTGACGGCCCCGATGCCGAGGTCGGCGCACCAGCCGAGCATGTCGGCGATGCGCTGGGCACCGACCCGATGCCCGTGGCTAACGTCTTCGAATCCGGCCTCGCGGGCCCATCGGCGGTTGCCGTCGCAGATGATCGCGACATGGCCTGGAATGCGGTCGGGATCCAATAGCTGCGTGATCCGGCGTTCGTAGATGTGCAGCATGCCGCCGCGAAGCCGATCTGGAAGCAGTTTCACAGGTGCAATCCTACGCTGAGCCGTAGTTGCGGCCGCGAAACTCTAGGCAGGCCAACGACGATGGTGCCACCGCAGCGGCGTAACTTCGCCGTACATCACCCGCCGTAGTTACGGTACCGTAGGTTATATGCCCGAGGCCCTTTCTGCCACGAACCCAGCCATTGGCGAAGTCGAACTCAAGCCCACCCTGCGCGGCGTGATTCACAAGTACTCGGCATTCATCGCCGGCTCGGTGGGCATTGTTCTCATCGTTGGCACCGCGATGTTGCAAAGCGCAGCCGCAGTCGCGGCGGTGACGGTGTACGTCGTCACCATCTGCGCACTGTTCGGAACCAGCAGTGTGTATCACCGCATCAACTGGCGAACCCCCAGGGCACGTATCGCGATGAAACGGGCCGATCATTCGATGATCTTCGTCTTTATCGCTGGCACGTACACCCCGTTTTGCGTGATGGGATTGGATACGCCAACCCGCTGGTGGGTGCTCGGAATCGTCTGGGCGGGAGCGGCCGCGGGCGTCGCATTGAAGGTTATTTGGCCGACATCGCCGCGCTGGTTGGGCGTGGCCCTTTACATCTTGCTCGGGTGGGTCATCGTCGTCGTTTCGCCGATGCTGCTTCAGAACACCAGCATCGCGGTGATGGCGCTGCTCGTTGCCGGCGGCCTGTTCTACACGTTGGGCGGAGTGCTGTTCGGGCTCCGCTGGCCTGACCCGTGGCCGGGAGTGTTCGGGCATCACGAGGTTTTCCACGCCTGCACGGCTATCGCCGCCTTGTTGCACTACATCGCCGTCTGGCTCGTTGTCCTGGGGTAACTCCGACTCTTCGACGCCGCACGGTTACTCTGACCGAGTGATTCCACCGACACCGCTCCCGCGCATGCGCGGCGGCGTCGTTGGTGCCACGTCAGCATTAACCGGTATCGCTGCACACGCGGCCGCCCAGGGCATGCTTCCGGAAACGTCAGTCTTACTGCTGATTGCCGCAGCATCGACCGCGTTGGGACTCGCCGTTACTGCCGCACCGCGCCTACACGCGCTCCCGGCGCTCATTGCCGGGCAAGCCCTGGTCCACGTGCTCCTGGTCCTCACTTCGGGCCATCACCACGACCTGGTTTCCACGCCCATGGCGGTGATGCACACGCTAGGGACAATCGCCGCTGTTCTACTCCTGACCGGTGCCGGAATGCTGCTACGCGCGGCATCGGCACTTGCGCTCCGGGTGGCAGTCCCGCAGTTCCGACCGCAGACACCACCGTCGAGTTTTCCCGTTTCAGTTGCTCCGGCGACTGCTCCGGTCGCACTCCTTTTCCTCGGCGCTATCGGCCGTCGAGGCCCGCCCATTTCGGTTTAGCAGCCAACTTTTGACACTCGCGTGCCCGCCATGGGCTCGCGCTATTTCTGCTTGACCGAAAGGCACCTAAACTTGTCTACTTCTGTCTCTTCGACGACCCCAAAAAGTACGCCGCCAGACCCGTCGACCCGCGTCGGCGTTGTCAGGCTGGTTAGGCGTCTGCACTTCTACGCTGGCGTATTGATTGCCCCGTTTCTCCTGATCGCGGCGGTCACCGGGGCACTGTATGCGCTCGCAACCACTGCCGAACAGGTGGTTTATCGCCACCAGTTGCATTCAGATTCCCCGGGAACGGCCAAATCGATCGCCGAGCAGGTCCGCACGGCGCAAGACTTTCGCCCCAACCTCAAGTTGACTGCCGTCCAACCGGCCGCCAACGCCGGCGACACCACCCGCGTCCTGTTCGACGACCCCGCGCTCGGCGACTCTGAGCGACTGGCGGTGTTCATCGATCCGGTCACGCTCGAACTGCGCGGCGAATTGGTGAGTTACGGTTCGTCGGCAGCGCTGCCGTTGCGCACGTGGATCGACCATTTACACCGAGACCTGCACCTGGGTGAGCCCGGCCGACTGTATTCGGAGTTGGCGGCGTCGTGGCTGTGGCTGGTGGCGCTCGGTGGAATCATCCTGTGGGCCGTCACGGTCCGCCAGCGACGACGTGCCACGGGTACCGGTTCCATACTGCGCGGACTTCCCAACTCGCGCGGCCGTGCGACAACCATCAACAAACATGGTGTCATCGGCACCTGGGTGCTGGTGGTGTTGTTGTTCCTGTCCGCGACTGGGCTCACTTGGTCTACGTACGCGGGCGAGCATGTCTCGGAACTCCGGTCGGCACTGAGTTGGACGACACCGTCGGTCGACGCCTCGCTGAGCGACACACCTTCGGCACCCGCCGGCGAGCACGCCGACCACGGTGCTGCGCCTGCGTCCGGCGCGCCCGCTGATAGCCCCGTCGGTGATAGCCCTGTCGCCAGTATCGATGGAGCAGTCGCGATCGCGAAGGCCAACGGTGTCGACGGCGCGGTGGAGGTCAAGATTCCGGCCGACAGCAAGACCGCTTACGTCGTGTCACAGCGTCGGGTGCCGTGGCAGACGTCGTCCAGTTCGATTGCCGTCGACCCCGCACGCGACGCTGTCGTCGACATCAGTCGTTTCGCCGACTGGCCGCTGGCCGCCAAGCTCTCCGCGTGGGGCATCAGCATGCACATGGGCATCCTGTTCGGCTGGATTAACCAGTTGGCCCTGGTCGCGGCAATGGTCGCGCTGATTTCACTGATCGTGTTGGGCTACCGCTCGTGGTGGCGACGTCGCACATCGACAACCCCGGTGGGTGCCCCGCCTGCACGCGGGGCCTTGCGTGAGCTTCCGTTGCCCGTCGCTGTGGGTGTTCTCGTCGTGGCGGCAGCCGTCGGCTGGTTTATCCCTCTCCTCGGTTGGCCGCTGTTGGCGTTCCTCATCGTCGACACGATCATCGGCACTGTCCGCAACCCCGCGTAAGAATTAGC
>NZ_JBARYI010000059.1:0-44230 GCF_049647785.1 Gordonia sp. (in: high G+C Gram-positive bacteria)
ACCCGACCCACCACGCGGAGTTGTTGCCGGTGAACGGCCCGCACGGGCCGCCGGCTCCGGAGGATTCTCGGCTCGAGGCCCACCTCGAGCGCCTGTTGGGGGCGTAACCCGCCCGACCAGCCGGACACCCCGGCCGGTCGGGGGATTCGTCGTGCGCCCATCCGGGTGACGCTTGCCGCAAACGCAACTGCGCCCCGTCTCCGAGTTGGAGACGGGGCGCAGCTGTGAGGCAAGAGTGCTAGGCCGGGGCCAAGACCTGCGTCGGGCTGTCGTCGGTGGTCTGACCGTCGGTTGACTCCACGAACTTCCGCCGCTGGTAGCGGGTTGCCGCGAAGGTTGCGACGGCACCAACTACGGCGATCAACAGCAAGCTCACGAAGGTCGGCCAGAAGCCGGACACGCCGTTGAAGGCTGCGATGTATCCGTGCTGGACCAGCGTCATCGGGGAGATCCAATGCAGCCACTGGAACGGCGCCGGGACGGTTTGGACCATCCAGATACCGCCGTACGAGAACAGTTGCAGCATCATCCACGACAATGAACTCAAGGCTCCAACCACATAGCCGAACAGGGTAAACAGCACTGAGATCAGAGCCACGTTCATTAGCGTCGCCGCGATGGAAATTAGGATCACTTGCCACAGGTGCACCGGATCGGGCGCCGGGCTCAGTGCCAACCACGCACCGATGCCGACAACCAAAACACCAGCCAAGCTGATCGCGCTAACGAGCAGGCCTCGGCGGGCTGTGGCGCGGAAGTTGCGGGGCGTCTCGTCCTCGTTAACGAAGCGCCATCCGCGGAAGCTCATGAACGCGATGATCGGGATTAGCATCGTCGCGATGATCAGGATGATCGTCGCGCCGCCCGGACCGAAGAACTGTGCCTGGGCAATGTGCTTTGTTTCCTTGGCGACCGGCGTCGAGATCAGCTGGGCCAGCGAAACGCGGGCAGCTTCGTCGCCGAAGTCGGGTGCCTTCTCCGAGCCCGCGACCAATCCGGTGCTGAGCTTGGTGGCACCGGCGTTGAGCTTGTTGGCGCCGTCGCCGACCTTCGCGACACCGGCCTCGAGCTTCGTCAGACCAGCGGAGAGTTCAGCCGAGCCGGAGGCCAACTGTGCTCCACCGTCGACGAGCTTGTTGACGCCACCGCGGTACTGAGCGTTCGGATCGGTGAGTTCGTTCGCGACCTGGCGGCTACCGGCCTGCAGCGCCTTGAGGCCTTCGATCAGTTCGGTGACCTTCGACAACTGTGCAGAGTTCGGGACTGCGGCCTGCGCCTGCTTGAGGAGCGCCTCAACCTCGGCGAGCGGGATGTTGCCAGCAAGGCGTTCGATGCCGTCGGCGATCTGGGTTGCGCCGTCGCCGAGCTTGTCAGTTCCAGCCTGCAGGGTCACGAGACCTGCGGACAGCGTGCCTGCGCCAGCGGCGAGCTTGGCTCCGCCGGCCGCGGCCGCGGCTGCACCCGGCTGCAGTTCGTTGTTGATGCCGTCGGACAGGGTCTTGGTTCCGTCAGAGAGCTGAACCGATCCGTCTGCCGCAGTCCGGAGACCGTCGCCGAGCGACTGCACGCCGTCTACGAGCCCGCCAACCGTGGTGGTTGCGACACCCTTGAGGACCGACTGCTGGATCTTCTCCATTGCGGCGCCACCGATCTGGGAAGCCTTCAACGTGTTGTAGTCGTTGAACGTGACCGTGATCAGTGCGGGTGCATCAGCGACGGTCGCGATAGTGCCGAGCGTTTCGCTGAAGTTCTCCGGGATTTGGAGGACAAAATAGAAGCTGCCGTCGCGCAAGCCCTGGGAGGCCTTCTGCGGGCTGACGATCTCGAAGCCGAGCGGCTTCGACTTCATCAAGCTCGCGGTGACGCTATCGCCCGCTTCAATCTTCTCGCCGTCTTTGACGAAGCCGGTGTCGCTGTTGACGATCGCGACGGGCATCTGGTCGACCTTCTTGGTCGGATCCCACAGAACCCACATATAGACGGCCGCTAGGACCAGGGGGATGGTGACCAGAAGGGCAATGATCAAGCGGACGAGCCGCGACCTTTGCATCTTTGGCAGTGGTTGCGCGGTGCTCGGTGGCTGCACGGTTGACATGGGCTGCTCCGGGAAATCAGGCATCGGAGCGCGCCAGGCGTTCTCGGGACTTTGGGTCGTCAAGTTTGCGGCGGCCCGAAGCTTCGGGAATATCGGGGTAAAGGTAGCGAACCCGTCACTAAATTACCCGTCAGTAACGAAGGTTACCTCAATCCGACCAATCGCGCCTCCGCGTACCTACTTGTCGATGAGTTCGCGAGCGGGGTTGTCGTTGCGGTACAGGTTCATGTACTCCGAGACGCGGGCTGGTCGCTCGGTTGGCACCAGTAGGTGCGGGCTTGGGTATGCGCCTTTGGCTTCGAGGCGGCGGTTCACCGTTGCCTGGTTTGCCATGGCGATGAGCGATGCGACGAGGAGAACGGCCCAGGCGATGGCAGTTCCCACCTTCATGGAGGTGGACATGTCGAAGGCCAGGCTCATGAGGAACAGGCAGAGCAAGATGAACTGCGCCAGCATCAGCACGTAGCCGATGAATAGCGGGATGACCTTCGCGTCGCGTTGGGTCGAAGACATGTGGAGGCCTCCTGGGTGAAAGAATGTCAGACGCTCCGGTTGAAACGCTACATGTAGCGTAGCGATACAGTTGGTGTAGCGTCGAATCGTATGTTTCTGATCACTCGACGGTGGGGGTTCCAATGGCGACACCGCGCTCCGCTGGCTCGGCGAAGATTGCCGATGCTGCGCGTGAGCTCCTGAGGACCAAGGGGCCGTCGGCGGTCACGATCGAGCGGGTTGCCGCGAATGCGGGCGTCGCGCGGACCACCGTGTATCGGCGATTCTCCGATCGGCACGAGATGCTGGCCGATGCGCTGAAAGAACTCGCCGATCCGCCCGGCCCCGAGGAGCACGACATCTCCGGCGAGGGACGACTCCGGTGGGTAGTGGAGCATGCCTCGGCGATGATCCTCGAGGGGATCGGTTTCGGCGGTTTCGCGGCGCTGCTCTCGAATGCCGACCCGGCATTTTCGGCCACTTTCCGAACCGTTTTGCAGGTGCATCGTCGAGCCTTGGCCGAAGAACTCGCGGCTGGGATCGACGACGGTTCACTCCGCCTGCACGGAGACATCGAGACGATGGTCGATTCGATCGTCGGTGCCCTGCTCGCCGAATACGGGCGGACCGGCATGATCGCCGACGATTGGGCGGATCGGCTCGTCGCGCTGCACCGGGGTGTGGTTGTGGATGGCCGATAGACAAACGGGGCAGTAGTTCGCTACCTGAGCCACGCCCGGTCAGGGAAGGTAGACCGACTTGTACTGCTGGTAGGCGAGCAGTCCTTCGGGCCCGAGTTCACGGCCGAGACCACTGTCCTTAACGCCGCCGAACGGGCTGCCGTGATCCATCGTGTAGCAGTTGACGCCGATACTGCCGGTGTCGACGCGGGCGGCCACCGACCGGCCGCGGTCGAGGTCCGTGGTCCACACGGTGCCGCCGAGACCATAGTTGGAGTCGTTGGCGATCCGGACCGCGTCGTCCTCATCGTCGAACGGGATTACCGAGAGCACCGGACCGAAGATCTCCTCGCGCGCGATGGTGAAGCTGTTGTCGACGTCGGCAAATACGGTTGGTTCCACATAGTGGCCGCGGTCGAAGTCGGCGGGCCTGCCGCCGCCGGTGGTGATGCGCGCTCCGGCCGCTACCCCCTGCGCGATGTAGTTCTCGACGATCTCGCGCTGGCGCGCGGTGGCAACCGGGCCAATGATGGTCGATTTGTCGAGCGGGTCGCCGATGGTGAGGCTTCGAGCCATCTCGGTGAGACCGTCGACGAACTCGTGGTAACGCGGACGTGAGACCAGGATTCGAGTGCAGATGTAGCAGCTTTGGCCTTGGTTCATCAGGCTCACGGCGAACATTGATTTCAAGGTGCTCGGCAGATCGGCGTCGTCGAGCACGATGGCCGCCGACTTGCCGCCCAGTTCGAGGGTGACCGGTTTCAGTAGTCGGCCGCAGGTCTCGGCGATCCCGCGACCTGCATCGGTAGAACCGGTGAACGCGATTTTGTCGACGTCGGGGTGAGCCACCAGGTGGGCGCCTGCGACTCGACCCGATCCGGGAACGATGTTCAACACTCCGGACGGTAACCCCGCCGCGATTGCGGCTTCGGCAACGACCATCGCGTCGAGGACGGTCTCCGACGACGGTTTCATCACCACGGTGCACCCCGCGGCCAGGGCGGGGGCGAGCTTGAAGAAGGCGAGGGTCTGCGGGAAGTTCCACGGGATGATGGCGCCAACCACCCCGACTGGATTTCGCTGGACTTCGGTGCTGCCAAAGACCTGCGACGTGCGGTTTTCCGGCCCAGGATCGGCACGCACGAGGTCCGCGTAGTAGCGCAGCACAGTACTCGGCACGGTGCCTTCGACGGCGGAACTGAACCGAATCGGCATTCCGTTTTGGGCGCTGACTCGCACGGCAGTCTCCGACTTGCGCGCGCTGAGTTCGTCAGCGAAACGATCGAGGGCGGCGGCGCGGCGTGACGGCTCCCACTGGGACCAGCCCTGCGGGTCGTCGAAGGCGCGCCGGGCGGCCGCGACTGCCCGGTCGACGTCGGCCTCGGTTGCTGCCGGGACCGTGCCCAACGGCAGTTCGGTGCTGGCAGACGACACGGTGATCCGTGCGTCGGTGGTCGGCGCGATCCATTCGCCCCCGATAAACAGGTCGGGGTAGGTCAGCGGAGAAGTGGAGACGGGAGTTGGTGAAGCGGTGCTCATTGCTGGTCCTTAGTGAATTTGGGTGTGCCCGGGGTGGACGACGCAGGTTTGGGGATGAGTACGGGTTTGATCACTCGCCCGGAGTTCATCGCCTGCTCTGCGGCATCGATGGCGCTGAGCGGGAACGTCTCGATGAGGTCGTCGAACGGGAAGCGTCCGGCCTGCCACAGTTCAATGAGCCGCGGAATCAGTTGGTGCGGGGAGGCGTCGCCGACCAGGATCCCCTTGACGGTGCGCCCCAAGGCGAGTTGGTTCGGCTGCAGCACAAGCGGTTTAAGTTGTACGCCGACGCATCCGCAGACGCCACGCATCCGCAGTGCATCGATCGCCGCCGTGATGACTTCTGGCACGCCGGTGGTGTCGAGGGAGAAGTCGAGTCCGTCGGGGGCCAGCGCTTTGATGGCACTGGTGAGATCGCCGGAGTCGGAGACGACGGTGTCGGTGGCACCGAACTTTTGCGCCAGAGCGAGCCGATCGGGGTTTCGGTCGACGGCGACGATTCGGGTAGCCCCGGCCACCCGGGCGGCCATGATGGCCGATAGGCCCACCGTCCCGGTTCCGAAAACCGCGAGGCTGTTGCCCGGGCGTACGTCGAGCGAAGTGAAAACCGAGCCGGCACCGGTCATGACGCCACACGAGAGTGGGCCGAGCAGTTCGATCGGTAGCGAGGGGTCTACCGGCACCGTGTTGGTTGCCTTCACAACGGCGTACTCGGCGAACGACGACTGCCCGAACCACTGGCCCATGACCGCTTCGCCGTTCTCGTCGCGGATCGTCGTAGATCGGCCCGCACGGTACCCAGACATGTTGCGCGGCCAGAACTCTCGGCAGTAGCCGGGCTGGCCGTCGCCGCAGTTCCGGCACTGCCCGCAGTGGTCGAAACTCAAGATCACGCGATCGCCGACGGCCCTATTGGTGACGCCGGGACCGACGGCGACGATGGTGCCAGCACCCTCATGTCCGACGACGATCGGCGGCTTGGCCACGGGGGTGCGGGGCAGAAAGTCGGTGTGGCAAATGCCGACACCCGCAATCTGGACGACGACCTCTCCGGCGGTCGGTTCGTTCACCTCGACCGTCTCGATCTGAAACGGACCATCGGCAGCGCGTAGTACTGCAGCCTGCGTGGTAACCATGTCTGCCCCTTCGTTGGACGAGTCACCGAACGCTGTTGGGTGGAACCCTAATAGGTAAGTGACCGAACGTACGGTCAGTAACTAAACCGCATGAACCTTGGGTGAGTCAATGGTCCTCAAATGGTTGACTGACCGTCCGTACGGTCATAGGATGCGAAGTATGGCAAATCCAAGCGTCGACACGGCGGAAGCGGGGGCGAACATGACGGAATCGGAAACGGCGGGCGTGCTCGACGAGCGGCCGGCCTACCTCCGTAAAGAGGGTCACATCGCGATCATCACGATGAACCGGCCCGAAGTGAAGAACGCGGTTAATGCCGCGATGTCGATCGCACTCCAGGGCGCCGTGGACGAATTCCTCGCCGACCCGGAACTGCGTGTTGGCATCCTGACCGGCGCGGGTGGGGACTTCTGCGCCGGAGCAGACCTCAAAGAGGTCGCCGCCGGCCGATCACTACTCGGCCCCGATCAGCGTGAACGCGGGTTCGGCGGAATCATGCAGCAACTCATCGACAAGCCGCTGATCGCGGCCGTCAACGGCTACGCCCTCGGTGGCGGCACGGAGTTTGTCCTGGCCTGCGACCTCGCGGTGATGAGCGAAAATGCGCTACTCGGCCTGCCCGAGGTTCGACGCGGCATCATCGCGGCCGGCGGCGGACTGCTCCGCATTGCCCGCCGCATGCCGCTGTCGATCGCGCTCGAAGCCGTCATGACCGGTACCCCCATCTCGGCGGAGGAGGCGCTCCGCTGGGGGCTGGTGAACCGGGTGGTTCCCGCAGAGCAGGTCCTTGATGCGGCGCGCGAACTCGCCACGATGATCGCGGCCAACGCGCCGCTGGCCGTACAAGCAAGCAAGCGAGTGACATACGAGAGCGCGGCGCTGTCGGATTGGGACGAGCAAGCGTGGCGGGTCAGTGGCCGCGCCGCGTCGAAGATCATGCGCACCGCCGACGCCAAAGAAGGTCCGCGGGCATTCGCGGCCAAACGGTCTCCACGTTGGGAAAGCCGATGAGCGCGCACGCGAAAGCCGCGATCGCCGGTCTCGGACTCACCGACGTCGGCAAAGTGTACGGGCGCAGCGCCACCGACTTCGCCGCTGAAGCGGTACGCCTGGCCGTGGCCGACGCGGGCCTGACCGTGGCAGACGTCGACGGCCTACTCATGAGCCCCGGAACCAAGGGGTCGCCGAAACTGTCCCTGCAGAAAGTCCTCGGGCTCCGCGATCTGCGGCTGCTCTCCGAAATCCATGCGCTCGGCGCTAGCCCCGCGGTGATGGTGTCGGCGGCCGCCCAAGCGATTGCCTCCGGCGAGGCGACCACCGTGGTGTGCGTTTTTGCGGACGCACCGCTGCGCGAAAAGGGATCGGCCCGCGACGCCTTCGGAAAGCAGCGGCAGGTGCCTCAGGGTTTCGCGTCGTACCACGTCGGGATCGGGGCCATTACCCCGAATCTGTTCTACGCCATGGCCGCCCGCCGACACTTCGAGACTTACGGCACCACCAGCGCCCAACTCGGATGCATCGCGGTAGGGCAGCGGGCGTGGGCGGCGCATAACCCAGACGCGCAGTTCACCGCTCCCATCACCATCGACGATCATCAGTCGTCACCGCTGATCGCAGACCCGCTGCATCTACTGGATTGCTGCCTCGTCTCGAACGGCGGTGCCGCAGTCGTGGTGACTTCGGTCGAGCGGGCGCGCGACCTGGCGCGTCCGCCGGTAGACATCCTCGGATGGGCGCAGGCGCATCCGGGACAGGTCCTCGACCCGGCGTCGGGCTTTGGGTTGCGAACCGGAGCGGCGGTGGCCGGTCCCGCTGCGTTGCAGATGGCCGGAGCAACCGTCTCCGACGTCACCCTGCTTGAGCTGTACGACAGCTACACGTTCACGGTGCTGGTGACGCTCGAGGACTACGGCTTCTGCGCGAAGGGCGAAGGCGGGGCATTCGTCGAATCTGGCGCACTGGCACCGGGGGGAGCGCTGCCGTGCAACACCGGCGGTGGACAGCTTTCGAGCTATTACCTGACCGGATTTACTCCGATTGTCGAAGCCGTGATGCAGGCCCGCGAGCACGCGGGGTCACGTCAGGTCGACAACACCGACGTGGTGATGGTCAGCGGCAGCGGCGGAGTTCTGGAACACCATGCCACGTTGATTCTGAGCGGAGAAGGCCGATGACCACGACCGATGCGATGCCCTCGATGCGACGCGACGGGAAGAGCGAGGTGTTCTTCGACGCCGCCGCGCGCGAGGAACTGATGATCAAGCGCTGTGACCGCTGCGCTGCGGCGGCCGCTCCCGAAGCGACGCTGTGCCCGCAGTGCGGTGCCTCGGACCTGTCATGGGTGCCGGGATCAGGCGAGGCAACGTTGGTCACCTGGACCACGGTGCACAAGCCGCCCAATGCGGCATACGCCGGCGCGGTGCCGTACATGGTCGGCGTCGTCGAGCTAGCCGAGGGCCCGTGGATGTACGCGAGCATCAGCGGCCGCCCGGAAGCGGGAGCAGTCCTGCACCTGCAATTTGTCCATCCCGTCGACGGCGAGAGCTATCCCGTCTGGCATACCGAGAGCGGAGTGTAAGCATGACCGAGTTCGACATTGCGACCTTCCACGAGGCGATCGCCGACCGGCTTGCCGATGAACCGTGCGTCATCGACGGCGATCGCGTCTTCACCTGGCGCGAGACCACCGATCGGACCCGGCGTTTTGCGGCGGTGCTGAGGGCTCACGGTCTCGGTGGGCGACGCGACTCCGTCGATCCGTGGGAGACGGGCCAAGACCACTTGGGTATCTACCTGTACAACAGCGCCGAATACCTCGAGGGCATCCTGGGCGCGCACAAGGCGTCGGTGGCACCGTTCAACATCAACTACCGGTACACCGCCTCCGAGCTCGCCTACCTGTTGCGTGATTCGGGTGCATCTGCCGTGCTCTTCGGTGGACACTTCGCGCCGACGCTGATCGATGCGCTGGACCAGCTTGAGCAACAACCGGTACTGATCCAGGTGGACGACGGCAGCGGCGCGCCGCTCGTCGACGGGGCGATCGCCTACGAGGACGCGTTGGCGGGCGTCGACCCGGAGGCCGGGGAGCCCGCGTCGTCGCCGGATGACCGCCACATTCTGTACACCGGCGGCACCACCGGCATGCCGAAGGGGGTGATCTGGCGGATCGGCGACCTTATCGCCGGGCCGCTCGGTGTGCGGAATGTCGCTGACCTGGACCAAGCGGCCGAGCGTGCCCTGACCAAGCGAGGCCGGGTGCTGCCCGCGCCGCCGCTGATGCACGGGGCGGGTGCCGGGATTGCCCTCGGTGGATGGCTGTCGGGTGCGACCGTCGTTATCCAACCCTCACCGGAACGATTTGACGCACCCACCGTTCTCGACACCTGCGCCGAGCACCACGTCACCACCCTGTCGATTGTCGGCGATGCCTTCGGCGCACCGTTGGTGTCGGAACTGGTCGCAAACCCCCGGGCTTTGCCCGCCCTGAAACTGATCGTCAGCAGCGGGGCGGCACTCGGTGAAGCGACGAAAAGCCAGCTCGCCGAGCTGATTCCGGGCGTTCGGATCAGCGACATGCTTGGCTCGTCGGAGACCGGCTTGCATGCTAAGCGCGCAGCCCCCGCAGCCGGATCCGGAACCGCGTCAGCAGGGTTCACCGCACGCGGCAACACGGCCCTGATCGACGAGACCCGCACGCGTGTGCTCGACGAAGGCAGCGACGAGACCGGATGGCTAGCCCAGGGCGGACCCATCCCGGTCGGCTACCTCGGCGACCCCGAGAAGACGTCGGCCACGTTCGTCACGATCGGCTCGCGCCGCTACTCCATCCCCGGGGATCGGGCGCGATACACCGCCACCGGCGAATACGAGTTCCTCGGTCGGGAGTCGACGACCATCAACACCGGGGGCGAGAAAGTGTTCGCCGAAGAGGTCGAACAGATTGTCCGCGGACTGCCGGAGGTTCGCGACGCGGTGGTCGTCGGACGGCCAAGTGACCGGTGGGGCCAAGAAGTCGTGGCCGTCTATCAGGCCGACGACCCCGCCGTGACCGAACAGCACCTTCGCGACCAATGCCGGGCCGACCTGGCCGGCTACAAGATTCCCAAAGCTTTTATCCGCGTCGACAAAGTGGCGCGGCACGCCAATGGCAAGGCCGACTACGCGTGGGCCAAGGCCATCGCGACCGATTCCTAAGGAGTACCAATGATTCTCACCATTCCTGACTTCGGAAGCCCCGACACCTACGTCGACGGCTACCCGTATGCCGAGGTCGCAGCGCTGCGCCAGGACTCACCCGTGGTGTGGGTTCCCGAACCCGAGGGGAAAGACTTCGCGGGCGGCCCCGGGTTCTGGTATCTGACCAAGCACGCTGACGTGATGGCGGCCGGCCGCCGACCCGATCTGTTCAGCTCATACGAAGGCGGCACCTGGGTTCGAGAGGTCAGTGCGGCCGAACTGGCGATCCAACGGCAGGCAATCCTCAATATCGATCCGCCGATGCACACCCAGATGCGAAAGATCATCAGCAAGGCCTTCACGCCGCGCGTGGTGAACGGCATGGCCGAGTCGATCGAGGCGCACGCCGACTCCATCGTCGACAGTCTCGGTGACGGTGGCGAAGTGGACTGGGTGGAATCAGTGTCGTCGGAGATGCCGCTGCTGGTGCTGGCCGACATCCTGGGGATCCCGTCGGAGGAGCGACACCTGCTGTTCGACTGGACCAACCGGATGGTCGGCTTCGACGACCCGGAGGTCGTCGACAAGGGGTCGTACGCGTCGGCGTTCCGCGAACTGTTTGCCTATGCTCGCGCGCAAACTGACGCCAAGCGTGCCAATCCCACCGACGATGTGTGGAGCCTGGTCGTGAACGCGGAGGTCGACGGTCGTCGTCTCACCGACGACGAGTTGGACCGCTTCTTTCAGTTGCTGGTGATTGCCGGCAACGAAACCACCCGAAACATGATCAACGGCACGGTGATGCTGCTGTCGGAGCATCCCGACCAGTTCCGCATGCTGCGTCAGGACCCCGAACTGATTCCGTCGGCAATCGAGGAGGTGCTGCGGATGTTCCCGCCGATCCTGCAATTCCGTCGGACCTGCGTGCAGGACACCGAGTTCGGTGGCCAGCAGATGAAGGCAGGCCAAAAGGTGGTGCTGTCGTACGCGGCGGCAAACCGAGATCCCGAGGTCTTCCCCAATCCAGACACGTTCGACATCACGCGGGCGGACAACCCACACCTTTCGTTTGGGTTCGGAACCCACTTCTGCCTCGGCACCGGCGTGGCGCGGCTGGAAGGGCGGACCCTCCTGAGCAAACTGATCGAACGGTTCTCGACCATCGAGGTGGCCGGTCCGCCGTCGCGCCTGCGGTCGAATTTCGTCAACGGTGTCACGGCGCTTCCGGTCCGACTCGAACGCTAGGGCGGGAGCACTGATGGTGGTTAACTCAGCTGACCCTTTTGAGACCGACGAACGTCGGGCATTGCGTGCGCTAGTCGCAGCCTTCACTGAGCGTGAGGTTGCACCGAACATGGACACCTGGGAGCAAGACGGCAGCGTGCCGATCGAACTTCATCGGGCCGCTGCGAAGTCCGGCCTGTTGGAACTGGGATTTCCCGAGGCGGCTGGCGGCGCCGGGGACTACATCGATCTCGCGATCCTGATCGAGGAATTGATCGGGCATGGCGGTAGCCCGGGACTGTGCGGAGCACTCCTGACCCATACGATCGCCGCGCCCCACATTGCCGCGGCCGGCGATCCGGAACAGATCGCGAAGTACGTCCGTCCCGCACTGGACGGTCGCAAGATCGGCTCCCTGGCCATCACCGAACCCGGTACCGGATCAGACGTGGCCGGGGTGGGGACGGCGGCGGTGCGCGACGGCGATCACTACGTGGTGAATGGTGCAAAGACATACATCACGTCCGGAACTCGAGCGGACTTCGTGACCACGGTGGTGCGGACCGGCGGACCGGGACACAGCGGGCTGTCGTTGCTGATTGTCGACACCGACACTCCAGGATTCTCCGTCGGACGCAGGCTGGAGAAGATGGGCTGCCGTTGCTCGGACACCGCTGAACTGCACTACGACAATGTGCGGGTGCCCGCGGCGAACCTTGTCGGTGCGGAGGGGACTGCCTTCAAACAACTCATGACTAGGTTGGACGGTGAACGCCTAAACCTCGCGGTTCAGGGGTATGCCACCGCTCAACGGGCGCTCGACTTGGTTCTTCCATGGGTGGAGGATCGGGTGACGTTCGGCGCGCCGCTCGCGAGCCGCCAGGTGATTCGGCACAAGATTGCCGAGATGGCCACGCAGATCACCGTTGCCCGTACTTTCGTGCGCGACGTTGTGGCGCGGTACGTTCGCGGCGAAGCGGTGAGCGTCGAGGTCGCGATGGCGAAGAATACTGCCGCCCAAACGTGCGAGTTCGTGGTGCACGAAGCCGTGCAGATCTTCGGCGGAATGGGCTATGTGCGCGAGAATGAAGTTGAACGGCTCTACCGCGACGGTCGGTTGCTCAGCATCGGCGGTGGTGCCACCGAGATCATGAACGAGGTGATCTCGAATCGAGTTCTCTCGCGGGCACGGTGAACGGTTGGCCAAGCCGCTGACCCGGTGAGGGTAGGGTTTCTTCGGACAGCCAAACGTCGAAGGCGGTGTATGAAGCGTGGCTAGACCGGTGGGTCGGCGAGTGGAAATCCTCGATACCTTTATTCGGCATGTTGCCGATGTGGGTTACGAGCGGGCGAATCTGGGCGACGTCGCCAAGGAACTGGGCATGTCGAAGGGGACCATCGTCCATCACTTCGGCACCAAGGCGCAGATGCTGCGTGAGCTCGAAGAGAACTACATGACGAGCCAGCTTGAGGCTGTTCGCTCGCTATGGGAACGCCTTGAGCGGCCCGAACAGCGGATCGCGGCGATTATTGCAGCGTCGGTGTACTTGCAGGTGGTGTCGAGAGACGCCACGTTCGCCAGTCAACGTGAAGTGGTTCAGTTGGCCGACGACCCGGAGATGCAGCAGGTACGACGACTGCGCCGCGAACTTCAGGCGATGAGCGCGCAGGAGATTGACCGCGGCGCTGATGACGGCGTGTTCCGTCGGGTCGACTCGGAGATCGTGACCATGCAGGTGTGGGGGTCGGTGCAGTGGATGTGGGTTTGGTTTGAACGCCGCGGTGACCGCACCCCGGACCAGATCGCCTCGACGTTCGTCGACATGATTCTCGGCGGCCTTCTTGCTGATCGGGCAGCCCTGGCCGATTTGGCGTCGCCGGACGGCGAGGTCATGACGGTGGTACGCGATGTCTTTGACTACGTCGAACAGCCCACGGCGTGAGGCGGCCGCTGTGGCGGGCAGCTAGGTGATCGAGTCCAGTTCGGATCGATGATGAAGACCCTTGTGAAGCGGAGTCGGCGAGTGATTCTCGCCGACTCCGCTTTGTCGTGGGCGCTGGTTGTGACGGCAGCTTCGAGCGAGGAGGTTTGCTTCCGAAACTAGCCTTCAACCTAGTGACTGTACGGACGGTCAGTGAGATAGTGATGTGACTGACATCGCAGAGAACGGGCTCGGAAGCCCCGCCAATTTAATCAACGGCGCGTCCCGAACCCGACAGTCCTCATCACCAGGAGATCCCATGGCAGAATTCAGTACCCTTCCCGAGGCGTTTCAGTCTCGGGTGGCTGCAAACCCCGACGCTGCGGCACTGAGCAGCTTCGACGGAAGCCACAGCTATACATGGGCCGAGTACAACGCAGAAGTGCGCCGAATGGCGGGCGGGCTCGCGAAGTTGGGCCTCGGCCGGGGCGATGTTTTCGCCTGCCTGCTGACCAACCGGACCGAGTTCAATCTCGTTGAGATGGCCGCCAATCACCTCGGTGCCACCACCTTCTCCATCTACAACACCTCGTCGGTGGATCAGGTGAAGTACCTGCTCGAGCACTCCGGCGCATCGATCCTCGTGACCGAGCGCCAGTATGTGGCCAAGGTGCACGAGTCGGGGGTGGCCGTGGGACACATCTTGGTGGTCGAAGACGGCGATCTCGATACGTTGAGCCCCGCCGACGACTTCGACTTCGAAGCGGTGTGGAAGGCAGTGCAGCCCGATGACGTACTTTGCATGATCTACACCTCGGGAACCACCGGTCCACCGAAGGGTGTGGAGCACACCCATCGCGGTGTTCTCGGGATGGGGAATGCGCTGACCTCAGTGTTTGAAATGCGGGACGGCGACCGGGTGATCTCGTACCTGCCCGCAGCTCACGCCGCCGACCGATGCATCACCTACTACTTCGGGGTCATCAACGGCGTGCATCTGATCACGCTTAACGACATGGCGCAGCTGCTGCCGACGCTGCTGAAGGTCCGGCCCACCATCTTCTCGGCGGTGCCGCGAGTGTGGGAGAAGCTCAAGGCCGGCGTTGAGGCGAAGCTCGCCGCGAACGACGACCTGCGCGCCGCTTTCGATGCCGATGTCCCGGAGGTCATCGAGGCGATCCGCGTGCAGTTGGGGCTCGAGCAGGTTCGTTGGGCCATGTCCGGCGCGGCGTCGTGCCCGCCCGCGGTGTTCGCATTTATGCGAAAGCTCAAGGTTCCCGTCACCGACATTTGGGGTATGTCGGAGGTCGGTATGGTGACGGCGGCCCCGCCGGAGTTGGCGCGCGTAAGCACCATCGGCACGCTGCTGCCGGGCTACGAGGCACGTGTCCTGGCGGACGGTGAGCTGCTCATTCGAGCCCCGTTCACGATGAAGGGATACCGCAACGACCCGCGCCAGACCGCCGAAGCCAAGGATGCGGATGGCTGGGTGCACACCGGCGATGTTGTGACGGTGGACGAGGACGGCTACTACACGATCGTCGACCGCAAGAAGGAACTCATCATCAATGCGGGCGGTAAAAACATGTCGCCGACCAATATCGAGAACGCGATTGTGCCCCAGTCGCCGTTGATCGGCACGGTGTACGTGGTCGGTGATCGTCGCCCGTACAACGTCGCGCTGATCACGCTGGAGCCGACGGCAGCGCAGGAGTTCGCGGTCGACCGCGGGCTCACCGGCGAGCTCGCTGACCTCGCGCAAGTCGACTCCGTTCGCGATGCGGTGCAGGCGGCCGTCGACGTCGGCAACGGGAAGCTCTCGCGAGTGGAGCAGATCAAGAAGTTCGCCATCCTGCCGGTCTCATGGACCGAGGGTGGAGACGAGTTGACGCCCACTGGCAAGCTGCGTCGAAAGTCGATCTACGCCAAGTACGTCGACACAATCGACAAGCTCTACGCGTAAGCAAAAGGGCAAACTGGGGATTGTGCGCGAAGGAGGCCGGCCGGTGCGAAATGCACTGGCCGGCCTCCTTTTGGTTGGTTGATACGGCTTGGTTGGTTGATGTGGCGCGATCAGCGCGCCGGGTGCGGTGACTTCACCCTCGGCCTGCCCTGTAGGGCCCCGGCGGCTCGTTCGGCGTCGTCCATCTTTAGCCAGGCGGCCTTGTCGATGACGGTGGGGCACCGGTCGCGCACGAGGTCGCTGATCCCCTCGCGGGTCCGGGTTGGCGTCCGCAGGGTGCCGCTGTTGAAGTCGGCGAGGAGGGCGTCGACGGTCTCGGCCGCGTCGGGCTTGTTGGAGCCGATGCCGCCCTGCGCGCCGCGTTTAATCCAGCCGGTCACGTAAACTCCCGGTTCCACCCGGCCGTTTGTGTTGGGGACAACGCAGGCCCCATCGTCGAACGGTAAGCCAGCGATGGGTTGGCCGCGATAGCCGATCGCGCGCAGCACGAGCCCGGTCGACAGTGACTCGGTGTTGTCGGTGGGCTCGATGCGCGTGCCGTCAGGTGACGGCGCGGGACGGTTGAGCGTCAAATCGATGGTTGAAACGCGGTCGTCTCCCGCAAGGCGCTCGGGTGATCGCAGAAACTGAAAGACGATGCGCTTGGATGCCTCGGTCCTGGTCCGACCGGCGTATTCGCGAGCGAGGTCGAGTTTGAGCGATGCTGGAAACGCGGCGTCGGCCGCTACTCCCTCGAGGTCGGCGGGGTCGACGATGACGTCGACGTCGGGCAGGTTTCCGAGTGCTAGGAACTCGGGGGAGGTGAACGCGGCGTCTGCCACGCCGCGTCGCCCGACGATCACCACTTCGCTGATGCGGCTCTGCTGCAGCGCCGCCAGGGCGTGGTCGGCGATATCGGTGGAGGCGAGACGGTCGTGCGGGCTGCACAGAATCCGGGCCACGTCGAGCGCGACGTTTCCGTTGCCGATCACCACCGCGCGCTCGCCGCTGAGGTCGAAGGTGCGGTCGGCGTAGTCGGGATGACCGTTGTACCAGGCGACAAACTCAGTCGCGGAGTGACTTCCGGGCAGATCCTCGCCGGGGATCCCCATGCGTTTGTCGGCGGACGCGCCGACAGCGTAGATCACGGCGTGATAGTGCTCGAGCAGTTCGGCGTGCGTGATATCGCGTCCGACGTCGACGTTCAGGTGAAACTGCACTGAATCGCGGGCGAGCGCAGCGGTGAAGCCGTCGGTGATTTCTTTGGTCTCCGGATGATCCGGCGCCACTCCGTACCGGACCAGACCCCACGGCGAGGGTAGGCGATCGAAGATGTCGATCTCGACGTTCCCGCGGGACAGCAGGTCTTCGGCGGTGTAGCCCGCCGCCGCACCCGCCCCGACAATTGCCACCCGGAGTGGTCCGGCTTCGTGCGACGGTCGTGCCGGTTTGGAGATCGGTGCGGAGTCGGGGACCAAGGGGTGCGATTGGAAGTAGTCGGCGTTGATCTTCGGATACTTCGACAGGGAGTCGGCCAGCGACTCCGTGGGGAAGATGGCACCAACCGGGCAAGCGTCCGCACATGCCCCGCAGTCGATGCAAGTGTCCGGTTCGATGTACAGCATCTCGGCCGTGGCGAAATCCGGGTCGGACGGCGTTGGCCGGATGCAGTCGACGGGGCACTCATCGATGCAGGTCGCATCGTTGCAGCACCGCTGAGTAATGACGTAGGGCATGAGAACTCCTTATACTGACCGAACGTACGGTCAGTCTAGCGTCGAGTAGACCGCTTGCTCAGGCCCTGAACGGAAAATTGGGCTAACCCAGCGTTGGTGACCGGACGTACAGTCAGTATGATTTGGGGTTAGGTCAGCCACTGAACAGCGGTCGAGAGTGATGGAGGTGCGCGGTGAATGCGGAGAAATCCAATAGCGACGATGTGGTGATGGTGGATTGGCCGGAGCCTGGCATCGGCGTCCTGACATTCAACCGGCCGCATCGCAAGAATGCGATGAGCCCGTCTTGCATCCCGCATCTCGTAGACGCGGTGAACACGCTCGCCGCCGATCGCGAGGTGCGCGTAGTGATCGTGACCGGTGCTGGCGGCGCATTCTGTACCGGCATGGACCTGAGCCGACTCGATGAAATGGCACCGCGCGAGGTCGAGCCGACGGTCGCGTGGATGCAGCAGCTACACGCGTTCTCGGTGGCGCTCGCGAGCATTCCGCAACCGACAATTGCGGCCGTTCCCGGACCCGCGATAGGCGGGGGCCTGGGGATGGCACTCGGCTGCGACCTGCGGATTGCCTCGCCGACAGCCAGATTTGGTGCCACCTTCGCGAAGATGGCGCTCGGCCCGGACGCCGGCGTCTCCAAGACCCTGGCCCGTATCGTCGGCGAGGCGAAGGCTCTCGACATGCTGCTCACCGGCGAATTGATCGGTAGTGAGGAAGCCCTGCGGCTGGGACTGGTTACTCAGATCGCGGACGACGCGCTCGGCGAAGCACTGGCGATAGCGAGGCGATGGTCGGAGGTTCCAGGGTATGCATCACAGCAGATCAAGCGCGCGATGCGCCTCAGTGCAGACGCCGACATCCAGACGACGCTGATGGAGATCGAGCCACAAACCCAAGCCGAACTGATCTGTCATCCCGACTTCTTCACCAACGCCGCTGACTGGCTGTCGGGCCACTCTGGCTAGGCGTCTACGCGTTGCGCCGTCTGGGCGGGGCTCAACCAGATAACCTGCGACCCATGCTCACGTGGAAGCCAGTGTCGTCGGACGCTGCCGTCGTTGCACCTGATGAACGACTGTCGTGGCCGCGAACCATCGGCATTGGCGCGCAGCACGTTGTCGCGATGTTCGGCGCGACGTTCCTGGTCCCGGTTCTGACCGGATTCCCGCCAGCGACAACCCTGCTGTTCTCCGGCATCGGCACCGTCGTTTTCCTGCTCATCACCGGGAATCGGGTGCCCAGCTATCTGGGGTCGAGCTTCGCGGTGATTGCCCCGGTGCTCGCGGCGGTCGGATCGCACGGCACCGGAAGCGCGCTGGGCGGGCTCGTCGTCTTAGGTGCGGTACTGGTGGCGATCGGTGCGGTGGTGCATTTGGTCGGTACGCACTGGATCGATGTTGTGCTTCCGCCGATTGTCACCGGTGCCGTGGTGGCGCTCATCGGTTTCAACCTCGCTCCGGCCGCCAAAGACAACTTCGAGAAGGGGCCCGTCGTCGGCGTCGTGACCCTGGTGTTGATGGTGGTGGTCCTGGCGTTCTTCCGTGGCCTGATCGGCCGGCTGGCGATTTTTATTGCGGTGATTGCGGGCTATCTGCTGGCATTGGCGATGGGCGATGTTGATACGTCCGCGATTGCAGCTGCCCCGTGGATTGGCCTGCCAGATTTCGAGACCCCGACGTTTCACCTGGCCGTTCTGCCGCTGTTCCTTCCGGCCGTGATCGCGCTGGTCGCGGAGAATATTGGACACGTCAAGTCGGTTGCGCAGATGACCGGTCACGATCTTGACCCGGTGACCGGCCGCGCCCTGATCGGCGATGGCCTCGCCACGATGATTGCCGGTGCTGGCGGCGGTACCGCGACCACCACCTACGCCGAGAACATTGGCGTCATGGCGGCCACGCGCGTTTACTCCACCGCCGCGTACTGGGTTGCGGCGGCGGTCGCGATTGTGCTGTCGCTGTGCCCGAAAGTCGGCGCGATTATCTCGGCCATCCCACCGGGTGTGCTGGGCGGCGCGACGGTCGTGCTGTACGGGCTCGTCGGCATCCTTGGTGTCCGGATCTGGCTTACCAATCACGTCGACTTCTCCCAGCCGATTAATCAAATGACCGCAGCCATCCCGCTGATCATCGGCATCGCCGACTTCACCTGGCAGATCGGCGATCTCACGTTCACCGGGATCTCACTCGGCTCCGTGGCCGCCCTGCTCGTCTATCACGGCATGCGGCTGATGAAGGCCGCGCGCGATGCGGTCGGCGGCGACAAGATCCCTAGTGGGCCATGAAGAGGATCTCGTTGCGCGAGTAGTCCTTTCCGGGATGGTCTTCGGCTAGGTGCTCCTGGGCCTTCTTGACGATGTCGTCCTCGTTCTCGCCTTTGAGTGCCACGCCGCACGGGCAGTTCAGTCGGGTCTTCTCGCGCATGATTGCCGCCTCTCCGTCTTCGACGATGGTGTTTCCACAGTCTTGTGTTTCTGGTGCCACGGGCCGGTGGCACTTGGCACCAAGGATAGTCGCGTGGGGCATTCGCGTAGTTCGGCTGGGTAACGGTGGGTAGTTTCGCGTTGGCGACGTGACTCTCGCCGGTGATGAAGAAGTGCTGGGCCAGATCGCACCTAACAGCGACCGGGTAGGCTCCGACCAGCCGTTCCGCCGCATCGATCAGGTTTGCCGGTCCGGGAGCCAGGCATTCCCGAGCACTGGGGCGTAGGGGGTCGGAGCGGCGGCAGACCGACGCTGACGGCAATCTCGGCACCAACACCGAAAATCGCGGTGCGCCTCGACCCGGACACCTACTCGTCGTTCCGTAGTTCGGTAGAACTGCGCGACCCACGGCCCGCAGATCTTGCCACTTACCGGCAGATGATGGTCAACCTCGATCCGCCCGATCACTCGCAGTATTGAGCGATTGTCCCGTCAACGGAAGTACTTCTGGTAGCGGGCGTAGGGTACCTGGCCCGTGGGGCTGGCTTCGATAGCCCGCGCGACGACCGGCGGGATCGGCGTCCAGTAGGCAGGCATCGCCGCAGCGAGTCGGGGACTGACGATGTAAATGAGTGCAAAGTTCACGATCCACAGCGGGGGAGCCATCGACATGCCGACCGTCGACTTGACGCCGCCCTTGGTGTTGGTCACCAACTGTGCTGTGCCCGAGATCTGCTGCGCGACAAAGCCAAACGGCACTTCCACCGTGTACGCCGATCGGTAAAGCGCGGCCAGGGTGTGCGTGGCGCCATTGGCACGCAACCACTGGCCCACATACCCGCCGGGTGCGATCAGCGTATTGACCTGGCGGGTTGGCGCGTCGGCGTTGGCGGGGCTCTGCAACTGTCCCCGCGTGTTCACATAGACGCCGTAGCTGCCGAGCACTGACTTCGTGACCTGGCCGTCGATCTTGGACAGCATGGGGCGTCCGACGGTGTTGGTGAGGATGAGGATGGAGGCGTCGATGGTCTTGGCGGCCTGACGGTTGCCGCCAGCCCCGCGACCGCTCACCAGGTCGCGGGACTGTTTCTCCGACAGTGCATCGTTGCGATGCAGGCCGATCCTGGCGGCGATCGCGTCCGCGGCCTTCTGGCCGAGCGGCTGATTGAGCTGCCCGGGCCTGGTCAGCTTGGTCGGCGCGACGTATTCGAAAGCTGGCGCACCGGAGAATGGGAGCGCGAAACCGGTGGTCGATGACGGTGCCGCATGCGCGGCCGGGACTCCAGTGAGGGAGAGTATGCCCACTGTTAGCAAGGCCAGGAATGCCAGGCGTTGGGCGGAACGCACGCCACGCCGCTCACGGAAGTTCTGGAGACGCTGTGATCTGGACATTGGAAGTCCTTTCAGACATGCTCGGCGGGTGAACTCATCACACACCACGGACGCGCGGATCGCAGGAGTTCCGGCATCACGGCGGTGGTTTATCGCATCCCCGAACGGACCGCGGCAACGCCTTAACGGGTGAGTTCGGTTAGCTTCCCCAGCGTGTCGACGAACTCCTCGATGTCGTTAACCACAGTCTTCGTCGCGTTGGATTCCTGCATTAAGCCGACGCACTGGCAGACGCGTCGTCTTTGCTGGGTTGCGCGCGAGCCGGGGACTCGATGAGGCGATCAATGTCGTCAGCGCGGCGGCACCCCTGGGAGACACGGTTCTCGAGTTCTTTCTCACCCGGGGCCTGGGAATCACCTGCGGTTTGAGATTTGCCTCTCCCTTCCGCTCGACGGCAGCGGAGGGATGTCGAGGTGGATCTACCGACGCGTTCGCGTACTTCCTCGGCTTCCGCTCCGTCTGGGACGGAGCGAAGACCAACGAACTACGCGAACGTCAGCCTCGCTGGCTGCGACGTTCCAGGTATCCGGCGATCGACGACACTGCTCGCTCCAGCACCGCGCCTTCGGGTAGGCAGACGATGCGGAAGTGGTCGGGCTCGGGCCAGTTGAAGCCGGTGCCGTGGGTTACCAGGATGTGTTCGGAGCGGAGGAGGTCGAGGACAAATTCTTCGTCGCTGTCGATGCCGAAGAGTTCCCGGTCGACGCGGGGGAAGCAATAGAGGGCGCCGCGTGGCGGAACGCAGCTCACTCCGGGGATGGCGTTGAGGGCGTCGGAGGTCAGGGCGAGTTGCTTCTCCAAGCGGCCGCCGGGATCGACGATATCGGTGGGCATCGGCGAGCCCGGCGTTCCGGCGTTCAGCGCCATCGGGATCGCATATTGGCCAGCCACGTTGGGGCACACACGCATGTTGGAGAGCAGGGTGATGCCCTCGAGGAGGTCGCGGGCGTTCTCCACCGGACCGGTCGCGACAACCCAACCGGCGCGGTAGCCGCAGACGCGGAACGATTTCGACAGACCGCCGAACGTCAGACAAAGAACATCGTCGCCGGCGGCGAGCGCGGCATGGTGATGGCGTGCATCGCCGAAGACGAGGTCCTCGTAGATCTCGTCGCTGAGCAGCACCAGGCCGTGTCTGCGGGCGATGTCGGCCATGCCGCGAACAGTCTCCGCGCTGTACACGGCGCCGGTGGGATTGTTCGGATTGATCATCACCAACGCTGTGGTCCGCGGGGTCACCTTCGACTCGATGTCGGCGAGCGACGGATTCCAACCGTTCTCCTCGTCGGCCAAATAGTGCACAGGCACGCCGCCGGTGAGGTTCACCGCACCTGTCCACGTGGGGTAGTCCGGGGCGGGCACCAAGATCTCGTCGCCGGGATTCACAAGCGCCTGCAAGGTCAGGGTGATGAGTTCGCTGACGCCGTTGCCGAGGAACACGTCGTCGGGCGACACGTTGGGCACGTTGCACCGCTGGTAGTGATTGGCGACGGCCTCGCGGGCGGGCAGGATTCCGCGGGAATCGGAATATGCCTGAGCCGAACCGAGACTCGCGGCAACGGCGTCGACGATTTCCGGTCGCGCGTCGAGCCCAAACGGGCGCATGTTGCCCAGGTTGAGTCGGAGTACGTCGTGGCCCTCGGCTTCCAGGCGCATGGCCTCGGTGAGGATGGGGCCGCGGACGTCGTAGCGGACGTTGCGGAGACGGTCGGACTGGCGGAAAACCTTCATGGCGTCATTCCACCCGGAAAGTGGCGGCGCTGGAAGGTCCATTTCCCGCAATTTTGGGGGACCACTTAGGGTGGTCGTATGGCGCGCACTGTTGGTCCGGGTTCCCTCGTCCTCGGGGACGTCTCGGGGGCTGCCGATCTGGTGGGGGCCATCGTCGACCGGATTGCCGACGGAGCACTCTCCGACGGTGACCGGTTGCCGTCGAGTCGTGCGCTTGCCGAACAGTTGGGGGTGTCTCGGGGGACAGTCGTGCGGGCGTTCGATGAGCTCGCGGCCGCGGGTTTCATTGTCGCCGTGCACGGTTCGGCGACACGGATAAGCGACGGGGCCGGTCAAGCTGCGCGAGCCGGGGCGCGGACTCGCGAAGTTCAAGACCCGGCGTCGGCGACCGCGTTTGTGCCGCGGCAGGGGCGACCGTTGCGCGACCTACGGCCCGGCATCCCCGATGCGACGTTGGTGGACGAACGCGCGTGGCGCAGTGCCGTGCGGAAAGCGGCGGCGGAAGGGCTGGCCGGGCTGAACCCTTGGGAGGAGCCCAGTCCGCGGTTGCGTACCGAGTTGTCCGGACACCTACGACGGCACCGCGGTATGGGGGCTGCCGACCCGATGCTGTTCGACAGTTCGCGTTCGGCCATTGCGGCGCTGTGTGCGGCGTTCGTCGCAGAGGTGGGGGACGTCGTATTTCATACCGAAGATCCGGGGTATCGCGGCGCAGTGCTGATGGCTCGTGAGCAGGGGCTGCAGGTGCGGTTCCACCATGTTCATCCCGACGGTATCGATGTGGCCAATCTCGGTGACCAGCCCGCGATCGTGTTCACGACCCCGGCGCACCAGTATCCGCTGGGCCATCGCATGAGCGTCGATCGGCGGGTGTCGCTGGTGGAGTGGGCGCGTCGTACGGGTTCGTTGGTGATCGAGGACGACTACGACGGTGAGTTCCGCTACGGCGTCGCGCCGCTGCCCGCGCTGGTGACTTTGCCGGGTGCCGCCGAGTCCGTGGCTTACGTCGGGACGTCGTCGAAGTCGTTGGCACCGGACCTCCGGGTTGCGTGGTGTGTGCCGCCGAAGGCGATGCGGCGGTCGGTGGAGCGGTGGTTGGCGGTGCATCGGCGCGGGCCGTCGTCGTTGCCGGCGGATGCGTTGGGCCACTTCATTGGTTCGGGGGCGATGGACCGTCATTTGGCTCGCGCCGCCCGCGTCTATAGCGATCGTCGGAGCCGGTTGGTGGCCGCGCTCAAACGCGAATGCCCCAACCTCGCGGTGACCGGTGTCGAGGCTGGCCTGCACTTATGTGTTCTGCTACCGGGATACGACGACGCCGATGTGGTTTCCGCTCTCGAAGAAGCCGGTTGGCGTACGCGCTCCCTGAGTAGCCAGTCGGGACGGTATCCGGTGGCGGGGCTGGTGCTGAACTACTCGCGACTTGGTGGCCGTGATGCGGAAGAGTTCGCTGGGGCGCTGCGGGCGGTGCTGGGGGCAGGGGGGAAGTAGGGGACCGGCCGCGTTCGGTCGCCTCACGGCGAAAGGCGCAACGCGGCTCCAGCCGAACGGAACTCCGCGAAGGCAATGGGTTGAGCCCGGGGGACACGGAACGCGACCGATCCAGTCGAGTCAACGCCAGCGCCTCGCTGGGTATTCCCTCGATGAGAATGCGCGAGACGGCGAGGTCGTGCGTCTCTTGGACCAGGTGTAGCCGATCACTTCAGTACGTTCAGAGACCTCTCGGCTCAGGAGGCACGTGCCGGGAGCACCAGCAACGTGCCGTCGCTGTGCTTCTCGATGTCGATCACGACATCAGCGTTCGGGCACGTTGTGCTGTGAGCTGGGGCTAGCGCATGCAGCCGGTACGAGGTGTCCAGAAGGCTATCGACCTGCTTCCGGGTCATCACCTTGTCGAGGAGCCGTTTGGGCGAGCGTAATTCGAGCACCGACAGCCGCCGTAGGACAATCTCTAGGCGACCCTCCAGATCCGCGATTCGCCGCTGGTCATCTCGGAGGCTCCGTGTGAAGCTCTCGAAAGGGTTGTCGACATCGCTCTGGCCGACCTCAACGCCCTGTAGGACAACGACCCGGCGCTTAAGTGCGATCGCGAGCGCCGCCAGTTCGAGATGAGCGCGAAACTCGCCGCCACCGTCGTCGGTGAGTCCGGGGAAAGCTACTTCCAGTTCGGCAACATCAACCTGATTGCCAGCGAGCGCGTCGAGCGCGGACTCCCACCTCGTCACGCGAGTTACCGCCCTTTGCGTCGCAGCACTGATCGCGTGAACAGCGGAGTCGAGTCCGAGAGATGCCCCGACCTTGCCGTGATCCAGGAGGAGGGTAGTGGCCTTGTCGATCGCGTCGCGACACCCATCAAGCTCGCTTCGTTCGGCCTCCAGCCTGTCGACGTGGAGCTTCTCCAGGAGTGCAGTGATGTTTTCGATGGCTTTTTGGCGTTGTTGGTCGGCGTACGCGCTGGCAGCCACCGCGACGGCCATGAGTACAAGCGGAGCGGCCACTGTCAGGGCACCTCCTGCGGCCGCTGCGCCTGTTGCGGTGCCGACGACAGCTCCCTTTGCCCCGGCAGATGCTGCTTCGACCGGCACATAGGTGGCCTTAGCTACCACACCCGTGCTACTCATCAGGTCGCCGTAGAAACCGCCGTCGACAGCCTTCGACGGCATCTGCTTCACAAGGCCCTTACCGAACTCTGAGGCGAACTTCGCTGGCACGTGCATGCGGTACAGCGTTTCAGTGGATTGGGCGACCTCAACTACAGCAGGCACCTTCGATGAGTTGGTCACCAGTCGCGAGAGCTCCTGCGCTAGCGGGCTCATGGCGTCGAGTTGCAGGCCGCCCGATCGCTTCTGCTTGGCCGGAAGTGGGCGCGCTTCCAACGTGACCATCGGCGCCGATGCAAATGCGGCCAGTGCGGACCGGAGCTCGGACAGACGCTCGGGGCTAAGGGAACCCTCGTCCGCCAAGGCGGGGACGGTCGCGCCTTCGATCGTGGACAGAGTCCAAACGGGCACGACTGTGCCGGATTCGTCGCTCATCAATCTCCTTGGTCAGAACCCACACGATAGCTGCCGGGGGCGACAGATTATCGACCTCCCGCGTGACCGAATTCTCGATCGGGGTCGATCCGGTAATTTTCTACGACTTTTAGTATCCCAAATCTGGTTGTGGACTAGCGCGCCGCCGACCGGCGATCTGTCGACTGGGGAAATCCTCAGACTTGCTAAAGGTTGCTCTACCGGGTTGCGGGCGGGGTGGAATAGCTACCTGGCCCGAATTCCGTTGGCGGAGAGCCGCCGTCATCGGTGCCGGGTCTCGTTGGCAGTCACCTACTACAGCGTGTCGCACATCACTCAATCCCCAAACTTAAGCGGAATACGCTCAAGTCTTGAACGGTTGGACTATGCGTGAGGCCAACATGAGCCTCGTAGACTTAGGTTCGGAGTAGATCCGAACGCGTAACCAACAGAAGGGCGAATGTCAGTGGATAGTTTCACCCCCACCACCAAGACGCAGGCAGCGCTGCAAGCAGCTGTCCAGGACGCGGCTGCAGCGGGCAACCCCGATGTGCGGCCCACTCATATTCTCGTAGCGCTCCTTGAGCAGACCGATGGCATCGCAGCACCGCTGCTGAAGGCCGTCGGCGTCGATCCGGTCCGGATCCGCAACGAGGCAAAGGGATTGGTCGACCGCGCGCCGACGGTTTCCAGCGCAAGCGCTCAGCCGCAGCTGAGTCGGGAGTCGATTGCTGCGATTACCGCGGCGCAGAAGCTCGCGACCGAGCTCACCGACGAATATGTCTCCACCGAACACCTCATGGTCGGTTTGGCGACGGGCGACTCCGATGCTGCACGCCTCCTGACCGGTGCCGGCGCAACACCCGAAGCTTTGCGCGATGCATTCGTCGCCGTCCGCGGTACCGCACGCGTCACCAGCGAAGACCCGGAATCGACGTACCAGTCGCTCGAGAAGTACTCGACCGACCTCACCAAGCGGGCCCGCAACGGCGAGCTCGACCCCGTGATCGGCCGCGACTCCGAAATTCGTCGCGTGGTGCAGGTGCTGAGCCGTCGCACCAAGAACAACCCGGTCCTCATCGGTGAACCCGGCGTCGGTAAGACGGCGATCGTCGAAGGCTTGGCGCAACGTGTTGTTGCCGGTGACGTCCCAGAGTCGTTGCGCGGCAAGACCGTCATCTCCCTCGACCTGGGTTCCATGGTGGCCGGTGCCAAGTACCGCGGTGAGTTTGAAGAGCGACTGAAGGCTGTCCTCGACGAAATCAAGGCCGCCGACGGACAGATCATCACGTTCATCGACGAACTGCACACCATCGTCGGCGCCGGTGCCACCGGCGACTCCGCGATGGACGCAGGCAACATGATCAAGCCGTTGCTGGCCCGCGGCGAACTGCGGCTGGTCGGTGCGACCACCCTCGAGGAATACCGCAAGTACATCGAGAAGGACGCCGCACTGGAACGCCGCTTCCAGCAGGTGTACGTCGGGGAGCCGTCGGTGGAAGACACCATCGGCATCCTGCGCGGACTGAAGGAACGGTACGAAGTGCACCACGGCGTGCGCATCACCGACTCCGCGCTGGTGTCGGCGGCAACCCTGTCCGACCGGTACATCACCTCGCGGTTCCTGCCCGACAAGGCCATCGACCTCGTCGACGAAGCCGCGTCGCGCCTACGCATGGAAATCGACTCGCGCCCCGTCGAAATTGACGAGGTGGAGCGCATCGTCCGACGCCTCGAAGTGGAAGAAGTCGCCCTCGAAAAGGAGACCGACGCCGCGTCGAAGCAACGACTCGAAGCACTCCGCAGCGAGCTCGCCGACCACCGCGAAAAGCTGAGCGAACTGTCGGCGCGATGGCAGTCGGAGAAGACCGCCATCGACGCAGTCCGCGACGTCAAGGAAGAGCTGGAACGCCTGCGCGGTGAGGCCGATCGTGCCGAACGCGACGGCGATCTCGGCAAGGCCGCCGAACTCCGGTACGGCAAGGTCCCCGGCCTCGAGAAGCAACTCGAGGAGGCGATCGAAAAGTCCGGCGGCGACCCGGATACCGGCGACGTCATGTTGCAAGAAGAGGTCGGACCCGACCAGGTGGCCGAAGTGGTTTCGGCATGGACGGGTGTGCCCGCGGGCAAGATGCTCGAAGGCGAGACGGCCAAACTGCTGCGCATGGAAGATGAGCTCGGCAAGCGCGTCATCGGTCAGCTCGACGCGGTCAAGGCCGTCTCGGACGCGGTCCGCCGCGCCCGTGCTGGCGTCGCCGACCCGAACCGACCCCTCGGCTCGTTCCTGTTCCTGGGACCGACCGGTACCGGTAAAACCGAACTCGCGAAAGCATTGGCCGAGTTCATGTTCGACGACGAACGCGCCATCGTTCGTATCGACATGAGCGAGTACGGCGAAAAGCACAGCGTCGCAAGGCTCGTCGGTGCTCCTCCCGGCTACGTCGGGTACGAGGCCGGCGGTCAGCTGACCGAAGCCGTGCGTCGTCGCCCGTACTCGGTGGTCCTGTTCGACGAGGTCGAGAAGGCTCACCCGGACGTCTTCGACGTGCTGCTGCAGGTCCTCGACGAAGGTCGCCTGACCGACGGTCAAGGACGCACGGTGGACTTCCGCAACACCATCCTCATCCTGACGTCCAACCTGGGTGCCGGCGGTGACAAGGACCAGGTGATGGCGGCAGTGCGCTCGGCGTTCAAGCCGGAGTTCATCAACCGACTCGACGACGTCGTCATCTTCGACGCCCTGTCGCCGGACCAGTTGGTGCGGATCGTCGACATTCAACTCGACGGACTCGCCAAGCGACTGCAGCAGCGTCGACTGGAACTCGACGTCACGCCGCAAGCGAAGCAATGGCTGGGCGAACGCGGATTTGATCCGCTCTACGGTGCCCGTCCTCTCCGCCGCCTCGTGCAGCAAGCCATCGGCGACCAGCTCGCCAAGGCACTGCTTGCAGGCACCGTCCGCGACGGCGACACCGTCAAGGTCGACGTGACCGACGACGGCGAAGGCCTCGTCGTCGGATAATTTGGAGAAATACAAAGCGGTCCCGTTCCCCGGTGGGGAGCGGGACCGCTTTGCTGAGTACGGACGTGCGCTAGTTCCGCACAGTTAATCCGGAGCGAGGCTATTTAGCTAAACCCTGGTAGTTGAGTTCCGTGCCGGGGCGGGGCCAGGCGAACTTCAGCAGCTTTCCGGTGCAAGACGCAGTTACGTAGGCGGTCTTCATGTCGTCGCCGCCCCAGCAGATGTTTGTGATGCCGGGGTCGCCGTCGGTGTCGATCTCGACGAATTCCACGGTCTCTCCTTCGGGACTGATGACCATGATCCCCGGAGTTGCCAGCGACGCGACGCAGATATTGCCGTTGGCTTCAACGCCGAGCGAGTCGAAGTTTCGCCAGTCGGGCGAGCCCCAGAGATAGTTGGCGCCACCCGATCCCGCCAGGGTGCGGCCGCCTTTGATCTGGCCGGGCCCTTCGACGTCCCACCACCAAACGGTGGCGGTCAGCGTCTCACTGACGTACAGGCGAGACCCGTCGGGTGAGAGCCCGATGCCGTTCGGGTTGTTCATGTCGGACGCAATGAGAGTGATTCCGGAACCGTCGGCCTTGCAGTAGAAGACGCGTCCGCGGTCGGAGGTGACGCCGTCGCTCTTCCCGTAGTCGGTGATGTAGCAGCCACCGTGGGCGTCGAAGACGATGTCGTTTGGGCCACGGAGGGGGCGGCCGTCGCACTCGGTGTAAAGCGTCTCGACTTCGCCGGTGGTCAGGTCGACAGCCTGGAGGCTGCCGGTGACGTAATCGTCGGGGATGCCTCCGGAGAACGCATACTCCCCAACCATAATCCGGTTCTGGCCGCCACTGTTGGCGATGTAGACGCGACCGTCCGGGCCAATCGCGGCGCCGTTTGGCCCGCCGCCGAGTTCAGCGACGATGGTACGAGTGCCGTCGGGCGACACCCGGGTCAGGGTTCCGCGGTGGATCTCGACGGTGAGGACGTCGCCGTTGGGGAGCACGACCGGACCTTCCGGAAATAGCAGGCCGGTGGTGACAATTTCGAAGGGCAAATTGCTCATGGGGTTTCGCTTTCGAGTTGGGCTGGGGTGATTGGGGCGTGGGCGGGAGTGCAGCTAGCTGTATTGCTCGCGAAGCACGTTCTTGCGGACCTTGCCGCTGACGGTTTGAGGCAACTCGTCAGCGAAAATGACGCGGCGCGGTTGCTTGAATCGGGCCAACTGGGAGGTACAGCTCGCGATGACGTCATCCTCGCTGACGGTGGCGTTAGCCTTTGGTACGACGATGGCGGTGACGACCTCACCCCAGCGCTCGTCGGGGAGCCCGATGACTGCGGTGGCCAGCACATTTGGGTTCGTGTGGATAGCGTTCTCCACCTCGACGGAGTAGACATTCTCGCCGCCTGTGATGATCATGTCCTTGGCTCGGTCGACGATGTAAAGGAACCCTTCCTCGTCGGCGCGAGCGAGGTCGCCGGTCCGGAACCAGCCGTCGGTAAAGGCGGATGCGTTGGCGGTGGGATTGTCGAGGTAGCCGGTGGTCACCTGATCACCGCGCACAACCATTTCGCCGATCTCCCCGGGTGCGCAGGTCTCGCCATCGGGATTGGCAACACGGATATCGACCAAAGACATCGGCTTACCAACAGCATCTAGCAGGTGGGTTTCGCCCGACGCAGCCCGAACGTGAGCGGCCTTGTCGAGGGTAATCATGTTGCCGCCGACTTCGGTCATGCCCATGCCTGCGTACACAATCGGCCCGAACTTTTCGATCGTCTGGCGTAGAACTTCAGCGGGGATCTTTGACGCGCCGTAGCCCATCCACTCCAGGCTGCTGAGGTCGTAACTGTTGATCTTCGGATGAGCCAGCAGCATCTGCATCATCGTGGGAGCAAAGCCACCACTCGTGACGCGGCTCTCGGCGACGATTTGCATCCAACGTTCGGGGTCCCAACCGGACATCATCAAGACCGAACCGCCACGGTACTGATGCAGTGGAGCCAGATAGCCAGCGATGTGGCACAGCGGCATCGCATTGAGCATTACGGTGTCGGGGCCGGGCGCGTACTCAATGACCGACTGAATGAGCGCGGTGTTGAGATTTCGGTGACTTAGGCGCGCACCCTTGGGCTTTCCAGTAGTGCCGCTGGTGTAGAGGATCCAGGCGTCGTCATCGTCGCTGAAGGTGATGTCGGGAGCAGTCTCGGATGCGGCACCGAGTAGATCCTCGTAGCTGTAGAACTCGGGGGCATTGCCGCCGATGACCACGATGGACTCGACCGATGTCAGATCGTTCCGATAGTCGGCGATTGCTTCGAGGTAGTCGGGAGTCACCAGGATCACCCGGGCGCCAGAGTTATTGAGCGTCCAGACCCATTCGAGCGGGTGCAGTCGAAAGTTCAGCGGAACCAGCGTCATCCCGGCGGCGGGGACACCGTAGTACGCCTCGATGTACTCCAGGTTGTTCTCCGACAGGATCGCGACGCGAGATCCTGGGGCGGCGATGCCTCTGAGAGCGTTCGCGAGTCGTGTGGATCTGAGGTATAGCTCGCTGAATGTCCGGCGGTCTTCGGTGTCGCACATCGCGAGCGCGAGACGGTTGGGGAATCGTGATGCGTTGCGTCGCAGGACGTCCGTGTAGTGCATTGAGTCTCCTCGTTGTTATTGGGAGCACGGTCGATTGCATACAATGACTGTGATCTGAGTGAATTATGTAGCATATTGCCGCGCAATTCAGTGGTTTGTCGGCACGTTGTCCATAAATTGTATGGAAAGTTGAGTTCTTGGAGATCTGCCTGCACCGACTTGCGCCTCGTGGTTCAGTGGTGCGAGCAGGTTTATGAGCCTTGTGGTGCGTGCGTTCCAAAGAGCCGCCGGTGATAGACGAGTGGGCGGCCATCGGTGAGTTCAGCGGTCTCTACCGCACCCACGGCGATGAGGTGATCGCCGCCTTCGATGAAGTCAGTAACGGTGCATGCCACCCAACCGGGCGCTTCGGCGACCCGCGGCAAGCCGTCGTGGACATCCCAATGTGTGCCGTGGAACTTATCGGTGCCCTTCTTTGCGAACGTCATCGCGGTGTCCGTTTGGTTTGAACCCAGGATGTTGAGTCCGAATCGCCCAGATGCTTGGACTGAGGCCAGGGTGTCCGATCGACGGTCGAGGCAGACAAGAACCATCGGCGGGTTCATCGACAACGATGAAAATGCGCTTACCGTGGTTCCGAAAGGAGTCTCGCCATCGAAGGTCGTAACGATGGAGACCGGACTGGCGACGTTAGCCATGACCTCTTTGAACGCATCGCGAATGTCGGGTTGGCAGGTTTTCATTTCTCTCCTTGAAGTCTCGGGCCGTCGACGACCGTCCAGTTCCGACGGTGAGGGTCGACTCTTGCTCGAGAGGTTGTTTGCAGGCGTCGACATCGTCGACATGAGGCATCGCCATCGGGATTCGGGAGTAGATGGTGGACCTAGGCGGGGGCTCGGGCCAGGAGGTTTAGTCGGCGATGCCCAAGGCCTGCGACCACAGGACCGTGATCGTATTGATTGCTTCCTCGTCCGAAGACGGCCGACCGAGGCCCTGGGCATTGGTACCCAGCCAGAGATTGCAGCTGTGTTCGAGCATCGAAGAGAGGGCCGACGCGACCACGTAGGGGTCCAACGAAGGGTCAAGACGGCCATTGTCTTGCATTGCTGCGGCGAGGTGCGCGAAGCTGCGGACGCCGACTTCCCGAATTCGCATCCACATGTCCATGAAAAGCGGGTCGGTGGCTGCCGCGTGTGTGACTCCAACCATTTCGGGAAGGAACTCCGTATACGTCTGCCAGAACGCGGCTATCGAGTCGCGCAGCATACTGACCGAAAAGTCTTGGAGCGGTTCGGTAGTCGTCAAACGGGCGCGTTCGAGAAAGTCGTCCAGCAGGACTTCGAGGATGTCGCTCTTGTCGTCAAAGTAGTTATAGAGCGTCGCCGGGGACTTGCCGGCTTCTTCGGCGATGTCGGCGATCCGGGCATTCAGATACCCGTCCCTGGCAAAGACGGTGCGTGCAGCATCTTTGATGGTCTGTTCCGTCTGGCGGCCTTTGGCGCCTTTGCCGGTGCGGTCGGCGCGACTATCGACCATCTGAACTTCCTCCATCGACTTTCCACCTGGCCCGGCTCGACGACATCCTATCCGTCCAAGGTCCGCGTTAGAGCTTAGGCATCACGTGCTTGGAGAACAGCCGCATACTGTCCATCAGTATGTCGTGCGGAAGGCCGCCCACGTCGAACACCGCCAAGTGAATGTCGGGATCGACGGTGTTCTTCACTGCCAGCATCCGGTCGACGACAACATCGGGACTGCCGCACATTGCGGTGCCTGCGAGGAGCTTGTCGAAGTCGACTGCCCGGGTGTTTCCCATGAGGTCGTAGGCCCACTGAACATAATTTGTCAGGTACGGCTTCCACTGCTCGCGGGCCTGCTCGGTGGTTTCGGCAACGTGCACGTAGCTGCACGATCCGACGAGGGGCTCGAGGCCCTTCTCGGTCATCAGTTCGCGGTACAGCGTGACCAGCGGCCCCCATCCGTCGAGGCTTCCGAAGATACTCGGCAGCATCAGTGGCAATCCTTGCGCCGCGGTACGGCGTACGGATTCTTCGGTGGTGCCGGTGCCCATCCATACCCGCGGAGCGGCGACGGGACTCGGCTTCAGTTGGATCTCGTCGAGGGGGCCGCGGAACTCGCCGGACCAACTGAATGGTTCCTTCTCGGTCCAGAGGCGATTGAGCAGGGCAGTCTTCTCGGCGAGAATTTCGGCACCGCGGGCGGGGTCGAGTTGGCCGAAGGCGGCGTAGGCATCTTTGTTGATGCCGCGGCCGACGACGATATCTGCTCGTCCACCAGAGAGTAGGTCTAGAGTCGCGAAATCCTCGGCCACTCGAACGGGGTCGGAGGTAGCGAGCAGGGTAACGGCGGTGGTGAGGCGAATCGTGCTGGTGCGTTCGGCGATCGCGGCCAGCAGCATATTCGGCGACGAGATGATGTAGTCGTTGAAGTGATGCTCACCCAGGGCAACCATGGAAAAGCCCAACTGTTCGGCTTCGATCGAACTGTCGACGATCGACCGGAGGCGTTCGCCCTGCGTTGTGCGGATTCCAGTGTGGGGATCGGCGAGGTGATCGCCGAGGCTCATGACACCCAGTTTCATTGCAAAGCTCCCTTTCGATTGAAAAACTAAAACTGACGTTAGTTTCAGTTTTCGGATGGTGTCAAGGTTTTGGTGAAAGTTGGCGCATGGCGATGGCTGGACTGTGGGCAGGTGGAAGGCCCCGGAGTGCTAGGTGGTGAGGCCCAGTGCTCGCACGGCGAGAGCGTTCACGGTCTCGAACGCGGTGTCGGGCTCGTCGTTCTCACCCAAGACGTATCGCAGGTACAGGGTGCGATCGACCATTGCTCCGAGCGCCTGGGCTGCGGTGTGTGGGTTCAAGTCTGCGGGAACTAAGCCCTGCTGTTGCCAGTGGCGGATGGAGTTTGCGGTTCGCGCATTGGTCTCTGCGCGATGTTGGTGTCGCAACTTCGCGAATTCCGGGTCGATGGTGGCGACTTGCTCGACGATCGCCATGAGCGCTGAACGGTCCCGGTAGCGATCCCAGAACACGCGGTTGGCGTGTGTCAGGCGTTCGGCTGGGCTCTCGTCGGCGTGGGCGACGGGTTCGTGTGGCGCGAACATTTCGCGGAATAGTTCGTCGGCAACCTGGTAGAAGATCGCCTCTTTGGACTCGAAGTGGGTGTAGAAGGTGCCATAGGCGACATGCGCGGCTTTGGCGATGTGGGACACGCGGGCGTCGACGAATCCGCGTTCGGCGAACACGGTTTTGGCGGCATCGATCAGCTTCTCGCGGGTGGCTCGGCCGCGGCTGGTCGCCGGTAGTCCGACCTCAGTCACCCGTGAATCGTAGCAGCCAGTGCGAGCGGATCGGATATGATATGACAATCATGTCAAGTTCCATCGGGTGCTCAATCGAGCTGCCCGCCACGCTTTTGAGAGGTCGATCATCGTGACCGCAACCAACACTGAATTCGAGATCAGCGGCGTCAACCACCTCGCCCTGGTCTGCTCCGACATGGCCCGAACCGTGGAGTTCTACACCCAGGTTCTCGGCATGCCACTCATCAAGACCATCGAAATACCCGACGGGGGAGGCCAGCACTTCTTCTTCGACATGGGCGGCGACAACCACCTCGCGTTCTTCTGGTTCCCCAACGCACCCAAGGCTGCACCCGGGATCGCCGCTGCATCCGGGATCCCCGGCAAGGCCGACATCACCAGCGCCGTCGGCTCCATGAACCACGTTGCCTTCACCATCCCGGAAGACAAGTTTGACGAGTACCGCCAAAAGCTCAAGGACAAGGGTGTCCGTGTCGGGTACATCCTCAACCACGACGACAGCGTCTCCGGCGTCGCACGTGAGATGCATCCCGGCGTATTTGTGCGGTCGCTGTACTTCCAAGACCCCGACGGCATCCTGCTCGAGTTCGCGGCCTACACCCGCGAGCTGACCGCCGCCGATATTCGCCACGAACCCAAGACCGCCGCGGATCGCACCGTCGCCGACAACTAACCGATTGGAAATCTAATGCCACGCCTGCGCCAAGTACCCCGCTCCGAGGTTGACGCCGACATCGTCGTGCGGATGTACGACCAACTGTTTGGCCCGGACCGCGACCCCGTCGCCGAGCCCGGCACCGAAGCCGGAACTCCCGGCGATTGGTGGACCGTGTTTGCGCTGGTCCCCGATGTCTTCAAGCATGCGGTTCGGGGTTTCGCGCTGTATCGAAGCCCCAAGCGTCTGCTCGATCCCGTGCTGCGCGAACTCGGCCAGACCCGCGCCGGATGGGCCCGCGGCAGTCAGTTCGTGTTCTCTCAGCACTGTAAGTCGCTCCGTTCACTCGGTGTCTCGCAGGAGCGCATCGAGGCCATCCCGTCGTGGCAGGTGTCGGAACTGTTCACGCCGATCGAGCGCGCCGTCTTGGCGTACACCGATGCCCTCGTCTACGACGGTGGTCGGGTGGACGACGCGATCGTTGCTGCCCTCCACAAGGAGTTGAGCGACGAGCAAATCTTGGAACTGACATACATTACGTGCCTGTACGACATGCATGCGGTGATGAGTCGCGCGCTACGTGTGGAGTTCGACGACCGCGACGATCCGATCGTCGAGGTCGCTGCTCCGGAAGGCTACGACGCGTTCGACGTTGGTGCCGCCACCAGCCTGGCCGAGGATCGTCAGTGACGTCCGAAGATGCCTTCTACAACTCCCCGACGGCAGCCGAATTAGTCGACGCGGTGCGCGAATTTCTGCAGGACCAGGTTCTCGATGCCACGTCGGGCAGCGTCGGGTTTCACGTCCGTGTCGCCATTAATGCGCTGTCGATCGTCCACCGGGAGTTGACGGCCTCCGACGACGCTCCGGACAACTATCGTCGCGAGATCGCGGCTCTCGGCTATCCCGACAGTGCGGCATTCGCCGAGGCTATCGCGGCTGGCGATCTCGACGACCGGAGCAGTGAACTCAATGCCTTGCTGACCCGGGCCGTCGCGGCCAAGCTGCAGGTCGACAATCCGAGACTTCTGGAGAAGTAAACAAATGACTTTTGAAGTGCCCGAACATATTCGGCCGCTCCGCGACCAGGTATACGAGTTCATCACCGAGCTCGTGGAACCCGCCGAAGACGAGTTGCACGCAGGCGACGCGGCCTCGCGCGCCAAGCTAGCGGAACTGCAGGCCGAGGCCAAGCGTCGCGGGCTGTGGGCGCTGGGCCACCCGAAAGACATCGGCGGCGGCGGGCTGCCGTTCCTCGACTACGTCTACATCAACGAAGTCCAGGGCCGTAGCGAGTACGGGCAGCTTGCCCTCGGGACGTGGACCCTGCAGGACTCGATCATGCTGAACCTGCACGCATCGCCGCGATGGCGGGAAAAGTATCTCGCGCCGATGGTTAGCGGCGAAATCTCACCGAGCTTCGCCATGACCGAACCGGGTATCGCCGGATCTGATCCCACCGGCTTGCAGACCAGCGCGGTCCTAGACGGCGACGAGTGGGTGATCAACGGCCGCAAGTGGTTCACCACCGGTGCCGGCATCGCCGCGTACACCACGGTGATGTGCCGGACCGAGCCTGATGCGCCTGCACACAGTGCATTCAGCATGATCATCGTGCCGACCGACAACCCGGGTTACCGACTTGTCCGAGACACCCCGGTGCTGGGCATGGAAAGTGGCCACTACGAGGTGGAGTACGACAATGTGCGTGTCCCGGCCGAGAACCTCTTGGGCGAGCGCGGTAATGGCTTCGTCATCGCTCAGGAGCGACTCGGCCCCGGTCGCATCTTCCACGCGATGCGCTGGCTCGGCCAAGCTCAGCGGGCATTCGACCTCATGTGCAACCGACTGACCAGTCGCGTCGCCTTCGGCGAACCGTTGGCCGACAAGCAGCTAATGCAGCAGCACGTCTTCGAGTCGTACACCGAAATTCAGGCGAGCCGACTGCTGACGTTGAAGGCTGCCGAGGCTATTGACCGCGGTGATCAGGCACGCGTGGAGATTGCAGCCATCAAGGTGCACGGCGCGCGCATGTTGCACAACGTTATCGACCGCGCCGTCCAGGTTTACGGTGCCGAAGGCATCACCGACGACACCCCACTGTCGCGTATGTACCGGGAGGCACGCTTTGCCCGCCTGTACGACGGTCCCGACGAAGTTCACATCAGCACCGTCGGTCGCCGCGTGTTGAAGGAGTACCGGGCGGGCGGCAATTGGGAATTCGGCCTGCGCTAGCTGCCGGTCCGACCGAACCGGGGACTCCTCGAACCACTCAACGCAGTAGTTCGAGGAGTTCCCATTCGTTTTCGCTCACGCGTCGGCCGATACTGGCCAGCTCCACTGATCTGGCAGCCCCGCTGAGGTGCCGTTGGGCCTGGTGGACGCAGATGATTCCCCATTTGAGGGTGCCGAGGATTTGCCACCAGTGGAGTGCTTCGCGGTCGATGCGGTACCCCGACGATGCTTCGTAGGCAGTGACGAGGTCGTCGAGGTTGCCGAACCCGCCGACGGGCTTATCGCCGCCAAAGCGCCATGCCTTCACACACAGCCATCCGATGTCTTCCAACGGATCACCGACGTGCGCGAGTTCCCAGTCGAGGACGGCGCGCAGGCCTTCCGGTCCGACGATGAAGTTGCCGTTCCGGAAGTCGCCATGAACCAGTGTGCGACGCGAGGAGGGTGGGCGATGCTGCTCGAGCCAGCGAGCCGCGTACTCGAAAGTCGGCATCGGCTCGTCGAGACGGTGCAGTTCATCGCGCCATACGTTGAGTTCATCCCCGTCGGGGAGATCGTTGAGGTCGGAGACGTCGACGGTGTGCAGGCGTGCCAGCGCAGCACCGAGCTGTGCTGGCAGGGTCTGCCGGGCTTCGGCAAATTGACTGTCGCGCAGCAGCTTTCGCGGAATCGTTTCGCCGTCGACGCGACTCATCACGATGAAGTCGCCGCCGATCCCGGGGTGTTCGATGCCGTCGGCGATAACTCGTGGTGACGGGACACCGGCGGCACCGGCCTTCGACATGAGGGCGGCCTCGCGGGTGAGGGAGGAATCCTCTCGGGCGCCGGGGAGGTCGAGGCGCAGGATGAGATCGTGAGTGCCTGCGGGGGTGGTGGCCCGAAGCGACCATGTTTGCCGGGATGCGCCGGCTGGCACGCGGGAGAGCTCGAAGACGTGGGCATCGCCTTCGCCCAAAGCTTCGGTCAGAACTTCCTCAAGCCCGGTCTGCATGCGGTGCGTGTCGGTGACTGTCATACGCACATTGTATGCAAAGTGAGTCCCGGCTGTTCAATTGTTGTCGGGAATGTCGAAGACGGAATCGACGTCGTCGGTGCCAGCGGCCTCAAGATGTGCCAGGAGAACATCGCGGCCTTGAAGGACATGTTCGTACATTAGGGCCCCCGCACGCTGGCCATCGCCAGCGACGATGAGGTCGCGGATGAGCTGGTGGAAGCTATGCGACCTGAGCGTTTGGGTGGCGTCGTACTGGCGGAATGCTTGGAAGACGAGGGGGACATCGGTGGTGCGTTCGAGTTGCCCGGCCAGGCGTTGGTGGCCTGCACCGAGGTGGATCGCCCGATGAATCCGGTGGTTCGCGTCGTCAATGGCGCGCACTCGCTCCAGGTCGGACGGGAAGTTCGCATCGAGTGCGTCGCCGAAAGCGGTTATGGCCAAATCGAGTTCAGATAAGCAGTCAGCATCAATGCGCTGTGCAGCGAGTTCGGTGGCGTAGGCCTCGAGGCGGGCGCGGAGTTCATACAGGTCGGTGAGTTCATCGACGCTTACGGACCGGACTGCCGCGCCCCGGTTGGGTTCGCTAACGATTAAGCCTTCGGCCTCAAGTCGTCGCAGGGCTTCGCGAACGGGGGTGCGTGACAGATCGATTTCCTCGGCAATGCGCTGTTCAATGAGGCGTTGCCCCGGGCGGTACCGACCTTCGACGATCGCTTCGCGGATCCGGGTGTAGGCGGTTTGACCGGGCGACGTCACGCGACTCCTTTGGTGGTGGCTGTGGGCTAAGCATATTCGTCGCAGTCGATGGTCCGGGCAATCGCGAAGAGTTTGGCGTCCAGAACTTCAGATTGTGTACAATCATGGACATGGCGACCATTCAGAATCCTCGTACAGGACCTCTCGCAGACCTGCGGGTCATTGAACTTGGCAGCTTTATTGCGGGCCCGTTTGCCGGGCAACTGCTCGCCGACTACGGCGCCGAAGTCATCAAGGTGGAGAACACCGAGAACGGCGACCCGATGCGACGCTGGGGCATCAACGTCGACGGTGAAAGCCTGTGGTGGCCGTCGATCGCGCGCAACAAGAAGTCGGTGGCGATCGACCTGCACACCGACACTGGTCGCGACCTGGTGCGCAAGCTTGCCGCCGAGGCCGACGTGATCCTGGAGAACTTCCGCCCCGGCACCTTGGCGCGATGGGGCCTTAGCTACGACGATCTGGCGGCGATTAACCCGCGGATCATCGTGGTGCACGTTTCCGGCTTCGGTCAGACCGGTCCGCGGGCGACAGACGCGGGATTTGGCAGCGTCGGCGAGGCGATGGGCGGCATTCGGTTCACCACCGGTGATCCCGAGAATCCGCCGAGTCGGACCGGCGTGAGCCTGGGGGATTCGCTCGCGGCCATGTTTGCGGTGATCGGCACGCTGTCGGCCGTGCATGAGCGTGAGCGGAGTGGCCGGGGCCAGGAAGTCGACGTCGCCATCTACGAGGCGGTGGCGGCACTGATGGAATCGTCAATGGCCGACTTCGATATTGCCGGGGTGCTCCGCGGTCGAACGGGTTCGGTGCTGCCCGGCGTTGCCCCGTCCAATGTGTATCCGACCTCCGACGGCGTTGAGGTGCTGATCGCCGCCAACGCAGACGGGGTGTTCCGTCGACTCTGCGGTGCCATGGGGCGCGATGACCTCGCGGACGATCCGCGCTTTGCCGAGCACGGGCCGCGCGGTGAGCGAATGGCCGAACTCGATGCGATGATCGGCGAATGGACGTCGACGATGACCGGCGAAGAACTGTTGGCGCGGATGGAAGCTAGCGGTGTGCCCGCCGGTCGGATTTACACGGCCGCGGATACGTTGACCGATCCGCACTATGCGGCTCGCGACATGGTGATCCGACTGCTCAACAGCGGCGGCAAGCAGGTGCCAGCACCGGGCGTGGTTCCGAAGTTCTCGCGGTCGACGCCTGCAACGCCGGTAGCTGGCCGCGAACTGGGTGCTGACACCGATTCCGTCCTGCAGGATGTGGTCGGCGTGGACGCGGAAACGATCTCGCAGTTGCGTCGGGACAGCGTGGTCCGATGACCGTGCAGATCGTCGAGGTCAGTCCGCGTGACGGACTGCAGAATGAAGCCGTTCCCGTCTCGACTGCCGACAAGATTTCGCTGATCGAGCGGGCGATCGACAGCGGGGCGCGCCGGATCGAGGCCACCAGTTTTGTGCATCCCCGGGCGGTACCGCAGATGGCTGATGCTGAAGCGGTGATGGCTGGTATTCCACGGCGCGACGATGTCTCGTACAGCGGGCTGGTGTTGAACCGGCGCGGCTTTGATCGGGCGCTCGCGGCCGGGGTTGATGAGATCAACTGCGTGGTGGTGGCATCCGAGACTTTCTGTCAGCGCAACCAGCAGATGTCGGTCGCTGACTCGGTGCGCGTTGTGGAAGATCTGGTCGAGGATGCGCGCGCGGCGAAACTCGGACTGTCGGTGACGATCGCGACCGCTTTTGGCTGCCCGTTTGAGGGTGAAGTGTCCGAGGCTGGCGTCGTTGAGTTGGCACGCGCGGTGGCCGCACTTGGCGTTGATGAGATTTCGTTGGCCGACACCATCGGCGTCGGGGTGCCGTCTCAGGTGAAGCGGCTGATCACCGGCGTTGCGGAGGTGGCTCCGGGGACAACTCTGCGTGCTCACTTCCACAACACCCGCAACACCGGCTACGCGAATGCCGTCGCCGCACTGGATTCCGGTGTGACGGTGCTTGATTCGTCGATCGGTGGGATCGGCGGTTGCCCGTTCGCACCCAATGCCACCGGGAATATCGCAACGGAAGACCTCGTCTACCTGCTCGATCGGAGTGGGATTGAGACGGGGCTGCACCTCGAATCGTTGATGGGTACGGCCAACTGGCTCAGCGAGGTTCTCGGGGCCACGGTTCCGGCTCTGCTTCCGCGGGCGGGCGCGTTCCCGGTCTAGGGCAGACAATTGATCGTGCGGGTTTGACCATTACCTGGTAAAAACCCGCACGATTAATTGCGGTGGGTGCTAGCGGGGGCAGAACGCGGTGGCGATGCCCATAACGGTCTCGAGGGGAGCGCCACGCAGGCCGAGGTCCCAGGAGATGCCCTTGACGATCTGCAAGCACTGCCCATAGTTCGAGTTCACGGCGTCGTTGACCTTGACTTCAACCTTGTTATTGCCGCCAAGCAGGTTGGTGGTGACCTTCTCGGTGGGCTCGGCGACGTCTGACGGGGGTGTGTCCGTGGCTTCGGGAGCCTTGGTGCCCACGCAGGTGCCGCTGACCGTGTAGGTGCGGTTGTTCAGTGCTTCGGGGAAGTTGGCGATCGCCGTGTACTGATTTAAAGCCGTGAGTTTGACGACCCGCGTCAGGGTTCGGACTTCGCCGCCGCCAAGGGGGCGGGTAGCGGTGACCGTGCACGAATCGGCGCCCTTGCGGTTGATGATCATCACGTTGATCTCGCTGGTGCCCGACGTAATCGAGACCGCGCCCGAGGCCGGCTGCGAGTACTTACCGACGGTGCCCGCATCAGCGGTGCCCGGCGCGAGTGCAACGCCAGAAACGGCAGCGGTTGCCGTAGCGACGGTAATGGCGGCGAGCTTGAAGGATGCCTTCACGTGAACTCCTCGAGAGGTGGCCTGGATAACTTCCACTAGAACGGGTCGAGGTGGATTTGCGCAAGTTGAAGGCGTGTAGTCCGTACGAACGACGGCCAGTTTTTGTAGGCGCAGTCCCTTGACTGAGACGGTCGACCGGCATTTAATTCATCACATGGTGAATTATCCGGTGGCTGTCAGATGCGAGAACGTCACGGTGCAACGAGGCAAGGTGCTGGCCGTCGATGACATCACGGTGTCGGTGCCGCGCGGGTCGATTACCGGACTTCTCGGACCATCAGGTTGTGGAAAGACCACGCTGATGCGGGCCATCGTCGGAACCCAGCAGCGCGTGAAGGGGCGAATCGACGTTCTCGGTCGCCCAGCCGGGGCGAGAACCCTGAGCCGCGAAGTCGGCTACGTCACCCAGTCGGCGTCGATCTACACCGACCTGACCGTCGAGGAAAACATCCGCTACTTCGCGCAGATCTTCGACGCGGAAGAACAGATCGCCGAAGCCATCGAATCAGTCGACCTGGGAGATCGTCTCCAGCACCTGGCGGGCGACCTGTCCGGCGGTGAACGCAACCGGGTATCCATCGCCTGTGCATTGGTGACCCGGCCCCAACTATTGATCCTCGACGAACCGACCGTCGGACTGGACCCGGTCCTGCGTGCCGACCTGTGGGCCAGGTTTGCGCGGCTCGCCGAATCTGGCGTCACCCTGCTGATCTCCAGCCACGTGATGGACGAAGCTGAACACTGCGACGGCCTGATCTTGATGCGCGGCGGGCGACTCGTTGCGGAACTGACGCCCGACGAACTGCGCGCCCAAACTGGCGAAGAGAACCTCGAGCACGCCTTCTTGTCCCTCATTCAAGGAAGTGCGGCATGACCAGCAGCCCGGCGGCGATCCGACCCAAACTACTCCTGGCGACCGCGGTCCGTGTTCTCCGGCAACTGCGTACCGACCCGCGAACCGTTGCGCTAATCGTGATGATTCCCGTGATCTTGATGGTGCTGCTGTATTACATGTTCTCCGAGGCACCGCGGAATCCGATGGTGCCCGTCGATCCATTCGACCGCGTTGGCACCGTAATGCTCGGGATTCTCCCGTTCACCACGATGTTCCTCATCACCTCCATCGCGATGCTGCGCGAACGACGATCCGGCACCCTGGAACGGCTCCTCACCACCCCGATGAGTCGGCTCGACCTCCTCGGCGGCTACGGCATCGCATTCTCTGTTGTCGCGGCAGTGCAAGCCGTCTTGGCCGTCGGCGTCTCGTACTGGCTGCTGGGTCTGGATGTTGCGGGCTCGATCGGCTGGGTGTTCCTGATCGCGATGCTCGACGCCATGCTCGGCGTCGGTCTCGGCCTGTTGGCCAGTGCCTTCGCTCAAACGGAGTTTCAAGCGGTGCAGTTTATGCCGATCGTGGTGATTCCCCAGCTGTTCCTCTGCGGATTGTTTGTGGCGCGCAACGATCTGCCCGGCTGGATGGAAGGACTGTCCCTTGCGATGCCTCTCACGTATGCGGTGCAGGGGCTGCAAGAAGTCGCGACGCACACTTCGGCCACCGGCCTGATGTGGCGTGACATGGCAATCATTCTGGCCTGCACGATCGTTGCATTGACTCTCGCGGCGGCGACCCTCAAACGTCGTACCCCGTGACCGACTCACCGCGACGACGAGGACGCAGGCCGGGCGCGCCCGACACTCGCGACGCCATCCTCGCTGCCGCCAGAGAATCCTTTGCACGTGACGGCTTCGACAAAACCTCTGTGCGCGCCATCGCCGAAGCCGCAGGTGTCGATGCTGCACTCGTTCACCACTACTTCGGGACCAAGCGAAAACTGTTCATCGCGGCAGTCGAGATTCCGGTGGATCCCGAGCAAGTCCTGTCCGGCCTGATGGCCGTAGAGGTGGAAGACCTGGGGCGGCAACTGATCCTCACCATCGTTGGACTGTGGGACGGTGACGCGGGCCCGGCGGCGGTTGCGCTGGTGAAAGCCAACTTGTCCGCGCCCGATCCGGCAATGCTGCGGTCGTTCCTGACGGAGATCGTCCTCGCAGCCATCGGTGAACGGCTCACGTCCGGCGACCACGTGGCGCTCCGCACCTCGCTAACCGCATCCCAACTCCTCGGAGTCCTGGTGTCGCGGCACATCCTCAAGCTTGATCCCATCGCGACCATGCCCCTCGCCGACCTCGCCGACATGGTGGGACCAACATTGCAGCGGTATTTGACCGGGCAACTGTCGTAGCCGACGTGCGATTCGATTTGCGTGGCGGCCAG
>NZ_JBARYI010000060.1:0-29513 GCF_049647785.1 Gordonia sp. (in: high G+C Gram-positive bacteria)
CATGTCGCCACGCAAATCGAGAATCGTTAGTCTTCGTTAGCGAACAGTGGGGCCAGGTGGGCGATCTGGACCATTTCGGAGCCTCGACTGCGGGAAATGAACTCGCCTCGGCACGGCGGCAAGCGGCACCACGCCCGGCGAGGGTCTCGTTAGCAGCAGCCTGACTCAGTACGCACATGGACCTGCTGGTGAGGACCTGCCGCGCCTGGCCCAGGCGCAGACAGGCGGTGCGCAGGTCTCCGAATCGCAGCCGATAGCCAGCGACCTGGTGGTCTGGGACGGATATGTCGCGATAGCCTTGGGCGAAAGCCCACTAATCGAAGCGGGCGATCCAGTCTCGAGTTCCCCCTTGCGAACCGACAACATCGGCATGAGTCTCTTGGGTGCCTATTCGCCAACGGCATAGTGGTCGCGCCGTCGTCGGTCACCGAATTGACGCATTTAGGCCGACCCGTTCGGGCCGTGGTAAATTTCGCCCGAATACGCAGATGCACGCCGGGGCAGTGCCATCGCGGGGTCTCCCGATCTGATTGACGGGAGATTTCACCGAGTTCGTAGCTGCCCCGTGTGCAACCGCGAATCACGGTGACAGGCAGGAATAATCGGGGATGAATCAACCACAGCAGAATCCGTCGTGGCTCGATATGGGTGACGACGAGCCCGAGGCTCCGACCGTGTTTGCTCCCATCAACGTTCAACAGCCGCCGCAAGCGCGGTCAACGCACGTGGCCACGTCTGCTCAGAACACTCCCGGGCAAGTCGATGAGATCGCGCTCCTTCGACGTGCCAAGCACCCACCGGCCAAAGGGTGGCGCCGTGCCGTGTACCGCGCCTCCGGAGGTTCGGTAAATCTGGGGGACTCTCCCGCTGACATCAAGTACGCCGAACTCGTCCGAGCGGTACAACAACCCATCCGCGGCGACTACCGCATTGCGGTGCTCTCCCTCAAGGGCGGCGTCGGTAAGACGACGACGTCCATCGGCATCGGTGCCACTCTCGCGTCGAGCCGTGGTGACCGCGTGATTGCGATCGACGCGAATCCCGACCTGGGTACGCTCGCACAGCGCGTACCGCAACAGACTCAGTCGACGGTCCGCGATCTCATTGCCGACCGCTCCGTGTCTCGCTACTCTGACGTCCGCGCACATACCTCCCAGGCGCAGAATCGCTTAGAAGTCCTTTCATCCGAACGCGATCCGGCACGAGCTGAAGCGTTCAGTGAGTCCGACTACCGGCGGGTGATGGAAATCCTTCGCCGCCACTACAACATCATCATCACCGACTGCGGCACAGGCGTTAGCCATTCGGCGATGAACGGCGTTCTCGGTTACTCCAACCAGCTCGTCTTGGTGACGTCGCCCGCTATCGACGGTGCCCGTAGCGCAACGGCGACGCTCGAATGGCTGTCGTCGCATGGCTATGACGAACTCGCGAAGTCCGCAGTGGTCGTGGTCTGTTCATCAAGGAGCGGGTCCGCGTCTGTTGATGTCGATCAGTTGGCCCAGCACTTCCGCAATCGAACTCGGGCGGTTCACGTAATCCCGTTCGACGCTCATCTCGCCGAGGGCGCGGAGGTCGAGTTAGACCTCATGCACAAGAAGACCCGGACAGCGTTCATGGAACTTGCCGCGACTATCGCCGGCGGCTTCTCCCAGACTGTCCACTCCGATTAAGTTCCGTAGTCCTGCCACCGATAGTCGATGACTCGGTACTGATCCCCACGAAAGGCCCGAACGATGAATGAGAACTCCGGTAACCCACCGTCATGGATGGCAACCGAACAGGCGGACCCCGTGCCTGATTCTCCTATCGCCGACTTCGCCGCCGCTGATTCGCCGGGCGGGGACCAGCACGACAACGTCGACAACCAGGTTGCATCGCCAACTCAGAGCATGGACGCACAGTCCGGCGGTACGCATGCCTCAGGCGAGATGCTGGCCCCCGAGGTGTCAGCATTTCACCCTGAACCCCAGCCGCAGGCACAGGCAGGCCCGTATGGACAACCGCAGTTCCAGCACGATCAGTACGGACAGCCATACCCACCGCAAGAACAGCCTCAGCCCCAGTACGGGCAACCCCACCCCCCGCAGCCCTTGCCAGACGCGATGTACGGGTACTTTCCTGAATCGCAGCAGGGTTTCACGCCACCCGTGGGAACACCAGCGCACGGATACGGCCCGGTCCCGATGCCCTCGCAGCAGCACCAGCAGCCGGGCGTCCCGCCACAGGGTGCCCCGCAGCCCGGCTACGGGCCGAACCCTGCCGCCCCGGGCGTAGGTGGGCCTCGACCTGGTTGGCGCGAGTCGATCCGCAGTCGGTTCGTCAACTTTGGCGGTACGCGGAAGAAGGAAGAGGTCGCTCAACTCGCGAACCGCGTTCGTCAGCCAATCCGCAACGACTTCCGTGTCGCCGTGCTGTCGCTGAAGGGCGGTGTCGGTAAGACGACCGTCACCGTCGGACTCGGGTCGGTTCTCGCATCGCTGCGAGGCGACCGCGTCATTGCCGTTGACGCCAACCCTGACCTCGGCACCTTGTCGCGTCGTATTCCGGCACAGACGGCGTCGACTGTCCGCGACCTCCTCCAGGACCCGCACCTTGAGCGGTACATGGACGTGCGGAAGCACACCAGCCAAGCCCCGTCGCGCCTCGAAGTCCTCGCCTCCGAGCGGGATCCGGCGATCTCCGAAGCGTTCAGCGAGGACGAATACCTGCGGGTTATCGAGATCCTCGAGAACCACTACAACATGATCATCACCGACTGCGGTACCGGTCTCGTGCACTCCGCGATGGCAGGAGTCATGAAGTCGGCGACTTCGCTTGTCTTGGTCACATCTCCTGCGTTGGACGGCGCGCAGAGTGCGGTCGCGACGCTCGATTGGCTAGTCGCCCACGGATACGAGCAGATTGCTCGCGAGACCGTCGTCGTCATCGCTGCGTCGAAGGGCAAGAACGCTCCCGTTGACGTCAATATGCTGCGGGACTACTTCCTGGGCCGCACACGTGCCGTGCAGATCATTCCGTACGACGAGCACCTTGCGGTAGGCAGCTTCATCGACCTCGACCAGATGCAACCGGCGACCCGTTCCGCGTTCCTTGAGCTTGCCGCCACTCTGATCGAGCCATTTGTGATCCAGTTGCCGCCCACCGCGTTTGCCGGGCCATTCGGCGGAATGATGCCACCGCAGGGGCCACAGATGTAGCGACGTGGCACCTCGATAAGATTCGGGTCTGCCAGCAAAAAATACGCAGACCCTGTCAATGTTGGCAATACGGACACGCGAACTGATGGATCGTGCCGAAGCGCGGGAGGAGGAAATCGATCATCAACGACCCACATGAGCCGGGGACAGACGACGGCTTCTCTCGTGATGACGACGATACGCAGCAGATTCCCGTGGTCACGGGCGGTGTTGACTACAGCACGGTCGACTATGGCTACGACAACACGTACGACGCGGACGGGACCAGTACCCGTCCCGAATCGACCTCGACGTACGAACTCCTCCCCTCGGACGCGTTCGCACCCACCACCACGCGTAAGAGTCGGCGGTTCGCCATCATCGCGGCCGCCTGCATCGTGATCCTGGGAGTCATTGCCATTGGCGCGTACACCGCCTTCGCTGGTGGCGGCGATGATAGCTCCGCGTCTCCCACCGCGTCCGCACCTGCGCCCGCACCGGCGGATCGCGGTTCCACGGACGCCGCGTGTCCGGCGCGGACCGTTGGCAATGTAACCACTGGCAGCGATGCTGGCGGATCGGGCAGCGGAATCGACGTCATCAAGGCCTTCAACTACGCCTACTACGTCAAACGGGATGCACAAGCGGTCAGCGAGTTCGTGGTGCCGGCCGCGCGACGAGCCGTTATTCCGTCGATTGCGAATTTGCAGATGGCGATCGACGACCTGCCCAAGGGGACGACGCATTGTCTGACCATCACCGATCTGGGGAATGGTTTGCACAAGGTAGACCTCGCGCAGATCGCTCCGGGGCCTGGCGGGCAACGAACCGTCTTCCACCAAATGATCCAGACCACCAGTGAGAACGGCAGGTGGCTGATCGTGTCGAACACGGCCGTCGGCTAACAACTTTGCCCGCATTAGTGGGCCGATATAACCATCATCATTCACAAAGCACAGAGGAACCCCTAGATATGAACTCGACCTCCACCACCCGGCCTCAGAGCCGGGCGCTGACTCACGCTGGTGTTGCCGCACTCGTGGCAACTTCCATGGCGTTTGGCGCGGTCGCGGGCAGCGGCGAGGTATTTGCCGCTCCCCAGCAGGGCGGCATTGGCGGCGGCGACGAGAATCCGGCACCTCAGCAGCCCGGGTTTGGCGACCAAGGCAGTCCGCAGCAGGGTGGTCTCACGCCTGCTCCGCAGCCTCCGGCCCCGGCTCCCGAGCCCGTGCCATCGACTCCGGGTCCCCTCGGCCTCCCTGCGGCACCGTCTGCTCCGCAGAGTGAATGGACGTATCCCGCGCCGTCGTACGAGGGCGCATACAACCCCAATCCACTTGGTATTCACGCACCCAACCCGAATGCGCCGACGGTGAAGCGTGTTGCGCCGAAGCCGCAGACGTTGCGTATCGGCAACTTCGAGATGGCTAACAAGGATGTGCCGAACTTCCCGAACAAGGAAGGCTACATCGACTGGGCCAATGGTTGGGCCGCCTACAGCGAGCAGCAGATTGCCAATGGCCTGGTCGCGATGGGTATGGCTGAGGAAGACGAGGCCTCGCGTCAGGCTGCAGCGATCGTGATGGGTGCCGCTGGCGCGGGTGCCATCGGCGGTGCCGTTGCATTTACCGCGACAACTCTCGCCGTCGGGATGGTCACGGTGCCGCTCGGCGCCGTTGCTGGCGGCGTTGTTCCGTGGGCGGGCCCCTTCCCGCTCAACGTGGTTTCCATTGCTGGTGGCGCGGCGATCGGTGCTGGCATCGCTGTTAGTGCCGGTGTCGTCGCCGGTGTCGGTACCGCGATCGTCGCGGGCTTGATCGGTGGCGCGGCCGGCTGGGCACTCGGTACTGGCGATAAGGGCAACAACATTAAGCGTCCGGACGGTCTCCCGAAGAACGCTCCGCAGGACGGAACCGAGCAGGATTCGGGGATCAACCAGTTCGAGCTTCGCCTCGCCAAAGACGACGCGGCCCGCGCTGGGTTGCCGTCGGTGGAATACGTTGTCACCGAGCGTGGCGACGTCAAGATGACGGTCGGTACCACCAAGCTGGGTTGGACGGCCGAGCAGGCTCAGGGACCGCTCGCATTGCTCGGCCCCAACGCTCCGGCAGCGATCAACGACGGTGTCGTCGACGCGACGGATCGCGCGGCTGACGCCATTAAGGGACTGCAGGTTGGCTGGCCGCAGGAGGCCCAGCAGCAGGCCGCGCAGGAAGCACCGGCTCCGGCGTATGTCGGATCGCACCGCAAGCAGTCGGCATAAACATCTCTAACTCTATGAACCCCGAACTCGACTCAGATTGGGCTGCCGAGCCCCAGTGGAAGCTGACCTACACCCCCGGACGCGTCACCGCCTCACAGGCGATTGTTCGCGACCGGGGGCTTCCTCCTGCCAGCTGGTACCTGACTCCGTGGGAGGTTGACGCGGCACTTTCCGGCGGCGAGGACATCCTAGGGCTCGTTAATCGGCAGGATCCGCGGCTCCCGCAGCACGTGGCCGCCCATGAGGGACCGGCGGCGGTGACTCTGACATGCACCCGTTGCGGGCATACGGGCTCCAGGCCGGCTGACTTCGGTGCCGAGCATGACTCATGCACGCAGATGCACGAGGAGCCGTTGCAAATCATCGAGCCTGCCGTCGAAGGTTCGGTGGTCGAAGACTCGATGGTCGATGTCCTCGCCGTCGAGGATCAGGCCGTCGAGGTTTCGTCAGACGAGGTTTCGGAGATCGAGGATCCTGTCGTCGAGGATCAGGTGGTCCAGGAGTTGGTTGTCGAGAATGCGGCACCGCAACCGAGGTCCCCGGCCGACCCGTCGTGCCGCGAAGCCTGGATGGCTGCGGCCCGTACGGGCAGTCTCGTCGACGGTATTGAACCTGGTTGGCTCTCCCGCGACACCGAGGCCTTGGATCCTTGGACTGTGCAGTTGAGTTTCGACATCAACGCCTACGGTCCTGATCACGCCAAGCAAATCGCGAATCTACTGGCAACAATTACCGGCGGACGGGTCAGCGGGCTGTCGAACTAACCCAAGTCACGCATGCGGCGTCCTGCCTTTCGGACTCCCCTAGAGTCTACGAGTTCCCAGCCTCATCGATTATCCGCCGGCCACCCCGGATATGTGGTCCGCAGCGGAACGGAAGTCAAGGGCAAAGTTGCCGGAAGCCCATCGAACTTGCCACCCCAAACATCACCGCACACATCCGAAGTATTCGATATAACAAGATCGACGATTTTCCACGATCCGAACACATCCTGTTGCGCATGCTCTGCGAGACCATCCTGGTTGGCTGGCGGTTCATCGTTCCCAGACAACTCGACGGTAACCCGATTAGCGTTCGCGTCCGGCAAGGATGCCACTTGTTCCCACTGCGTCGGGCTCGCCGCAGCGTCCGGTTCGTATAGCCCAGCGTAGTTTCGACAGTAATCGATCTCAAGAATGTTATTCACGCGCTTAACGTCCAAGACCCGCAGACCCAACGTGCCGATCCACGAATCGGCTGTGGGACCACCTTGCGTGCTCTTTATCCAGTCGGCAAAGTTGCCTCGCGCTGCATCCACAAAACCTGGAGTCGCATCGGCCTTATCCGTCGTCATCGAAACGATATTGATGGACTCGATTGCAGCCCTGACATACGTACCCGTCGGCGACATTAAATCAAGGGCCTCAGTCTGGACCCACTCGAACGCAACACCATCAGCTGCTGGCGGCAACGAATACGACGCAGATGTCGATGTTGCCGACGCCGGAACCGGTTGATCCGAAGTACTCGCACATCCCGATGTCAAAGCACCGACAGCAGCAAGCGCAACGATCGAACACAGCCGTCTCTTCAACCCTTACCACTCCTTCTCCGGCCAACCGGGACTAGCTCCAACCAGGATTAGACCGAACCGTCACCTTCTGCGGATCAACCAACACGCCTTCGGGGAGTTGATTATCGCTCTCCGGCAGCGGCCACTCGTAACACGCATTCAAGGCGGCAATAGCCCTGGGCTCGGCGCGGCTAATTGCACTCCACATCGTCAACTTCCATTCCCCAAACACAGATTTGCTCGGCCGAAAATTTGGACCTGATTGAAAAGCCGGCGGCGCTTCACCCCCGGCGGTAAACTGGCTCTTCGTATTTCAGAGTGCGTTGACTCGTTCGGTGAGCTGACCCGAGTGCAGTAGTGACCGCAAGATGTAGTGGTCGAGGTTGCGGAAGCCTTGCGCGATGCCGCGGAGGTGTTCGAGGCGTCCGTTGATGGCTTCGACTGGCCCGTTGGAGACGCCGACGTCGAAGTAGGCGAGGATGTCGGCGCGCCGGGACCACAGGCTTCGTCCGAGTTGGGCCAACTCTTGCAGGCCTGCCGGCAGTCCGGTGCGGATACGGCGCAGGATCTTGTACATGAGTTTCTTTCCCTCGCGGCGCTGCGGGTGTTCGTAAGCGGCGATCAGCTGCTGGTAGATCTGGTGGGTGATCTCGACAGCGACATGGTCGTGGTGACTGGTCAGCGACTCGAACAGGCGGATCTTCTGTTTGTCGGTGAGCAGTTCGGTGCGGGTGTGCAGAATCCGGCGGATCTTGTACAGCGGGTCGTCCTTGCGGCCCCGGTGTCCGCATACCTGCTGCTGGATCCGTTGCCGACACAAGTCGAGTTTGCTTGCGGCCAGATGGACAACGTGGAACGGATCCATCACCACCCGGGCCGCGGGGAGTTCCTCGGCGGTGGCGCTCTTGTAGCCGGTGAATCCGTCCATCGCCACGACCTTGATCCGATCCCGGAACTGCTGGTCCCGGGCGGCCATCCACTGTTTGAGGACGTGTTTGGAGCGGCCGCCGATCATGTCGAGCAGGCGTGCCGGGCCGGTCCCGTCGATGACCGGAGTCAGGTCGATCAGGACCGTGACGAAACTCGGTTCCCCTTGTCCGCGAACGTGTTTCCATTTGTGCTCGTCCACACCGAGGCACCGGACCCCGTCGAGGTGGTCGCCGTCGTAGACCAAGGCGCGAGCGGCGTCTGTAGCGATCTGGTTGACCGTGCTCCACGAGATCGCGAGGTTCGCGGCGACGGCGGCCACGCTCATCTTGTCGACCACGATGCGCTGCAAAATCCAGCGTTCGGTCCTGGTCGTGACCACTGCTCGAGCCCTGGCGATGTGGTCGATCCTCGCGCGAAAGACCGACCTCGAGCAGTCGCTGGTGTGGCACACGAACCGCGGAACCATCACGTGCAGGAGGACTGGATAGCCGACGACAGGAGTGTCAGTCAGGACCCGCTCGACCCGATCTCGTAGTTGACCCGCAATGTTGCAGTCCGGGCATCGTCGATCGGGGTCGAGGACCTCGCAGAAAACATGGGTCCGGTCATCGGCGCCGACGGCCGCACCGGTGATCGTCACGCCCAACTCGACGGTTCGGCAGATCGTGTCGGCAACATCGGAAGTAAGCTCAGCCATGGGTCCTGTGGTGTGCGTCAAGGGTGTGTAGGAACTTCCATGATCACACCCAGGACCCGCCTACATCTTGTGGTCGCCCGCGCTCGTCCCGAACCTCACCTACGCACTCTCAGAACCGAAGAGCCGGTAAACTTCAGTTCGTAGCCGATCCGGTCACTTCCGGCAGGGCGAAATTTCCCTGGTGGAGTCTCTTCGTCAGCCACCGCCAAGCCCCTCGTATCGAGGCAAAGGTAAACTAGGAATACGGCGCCTTTTAGTTTCACACCATTCCCATTCTCGCGAGACAACAAACTACTAACTCGCGAATTATCCGAACCAGCGCCCGTATCAATGGCGCCTGCCATCCCAGGGTAAACAACACCAGGGTCTTCAGTCTTACTCAACAGAGTAAGCGATTCCGTCATGGCCCTAAGGAACGTACCTTCGGGCGATCGTAAGGAGATCTGGGGCGACTCCCCCCATACGAATCCGACCTCAGGAATGTCCAAGCCTTCGTCACTCGACTGGGCTCGCGAACTTTCCGTTGCCGAATCCACCGGACCATCGACACCCGGAGTGCACGCCGTCGCCGAAAGTACCACCGTAAGGATCGCCACCGACCCCTGCGACCAAGAACGCTGCCTTAAGCTCTGCATATCGCCTCCATACCGCAGCGCCGTATCAATTGAGCAAGCCTTCGGACCTCACAACACCTAGTCGCCCTTCAAATAGGATCACCAGGCTCACCGATTATCCGCTGGCCACCCCGGAAATGTGGTGCGCAGCGGAACAGAAGTCAAAGGCAACGTCGCCGGAAGCCCATCGAACTTGCCACCCCAAACATCACCGCACACATCGAGAGTATTAAACAAAAGATAATCCACAATCTTCCACGATCCGAACATATCCTGCTGCGCACGCTCCGAAGAACCTCGCTGGTTGGCTGGCGGCTCGTTGTCCCCTGACAACTCGACGATAATCCGATTAGCGGGCGTGTCCGGTGATGACGCAACTCGTTCCCACCGGGTCGGCTTCGGCAGAGCATCCGGCTCGTACAGCCCGGCAAAATTGCGACAATAGTCGATTTCGAGAGTGTTATGCACACGCTTAACATCCAAAATCTGCAAACCCAACGTCCCGATCCACGAATCCGTCGTAGGACCACCCTGCGTACTCTTTATCCAGTCGTCAAAGGTCCCGCGTGATGCGTCCACAAAACCTGGAGTCGCATCAGTTCTATCCGAAGTTATCGTAACGATCATGATGGACTCGATCGCAGCCCTAGCAAAAGTCCCCGTAGACGACATTAAATCAAGAGCCTCAGTCGGGACCCACTCAAATGCAACACCATCAGCGGCAGGCGGCAAAGAATACGATGCAGACGTCGACGTTTCTGACGCAGGAATAGGAGGGCCTGCGGCAGTTCCACACCCAGAGGCCAAAGCTAGTATACAAGAAAGAAGGGAGACAGCCTTTAAATTCTTACTAAACATCACTCAATTCCTATACGATAGGTTGACACCGATTCTAGATGATCGCTAACCGGTCACTCAGGTGGCGCAAAATCACCGTTACCCTTACCCTGGTCAACCCTGTCAGAGAAGGACGTTTCGTTACGATCGTACTTCGCGACCAATTTGCGGGCAAGGTTAGCTTTTTCAGACTTCGCCTTAGTGATCTTCCAGAGTTTGTAGTCGTCAGTATCTGCGATCTTCGGATTTTGCTTAACCATCCCTTCGATCACCTTTGGAAGACGAAAAACATCATTGTCCCCCGTTTCAATAAAGCTAAGAACCTGGTTCTCATCGACTGAAGTCAGGTCGATCGAACTATTTTCTTTGAAGACTGACGCCTTGGCGAGCGGCGTAATTCCTAGTGTCCCAATTGCGAATACCGGACCCCAACCCGGAATCGCACCAAACAGCCCGTTAACAGCCCCGCTGGCAGCGTCAAAATTTGCCATTTGTCGATTAAGTTCGATCGACTTCGAGTAGCCTTCGACCCATTCCCCCTCGTCCTTTGCTGTCTCAAACCCCTTAACCATGGCCGCTTGAAGGGCGCCGATCGTATCAGGGTCTGTTGCAACTTCTCCGCGCGCAATCTGCTTGCCGTAGCGTTTCGCGAGGCCGTCTTGCACATCTTTAATCGCCCAGGTTGCTGTGGCCCCAGCCATCGGATCACGATACAGAGTCGTCATAAACGACGATAAAGTTCCCATGTTCTGCAGGGTTAGCGTTTCATCATCCCCCGCAAGGCCTGCGTAGTGCGGCTTCATCGAAACAGCTAGAGTTTGAAGAAGCACTGAATCCTCAAATACTGACGAATGGACCTTATTCTCTCCCTCTTGATTCTTAGGAGATAGCGTAGCTAGATATTTTGCAACATTCTTGGCCGCAAGCTTTGTAGTTTTATCGTTCGGCTTATCATCCAGATAGGCGAGTATCCGGTAGACCCCCTGTGGATTGTTACCTGGGATTCGCGAGTCTCCAAGTGACGGATCCCCCGCAACCATGTCCGATAGATTATTCAACTCCGTCTGCAGGTTCTCAATCTGCTTCTTAGCAGTCGGATCCTTCGGTTTCGCGGCAGATATCTGAGCCTGAAGCTCCTTAATTCGCTCATTTACTGTCAAACCCGCATTCGAACCATCCGTGCCGTCCATCAACTGTCCAACCGCGGCTGGATTATCGCGAAGTAGCGCGAGCGAGGACTCCCGATCCTTAGCGCCCGCATTGATGAGGAGCTTTTGTGCGTCATCATAGTCCGATGGACTCCGCACCATTAGAAGCCCGTTCTTGCCGTGATCAAATTCCGCATAGACCGACTTGATTTCGAGTCCACGCTCAAGGAGAAGGCGATTAGCGTACGACCCGTTCTTGTAGCGATCGTCCGCTGAATCCAACATCTTTGCAAGACGCGTATACTCGTCCATGTCAGGGACGTCGATCGTTCGAAGGGGTTGCCCAGTCATGAAGTCGTATTTTGGACTAATTGGCTTAGCAATATGACGGAATGCTGGCGGCATCTCGGAGAGATCGATCGGCTTACCGTTCGATTTCACATGAGGGTTTGTCGCCATGTGCCCTGATGCACCCAAATAGGCTTCGAGATCTGGATTCTCTTCAATGAATCCCGCAAGTTTTGACGAGTCTCCAGTTGTTCCCGCCAGCTTCTTCCAAGCATCTAGAATGTAGCGCTTCTGCCCCTCCGGAATGTCAACGTCTTTCCCCTCGCTGAGATCAGTTTTTTGCTGTTCGGTTAGGCTAAAATTCGCCTTGAATCGCGTCTTCGCTTCTTCGCGCTGGCGAAACTTCTCCATGTCCGCGTCATACTTAGCCCAGTCTTCAGGACTCTTTCCTCGAGCTTCCTTCTCAGCCTGAACCGGATTGTACGCTCCCGGAGCTGCACCTTCACCGTCGCGCACCGGCGGCTTGGTGGGAGCTTCAGGTGGCACCGAATTTAGAATCTCGACATCTGCATCTGCGGCACTAGTGCCATCTGTAGCGTCCGTGGCGACGAGCCCACCCTTTGTAGGGTCCGGGTCAGGCGTATCTTCGCCAGGCGTCTTGCCGTCACCAGAATTCTTGACCGCTAGAATCTTCGGACCTGCGATTGCAGGAATAACGCTTGAATAAGGACCTGTTTTGGGAGGCTGGTCACCTGATGGGGGCGGGTTGTCCCCAGTTGTTGGATTCTCTCCCGCCGCAGGATTGTCTTTGGTGGTCGTAACTGCCGGTTCGATCGTTGTCGACTGAAACGGTTGAGGTGCACCCGGCCCCTGAACAATTACATCCGGCTGCTTCGGTGCCGTATCAACCACAATTTCCTCCCAAACAAAAGATCGTTATTAAATCTACCAGAACGTCAGTACGGTAAAATTCCACACTCTCGTCAAGATAAAGATCCGTGCTCTCCGAGTTTCTATGCATGCACCACTCCGACCACTACTCCTCCCCCGGCCGTGCTGACTCATCGGCCGGCCACGAAGCAAACTGCACTCGAACAGGATTCGTCCCTCGTCGGATAACCCGACCGCGACCCGCAGGCTCTTCCTGGAAATAGACCTTTGTGTAGATCTGACCTTCAGCACGATCACCCGACAACAACACTGCCGCAGCACCGTTATCCCGCAAACCGGAGATAAACGAGTCGAATATGGCTCGTGCAGCACCGCTCGATTTACGGGCGACAATGATGCACAAGCCAATGTCGCGTGCGTGCGGCAAAAGCGGGACCAACGGCGAAAATGGATTCAGCGCCGTTCCGGACGGCACCAGAACGTCATAGTCGTCGATAACTACAACCATCTCCGGGCCCTTCCACCAGCTCCGCTCACGCAACTGTGCCGGGGTCACGTCCGGTCCCGGCAAGCGGGCGCGCAGGTATTTATCTTCGGCGGTCTTTGTCCACACGAAGGGATGCTTGCGCTCATTCCAGCCATTGATGAATGCTCAGATCTTCGCATTGAGGTCCTTGACTGAAGTGAAGACGCCGCGCCGGATTGCTTGGCGGTCAATGATGCCGAACCACACTTCGACGAGGTTGAGCCACGATCCGGAGGTTGGGGTGAAGTGGACGTGGATATTCGGGTGCTCGTCGAGCCAGGTGCGGACTTCGACCTTCTTGTGGGTGGCGTAGTTGTCCATCACCAGGTGCAACTCCCGCCCTGGGTAGGTGCGGTCGATCTGCCGCAGGAACGACAAGAACTCCTGATGGCGGTGGCGTGGTTTAACTTCCACGGTCACCTGCCCGGTCGCGATCTCCAAGGCTGCGAACAAGGTGGTGGTGCCGTGACGTTTGTCGTCGTGGGTACGGCGTTCGATCTGCCCAGGCTGCATCGGGAGCAGCGGTGCGGTGCGGTCCAAGGCCTGGATCTGCGACTTCTCGTCCACGCACAACACGATCGCATTCTCCGGCGGCTCCAGGTACAAGCCGACGACATCGGCGACCTTGGCGACCAGTTCCGGGTCGGTGGAGAACTTGAACGTCCCCGACCGCCACGGCTGCACGCCGTACTCACGCCAGGCGCGCGCGACCGTGGCGTTCCCGATTCCGAGGTGCCCAGCCAGCAGTCGCGACGACCAGTGGGTGACCCCGTACTTCTTCGGCGGTGGCATCAAGGTCGCCGACACAACTTCCGCATGATCAAGATGCCGAGGCCGACCGGGCCTTTCGGCGTCCAGCAAGCCATCAATTCCGTCATGAAGATAACGGGACCGCCACTTGAGCACCGTCGGCACCGACGTCCCGACGACCTCACTGATCCGCGCGTTAGCCAACCCCTCGGCAGCCAGAATCACAATCCGCGCCCGACGCACCAGCCCTGCCGGCGTCGAAGTCGACCTCAACAACCGATCAAGCTCATCGGCATCACCATCACGCAGCTTCAGTGCCGGGGCAGGAGAATTCGCCATAACCAATTATCCCAGCCCGACAACCATAAACTAATTAACGACACGCGGCACTAGAATGCGCAGCGCTTCCGTGCCAATCCACGACTCCGTCTTAGTCCTGCCTTCCAGATCTCGGATCCAATCGAAGGCTTTCCCTCTTACAGAGTCCACAAAACCCGGAGTCGTATCACTCCGATCAGTGGTCATCGCAATGATCATGCTGGATTCTATTGCAGCCCGCACATACGTCCCCATCGGCGACTTCAAATCAAGAGCATCCGTGGGAACCCACTCGAACGCCATACCATCGGCCGCCGGCGACAACCAACGCGACGCCGATGGCGTCGTCGACGGAGCAACCGGAACCGATTGATCTGGAGAACTCGCACATCCAGCCAACAAAGCAACTGCGCCAGCAAAGGAAATTAAAGCTACAAGGCTTCTATTCATTGACTCACCATCACTAGGCCCATCCGGATTCCGCAGTACGACACCTTGCGACATCATATTCAGAAATACCATCCATCATAGATGGCCACAATCCGACGCACTCCTAAGGTATCTGACGAACGGATCCACCCAGAACACAACTGCTATTGATTGCCAGCAGGCCATCCGGGATACGTAGTGCGGGTTGGGGCAGTCGTCAACGGCAAAGTCGCAGGAAGTCGACTGAACTTCCCATCCCAGCCCTCCTTGCATGAAGGAGCCGTCAGATCACGGGAATCGAGATCGAGAGTTGTCCACGATCCGAAAACATTTTGCTGCGCACGATCTGCGGGGCCATGCTGGTTTGCCGGCGGCAGATCTTTACCGAACATGTTGACTGTAATCTGATACGAATATGGGTTCGGTGACGACGTTACCCGAACCCACTTCGTCGGCTTCGACAGGGAATCTGGCTTATACATGCCGCTCACATTGTCGCAATAATCAATTGCGAGGGTGTCTCCCGTACGCCGAACATCCAGAATGCGCAGCGCTTCCGTGCCAATCCACGACTCCGTCTTGGTCCCACCTTCCCGATCTCGCATCCAGTCGAGGGCGTTCCCTTTTACCGATTCCACAAAACCCGGAGTCGCATCGTTCCGATCAGTGGTCATCGCAATGATCATCCGGGATTCTATTGCAGCCCGCACATACGTCCCCATCGGCGACTTCAAATCAAGAGCATCCGTGGGAACCCACTCGAACGCCACACCATCAGCCGCTGGCGACAACCAACGCGACGCCGATGTCGATGCCGAAACCGGAACTGATTGGTTCGGAGCACTCGCACATCCAGACACCAAAACGACTGCGCCAGGAAGCGCAGACAGCAGCCTTAGATATCTATTCAAAACCATGTGCATGCTCCTTGCCAAAGCTTGTACCTCACCGGTCCGTCTGGACGTGACATCATGACTTTTTCTTTTTCTTACCAAGATCGCCTGCAACTTTACCTTGGTCAACTCTCACAGAAAATGGCGTTTGATTTCGCTCGTACGCCGCAACAAGTTTCCGCGCTAAGTCTTCTTTTTCATCCTCACGAGTTTCAGATTCCCAAGCCTTATACAAGTCAGTATCTTTAATACTAGGTTTCTGCTGAACCATTCCATCAATTAATTTGGGCAGACGATATACATCGTTGTCGCCCGTTTCAATCAAGGCCAGGATCTGATTTTCGTCGTCCGAATTGAGGTCGAGCGATTGATTTTCATCAAAAACAGACGCCTTCGCTAGTGGCGTGATCCTCAGGGGTCCAATTGCGATGACAGGCCCGACCACAGGAATGGCACCCACCGCACCGTTTACTGCGCCGCTAGCGGCATCAAACTTTGCCATCTGCCGATTGAGTTCGATAGATGCAGTGTAGTCCTTAACCCACTCCCCATCATTCTTTGCGGTTTCGAACCCTTTAACCATAGCAGTTTGCAGCACGCCGATCGTATCGGGATCCCTGCCTATTTCACCACGGGCAATCTCTTTACCATATCGCTTCGTTAGTCTGTCTTGCTCATCCTTGATTGCCCATGTCGCCGTAGCCGCAGCCATCGGATCGCGATACAGAGTAGTGATGAACGCCGAAAGCGTTCCCTGATTCTCAAGATTTAGCGTTTCGTCATCTCCCGCCAGGCGGCATAGTGAGGCTTCATCGAGGCGGCCAACGTCTGAAGGAGCACTGAATCTTCAAACACGGATGAATGCACCTTATCCCCTGTTTGATTCTTAGGAGAGAGGGTTGCTAAGTATTTCGCGACATTCTTGGCCGCCAGCTTGGTCGTCGTGTCTTCTGGTTTATCGTCGAGATAACCCATTATCCTATAGACGCCTTGCGGATCGCTCCCTGGGATTCGCGACTCCCCGAGCGTCGGATCCCCAGCAACCAAACCGGACAGGTTATTCAGCTCGTTCCGCAGATTTTCTAGGCGCTTCCTTCCCTCAGCGTCCCCCGGTTTAGCTGCGGAAATCTGTCCCTGAAGTTCCTTGATCCGCTCATTTACGGTCGAACCGGCGTTTGAAGCATCTGTGCCGTCGAGTAGTTTTTCGATTACCTTTTTGCCAGTCGGATCATCACGAATTAAAGCGAGCGAGGACTCGCGATCCTTAGCTCCGGCATTGATGAGCAACTTCTGTGCATCATCGTAGTCAGTCGGACTCCTAACGGTAAGAATGTTGTTCTTGCCGTGATTAAACTTGTTATAGACCGACTTTATCTCCAGACCGCGCTCAAAAAGAAGCCTGTTAGCATAGGATCCATTTTTGTAGCGATCATCCGCCGAATCCAACATCCTCGCAAGACGCGCGTACTCATCCATATCTGGCACGTCAATCGTCTGATGTCCCGTCGACGAGACTCCATATGTCGCCGGGATGGGTTTTGCAATGTGCCGGAAGGCTGGCGGCATCTCCGAAAGTTCGGTCGGCTTACCGTTCGATTTCACATGAGGATTCGTCATCATCACTCCACCGGCCGAGATGACTCGTCGGCTGGCCACGCAGCAAACTGCACCCGAACAGGATTTGTCCCTCGTCGGATAACCCGACCGCGGCCGGCAGGCTCGTCCTGGAAGTAGACCTTTGTGTAGATTTGACCTTCAGCACGATCACCCGACAACAGCACCGCAGCCGCACCGTTATCCCGCAAACCCGAGATGAACGAGTCGAAGATCGCGCGCGCAGCACCACTCGACTTGCGCGCCACGATTATGTGCAAGCCAATATCCCTGGCATGCGGCAAGAGGGGAACCAACGGCGCAAACGGATTCAGTGCCGTTCCCGAGGGGACGATGACGTCGTAGTCATCGATCACGACCACCATCTCCGGCCCCTTCCACCAACTACGCTCCCGGAGCTGCGCGGGAGTCACGTCAGGACCGGGAAGTCGGGCACGCAAATGCTTGTCGAGCGCCACGAATACTTCCGAGGCATGCTCCTGGGTCGTAACATATCGACGCTGCGGTGGCGCCGGGACAAAGTCCAGCAACGACCGCCGCGGATCGACCACCACAAGATCGTTGCTCAGCACATCACGTCGCCGCACAATCTCACCAAGGGCAGCCTTGAGAAGGTTCGTCTTGCCCGCTTCCGTGTCGCCAAAGATGATCAGGTGGGGGTCCTCGCCGAAGATGTCGATGCCCAGTGGCGACAGCGTCGCCTCATCGAGTCCCAACAACACCGGAGGTGTCCCGGAGTCCATCGCCACGAGGTCCTTGTGACTGATGTAATCCGGCAGCATTCGGATCGGCGGAGCCTTGGGCCCAGCCCAGTGCGATCGGATCAACTGAGCGAGCTCGGAGAACTGAGCCCCCGTCGCGTCGAAGATCTGCGCGAGTTTCTTGTCCGGCGTCACCACGCGGCCTTGCATCTTCTGCGAAATACGTTGCTGCAGTTGCCGATCCAGATTCGAATCCACTGGATTGTTCAGCCGGTGCTCAATCGTTGTCGCCAAGTTCGACTGCAACGCCATCCGCATATCGGCCAACCGGTTCGCAGTCACAATCACATGCAGGCCATAGCCAAGGCCACGAACGGCAATATCCGTGACAGCAGGGACCAGCGCGTCGAAGTCAGCAGCGAATGATGCCCACCCGTCAATCAACAAGAAGTGGTCAGCGGCCGCGATCTCCGGAATCGTTCCGTCCCGCACCATCTCCCGCAGTTGGTTCATCGAACCAATCCGGTACCGGCCAAAGATCTCCTCGCGGCGAGACAGTTCCTGAACGGCCTCGGCCACCGCGCGGGCAATCTTGTTCGGGTCGAAACGCGTTGCGACGCCACCAACATGCGGGAGCTCTTCCAGATCCCCCAGGGTGGTGCTCGCCGCGTCGACCACATGCCAACTGACTTCCTTCGGCGTGTGAGTCAGCGCAGAGCCGAGCACGATCGCCCGCGCCGTGGTGGTCTTGCCAGTCTGCGGCGCACCGATGATCATGGCGTTCGCCGAGGCTGCCTCAAGGTACATCAAACCCTGCCACTGTCGTGCGGGGTCGTCCACAATGCCAATTGGGAAACGCAAAGCCCCATACAGTGATTCGTCGGCAAGCTGGATGCCCCGATGCTCGACGTCGTGCATCGATCCGAGATCCTCCTCGTCGACCTTGAGACGGCTACTCAACGGCGGTAGCCACAACTGGACAACCTTGGTGCCCGCGTCCGACATCCGCTCAGCCGCTACTTCGAGAGCGATCTTGTCGAAGGGCGTCTCCGCCCTCGATGCTGCTGCCTGGGCCTTCGCGAACTCGGCGTAGTTGCTCTTCTGTCGGTCGAGCCAATCTTCCGTGTAGTTCTGAATCCAGTACGGCATCGGGATCGGCGGCAAGTCGACGCTCACCCGTTCGGTGCTCGGTTCATAGCGACCCGAAACGTATGCCGCTTTAAAGCGCGAATAGACGTCCGGATCCACCTTCAGGTAGCCCGAACCCGGCAACGCAGGCAGTTCATGCGCATCTGCTGTACCAATAACGACCTTGGATTCCAGCGCGGAAAAGGTTCGTAGACCCAACCGATACGACAGGTGCGACTCAAGTCCGCGCAGGCGGCCCTCTTCCAATCGCTGCGACGCCAACAGCAAGTGCACACCGATCGATCGTCCAATACGGCCGATCTGCACAAAGAGATCGAGGAACTCGCGCTTCTGCTCGAGGATCTCACCGAATTCGTCAATGATCACCGCTAGGTTGGGCAGCGGTTCGAGGTCGGCACCGGCGTCGCGTCGATCGTTGTAGTCGTAGATGTTCTTGGCACCGGCATCTTGCAACACCCGCTGGCGCCGCTGCATCTCACCGGAGACAGCATCATGCAAGCGGTCGACGAGGCCTTCCTGGTCGCCGAGGTTGTCGACCATCGCCGCCGTATGCGGAAGGATGTCGAGGCCGGCGAACGCAGCACCGCCCTTGTAGTCGACGAGCACAAACGCGAGGCGCTCCGGCGGATGGAACAGCGCCAAAGCCAGAACCATGGTCCGAAGGACCTCCGACTTGCCCGAACCCGTCGCACCGATGCACAGACCGTGCGGCCCATGCCCGCCGAGCGCGGATTCTTTCAGGTCCAGATGGACTCGGGCTCCGGCCGTGTCGATGCCGAACGGAACCCGCAGGAAGTCATCAATCGATCGTTTGGCCCAAAGTTGGTGCGGGTCAAACGTGCCGATATCCTCGATGCCCAACAGGTCTTCGATCGTGACCGTCGACTCCAGCGGCGCCTCAGCCATTGTCTCCGGCGCGAGCCGAATTGGTGACAGCTGCCGGGCAATGGTCCGCGCGAAGTTCTCCGAGACACCATCAAGGGCACCCCTTGAGGCCCCATTGATGAACAGTTTTTGCCGCGCCGCCGCGTTTTGCAGCACACCGTGCGGGCTGGCGTCATCAGCATGCGGATCGACGACATCAACAAGGAAGTCGTCGGTGACGGTGACCCTGGTGGTGATCTCACTGGGTTCGTTTAACCGATTCGTCGTCAGCGTCAGTACGCACACGCCAATCTGCGCCGGTGAGATCCCCGGCGGCATTAATGCCAGCGGCTGCTGTCCACCGCAATCGTCGAGGTCAACGACGATCACAATATGCGGCGTCGCCGATGGCGCGCGGCCGCGCTTCATCACCTCTGCCGATCGTGCAGCGATTTGTGCGTTGAGCATGGCCGATAGACGCGCTTGGTCGGATGTAAAGCGCCTCCGGTACACCGGGCCGTCGAATCCTGTTGAATCCTGAATATGCGGGGCATGCAGGAGCCACTGATGAGCGTCCCGGTCTGTTCCAGCGCAGATATGAATGACCGCATCTTCGGGGGCATGCCAGGTGATGTACTGCGTGAGAGCCGCTCGGACAAGCGCCCGTCCTGCCGCTTTCCCAGCGACCACAGATACGGTCCCACGCAACGGAATCGTCACCGGTAAGCCCGGAATCCGTTCAACACGAGTCTTTAGCCGCCCGACGTACGCACCAGCGACCTCGTCGATTTGCGCCGCCGGATCGCTGGGCTTGTCAAAGCGAGCCACGCGCGCCAATGGGCCCGCTCCGCTGCCGACCCGGACCACCGCAAAATCGGGATCAGCTGGCCGGCGTTCGTACAGGCGAGCAGGGTTGTCGATGATGATGGGAAGGTCGGATGGCTGCGGATGAAAGTGCCGCTGCGTACGTTCCTGCAGTTGCGCTTCTTCATCGATTTCCAACCCGACGCGTTCTAAGAAGGTGAGGAACGACTTGCGGGCCTCCTCCATGCGTTTGCGCGGACCCGTCTTCGAACGAATGAACATGCTAATGCCCATCATCAGTCCGACGACGACGAATCCGGCCCCGGCGATCATTCGAATGACGTTGCCCGACGACATCATCATCAGCATCATCCCGCCGCCCGACACCAGCGGCATGATCAGACGCATCGCAGCGCCTTCTTGGGCGCCGGAAGAAGACTCAAGTACAGGCGGAGCCGGGATTACTAGCGCCTCTTTGGGCAGTGGGTCCACCCGGATGCGCGCTGGACGATGAAATACCTTCGCAGCCAATCTTGTCTCCTGTTACTGCATGAGCGCGGACAGCCCTCGAGGCGAAACGAGTGAAGTCCGCGCCAGAATGACCTAAGCCCAGGACACCCAATACCTGGGCAAGTCCTGGGCCTAGATCAGAGTGCGGCGTCTTAAACGTCGATTGCGCTACGCATCTGAGTACGCATGGCACTGTTGGCCTCGCCAGCCGAACCGAGCGCATTGTGGACCTCGGCGAGGATGTTACGCACGACCGTCGCGCCGGCCTGGAAGCGGCTAAACAGTGCTTCGTACTGCTCCGCCTCGTCACCTTCCCACATGCTCTTCAAGGTGTTGCGCGAGCCCTGGAAGGTCTCAAGCTCAGAATCGAACCGCGCGACCTGACCTTTGAGGTCCTGCAGCATCGACTCGATCTGGCCCTCGTTGAACTGATATTCACCCGACATGGTTTTCCCCTAAGTGTTTGTTGCGTGCCCACGCAGGACACAGTGAAGCTGAAGGTTTAGAAGTGAACTTCGTCGACACCGGACGTTGCTTGGTGGCGCGCCACGGCATCAGTCTGCTCGACCTGTCCTGCCGTGGTTGCGGTCGCGACGCCTTCGACCTTCGAAACGAAGGTCGTCAACGACGTCTTCATCTGCTCCTGGGCTTCCGATGCGCGGCCCGCGAACTGCGTCCAAACATTGGCACCGGCACCCTGCCACGCGTTGGCGACCTGCTCGATCGTCTGAACAAACTGGCCGCTGATCTGCGTGAGGTTGCCGCCTGATTCGACAAGCTCCTGCGCGTGCTTCTGGAACGCGGCCTCGTTAAACCGAGTATTTGACATGCTTCTGCTATCCCCTCGTGGCTTCCCGAGCCACACAAGCGCATGGCATTTGTCGGTTATCGGGACGATACATGAGACCAATGTACGATGTCGTATCAGGGTCATTTCGATGAGCTACGACGGCCAAAACAGTTGGTAGACACCCTGAGCCAGGAATACGAGCGGAATGATCGCCAGCACAACGGGGTACTCAATCGCGTTCAGGCCACGCGTTAGTCGGGCCGCGGCGACGGCGTCCAAAGTCGCCACATTGGCTAACGCAATCCCGACCAGCACCGCGGTGACGAACACAGCCGACATTGCCGCGCCGGCCACACCACCGATGCCAAACCATCCTGGGAGCGCGACCATCCCCGCGACACCGGCCACCATTGCGGCACCCAGCAGCGGCACCACATGCCGGGCATGCGAATACGACCGGCTGTGCAGAACAAGCACGACAGCCACGACTAGCGTCAACATCCCCTGGACCCATACGCCAGCGACTGCAAGGTACGCGCACACACACGTGATGAGGATCGCGGCGGTCGATACAACGACGTCGGTCCGACTCTGAAGCGCTGCGAGGGCATCGCTCATCTCGCTGCGCGGTACCTGGTTTCCCTCTTCCGACTTCCGCACGAGCGCGACGATGCCGCTAGACATCATGGCGAGTTTGGGCCCGAAACCGAGAATCAGCAACAGCGGGATGAGCCCCCACGCTGCGATCGCGACGCCGCTCGCCCCCAGGGCTATCGCACCGGCGACGACGGCGAGGACGACGGCAACAGTCAACCCAATGACGCCAGCGACTTTCGGCAGGGACAGTGACAGCAGGCCGACGATCCCGACGCCGAGCGCCGCACCAATCAGCGCCCACAACACTGTGTTATCCGGCGCAGCGTTGCGCGCAAGCAGTGCTCCGGCACTCGCAAGCGCTGGGACGACTGCCCAGCTGATCTCCGCGCCTGATCGGTCACGAAGGGCCCAACCTGCCGCAACCGCACCGATACCGATGGCCGCTACCACGGCAGCGGTGCCGATCCCGGAGGCGATTACCGCCAGCGCGACGGCCGAGATCGCCAGCCCGACGCCGCTGATCAGGCTCACGGCTCGGTCCCTGACCGGTCCACGCCAGAGCGCGAAGTCGTTCTCGCTCGCGATGCCAATCCGATGGAGCACGTCGTCGATGAACGGCTGCTCCGCCGCCTCTGCTGTCCTGGCCAGATGAAGGACTTCCCCGTCCCGGATGCCGAGAGCAGCGGGATCCAATTCGAGATCAATCGGGCCACGCGCCAGCGTTGACAGCGACCACCCACCCAATTCGTCGAGGTCCTGGGGCAGCGCTTCAACCATGTTCATCAGCACGGGAAGCTGGTCGATGACCGGCGCGTCCATCGGCAAGCTGGCGTCGACCTGTAGTTTCTCGCTAGCGACGGTGACCCGGACGAAGCTCTTACTCAAACGACTTGTTCCCTAGCTTGTGATGCCTGAGGTAGACATTCCGGAGGCCTAACTGGCTCATCATTTCAGAACCGATCCGACGAGTTGTTCCGCCAGGAGCTCTCCAAGTTCCCCGATCGAAAGGTTGTCCAGGATCGAATCATCATCTTCCTGGTCGTCTTGCATCTCGGGCTGGTCTTCATCGTCTTCGTCCGCGGGTTCTGGCTCTCCCACCTTCGAGGACTTCTGCTTGTCCTTGCCAGCCTTGGCCCCAGCGGCGGCCCCGCCAGCGGCACCGGCCGCTCCCGCGCCCACGCCACCTTGGTTTTGATCACTCGACGTGTCTGTCGTTGCATCGGGTTGCGACTGCTGGCTCGACGGTTGGTCGTCGGCCCCTGCGGACTCGTCATCTCCTGCCGAGTCATTCTGGTTGCTGCCCGAGTCCGGCCCGCCGGTCGATTGCGGCGCCGAACTCACCGCATTCTGAACCTCGCTGACCGCACTTTGGACTTGTCCTGCGGTCGACTGCGCTTGGCTAAATGCACTCTGTGCTTGGTGTTGGCCGGGATTTGATTGGGTCAGCAGTCCTTGGACGTTGGCCTCGCGCGCGTTACCACGTTGCACCGTGCTCGACGCCGTGGCTGCGTCGGCTCCCAATTCTCCTTGGATCGCATCGGCTTCGGTGTTCGCGGCATTCCATTTTCCGAACCATCCAGCGTGGTCCGCGAGGGCGGCACCGACTTCGGTGGCTGCCCGAGTGAACTCGGCTGTGGCTTGCGCGACGTGCGCCGACGCAGCGGCCACTGCGGCGGTACCTGTGCCAAGCGAAGCCGCCGCCGCGGCTGTGGCTGCGGAAAGTTCCGCCTCCGCCGCCGCCAACCCTACTTCTGCTGCGGCAAAAACTGATTCGGCGGTGTTCACGCGAGTGAACGCTCTAACTACATTGGTGTGGGCCAATTGCGCTGCGGCTTCGACTGGAAGCATCCGCTGCTGAGCCGCAGCGAGCGCTCGACCCCAGTCTCCGAGGCCTTCGCCTGCGGTTTGGATTCCCGTCGCAGCTTCGGTGAGCGCTTCGGCCTTCAACTGGACTCTCTCGCGCCACAGCTGTGCCTCCGGTCCTTCGAACCGGACGCTGTTGACACTGGTCATCATGTCAGCGGCCAATTGGTGCAGGTGCTGGGCCGCACGGGTCCATTCTGCGTGCGACGCCCCGATTGATGCGGGTTGCCCGTCGATCGAATAGCGGAAGGGCACGAAGGGCTCGGGTGGTGGGACTGGCATTAGAGCCGAACTCCCGTCACCTGGTCTGCCGCTCCGAGCTCCGACTCGGCGCGTCCGTGCGCCGCGCGCACGTTGCTGACCACACCGGACTCCGTCGTCGACACAATCTTTGCCAGTTCGAGGGCACTGGCACTGTGGCTGTTGATGCTCTGAATGACGTTCACCAAAGCGGGCAGGAGTGCCATATCCAACTGTCCGATCGCTTCGACAATTGCGAGGCCTTGTCGGCTTCCGTGATCGCCACTTTGGGACAGGCACCCGATCACGTCGACGGCGAACTGCATCGCCTCGTCTAACGAATGCGACAGCGTTTCCAGGTCGAGTTCGTTTACTCGAACGTCGGCCATGCCCCACCTTCCCCTGATCAGCGATGCCAGTATCCGGACGAAACTCTACTATGGCCGGTTTAGGCGAGAATCCTGACTACCGTCGACCAGATGACAGAAGATCCACGATCATATCGGCGACGATTACGCCGGTAAGGATGACGAACGCAATCGCTACCGCGATCAGCAGTAGCTTCACGAACGGTGCTGCCGAACGTGCTTCGCCGCTGCCGTGTCGTGCTGCCCGCTCGGCTGCCGCCGCTCGGAGCACGTGAGTCTGGATCACGATGCGGCGTTGCTGGTCTCCCGCCATGTCTCCCCTAAGATCGTCTGCATGAGTTCGTCATCCCATGCGGGCCCGCTTTCGGTACTCTCCCCCACCGTTCGCGCCGCTGTCCAATTGGAACGTGAAACGGACCGGTCCACGTGGCGACCCCGTCACGTCGCGGTGGTTCCACTCGACGAGAATGCCCCAACTTCGGTCGTCGCCGCGCTGATTGCGCTCGCTGGCACCCGTTTGCTCACCGAACCGGTGGTCGCCGTTGACCCCTCTCCGCTGCGGACGCTCACTCAACTACTCGGTGGCAGCACCAGCGGGCATCTCGCGCGCCTCGCCGCCGATGCCGATTCTCTTCGCGAGCGTCGTGCCGTTGATGGTTATGTCGACACTGCAACCGCGACCGGCACGCCATTGGTGTCCTTGCAGGCTTATGCCGGACACCTTGCGCCCGCTGAGTTCTCGCCCGCACTCAATGCACTTAAGCGGCGCCACCGCGGGCTCGTGATGGATGTCGCGCCGCCCATCGCTGACACGCTCATGGCTCCGGCGCTGTCTGCAGCGTCGTTGGTTGTTGCGGTCACCTCCTCACCTACCTCTCCGCCGTGGCTCTTTTCGGTCGCCAATCCGTTAACGCCCTACCTGAGGGCGGGGACTCTCACCGTCGCTCACCCGTTTAGCGACGTCGGCGAGGGCGTTGCTGTGAACTATGGAATCCACACTCCCACCATGGGTCTTGGCATCAGGGTTAATCCGGACGGGACGTGGAATCTCCCGATCAATGCTGTTGGCATCGACTTCGACTCCGGGGATCTGTCCGTTACCCGAGCAGCGATTGTTGCTGGCCGCGCCGCCTACGCGCCGCGGGACTAAACCTCGGCTTTGCGACGGCATGGTCCCGAACCGTCGATCGACGTTGCCACCTGGGATCCAAAAGCGAACGCGAAACCATCGGGACTGGCGAACCTCACATCGTGTTTGCCCGGTGAATTCTGCGGCACCAAATCCGGGACCGCACCGTAATCACGTGCCAGTAGCTCAGTGACCTCGGTCAGTGCTGCAGGCCAAGCGCTGTCCGGAATCGGACTGTCGGACAGGTACGCACCCGTAGACGGGAAAGCCCCATTGAATTCTTTGTCCTTCGACAAGTCCCCACAGCCAGCCAAGCCGCCTTGCCGACCCGCCGTGGTCGACCAGCGAAACGGAGCCATCGCGGGCGCATGGCTGGCAACGATCCGGCCGATCTCTTCCACCGTTCCCTTGAGTCGGACCAGCAGCGCTTCGGCCGTCTCGGGATGATCGAGCTGACGCCAGGAGTCGTTGCTTGTCATGTCCGATCCTTCGGTTGAACTCGGTGTGAACATCGAGCAGGCTGCCATGACCCAAGCCAGGAAGCCGACTGTGACGATCGTTGCAACTCGGCGCAAAACTAGTCTCCCTCGATAACGTTGCTGGACAGGGCCCCGAGGACGGCCGCCATGTTGTATGCGGCCATCCGGAGTTCGGGTGTCTGACCATCTGAACCATAGCCAGGTCGCAGGTAGTCAGAGTGCCCGGTACCGCCGATACGTGGAACGTTGGTTTTGTCGGTCCCCGCATGGGTGGACATTCGGGTGAAGTCACCAAACATGGATGGGTCGGCGCCGAAGCGGCCAAAGTCGGCGACTGGGTCTCCGCCGTTCTCCAGCAGATACATTTGTCCGCGCGTCAGATTGAAGTCACTCGGTTGGTAGGGGTGCAGGTTAACCGGGTCACCGCCGAGTCCCGGCGACCCGTAGAAGACTGCCTCGTCCACCGAACCACCGGTCTTCCGCAGTGCCTCGGCAGTGACCAGCGACCCGTACGAATGCCCATAGGCGACGATGTGTGGATCCTCTTTGACGGAAGCCGCATCGAGCCCGTTGAAGAATCTCGCCAGAATTGGTGCCGTCGCATTGGCCTTGCTGGCGCTTCCCACATCGACGCCGCCCCTCACGGCATCGAGATTCCCCGGCCCAGTCGCGTTCGGTGCGTCATACCCAAGCCACGCGATTGTCGCCACTGTTTCATACCCGCGGTCGGCCAAATCGAGTTGCCGACCGGTCTCCGTCCGCAGCATCTCAGCTTCGCCAGCCATCCCGTCATACCGGCGGCCGCCGTCAAGTGCATTGTTGATGGTCGTGCCCAAGCCTGGGGTAGTCACCGAGACGTGGTCTGCGGTGTCGGGGTTACCGACGGCGACGGCCGCGTGGCCGCGTTCGCCCGACTTCATATCCAATAGCAACAGCAAGCGGGGTGCGTCCGGAGTGCCCTTGGCGAAGACGCTCTCGATGGTGTCGAGGTCGTTCAACTTCTCCTCGACGTACCACTTCTTCGCATCGTCGTTGGTGAATGTTCCGCCGAATAAGTTGTCGTCGAGATTCTGTTGAAGCTGGTCGCGTTCGTTTTCCAGCCTGGCTCGTTCGATGGGAATCTGTGCCCGGTTGGCACGATCACGGTCCGTGGCTGCGACGCCGTCGACGTTGCCGACCCACTCGGGCCGCTCCTTCACGATCTTGTCCCGCTCTTCGCTGGGCAGTTGCTTCCACCAATTCGCGACCGCGTCAGGTTCTCCCGACAGCTCGGCCGGCGGTTCCGACGCGGTGACGTCGACTGTCGGCTTCTCCGGCTTCGGGTTTCCAACGAGTGTCGGCTTCTGCTCCGGGATCGCGCACATCGGGATATCCCCAAAACCTGGCGTCCCGTTCGGTGCACGCTCGGGAGGTGCGGTTGGCTGGTTCCGCGGGTCGCCAGGCTTCGCGGGGTTTGCACTTGGTGGCTCGCGATCCGTCGTCGGCGAAATGGACGTCGGAGCAGGTGCCGTGGTGGTCGGCGACGCCTGCGTTGTTGGCGGCAGAGTCTTCTGCTGCTCCGGACCAGCCAATGGTTACTCCCCGGAGTAATAGTGAACTGAATGACGAGGCGACGTCCGGCGGACGAATCCGATGTGGAATCTACTGCACGGGAACGGCTCTCAGGAGCCAGACCGCCAGACGCGTTGGCACTCGGCTCAGATCGGACGCGCCGGATCGACCAAGTCCTGTCATCTAACTATGGCCAGCCTATTGGAATGCATCTGCCAGCGGCCATCCAGGAATCACGCGTTTACTGTTCTCGATTCCGGTCAGATCAACATCCGAGGCCCAAGCCTTGCAACGATTCCTCAGATCGTTCCGCCCAGAGAGCGTTGCGATGGACTCGACAGTCCAATCGCCAAAGATGTTCGTCGAAGGTCGCCTCCCAGACCCTGTTGTTGAACGCGCCTCAAACTGCCCCGGCAACAGCTTGACTGTAAATGCCCGCGCATTAGGCCTAGGAGCCGTAAGAGGTCCGGAGTTGAAACTCACATACCTTGTATCGATGCACACAAGATAGCTCGAGACACCCTCACTCAATTGTTCAACCCCCTGCACCGAGAGTGCAATAACTCCTTCATAGCGATATGCCGCAATGGGAAACCAATCAATGTCAGTCTCACCATCTCTTACCGCCGCCTCAAATCCGGGATAAACGGAAGCTAAAGCTCTCGACTCATTCTCCGCAGAACCCAAAAGATAGTACGACTCCATAGACGCCCGCACCACAGCCCCAGCCTGGGAAGACAGGTCCACGACCGATCCCCGTTGATCCCAGTTAAAGTACGGCACAGGCCAGTCATTTGAAGCTTGCGAGGTAGCCCCTTCATCGGCAGCATGAGGCTGTGGTGCACATCCAGTCGCCAAGAGCAGAAGAACCGTCGAAACCAACGCCGCCTTCAGAGCCCGAAACCCGACACCACTGAAGTCAGTAATCAATGTTCGCTTCCTAAACACCGAAAGGCGGGTACGACGACACAAGGCACCATTCGATAACAATCGACCACGACTCCGTTTCATCTACTCTGGCCGACTAGAACCAATCCATCGAGGGAACTGCTCCCTCGAGGCAAACGAGCAGGCGGCCCCGATCCTAGCTCGGCTTGTTCGGTGCCTTCGGGTTCGGTGTGCCGCCGCCCATCGAGTCCGGCAGGCGGAGATCGAACGTCGGAGCCGGCAGGTCCGGTGCAGGTCCGCCAGGCAAGCCCTGACCACCCGGCAACGGGATGGCGGGGCTACCCGGGCGAGGACCCGGAACGCCCTGACGCGTCACCGTCGTATGCATCAAGTACACGTTGTAACTCGACCACTGCGACATCGTGAAGAACAAATCATTACCGGTGCTCGACGGGTGAATGTTCGCACCGTAAATCGACGGGTAGTTCTTACCCGAAGCGATCACGCGTGCATCGGTCCACGGACCCATCGGGTTGTTTGCCTGACGCAGCACAATGCCGTTATGGAACACGTCGGTCGAAATCATCAGCCACTGACGCAGCGACGAGTTGTACTGCACCGACACCTCACCAACACCACCGGAAACGATCG
>NZ_JBARYI010000061.1:0-85425 GCF_049647785.1 Gordonia sp. (in: high G+C Gram-positive bacteria)
CCGGAAGCTAAGCCCACCTGCGCCGATGGTACTGCACTGTAATGGGTGTGGGAGAGTAGGTCACCGCCGAACACAATTTAAGCCAAGCCCCCGAACCAGCAATGGTTCGGGGGCTTGACTCATTTGCGGGTCTGTTTCAGGCCTTCCGTTTGCTCTTGTCTGAGCGTCTCAACGTTGGCTTATCGATCTTCCCAACCGGGTTCTTTGGGATTTCGTCGAGGAACAGTATTTCAACGGGCAACTTCACAGGCGCGAGATTGATGCGTAGATCCTCGAGGAGAGATTCCGCAGTTGATGAGCCTCCGGGTCGCAGTGAAACGTACGCGACGGGGACTTCTCCGAGGATCTCGTGGGGCCGGCCGATCACAGCGGCTTCAAAAACATCGTCGACCCGGTAAAGCTGTTCTTCTATCTCCTTCGGATAGATGTTTTCGCCGCCTCGAATCACCATGTCCTTGACGCGGTCAACGAGGCGCAAATAGCCGTCATCGTCGAATCGGCCAACATCACCGGTACGAAGCCAACCGTCGACGATTGTCTCAGCGGTAGCCTCCGGCCGATTCAGATAGCCAGCCATCACGACATCTCCAGCAATTAGCACCTCCCCGGTCTGCCCCACAGGGACATCAGTCATCGAAGCATCGACGATACGGATCCGTTGGCCAGGTAGCGGTGGTCCCACAGTCCCGGGCTTTCGGGGTCCGTCGAGGGGATTTATCGCGGATGCGGTGGTCGTCTCAGATAGCCCATAGCCTTCTACGATCGGCACGTGGAATCGCGATTCGAATCTTTCGATGAGTTCCGCAGGCATCGGAGCGGCGCCACAGATTCCAAACCGCAAAGAAGATGTATCAGGCACGACCTCCGCTGGTAACGCCGTCAGCATTGCGTAGATGGCTGGCACCGCAGAAAAGTACGTGGGTCGGTACTTTTCGACGGCGGGAAAGAATTCTTCCGTTCGAAAGCGACCGACGATGCTCGCACGACCACCAGCGCGCAAGGGACTGAGGGTGCCGAGCACTACGCCGTTGGCATGAAAGAGAGGCAGCACCAGCAGGCTGTGATCGTGTTCGGTGAAGGCGAAGTGCGTGACGAACGTAGAGGTCATGGCATCGATGTTGCCGTGGGTGATCATGACGCCCTTCGGCGTTCCCGTGGTGCCGGCGGTATAGATGAGGAGTGCAAGGTCTGCTGGCTGCACGACTACCGGCGTCGGTGCGGTGCCGTCAGCTTTCAGCAGGTCATCGCAGGCGACGGTGGTGATATCCGGGACTGGCTGGCCGGATTCGACGACGAGCACCCGGCAACCTGCGTCGTGGGCCTGAAAATCGATTTCGGGTGGTGCGAGAGCAGGGTTGATCGGCGTAACTGCGGCTCCAACTTGCCAGGCAGCGAAGATCGCTACGACGAGTTCGACTCTATTCGGCAGGAGTAGCCCCACCACATCACCAGACCCGACACCAGCCGCGTGCAGGCGGCTGGCGGCGGCGTCCACCGTCGTGGCGAAGGTGGAGTTGTTCAGTTCGAGCCTGTCGTCTGCGAGAGCTGGGGCATCGGGAGCGGCGTCGGCACGAGTGCGCGGTAGCGCGGGGATAGGCAGGCCACTCATGCGTGCACCGTCACGATCGGTGGCGCTATGAATCCGAAGGACCGCAGCACCCCTTCGAGTTCTCGGTGACCGAAGGCTTGGCAGGCCGAAGCGAGTCCGACCCGACGTGGGGCCTGTTGTAGAAGCGAGTAGGCGGCGTAGGCCTGCAGCAGACCTGTCTGCTGATAGTTGTTATTGCCGTGAATCACCACGTGCGCGCGACCGAGCGGTCCGGATGCGTGGACTGAATCGAGGGATTTGTTGATGCGCGCATTCTCTCGAGGCGGCATCGTGTTCATTACCTGCGCGGCTACCGCGTCGAGAGCGGCGTCGCGGTCTTCGGGAGTCATGTCTTTCGTGGCCTCGAGCGCATCGGCCACGATGACGGGAACACCGTTCATCAGCGCGGCGTTGAAGACGCCGCCCTGCGCCTTGCAGTTCGCGACTCGCGGATCATTCTTGAACCAGACCGGGTGCGACGTACCGCCCCAGGGGAGAGACTGCGCGAGTTCGTGCTGGCCCGGAACTACGAGCGGCACCAATCCTTGACCGGGATCGAAGGGTACGTACTGGTTTTGCTCCAAGTAGTACGCGGCGCCTCCGGCGGCGTTCACCAGAATGGTCCGAGTCGAGGCGATCGTCGGACTTCCACCCCAGAAGACGGCTATGTCGAGAGTGTCGACGCCGGGTGTCTCGAGCGCGATCTGTGCGGCGATCTCACCTGTCGTATACATCTGAGCAATGCCGGGAGCCAGGAGTAGGCCGGCGGCTGCGAAGTCGGAACTGAACTGCTCCTCGCAGTGAATGAGCCAGTCTTGTTCGCCGGTGGTGTCGGTGTAGTGCGCACCGGCGGCAAGGGCGGCCTGCACAACTGCGTCGCCGTGTTTAATGAACGGTCCGACGGTGTTGAGAACCACCGAGCTGCCGCGGAAGAGGTCGGTGAGCGCGTCGACCGAGTGCTCGACGGCGACGACCTCGTAGTCGGCGGTTTCGATACCGGGAACGTGGGAGGTCATCGATTCTTGAAGTCGGTCCTCGTCGCGCCCGGCGGCGGTGAACGAGATGTTGTAGTGGCGGAGGAATTCGCAGATGAGACGGCCGGTGTACCCGGATGCGCCGTAGACGATGACGTGCTTGCTACTCATGGGTTGCTCCTATGCAGAGTTTCGAGTGCATGGTTGCTGGTGTGTCTGGAAGGTGAAGGGATGCGCGTGGGGACTGTTACATGCCCATTCCGCCGTCGACGGGAAGGCCGACGCCGTTGACGAAGCGGGCGGCGTCGGAGGCGAGGAATGTCACGGCGTCGGCGATGTCGCGCACTTCGCCGAGGCGTCCACTGGGAGTGAGGCTGACGACGGTTTCGACAGCTTCTTCGGCAGATCCGAACAGGCCGAGTTCGGCCATGTCGGTGGCGAGGCCGGTGCCCATCTCAGTTGGTACGAGTCCGGGGTATACGCAGTTGACGCGAACCCCGTAGCCGAGCTTGCCCGCTTCCATCGCGGCGACCCTCGTCATGCGGTCGATAGCGGACTTGGTGGCGGAGTAGATGCCGATGCCGGGGAAAGCGATGGTGGCAGCGACGGAGGCGACGTTGATGATGACGCCGCCCTGGCCAGCGGCGCCGCCGGGTCGCATCGCGCGCAACCCGTGCTTGATACCGAGCGCAGTACCGAGCACATTGACATCCAGCTGGGCGCGAATTGCGGCGACCGAGATTTCGGTCATCAGTTCGCTGATCTCGACGCCAGCATTGTTGACGACGATGTCGAGCCCTCCGAGTTGGGTGCGCGCGCCGTCGATCGCGGCAGTCCAGCTGTCTTCGTCGGTGACATCCAGATGGACTGCACCGTGACCGTCGCCGAGGGACGCGGCAACAGTTGCTGCGGTGTCGGTTTGCAGATCGGCGATGACAACGGAGGCCCCCGCAGTCGCGAGTGCACGTGCCATCCCCTCCCCGAGGCCCTGCGCGCCTCCGGTCACAAGTGCGCGGTGGCCGGTCAGATCGAAAACACTCATGGAGTTCTCCTTCGGTGAGGGCTGATGCCCAGTTCCATTTCAAGTGGTGGGCATCACACTAGTCATTTCTGGACGATCGTCAAGAGAAAAGTTTGACAACTGTCAAGAAAGTTTGAGGTCGTTTGCGCTCGACGCGAGATCTGCGGGCTATGCTGGGGCGAATGGCCCCCGACACGACCGCAGAGGAGGTGCGCCGTGACGACCAACGTGGTTGATCCCCGGGGAGAATCAGTCGCGCCCGCAGCCCGCGGTGCTGCACGACGCGCCGACAAAGTCGCGACTAAGCGAGACGAACTCGCTAGAGCTGCGCTGTCTGCGCTGTCCGAACGCGGCTACGCGGCGACCGGGTTGCGAGAAATCGCGGCCAATTCGGAGTACAGCCACGGCGTTCTGCACTACTACTTCAGCGACAAACTCGACCTCATCACCCACTGCGTCAACCTCTACAAGCGTGAATGCATCGCCTCCTACGACGACGTGCTCGACGGTGCCGGTGATGCCGAATCGCTTCGTCTGCGATTTGCTCAGCGGTTGACTGCCACGATGGAAGCCGATCTCTCGACCCACAAGCTCTGGTACGACCTCCGGATGCAGGCGGTGTTTGAGGTCTCGCTTCGCGAGGACGTGCGAGCGATCGACGACGAATTAGAAGCAATGGTCTGGCGCATCGTCCGGGAGTACGCGGCACTGGCCGGGGGACAACCGCTCCTGGATTCTGCGGGTACCTATGCCAGCCTCGACGGGCTGTTTGAGCGCGCAGTGCGGCGTCGAAGCTCCGGTGACGTCGATGCCGCCAAGGAGTTGACCGAGCAGTTGTATGCGCTGGTCGGGGCACTCGTCGTCGTGAACTAGCCGACGGTTCGCGCTCGCGCTTCCCGGTCGGGGGCCAGCTAACACTACGATGGCGTCATGGCGATCAGCAGGCCCGCGGACGGCACGGAAGAAGTTCGGAAGGCACCGCGTGCACGAATGACGGGAGCGCAGCGTCGGCTGCAACTTATTGAAGTTGCCCGCGGGCTATTCGCCGAGCGCGGATACGAAGGCACCTCGATCGAGGAGATCGCGCAGCGTGCTGGCGTTTCGAAACCCATCGTTTACGAGCACTTCGGAGGGAAAGAAGGGCTGTACGCGGTCATCGTCGACCGCGAGATGGAAACCCTTCTGGAGATGGTGACGAGTTCACTCACGAAGAACCGGTCACTGTATCGAATCCAGCAGGTCGCGCTCGCTTTGCTGACCTACATGGAGGAGCGGACCGACGGTTTCCGGATCTTGGTTCGTGGCGAATCGGCGATCGTCGATGAAGACACCCGCTACTCGAGCCTGCTGAATGACGCGATCAGCCAGGTGGAGCACCTGCTCGCCAGTGATTTTGAACGTCGCGGCTTCGACCCCGGTCTCGCGCCGCTTTACGCCCAAGCTCTCGTTGGCATGGTTTCAGTGACGGCCCAATGGTGGCTTGACGTGCGAGAACCGCCGAAGGAAGTGGTTGCTGCGCATTTGGTAAACCTGTGCTGGAACGGACTGACCCGGTTGGATCCGGACCCGATCCTGGTCGACGCCGAGTACAAAGAACCGACTCCGCCGACTATGCACCGGCGGGCTTCGGAGCCTTCCGACGACGGTCAATGACCGTCCCGATTACCCAGAGAACGACAACGAGTGCGCCTGTCGACAGGATCTGATTGCGGACCGAGTCGGTAGTGAGGCCTAGTACAACAATCGCGACGAGGGCGGCCAGCGTCAACCACGACAGGACCGGAAATCCCCACATTTTCATCGGTAGGTGGGTGCCTGCGGCGTCGGCGCGACGGCGCAGCACGATCTGCGCAGAGGTAATCGCCAGCCACGTCACCAACAGCGTGGAACCGACCATCGACAGGAGTCGCGTTAGGACGAGGTCGCCCCACAGGTAGACGGCGGGAACCACCAGGAATCCGACGACGATGCTGGCGAGCACGGCGGCGACCGGTACACCGTTGGTGGCAGTTTTGGATGCGACCTTGGGGGCCATGTTGCGCACCGACAGGGAGAACAACATGCGCGAGGCGCCGTAGAGGTTCACGTTCATCGACGACAGCAGTGCCACCACGATGATGACGCCCATGGTGGTCGCGACGGCGGGCAAGCCAACTTTGTCGAGGACTCCGACGAACGGTGATTCGAGCATTTGGGGGTCATCTGCGGGTAGGACCAGCAGGATAACGGCCACGGAGCCAACGTAAAAGACCAGGATTCGCCACACGATGGTGCGGATTGATTTCGACACGCTGGGCCCCGGATCGTGCGTCTCCGCAGCGGCGACCGCGATGATTTCGATGCCACCGAAGGCAAACGCAATAACCAGCAGTGCCGCGGTGAGACCGCCGAAACCATGAGGCAAGAACTCGCCGGCGTTGCTCAGTCCCGGCGACGGTTCAGCAGTCCACCCGAACAGATACGCGGCACCGAGAACCAGAAATAGGACGATGAAAACGATCTTGGTGAGTGATAGCCAGAATTCGAGTTCGCCGAAATTTGAGACGCCGGTGAGGTTGAGGATGGTGAAGACGATCATGAATGTCAGCGCCCACGCCCACACCGGTAAGACGCCGATAAGGCTGTTGAGCGTTTCGGCCGCGGCGAGCGACTCGGCGGCGACGACGAGCGTCATTTGGATCCACCACAGCCAACCCATCATGAATCCGGCACCGGGGCCCAATGACTTGCCGACGTAGTACGAGAACGCGCCCGGATTGGGGTCGGCGGCGGCGAGTTCGCCGAGCATTCGCATCACCGAAACGATGATGAGGCCGATGATCGCGTAGGCGAGGAGCGCCGCTGGACCGGCGAGCGCAATGCCTTGACCGGACCCGACGAACAGGCCGGCACCAATCGCTGAACCGAGGCTCATCATGATCAGATGCCGAGGCTTCAAGCCACCTTGGAGCCTGCCTTCATCGGCAACTTTGAGGGGCTCTCTTCCGGAACTGGCCACTGCACGAGCGTAGTCGTCTTGGCGATGCGGCAAAATCAGCCCATGCTGAGCATTCGTCCCGCTACCATCGCTGACCTGCCCGAGGTCGCTGAGATCTATCGGCATTACGTGATCAACTCGACGGCGACGTTCGATTTGGAACCGCTGTCGGTTGACGGTTGGGAACGCAAACTGCAGTCGATCGTCGACGGTGGAAGGCCCTTCTTAGTGCTGGTGGATGAGGCCGAAGGGGTCCGCGAGATTCTCGGCTATGCCTATCTGGGAGTGTTCCGTGGCCGAGCGGGCTGGGCGTTCACTGCCGAGGACAGCATCTACCTGCGCCCGGATGCTGGCGGTCGTGGGCTGGGCACGCGACTGCTGTCGGCGCTGCTGGACGCCGTCGATCCGTCAGTGACGCGCAACATCATGGCCATGGTGTCCGACGAAGTGCCCGAGTCGGTAGCGCTGCACCAGAAGTTGGGGTTTGTGGAGGTTGGTCGGTCGGCGGGCGTAGGCCGCAAGTTCGACAGATGGGTCGGCTGCGTATACCTGCAGTTTGTGGTGCCGGTAACGAAATAGGGGCGCAACGACAGTCGGTAGTAGTCTGGAGGCCGTGTTGATTGCTCCGACGTCGGGTGGTGCGCAGGTCTCGTCGACCGCGCACGGCCTGCTGGCGGCAATCGTCTCCCTGGTCCTGGGTATCGCTGCACACTCGCTGGGTGGCGGTCACATCCCTTCGTCCACACAACTCGTTGTGCTGGTCGGTCTCGCGTTCTGCGTTGGATTGGTTCGCGCCGGGCAAGTTCGCTCGGTGGAACGCGCGCGGGTCGCAGGCCGGATCAAGGTCTCGGTGGTGGGCGTGTTGGCTGCGTTGACCGCTGGCCAGGCCGCCGCACACGTCGTCCTGAGTGTCATTGACGGCCATCACGGAACAGCCATGGTGCCCGGATCGCTGATGCTTACCTGGCACCTATTGGCCGTGCCTGCCGCCGCGGGCGTCCTGTTCGTTGCGGAACGACTCAGCCGGGCTTGCGGTGACAATATCGCCCACCTGTGGCGACTCCTCAGCCTCGGAGTGTCGTCGCAGGTCGAAGCTGTTACCTCCCAGGTCGACCGGCAGGTTGCCACCCTTACGCCCGCGCCGATGCGGGCCGCTGCGGGAGTCCGCGGACCACCCGTGCACATCTGATTCCGTTTCCACACCCGGCTGTTGTTCTGACAGCCGGGACATCAGATGCATGCACGAAAGTTGATACAACCATGGCACAACGCCGCACTCTCATCCGTTCCCTGACCATGCTCGCCGCGGCAGCACTGACCTCGGTGACGCTCGTCGCCTGCGGCAGTAGCGATTCTTCGGGGACCGAAGCCGATTCGGTGACCATCACCGACCAGTGGGTCAAGGCCGCACCGTCCGGAATGACGGCTGCGTTCGGGACCCTGCACAATTCGTCCGACTCCGACATCCGGATCGTGTCCGCGCACACCGCGGCGGCCACGACCACCGAGATGCACGAGGTGGTCGATAACGGTTCCGGCGGCACCACGATGCGCCAGAAAGACGGCGGTTTTGTGATCCCGGCCAAGGGTTCCGTCACGTTGAAGCCGGGCGGCGAGCACCTCATGCTCATGGGTATCCCGGCGCCCATCACAACTGGTAAGTCCGTCGCTTTCAGCCTGCGGTATGCCGACGGTTCGACTACGACCTTCGACGCGCTGGCCCGCGACTTTGACGGCAACCAGGAGAACTACACGCCGGGCGAGCCGGAGCACTCCGGCTCGCATAAGTGACAACGGAGCCGACTGGGACACCCGAACCGAACGGGACGACTAGGCCAACTGCAAGGCTGTCGCGCCGAACCCTGCTGACCGGCGGTGCCGGTTTGGCGGGGCTCGGCGTGGGTGCCGCTGCGGTGGGGTTGGGGCGAGGAGTCATCTCGCCCGACCCCGCCGCGGGAGTTGGCACCGTGCCGTTCTACGGCGAACACCAGTCGGGGATCACCACGCATGCGCCCGCGCACGCGCAATATGTTGGACTCGATCTGGTGGATCCGTCCGATGTTTCGACCTTCGCGGGTGTCCTAGCCCTGTGGACGCAGGATGCAGCGCGATTGACGCAAGGTGAGCCGAGCTTGTCGGACACCGAACCGGAGTTGGCGCGGATACCGTCGAACCTAACGGTGACCGTTGGTGTTGGCGACCGGGCTTTCCGGGCCAAGCAGTTGGCGCCGCACCGGCCGTCGTGGCTGAAACCGTTGCCGCCGTTCAGTATCGACCGGTTGGACCCCCGGTGGGGGCAGACTGATCTGCTTTTGCAACTCTGCGCGGACGATCCGGTGACGCTGGCGCACGCTACGCGGATGCTGACCGCCTCGGTGCGGCGCAGTGCTCGCGTCCGCTGGGTGCAGCGCGGCTTCCGGAACAGCCCCGGCATGGCTACCGGGACCATGCGTAACTTGTTCGGCCAGGTTGATGGCACCGTACAACCGCCCTCCGACAGTTTCGACAAGCTGCTCTGGAACGACGGCCGCGAACAATCGTGGATGGCGGGCGGCACCAGCTTGGTCTTGCGTCGGATTGCGATGAACATGGATACGTGGGAGGGGATCGACCGCCGCGGACGGGAGTTGTCGACGGGCCGGACCCTCGACAATGGTGCGCCGCTGACCGGCAGTGACGAGTTCGACCAGCCGAACTTTGCGGCCACGCGCGGCGGGATCCCGGTGATACCGGCGTCGTCGCACATCGCGCGAGCGCATCGTCGAAGTGAAGCCGAGCAGTTCCTGCGGCGCGCCTACAACTACGATGATCCGCCGGAACCGGGGTCGTCGGATACGTCCAATAGCGGCCTGATTTTTGCCGCCTACCAGGCTGATCCGGTAACCCAGTATGTGCCGGTCCAGCAGCGCTTGGCCGACCACGACGACCTCAACGTGTGGACGACACCGATAGGTTCGGCCGTGTACGCCGTGTTGCCGGGTGCGACTGAATCACATCCGCTGGGCGCTACGCTCTGGAATGTCGCTGGCAATTCCTAGAAGATTGGGGCGTTGCCTAGTATTTAGGGGTGTCCACGCCTGCGGTGTCGCGCCCATCCCTGTCCGGCCTTGTCCCCGTCGCGTTTCGTGACGCAGCTTTCGGGCTGCTTCGCGATCGTGCGGATCAGGCGCAATTGGCCATCACGGCACCGGATGCGGCTCGCCCTTTCGTCGTCGCGCAGTTGGCGAGCGGCGGGGACAGTGAGGCCGAGCGCCCGGTTCTGGTGGTGGCGGCCAACGGTCGTGAGGCTGACGATCTGACGGCAGAGCTCACGGAACTGTTGCCAACCGGCCCCCACGGGACGCCGGTGGTTGCTCAGTTCCCGTCGTGGGAAACCCTGCCGCACGAACGGCTTTCGCCGTCGGCCGATACCGTCGGGCAGCGTCTCGCGGTGCTGTCGCGGCTCGCCGATCCGACTGTCGCACCGTTGCGCGTCGTGATCGCGACGGTGCGGTCGCTGGTGCAGCCGATGGCGCCGGGGCTGGGTGCCATGCGTGCGATAACCCTTACCGAAGGCGCCGACATCGACTTCGACGGCCTCATCGAGCAACTCGTCGAGATGGCGTACGAGCGCGTCGACATGGTCGGTACGCGCGGTGAGTTCGCGGTCCGCGGCGGCATTCTCGACGTCTTCCCGACCACTGCCGACTATCCGGTGCGCGTGGAGTTTTGGGGCGACGAAGTCACCGACATTCGGGCGTTCTCGGTCGCCGACCAGCGCACCCAACCCGAGATCGACACTTCCGTCGTCCACCTTCATCCGTGCCGCGAACTTGTACTGACGCAGGCGGTCCGTGTACGCGCCGGCGAACTGGCGGAGACGACGGCCGACGAATCGTTGCGCGAGATGCTGACGAAGCTCGCCGAGGGAATCCCCGTCGACGGCATGGAGGCGCTGATCCCGGCGCTCGTCGACGGCCAGATGCAAATGCTCACCGAGGCGATGCCGGAGGGCACCCGCGTCCTGGTGCTCGATCCGGAGAAGGTTCGCACCCGCGCCGTCGACCTGGCGCGCACGGGTGCCGAGTTCTTGGAAGCATCGTGGAACGCGGCAGCGCTCGGTGCGATGGCCCCGGTCGCAGCGGGTGAACCATCGATCGACCTGTCGGCCAGTGCGTACCGTGGCGTCGACGAAGTGCAGGCCGCCACCCTCGCCGCAGGGCAGTCGTGGTGGACTATGAGCCCGCTGTCGACGGGGTCGGGGGACGAACTCGAACTTGACCTGCAACCCGGTCCGGCACCGCATGGCAATCCCGCGGAACTCGCCGACCTGATGACCGCGTTCCGCGCGCAGATTGCTTCTGGCGGTCGTGCGGCGTTGGTCGCAGCGGGTCGCGGCACTGCGGCACGCTTTGTTGATCGACTTGGCGAAGCCGAAGTGCCAGCCAAGCTCATGGAACCAGGCGAGGAACCCCCGAACGACGCCGTGGGCATCTATCACGGCACCCTGCGGCGCGGTCTCGTGTGCCCGTCGGCGGGGCTGGTGATTGCCAGTGAGGCTGACGTCACCGGTGCGCGCGTGGTCGGTGCCAAGGACGGTCGGCGGATGCCCGCCAAGCGACGCAATCAAGTCGATCCGTTGGCTTTGACGGCCGGCGATCTCGTCGTCCACGATCAGCACGGCATCGGCAAGTTCGTGGAGATGATCGAACGCGTGATTTCCGGGGCCCGCCGCGAATATCTCGTCATCGAGTACGCCCCCGGCAAGCGCGGCCAACCGGGGGACCGACTGTTTGTCCCCATGGATTCGCTCGACCAACTCTCGCGCTACGTCGGCGGCGAGCAGCCCGGCCTGAGCAAGCTCGGCGGTTCCGACTGGGCCAACACCAAGAAGAAGGCGCGCAAGGCGGTCCGCGAGATTGCCGGTGAACTGGTGCAGTTGTACGCCGCACGCCATGCCGCCCCCGGGTTCGCGTTCAGCCCGGACAGCCCGTGGCAGCGCGAAATGGAAGACGCCTTCGACTACACCGAAACCATCGATCAGATGACGGTGATCGGCGAAGTGAAGGCCGATATGGAACGACCCATCCCGATGGACCGCGTCGTCGTCGGTGACGTCGGCTACGGCAAAACGGAGATCGCCGTGCGCGCCGCGTTCAAAGCCGTGCAAGACGGCAAGCAGGTGGCGGTGCTGGTTCCGACGACCATCCTCGCTGGCCAGCATCTGCAAACGTTTACCGAACGCATGGATGGTTTCCCAGTGAAGGTGCGCGGACTGTCGCGCTTCACTACGCCCGCCGAGTCGAAAGAGATTCTGGCGCAGATGGCGTCCGGTGAGGTCGACATCGTGATCGGTACGCACCGACTGCTGCAGACCGGTGTCCGCTGGAAGGACCTCGGCCTTGTGATCGTCGACGAGGAGCAGCGTTTCGGCGTCGAACACAAGGAACACATCAAGGCGCTCCGAACCCATGTTGACGTGTTGACCATGTCGGCGACGCCGATCCCACGAACCCTGGAAATGTCGATGGCGGGCATCCGCGAGATGTCGACGATCCTAACTCCGCCGGAAGAACGCCACCCGGTCCTCACTTATGTCGGTGCCTACTCCGACAAGCAGGTGGCGGCCGCGATTCGTCGTGAACTGCTGCGCGACGGTCAGGTGTTCTATGTGCACAACAGGGTCTCGACCATCGACAAGACGGCCAAGCACATCGCGAACATGGTGCCCGAGGCGCGGGTTGTTGTCGCGCACGGGCAGATGGGCGAGGAACAACTCGAGCGCACCGTGCAGGGATTCTGGGATCGGGAGTACGACATCCTTGTCTGTACCACCATCATCGAAACCGGCCTCGACATTTCCAATGCCAACACGTTGATTCTCGATCGCGCCGAGAACTTCGGTTTGTCGCAGCTGCATCAGTTGCGTGGCCGCGTTGGTCGTAGTCGTGAACGAGGGTATGCGTACCTGCTGTACAGCCCGGACAAGCCCCTGACCGAAACGGCCTACGACCGTCTCGCGACGATCGCGCAAAACAACGAACTCGGTGCCGGTATGGCCGTGGCGCTGAAGGACTTGGAACTGCGCGGCGCAGGCAATGTGCTCGGTGCCGAGCAGTCCGGGCACGTGGCAGGCGTCGGATTCGATCTGTACGTGCGGCTGGTTGGTGAGGCCGTTGAGGCGTATCGCGCGGCGGCCGACGGCAAGACGATCGAAACTGAGGAGACCGGCGAGGTCCGCATTGACTTGCCCGTCGACGCGCACATTCCGGTGGAGTACGTCGAGGCCGATCGGCTTCGTTTGGAGGCGTACCGCAAGTTGGCGTCGGCCACCAGCGACGACGATGTTGACGAAGTGATGAGTGAACTCGTCGACCGCTATGGCGAGCCGCCCGTTGAAACGCAACGCCTGGCGGCGATCGCCCGGCTGCGGATCCGTTGCCGGGAACGCGGCGTCACCGAAGTAGGTGTGGCGGGGCAGTCGATCCGGATTTCGCCGATGCTGCTCCTCGACAGCCAGCAGGTTCGACTGTCGCGGATGTACTCGTCGGCGTCGTACCGTGCGGCCACGCAGGTCATCACGGTTCCGATCCCACGGACCGGTGGCGTCGGTTCGGCCCGTCTCCGCGATACCGAACTCATCGACTACATCGTGACGTTCCTGCAGACCATCGCGCCGCTGGAGACATAGCGCCGGTTACCCAACCGAAGTGAGTGGCGCCCGCCCGGACATCCCGGCCAGCCGATCCATCGCGGAAGCGTCGTCGGCCACTTTGACGGCCGGTGCAAAAATCTTGCCCTCGCCTTGGAAATCGGGGGTCAACATGTTCGGGGCGAAGGCGATCGATGCTTCGAGACCATCGCTGTCGGGTGCCCACGGCAGCCCTGCGGCTTGTGCCAAGTCCCAGCCGTGGACTTGGTACTCCCACAAAATCATCGACGCGGCCATGTCTCCGGGCATTGCCGATTCGCCGATGAACAGCGGATCGGCGAGCGCAGCTGGCAGGGCTTCGGCGAGGCGGGCACGGTTGCTACGGACTTGATCTGCGCCGCTCCCCACGACGGTGACGGCGTCGGGGTCGCTGCAGCGGTGATCGGCGCTGGTGTAGCCGTCGGTGAAGGCAGTGAGCCAGCCGACCACGTGGCTGCGGAGGGTCTGGAAGTCGAACTCGGTGCACGGTGTCGGGGCGGTCGGAGGGGTGTCGGCTGCGGCGTCGAGCAGATCTGCGAGTTGGTCGAGGAGGCGAAGGAGGGTTGCTGAAGTGTCCATGCTTCGACGTTATGCTCGTCGGCCCGGCTGGTATTGAAGATTCGCGACACGGCACGGCAGTCAGCATCGCGTGGCTCGATGAGTGGCAGCGCCCAAACGGACGCAACGCCTGGCGGCCTTCGGGGAGAAGGCCGCCAGGCGCTGCGAGACGGAAGGAACATACTCTGAATGAATTCGCTTGATTCGCACCTCCTCAATTCCGACATCGGTCAGTCAGGAAAGTGGCGGTTAGGCACGGTGACCGTGCCACGGCACCCCCAGTTACGAAGCCGTCGACTCTAACGAGTTCGTGTCCGAGTTGGGTCCCGTAGCGATTGCGCGCGGTTTGTCCGCTTGCTGGACGTCGATACGCCGCGGCCGGGCCTTCTCGGCGACCGGGATCGTGACGGTGAGTACACCGTTGTCGTACTGTGCACTGATGGCGGCGGTGTCGATGCCCTCGCCGAGTGTCACCTGTCGTCGATACGTGCCAGCGAAGCGCTCACTCGTGAGCCATTTGACGCTGTCGTCGGACGCGAGGGAGCGTTGTGCGGAGAGGGTAAGTACGCCGTTGTCAACGCTGACGTCGATCGATCCCGGGTCGACGCCCGGGAGGTCTGCGGTCAAGACGTATTGGTGATCGATTTTGAACAGATCCATGGGCATGAACCGCGGAGTTCGCGAAGTGCCACTCTGCTGACCGGCGAGAAGGCCGCGGGTGAGAGCGTCGAGATCATTGAATGGGTCGAATCCAAGCACAGCAACACACCTCCTAAATCCCTGTCCACCGACCCCGGCGGTCGGTGAATCCGATCACTGTGCGACACCGATATTAGCACTCTCGGTGGGAGAGTGCCAGATATCTGGCATCCCGATTCTCGGCGTGTCAGGTCCGCATGGGCGCGGCGTACTCCGCCGTCCCGAGTTCCTCCACCTCAACCGATTCGGGGTCTGGAAATTGAACGCGGTGCACGGTGTCGGGGCGGTCGGAGACGTGTCGGCTGCGGCGACGAGCAGATCGGCGAGTTGGTCGACGCTACGAGTAGATCTGCTGAAGTGTCCATGCTTTCGACGGTCCGAGGTGGCGGGCGGGACCGCGTGAAGATTCGCGACAGTTGGGGGCGCGTGGGGTGGGATTCTTGCGACTAACCTCAAGGCGTGCCGCAAAAGCCGGAATCATTTGTGGGGGCCGCAGACCACACACGCGGGATCTTGTCACCGGGCCGAATGCTGACGGTCGTCGACTTCCAGCGCTATCCCGCGCCGCCGGAATTGGAGGGACTGATTGAGTGGTTCTGGTCGGTGCGATGGGATCTGCCCGCAAACCGACGACATCGGCAGCCGGTGTTGGCGACGCCTGCGGTCAACGTCAGCGTCGGGGTGGCGCCGCCACCGGGCGACACTCCGCCACCCGGTCCGTACGGCCTCCAAACCCGACTTAACGGTGTCACCACCGAGGTAACGGTTCGTGAGTTGACGGGCCGCGGCTGGAACTTCGCAGCCAAGACCACCACTGGCGGCTTCGGTGCGTGGGTCGACGACGTTCACGCGCTCAACGATGCGCACGTGCCGATTTCGACCGTGCTGGAACTTAACGATCGGGATCTCGCTGAGCGCGTGGCGAATATCGAGCCGGGTGCGAGACGCGCGGCACCGATCGCCGACGCGCTGGTGAGACTCCTGGAGATCCGACCGTCAGCTCGCGTGAACCGTGCCCGCGAGGTTGCCGCGATCGCGTCGGCTGCGGAGGGCGACCGGACGATTCGGACGGTCGATCAGCTTGCGCAACTCGGTGGAATCACCGCCCGGACGCTGCAGCGGATGTTTACCTCGTGTGCCGGGGTGTCGCCGACCTGGGTGATCCGCCGATTCCGGCTGATCGACGCGGCCGAGCGTGTCCGCGACGGCAGTTTGGCCGATTGGGCAGCCCTCGCCGCGGAACTCGGCTACTCCGACCAAGCCCACCTGACGAGAGACTTCACGGCGACGATCGGAATGTCGCCGGGTGCCTATTCAGCCGGGAACCGAGTGACACCTAACGCAACAGATCTGCCGTCACACGGCACCACGTCAGGCGTTGAGTAGCTGCCCGTCGGCGACCAATGCCGCCCGCACGACGCTGGTTTCGGCTTCGGTTGCAGGCAACAGTGGGGCACGCACAGAAGTGTGCGCGATGACGCCGGTCTCGTGCAGCGCCGCCTTTGCCGTGACGACGCCGGGAGCAGTGCGCATCAGTGCGGCGGTCAGGGGGCGGACGGCGTCGTTGATAGCGCGCGCGGCGGTGAGGTCGCTGGCGTCGATCGCGTTGATCAGTGCGCGGTTGCGGTCCGCACCCACCACACCCATCACGCTCACCACGCCAGCGGCGCCGGCGGCGAGGTATGGCAAGTTCAGTTCGTCGAGCCCGCAGTAGTACTGCAAACCGGTTTCGGCCAGCAACGACATCATCTCGAAGAGGTCGCCCTTCGCATCCTTGACCGCGAGAATACGGGGATGCTCTGACAGTTCGATCAGCGTCTCATAAGTCAGGGCGAGGCCGGTGCGGCCGGGAATGTCGTACAGCATGACGGGCAGTTCGGTGGCGTCGGCGATCGCGGTGCAGTGCGCGATGACTCCGGCCTGCGACGGCTTCGAGTAGTACGGCGTTACGACGAGCAGCGCGTCCGCGCCCGCAGCGGCCACCTCGCGAGCCGTCGCGACACTCTTCGCGGTGTGGTTGGTGCCAACGCCGACGACCAACCTGGTGTCGGGGCCAGCGCTGGCCCGAACGAGTTCCAGCACGCGGAGGAGTTCGACGTTGTCGAGCGTCGGAGCTTCGCCGGTCGTGCCAGCGACGACGATGCCGTCGCAGCCGCCGTCGACCAGATGCTTGGCGACCGCGCTGATGCCGGCTTCGTCGAGGGAGCTGTCGGGGTTCATCGGCGTCGGCATGGCGACGAGGTTGGATCCGAAGGTGGCGCGCGCAGAAAGCATGGAACTCAAGGTCATGGTCTCTATGGTCACGTGCCCGAACCGTTCAGCACAAGCGAGGGGTTATCGTGAGTAATCGTTAGGAGAGCTTCATGATTGATGTGGCCGCGCTGCGTGCGCTGCGGGCGATCGCCGACCTTGGCACCATGGCGCGTGCCGCCGATGAGCTTGGCTTTACGCCGTCGGCCATTTCGCAGCAGGTAAAACGACTGGAAGCGCAGGTCGGAGTGCGTCTGGTGGCACCCGCTGGCCGTCGGGTGGTGCTGACACCGGCTGGGCATGCCCTGGTGGAGAACGCCGCGGAAGTGCTCAACGCGCTCGAGAAGTCGGTGGCCGCGGCGCGCTCGGTGGACGCTGGACTGCCGCGCGGTGTGGTGAGAATCGCAGCCTTTTCGACTGGCGTCCGCGGGCTTGTCGCCCCGGCGCTGAAGACTATTCGAAGCCAGTACCCCGATGTACGGGTGCAGGTGGTGGAACTCGACCCGGTTCCCGCCGTCTACGCGGTGGAGTCGGGCAACGCGGAATTGGCGATGGTGCACGATGCCGACGGCGTGACCGTCGCCGTTCCAGCCGGACTGGAACGGGCGCATCTGCATACTGATATCGGCGACCTGGCGATCCCTGTCGACCATCCCCTCGCCAAGGTCGACCGGCCCATCCGACGGTCGGACCTGCACGACTGCGAGTGGGTCACCAGCCCGAGCGGCACCGTCTGCCACCGATGGTTCGAGCGGCTGTTTGCCGATTCCGAACACCAACCCGACGTGGTGCACTCCGTCGACGACTTCGGAACGCAGATGGCGTTGGTGGCGGCGGGCGACGTGGTCGCGCTGATTCCACGTCTGGCACGACCGCACGTTCCGGACGGCGTGGTGCTGCGGGAGTTGCACGACGCCCCGCGCCGCGAGGTGCATACGGTGTGGCGCCGCAGCGGCGAGGCTGATCCGGCGTTGCGGGCGGTCTTGGCCGCGCTCGCGCCTTAGCTGCCGGAGACTTCCTTGCGGATTCGGTCGACGACGGACGAGTCGGCGAGGGTCGTCGAATCGCCGGGTTCCCGGTTTTCGGCGATGTCGCGGAGTAGGCGTCGCATGATTTTGCCGGATCGGGTTTTGGGGAGTTCTTCGACAATCATGATCGACCGCGGGCTCGCGATGGCGCCAATCTCGGTGCGGACGTGCTTGCGGAGTTCGTCGACGATGTCCCGGCCGCCGCCACCGGAGCTTTCGCGCAGGATGACGAACGCTTCGATGGACTGTCCGGTGGTCGCATCGGCCGCACCCACCACCGCCGCCTCGGCAACCGCCTCGTGCGAGACGAGGGCGGATTCGATTTCGGTGGTCGAGAGGCGGTGGCCGGAGACATTCATGACGTCGTCGACGCGACCGATCACCCAAATGTCGCCGTCTTGGTCGCGTTTGGCGCCGTCGCCTGCGAAGTACACGCCGGGGAAGCGGTCCCAGTAGGTGCGTTGGAAACGGTCATCGTCGCCCCACAGGGTTCGGAGCATGGCGGGCCACGGCTTCTTGATGACGAGGTAACCACCCTCGCCGTTGCCGACGGGTTGGCCTTCTTCGTTGTAGACGTCGGCCTCGATACCGGGCAGAGCTCGCATGGCCGCACCGGGTTTGGTGTGTGTGACGCCGGGGAGCGGGCTGATCAGTATCTGCCCGTTCTCGGTTTGCCACCACGTGTCGACGACGGGAGTTTTGTTGCCGCCGATGTGTTCGCGGTACCACATCCATGCCTCGGGGTTAATGGGTTCGCCGACCGATCCGATGAGGCGCAGCGACGTGAGGTCGTACTTCGCGGGGATTTGGCGTCCCCATTTCATGAACGTGCGGATCGCCGTGGGGGCGCAGTACAGGATGGTGGCCTTGTACTTTTCGATGATTTCCCACCATCGTCCCTGGTGTGGGGTGTCGGGGGTGCCTTCGTACATGATCGACGTGGTCGCGTTGGCTAGCGGTCCGTACACGATGTACGAGTGGCCGGTGACCCAGCCGATGTCGGCGGCGGTCCAGTACACGTCGGTGTCGGGTTTGATGTCGAACACCGCCCAGTGCGTGTACGACGTGCCGACGAGGTAGCCGCCTGTCGTGTGGAGGATGCCTTTCGGTTTGCCGGTGGTTCCCGACGAGTACATGACGTACAGCGGATGTTCGGCGTCGAAGGCTTCGGGAGTGTGCTGCGCGGACTGACGGTCGACGACGTCGGACCACCACAGGTCGCGACCTTCGGTCCAGTCGACGTCCTGGCCGGTGCGCTTGACGACCAGTACTGTCCGGACTTCGGGGCACAGTGTCATGGCTTCGTCGACCACGGCCTTCAGTGCTGAGGGCTTGCCGCGCCGGAAGCCACCGTCGGCGGTGATGACGACTTGGACGCCACAGTCTTGGACACGATCGGCAATCGCGCGGGCCGAGAAGCCGCCGAAAATCACGGTGTGCGGTGCGCCGATACGTGCGCAGGCCAGCATCGCGAACACCGTTTCGGGGATCATCGGCATGTAGATGGCGATGCGGTCGCCGGTCTGAACACCTAGTTCGATGAGGGCGTTCGCGGCCTTGCTGACCTCGTCTTGGAGGTCTTGGTAGGTGATGGTTCGGGTGTCGCCGGCTTCGCCTTCGAAGTGGTAGGCGACGCGGCCGCCAAGGCCGTTCTCGACGTGGCGGTCGATGCAGTTGTAGGCGGCGTTGAGTTTGCCACCGACGAACCACTTGGAGTGTGGGGCCCGCGACCAGTCGAGGACCTCGGTGTAAGGCTCAGCCCAGGTGATGCGTTCGGCGGCCTCGCCCCAAAAGGCGAGGTTGTCGTCGGCGGCGCGCTGGTAGGCCTCCGCGGTCACGTTGGCATTGTCGGCAAAGGCGGGTGGCGGTGCGAAGGAGCGGGTTTCCTGGCTCAATGCCTGGATTGTTTGGTCTTGCGTCATGGCACGATTCTCCTCTGCACCTCAGAAAGAACTGGGCTCGGCGTCGTCTCGCGTGGGACGGCTGATTCCAAACCTATCGAGGCAGTTGGGGTGTCGGCTATGCATTGGCGAAACGGTGTCCGCGGGGGCATCGCGTCGTCGCGGACACCTTGCGGAAGCACCGACCCTAGTTACCGGCGAGTTACTTAGCGGCGAGTAATGCGCGACACGTTCAGTTCCCGCGCGTGCGACCGAGATCAAGCCGATCTACACGTTAATGTCGAGGTAGACACTGATTTGTCGGAGAGGGGACTTCCATGGCCGTGGTCTTGCTAGACGCGTCACGTCCCGACATGATTCCGGCCGGCGCGGTTGCCTTGCTTGCTGAGACGGTCGCGGTCACCGAGGAAGTGCATCCATCACTGCTGTGGCAGTTGCCGTCGTACGAGTTGGTTGGGCTCGTCGAGGACGACGGGTCAAAGACCCTGGTCAGCTCCAACCGCGACCATCCCGCGGTGCTCGAGCGGCTCAAGTGTGGTGAGTCTGTCATCGAGGGCAGCACCCTCCCCGGCGGCAAGCTGTTGCGCGCCGTCGAACTGATGGACCGACTGCGGCGCACCGGCCCTTGGGAACAATTGCAGACGCACGATTCGTTGCGGCAGTACCTCCTCGAAGAGGTTTACGAGCTTCTCGACTCAATCGATCACGGGACGGCCGACGAGCTGCGGTCGGAGCTCGGGGACCTGCTCCTTCAAGTGCTGTTCCACGCGCGGATCGCTGCCGATTCGGCGGTCGATTCGTTCGACATCGACGATGTTGCCCAAAGCTTTATCGACAAGGTCTCAAGTCGGACGCCCGGTGTTTTGAACGGCGAGCACGCGAATCTCGATCAGCAGATCGATGATTGGGATACCGCCAAAGCCGCCGAGCGCGCCAACACCAGCCTGCTCGACGGCATTGTCACCACACAGCCAGCCCTGGTGTTAGTGCAGAAGATCTTTGAACGGCTTGCCCGCGTCGACTTTCCGATCGCCGCGGTCAGTCCGTCGCTGTACCGAGTCGACATCCCATTCCGCAAGCACGCGGTCGGCAGCGTCGAAGACGACCTACGCCGCCGCGCGATCGTCCTGATGAACCAGGTTCGCGCCGCCGAAGAAGCCGCTGCCGAAGATGGGGTAGCGGTGCGCGACGCCAACACGTGGCGCAAGTACCTCGGGATGGCGTACGAGGAAGAAGTTGAGGAGGCGGAGGCCGAAGAGACTGCGGCCGACGAGACTGCGGCCGATGAGACTGCGGTTGAAGACGCGCCCGCCGTCGACAACGCCGCCTCCGAAGAGATCGACGACCTCGACAACCTCGGCGTCGAAGAACTCTTCAGCGAAGACCCCATCGCCCTCAACAAAAAGGGCAAGACCAAAAAAGCCAAGGACGTCAAGGTTCCTGAAGTGCCAGGGATGGTCGTGCGCGAAAAGTGGAGCGCTGAAGGGGAGTAGGGGTGGCGCCCCCCCATGAGCGGGGCTGCCGAAGGTGCGACCTATTCGCTGGTGCCGTTTGATCCAGTAACCAAATAACGGAAGAGGCTCGTATCCATCGGGGTCATTAGATCGAGTTTCATTGTCACGACATCAAGCATCTTGCCGGAACCACCGGGCATCTGTTCTTGGACGGGTTCGCGTGACTTCGCGAGTCCGAGGTATGTGAAGTCGAGGCCTTCTGCGTCATCCTTCTTGGCAAACAAGTGCAGCGGAAACTCGTTCTCAACGATTGACTGAACCTCGCTACTTTGAAGTGTTCGCCTGCTTCGAGTGAACCATTTGAGCGTTGAGGCATCGAGGAACTCGTCCTCGTATTGTGTGCTCTCGGAGACTTCGTCCGATTTGTGGTACGTGACAAATATGGGGCAACTCCGGGATGCGGCATCTACTTTGTAACCGTAGATAGTGCTGTATTCATTTGACTTCCAGTTGAGGAGTCGACACACGTCCTTTCTCGAGTACAATTTGCCGATCTGAAGCTCTCCGGTCCAGCCATTTTGATGGCGCGCAAGGTAGAGTCCTGTTTCAACAAGATCTTCTATGTGCGCGCGAAGCTTGTTAGACGAGGAAAGCATCAGTCCCATTCTGGGGGAGAAGGAGTACCCGGATGAGGCGACGATTATTGGGGCCTGATCTCCGTATTTCTCTCGTTCGGAAGCCGTGAAGAACTCAAGCGAGAGCACTCGCTCAACTGACTCAATGGTCGCGGCATCTGTTTCTAGTCCCTGCTCAGTGAGCAACTGGCCGAAGCGTTCCTTGCTGAGCGACCGGCCCGCCAAAAGTTCGTTAAGCAGCAGTAGTTCATGAGGTCTCTTGGCGGGCAGGAGTTCACCGGATACGAAGTTCAGTATCTGGGTGACTTCGTTAGGGGGTTCTTCTTCCTCGCGCTTTAGTTTTTGAAGGAGAGCCCAGTAGTTCTTTTTCTTTGTCGCGATGACAACGGGATCCACAGTTTCAAATCGTGCGAAGTCTATCAGTTTCGGGATCTTGCCCAGGCGTTGTTCAAGTTGAAGATAGGCTGCCTTGATGTTCTTCATGCTGTCGAGGGAGATGCTTGATAGGGACTGTAGGACCCGATCTCGCGAAATTTGATCGAAGTTGATACTGGATAGTCCAGAGATCACCCCTGCGTTGTCGGCATCGATCAACTTCCTTCGGATAACGTCCTTATTGAGTGAGCTGTCCCCAAGAAGGGCGATCGGTATCAGGTAATTGTTGGCGTAGTTCCCGATGAAGTCGATCACTCGGAGGTGATCTTTGTCGGGAGCCTTTCTTAGCCCGCGGCCCAGTTGCTGGGTAAAAACGATAGATGACTGAGTTTGGCGCAGCATGACAACCTGGTTTACTGCCGGGATGTCAATGCCTTCGTTGAAGATATCAACCGTCAGGATGTAGTCTAATTCTCCGCATTCGAGTTGTCGGACGACTTCACGCCGGGTCTCGGGTGAATCGGAACCCATCAGCGCGCGGGTTCTAAGGGGTGATCCGTGAACAACTCTTTGGTTGAGGAGCTGCGAGAGTTCGATAGCTTCGTTTCGCCTCGCGCAAAAGATTAGTCCGCGAGTCGCTTCGGTGTGCCCGTACCTGTGAAGCATCTGAACTAGATAATCCACGCGTTCTTCGGCGATCAGTTGCGACAGTTTGGAGGCGTCATCGATGGTGGTGCCGTCTGAATCGACGAAATCGGTAACACCATAGTAGTGAAACGGTGCGAGCATGTCTGCTTCGAGGGCCGCCTGCAACCGGATTTCGTAAGGCACATTGAAGTCGAACATTTCGAAGACGTTGAAACCGTCAGTTCGCTCCGGGGTAGCTGTTAGTCCCAGTAGGAACGCTGGTTCTATTCGATCGATAAGCCGCTTGTAACTATCAGCCCCAGCACGATGGACTTCGTCGATGAGGACGTAATCGAAGTGTGCGGAGTCCAACTTGGCTAGGTTCTCCGGTCGTGACAGCGACTGGATGGTCGCGAACACATATTTATGGTCCAGGTCTTTCTGCCGCCCAACGAACTTCCCAAATTCGTTGGCTGGAGCTTCAAGAACCTGTTGGTAGGCGGTGATTGCTGCGTCGAGAATCTGCTCTCGGTGGACCACGAAAAGCATGCGATTGGGGTTGAATGCGCGGACGTCCAGGGCGGAAAGGATCGTCTTACCGGTTCCTGTCGCTGATATCACCACGGCTCGGCGTTCGCCTGACCTGCGGACCTGGTCGATGGCTTCAAGCGCTTCGACCTGCATTGTGTTTGGCATGATTGAACTGCGGGAAAAGTCCGAGTCATACAGCGACCCGCTGTCGAGGGCATCTTCAGTGTGTGGATCCGATTGAAATTGGCTTTCTGACGACGGATGCCGTGTCAACTGGGCGTAGTGGTGTTCGTATTTGGCGACCCAGCTAGCAGTAAGCCGCGACGAACCGCTTACCTGCCTATCGATCGCATCACGAAGTTGGTCGACAATATCACCGCCAGGCAAAGCCGAGAAGCGAAGGTTCCACTCCTCGTTTGTCAGCAGAGCTGTGGAAGTGAGATTGGAACTACCGATGATGGCGGTCGTGGATTCATCTCGTTCAAACAAGTAGCCCTTTGCATGGAAACCGCGCTCAACATCAGGGTGGACCAGTACCTCAACGCCCTCCAGCGTGAGTAACTCGCGGAACGCCGCTGGCTCGTTGAAATTTAGATAGGTCGACGTGACGATGGTTCCCTCGCCGTTAAAGTCAACCAGGGCCTGTTTCAGAAGGGCTAACGCGCCCGTGGTTACGAATGCGACAGAGAATACGAATCGGTTCGAGCGATGTAGTTCATGCCGGATCGCTCGCAACATCGTGTTGTCGTCACAGTTGGAGATGAGTTGAGGATGAAAGACTTGCTCGGAAGGGGCGGACGCGTCAAGGAATCCGAATGTCGTATCGGCGCGTACTAGGCGATTTTCGGAAGTTTTTAGTTTTGGGTTCATTCGGCAAACGTGGCACGAAGCTTGTCAACGGCGGGAATATCTGCCGGCGCCCAATCCAACGTTCCAAGATCTGCCGCCGGCAGCCACGAGATCTCAGAGTGTTCAGTCAGTTGTGGATCGCCATCGATGAGGGTGCAGAAGTACGTGGTCAGGATGACTACACCGAAATCGTACTCGTGCTCGGTTGTTTCAAGGAGCTCACCGATCTCAGCGTTGACCAGTAACTCCTCAGCGAGTTCTCGTCGGAGTGCTGCCTGGGGGCTCTCTCCCGGCTCAATCTTGCCCCCGGGAAACTCCCACATGCCTGGTAGTGACATCAAGTTGCTCCGGCGGGCGGCCAGGATCTTGCCGTCTCGCACGAGGACCGCTCCAACAACATGGATTCGGCGCTTCGTAGCTGAAGTATTGCGTGTGTCTTCCATCGAATCGAACTCTACCCATTAGAGACCGTCGATGCCGAGGAGGGCGAAACCTAGACGGGGATTGTCAGCATCCTATGCTTTCCTCGAGTGTGAAGAGGAGAAGGAGGGCGGATTGCCGGTCTATCGCGTCCTGATCGCCGAGACTGTTGAGCGGGTTGCCTACATCGCAGTGTCTGACGAGTTTGATTCGGACGCTATGTCCGTCGAGCTTGGAGATTTCGCCGAGAACGTCGCCGTCGAGACCGGCATCGGCGAGCGGCATGTCAGTATCTCGCGAGCGCGAAACGACGTCGATGTGGATGCGGATTTTGAACAGTAAAGGTCCACGCGTCCCGACGATTCAACCTGACGGGACACCCTCAAGCGCTCAGTAAAATTGAATGGTTCCCTTGGAGAATGCCCAGAACGGTGTGTTGTACGAAGCACTCAGACGCTGGCCGGGCGCAATCTGGAATTGCTGGTCAGCGTTGCCGATCGCCCAGAGGTATCGGGTGTGGATGTGGATCGTGTGCACGCCGGGACCGAGTTCGATGACTTGGTCGCCCCAGTTTCGTCCAACCTCGATGCCGTCGATCACGATCAGCGGCCCGGTCAAGAAGAGGATCCAGGCCAGAGGGAAGAACCCCGTATGGATGCTCAGGAACGCGCCAGTGCCAAGTGGTGACGGCGCGTACTGGCCTGGCTGCGGAGGCCCCGGCTGCTGAAAGTGCGCGGGTTGCTGCTGCCTCTGCTGCGCCGGAGGGTGCGGCTGGTACTGCTGACCCGGTACCGGCTGGCCGTAGTGAGGCTGCTGCCCAGGGAACTGCTGTGGCACCTGCGGCTGCTGCCATTGAGCCGGTGCATGCGGCGCCTGCTGATACTGCGGGCCCTGCTGATACTGCGGCGCCTGCGGGGGCGGGGTTGCCCACTGCTGCTGAGGCTGGTGTGGCCCAGATGGGTGGGAACCTGGTTGCTGCGGGTACGTCACACGAAAAGACTACGCCCGGCACTATGACGCGATCATTCGGATAGTGGAGTAGCCGATGCCTCGGTAGCGGGAGGGTCTGCGGCTGGCCGTCGAAGCAACTCAACTGCGATCCCTAGAACAACCAGTCCGACAATGAGCCAGCCGATCGCGCTGAACGTGACTGGCCTCGACGCCATCAGCGCGAAGGTCCCCAGAATCGCGGCGATCCACCAGATCACCGCGCGGTAATGGTCGACGAATGCGCCGAACCGACCAGTGTCGCCGCCGTTCCGGTCGAGTGCCGACCGCAACGAACTGAATCCGGAATTCGCTACCGACCGAACAGCCACCGCCGGCCGGGCGGGTCCGCCGAACCACACCACTACGGCAATCAGGAGACCGAGAACGGCGATGGCTCGGATCGTGGACGTCATAGCAGCGGTGACCTCGCCAAACACGGCGTCGGCAACGGAGCTCGGCATGGGATCCGGGCTCACGGAGTACGTGAAAATGTTGCCGCCAACCCAAATTCCCAACGACAACAACACAAACACAATGACCACCCCGATCGACGCGAACAGCAAGGCTCGACGTCGGCGGTTCGCCACCAAAATCCCAGCAACCAATAGCGCCAGAGCTACCCACGGCAGCCAGAACCCAGCGATCACCGCCACCTGATACGTCGCGCGAGCTAGTGCGAGCGAATCAGCATGCGCGATGGTGATCGTCCGATTCTTCGGCTCGATCCGGTCGGCAAACGTCAATCCGCGCTGCACCAACCGCGTCTTCACGGCATCGAAGAGGGGCTCGAGTTGGACGCTCAAGGTGCCGTCCTTCGACAGGTCCAACACGGTTCCGGGTTGATCCTTGAGGACAGCTATCGCCTGCTGATGGCTGAGCCGCAGACTCGACTCCCACAACTGCGCAAACTGATCCGACGCCACCAGACGTTGAACAGTCGATGCCACGATTGACTGGATACCCGCCACCGCAGGACCGCGGAGGGCTGCGATGGCTGCCGTTGGTCGCGGAGGGAGATTCGCCGCAGCGAGCTCATCGAAGAGTTGGCCGACGGCTTGGTCGAAATTAACCTGCTTGTCAATCTCGTCAGTGATCTGTCCCGCGACGAAATCCTGGACGGCCGGATCCTCGGCCAAGGGAGCAAAGGTCGAGACAAAACTATCGCCGTCGACCAACTCAACCCGAGCCCAAGTTCCGATCGCGGCAATGGGGGCGAGAAGCAGCGCGATGGTGATCAGCAAGAAGCTGACGGCCATGCGAACGTACGAGGTGGGCCGAGGGGTGTCGGACGTCGAAGTATCCACCTATTGATGGTGTCACCAGCGGTGTCTCAGTATCGGGGATGCGAAAACTCGGCTTCCGAAATGTTTGTCGGCCGGGATCTTGGTGGACCAGTCAGGGTTGGCCTTCAAAAATTGTCAGACCCTCGGATTAACATCGAACGTAAGTTCGAGCTGATGATTCGAAGGGGAAGCCGATGACCACTCAAACCACTACCCGCCCACCCGCGTCCACGGTGAAGGTCGCCGACGATGAGATCGTTATCCGCATTTCTCGCCCGGCCCCGGCCGACGGTGGGGGTTCGGCGGCCGCCTCGGGTGTGGTGCGCGATAGCCGTGCGGATCGGTTGGCTTTTGCTGCGCGGGTGGATTCTTTTGCCGGGGTGGTGATGTGGCATCGCTACGCCGAGATCTACTCGCTGCTGCAAGAGCAGTGTGCCGTGGCCGAGGCGGATCCGGCTTCGGATGTGTTTGGTCGGGTTTACGATCCGCTGTGCAAGGTCGCGGCCTCGTACGCGGTGGCTGCCGGGGTGCGCCAGTGCACCGCTGAGCGGTTTGTGGAGCGCGCAGTGGCGTGTGCTGAGCGGATTCCGGCCGTGGGTGGTTTGCTGCGCGATGGGCTGATCCCGGATGCGTGGTTCGCTCGTGCTGTGGAGCAGACCTCGCTGGTCGACGATCTTGCTCTGCTTGCGCTGATTGATGCCGAGATCGCCTACCGGTTGCAGCATTTGGGTGGCCTGTCGGCGGCGCGGGTGGAGGCCGTGGTCGCTGCGGTGGTCGCCGAGCATGATCCCGATGCGGTCACCCTCACTCGTGAGCAGATCCGCGACTACAAGAAGGTGATGGTCAACCCGCTCACCGAAGGCATGTCGGAGTTGGTCATCACTGCTTCTGCCGAGGATGTGCGGTTGGCGAAAGAAACCCTGGATGCAGTGATTGCTGGGGTGTGCCCGAAAGATCCTCGCACCAAGCAGGTTCGTCGCTCCGATGCGGCAATGGCGCGGTTGAACGGCACCGCGTTCACCTGCCAGTGCGGCAGTGATGATTGCATCGCCGAACTTTCCCAAGAGCAGATCGATGCCCGGTGTGCTCGGGTGGTGCTGCACGTGGTGGTGCGGGAAGAAACCCTCGACGGCACCGCCGACACCCCGGCCGTCCTCGACGGATTCGGCCCGATCTCGGCCGAGCACGTTCGCGAAATCGCCGACCGCCCCGACACCGTCGCCCGTGATCTGGATTTGGGCGATCTGCTCGATCACCAGGCCCAGCCGGGCAACCAGTACCGCCCCACGGCCACGCTCGACACGGTTCTGCGTGCCCTGTTTGGGATCTGCACCTGGCCCGGCTGCACCGAACCGGCTTTTGCTACCGATCTGGACCATGTGTGCGAATACAACCACGACGATCCGGCCGCTGGCGGCCCGACGTGCTTGTGCAACCTCAACCCCAAGTGCCGTTTTCATCACGGGTTGAAGACCTGCGCCGAAGGCTGGATCGATGACCAGATCGTCGACGCCAACGGCGTCATCTGGACCGAAGTGACGACCCCGGAAGGATTCACTGTGCGTCAGCAAGCACTCAACACGTGGCTGCTGCCCGAGGTCGGGTTGATTCCTTGCCAGCACGCCCCGGTTGGGGCCGGCGTCGTTGGGGCGCCGCGCCCGGAATCCCGACACGCCGAGAACGGCCCTCGGCGCGCGCAGTCCCGCACCGAGGCCAAGCACGCCTACCGCATGGCCCGCCGGGCAGCGAACCGCCGAATCCGCGAGGAAGAGGAAGCTCGGGCGTTGGCCGAGGAAGGGGTGCCGCCGTTCTGATCGGACACGCCGAACAGGCGACACGCCGTGGTTAGCCCGAATCTCGGTGATTGTTGCGGGCTCCTCGATAAGGGGTGCGCATCGCTACGCTCCGCGGGCCCAACTCGGAGAGCGGAAAAGGAAGCGGGAGCGAGGCTCGTGAACTTAACCGGCGAGTGGGGAGCGTAGCCACGCCCAGTCGAGCCCGAACCAGCCGCCGAACAGGGCGAGGCCGCCCGTTAACCACAACGTCAAGAACACAATTGCGCACGTGCCGATCGCCAAGACCGCCTGCATCAGGCGGTTGCCATCGATGTAGTTCGAATAGAAACGGTTGAGGAGTCCCATGATCTTCTTGCGTAACCGCGCGGCCCACTCCAACTCCTGAGACAGGATAAGCAGGCCGAGAAAGACTGTGGCCCAACCGGGGCCCGGGTACGGAATCGTCAGCACGCCAACTGCAGTGACCAATGCTCCGACCACAATTGTCACGTAACGCAGTGCCCCGCCATACCGGTGATTGTGGCGGATGTGGTGGTACTTCGCACCAAGCGACTTAAAGTGATCGACTACTACGGACACCATCGGGACGCTATCACCGCAACACCGACTCGGCCCGGCCACATAATGTTGTGTCCATCTCGATCAATCGCACAACTAATCGCACGACAATTGGAGAATCCAACCCATGACCAGCGCACCCAACGTAACGAAGAGCGGAATCTGCCACCTGGTGGTCCTGAAGTTCGAGAACGGCGTGCGCGACGACGTCGTCGCACGACTGTCACCCGCTCTCGACGCACTCATCCCTCAACTCGACGGACTTATCTCGTACCGACACGGCGACGACCTTGGCATCAACAACGGCAACGCCGACTACGGTATCGCCGCCGTCTTCGAAACCGAAGAGCATTGGCGCGCCTACTCGGTGCTGCCCGCGCACCGCAAAGTGATCGACGAAATCATCGCACCCAACGTCAAAGAGCGGACCGCAGTCCAATTCGCGGTCACACCCTAGAACCGAGCCCGCGCAGAACTAACCTTCGAACAGGTGCTGGCCCCAGTACTCGCCGGGCTTCAAGCCCGGCGGCACGGCGAACACAGCGGAACCATTCGGAATCAAGTACTCGGTCATCGCGTCCTTGCGTGACAACTGATGCTGCATCGGCACAAACTGCTTGAACGTATCCCGATTGAAGGCGATGAAGAACAAGCCGGCGTCGAGATGCCCGAAGCCGTCTGAGCCATCGGTGAAGTTGTAGCCACGCCGCAAGATCTGCGCGCCGTTGTTGGCGTCGGGGTGAGCTAGGCGCACGTGCGCCGTGGCGGGAATGATTGGCGCACCATACGACGTGATCTGGAAATCCGGATCGTCGAACTCGCCTTCCTTGCCGAGCGGCGCACCGGAACCCTTCAACCGTCCGACGATGTTCTCCTGCTCCAGCAGATTGGCCCGATCCCACGGCTCGATGTCCATGCGAATCCGTCGTGCGACCAAGTAGGTTCCACCAGTCATCCACTGCGCGGCGGGAGGATTGTCGCTATCGGCAACCCATACCCACTTGTCGAGTGTGTCGGTGTCCTCGGCGCGAATGTTGGCGGTGCCGTCCTTGAACCCGAACATATTGCGCGGCGTGTCCTGCCCCCGCGTGGTGGCAGACGTACGACCGAACCCCAACTGCGACCAACGCACCGACACCACGCCGACGCCGATCCGCGCCAAGTTGCGGATTGCATGTACTGCGACCTGCGGGTCGTCGGCGCACGCCTGAATGCAGATGTCCCCGTACGACCGTCCCGGTTCGATCTTTTCCTTCGCGAAGATCGGCAAATCGGCCAGCGCCGCCGGTTTGCGATTGGCAATGCCGAACCGATCCTTGCGCGCCGGATCGACCATGCTGGGCCCAAAGAGTCCCGGACCGAAACCAATCGTCAACGTCAGGTGCGCGGGCTTCAGACCGAGCGCCTCGCCGGTGTCGGTGGGTGGGTGGTAATCACCCAACTCCAGCGCACCGCCGTCTTCGGTTTCTTCGCCGCGAGTGAAGCGTTCAGCCGCGACCGTCCACTTTTTCAGCATGTCGACGAGCGCTTCACGCGAATCGGTGATGACGTCGAACGCCGCAAAGTGCAGGCGGTCCTGCGCTTCGGTGACGATGCCTGCCTGGCGGTCGCCACGGAATCCGACGATCTGGTCGGATGACGCACCGCCGTCGCCCCGGCCCGATACGGTCGCGCCGAGCGCCGCACCGCCAGCAATTCCGGCGGCAATGCCGACACCCGCCGCGCCGAGCACCGTTCTGCGGGAAACGCCGGGCTTGGTGCTGATCTCAGTTGGTTCTTCGCTCACGGCCATTCACTCACTCCGCCATAACAATGCCGGGCACCTGCGAAAGGGTGGCCGACAGCGCATCAATCTTGTCCGACAGTTCCCTGCGCTGCTCCGGCGTCACGGTCGTGTACGACGCGTAGCCCTCGCCCTCACGGAACTGCTCGAGGAACGTTTTGACATCACCGAACTGGGCGGTGATCTTGTCCATCAGTCCCTTGTTGCGCGATGTGATGATCGGTGCCAACTCGGCGATCAGGGTTTCCGAACCCTCGATGTTGGCGGCGATATCCCACAGGTCGGTGTGGCTGTATCGATCTTCCTCGCCGCTGACCTTGGTCTTGGCGATCTCGTCGATCAGTGCCTGTGGGCCACGGATAAACATCTGGGTCTCGAACTCGAAGTTCGGTGCGGACACCTCGTCGCGCAACGTCTTCACGTCGGCAACGAGTTGGTCGGCAACCTTCGCGATGGCTTCTTTGGTGTCGGCAGTCTTGGCGTTGGCTGCGTCCGACGGCGCGATCTGCCCTTCGGCGTCACCGATCTCGGCGGGCTGCGGCGGGAACAGGAAACGCTCGATCCGGTGGAAACCGGTGAACGGTACAGCGCCGTTCTCCGTGTCGTCCCAGCGCATATCGATCTTGGGGTCGAGGTCAGGGAACGATTCGGCAACCGGCTCGACGCGCTCGAAGAAGGTGCGGACCAGGCCGAACTCGCTGCGGGCCTTCTCCAAGTCGCCGCTCTTGACTGCGGTCGTGAACGATTCAGCCTGTGAGACAAGGCCATTGAGCTGTCCGCGGACGTACTCGAGGTAGCGGGCCTTGGCGGCGTTCACATCGGCGGGTGCCTGCGACTTGGCCTTCGCCTCGCCGCTGACCTGGATGTCGTGGCGAATACCCGCGCCGACCATGCCCGGCTTGCATGCCACCGTGTAGGTTCCGGGCTCAGCAAATTCAACGCCCAACTTGCCGGTCATGCCCGGCGCAATGTTCTCGACCTCGGCTATGACCCGATTGTTGGGGCCGTACACGTAAAACTCGGTGACCTTCTTACCCGAGTTGGTGATCTCGAAGCTCACCTGACCGGTCTGCAGACTGGTGCTCGACAGGTCACACGCATCGTCGGTCGACGTCACGGCTACCGCACCGTCGCTGCTTGCCTTCGACTCGCACGCCGCCAGAGCCAGCGGCGTTGCGATCACGGCACCGAGAATGACGGTGTTCCGCAGAGCGGGGGAGAGCTTGCCCATGAGGGTCCTTTCACAGATTCGACGACGCAAGCGCGCCACGAAGATCAGGGGGAAGAGTAGGTCGGGGAATGTTGCAGGTAGTGCTAGGCCGGTTCTTTCACGGCGACGTCGACTGCCTTGGGTGCGGTAGGTGTTTTGCCGCGCATGTAGAACAGTCCGCCGACGATAACCAAGTACCCGACCCAGGCAATCACCTGCAGGACGGTCGGCTCGGGCCGGAAGTTGAAGATGCCCTGGCCAATGACGCCGTACCAGGCGGATTGGTCATACCAGGATGAGATGTCGAACGCCGTGTTGTGCAGGCCGGGTAGCCATCCGTACACCTGCAACGCACGAACGCCGTAGGCAAGGATGCCCGCAGCAACGACGATCAAGAAGTAGCCGGTGTAGGTGAAGAACGTCTGAAAATTGATGGCGATCGCGCCCTTGTAAAGGAGCCACGTCAGGAGGACGGCCACCAGAATCCCGAGGAGCAAGCCGAGTAGCGGCCATGCTCCGCCCGACACACTCTCGGCGTAGCCGACCATCAGCAGCGCGGTCTCGAAGCCTTCGCGTCCAACGGCAAAGAACGAGAGGGCGAACACGGCCGCACCACCCACAGCGAGGGCACCTGTCAGCCCTTCCTTCAAGTGCCCGGACATTTGCATGGCTGCCTTGCGCATCCAAAGCACCATGAACGTCACGATTGCCACCGCCACAAACGAGGCGATGCCGGCCAGCAGTTCTGCGGCCAACGACGAAATGGTCGACGACCCGAACTGAATGATGAGGAATGTGCCAACGAGCAACGCCAACGCTGCCGCGACGCCCAGCCAAATCCACTTGAGCGCATCGCGGCGGTCGGACTTGACGGCGAACGCGATCAACACCATCACAACGATCCCGGCTTCGAGTCCCTCGCGAACACCGAGCAACCCGCTACCGACCATCTGGGTCACCACGGATGGTGCGCCTTCGGCGATGAACTCTTCTGCCAACAGCAGCGTCATCGGCGTTCCCTTCTTGCCTCTACGGTCTGGCGTTCCCCACGCGCCATTCAACCGAGTAAGGATAACCCCACTTGGGTGAGCCTTGCCTCATTAGATTCGTCACTCGGGTCTCAAAGATTCCCGAAAAGTACAAAGCGTCACATTGGGAACTTCCGCTGAGTTTTCGGAGTTGACCCAATGATGTGGCACGCTATAGCGCGGCCCAGACCAGCACGTTGGGCCAATGGAAATGGGGGAATGAGTGACGCGAGCATCTAGACGACGGTGGTTGGCCGCATCAATGGCGGTGGCAACGGTCATGACGCTCTCGTCGTGCAATGTGCGGCTCCCGTGGGACCGCCCCGACATTCCCGACGGGCTTCCGCCGGGCGTCGGCACCCAGCAGCCCTACATTGACGTGAACGCGCCCGGGCGAACCGCAGACAAAATGCGTGCCTGGGCCGAACCCATCTCGGAAGCCACGGCCATCCCGCTGACCTCCCTCGAGGCCTACGGCAACGCGGCAGAAATCCAACGACAGCAGCATCCCGAATGCGGTATCGGCTGGACCACTCTCGCCGGTATTGGTGCCGTGGAGACCAAACACGGCAGGCACGGCGGAGCTAGTGTCGCCCCCAACGGCGACGTGCGCCCCGTCATCCGCGGCCCCCAACTCGACGGCACCAACGGCAACCGCGAAATCTTGGACACCGACGGCGGCAAGCTCGACGGCGACAAAAAGTACGACCGCGCCATGGGGCCCTTCCAGTTCATCCCCGAGACGTGGCAGCGCTACGGCGTCGACGCCAACGGCGACGGGGTTGCGAGCCCCGACAACATCGACGACGCAGCGCTTTCCGCAGCCCGCTACCTGTGCGTGTACGCCAACGGCGACATGACCACACCGGCCGGTTGGGAGAAGGCAGTGCACGCTTACAACAACCACGACGCGTACGTCCTGGACGTCCGGAACTACGCGAACGCCTACTCCGTGAACATTCGTTACTGATCTGCGTTTATCCTGGACCCGTACTCGTCGACGGGGAGTTTCCGTCGACCCGACGAACCGAATTGGGGCAGACAAGTGGCAATCATCGAGCAGGTAGGCGCACGCGAGATCCTCGACTCCCGCGGCAACCCGACCGTCGAGGTCGAGGTTGTTCTGGATGACGGGACGTTCTCACGGGCGGCGGTGCCATCGGGTGCCTCGACCGGCGAGCACGAAGCCGTCGAACTGCGTGACGGTGGGGACCGCTACCTGGGTAAGGGTGTCAAGAAGGCAGTTGAGGCTGTGCTTGGCGACATCGCGCCCGAGGTGATCGGCATTGAGGCCGACGACCAGCGTGTTCTCGACCAGACGCTGGTCGACCTTGACGGCACCCCCGACAAGTCGCGTCTTGGGGCCAACGCACTTCTGGGTGTTTCGCTCGCCGTCGCTAAGGCTGCCGCAGAGTCGGCTGGACTGCCGCTGTTCCGCTATGTTGGCGGACCCAACGCGCACATCCTGCCCGTCCCGATGATGAACATCATCAACGGTGGCGCGCACGCCGACAATGGCATCGACTTCCAGGAGTTCATGATCGCGCCGACCGGTGCGGCCACGTTCACCGAGTCGCTCCGCTGGGGTGCCGAGGTGTACCACTCGCTGAAGTCGGTCCTGCACAAGCAGGGCATGAGCACTGCGCTCGGCGACGAGGGTGGCTTCGCCCCCGACCTGCCGAACACCGAGGCCGCACTCAGCGTTATCGCCGAAGCCGTGGAAAAGGCTGGCTACAAGTTCGGAACCGACATTGTCGTGGCCCTCGACTCGGCATCGACCGAGTTCTACCGCGACGGTGCGTACCAGTTCCAGGGCCGCCCGCACTCGGCCGAAGAAATGATCGCCTTCTACGAGAAGCTCGTCACCGACTTCCCGATCGTCTCCATCGAAGACGGCCTCGGCGAAGACGACTGGGCTGGTTGGGCCAACCTCACCGAAGCAATCGGCGACAAGGTGCAGCTCGTCGGTGACGACCTGTTTGTCACCAACCCCGAGCGCCTGGAAGAGGGCATCTCGAAGGGCATCGCGAACGCGCTCCTGGTGAAGGTCAACCAGATCGGCACGCTCACCGAAACGCTCGACGCCGTCGCCCTGGCCCACAACAACGGCTACAAGACGATGATGAGCCACCGTTCGGGCGAAACCGAAGACACCACCATTGCTGACCTGGCTGTCGCTTGCGGTTCGGGCCAGATCAAGACCGGTGCCCCGGCCCGCAGCGAGCGCGTTGCCAAGTACAACCAGCTCCTCCGCATCGAAGAGGGCCTCGGCGACGCGGCGCGCTACGCCGGTGACCTGGCGTTCCCGCGTTTCTCGTTCGGTGCGTGATTAGCTAGAAGACATGGTAGGTAGCGAGAGCGGGAGCGAGCGGCGACGCTCCGGAACCCGGGGACGCTCCGAGCGCGGACGCACGTCGTCCCGCCGGTCGCGTCCTGCGGGACGGAGTTCCCGCTCTCGTACTACCGAACCGGCAACGGTTGAGGCCGTCGGGCCAGATTCGCCGTCGGTGACACCGGTGGCGGAAACCGCGTCGGCTCGCTCGCATGCGGGCGGCCGCAAACGTCGTCCGTCAGACGATGCCAAACGGGTTCCGCAGCACAATGAGTCCGCCGACCTGCACGCACCGCTGTCCCGGTTGGCGATGTTTGCCCATCGTCGCGGAGTCAGTGTGACCGCCGTCGGCATTGCTTTGGGCCTCGGTATTTTTCTGATGCTGACTCTTGCCGTGCCAGCGCGAACCTATCTGGCACAGCGCAACGAGTTCAACGATTTGCGTGCCTCGAACGCGCAACTCGAACGCGAGACGGCCGAGTACGAGGCGAAGCTCGCCCAACAAAATGACCCTGCCTACATCGAGGCGCAGGCGCGCGAACGGCTGCAGATGGTGCCGAAAGGCGAGAAGCCGATCGTGATCATCGACCCCAGCCGCAAACAGCAAGAAGCACAGCAGGCCGCGGAGCGCGAACGCGCTGCGACGCCGTGGTACCAAAATCTGATGGATGCGGTAGCAACACCGCCGAAGGGTTAATTTCCTTGCCTGACAAGAACACTGCACCCGCTACTGCAGATCTGGAAGCGATCGCCAAGCAGTTGGGGCGCGAGCCCCGCGGCGTCCTGGAGATCAGCTACCGCACCCCCGACGGGCAACCCGCCGTCGTGAAGACTTCGCCGCGACTGCCCGACGGCACCCCCTTCCCGACGCTGTACTACCTCACCGATCAGAGGCTCACCGGTGCGTGCAGCAGGCTTGAGTCCGGGGGCGTGATGCGTGAGATGAGCGTCCGTCTCCTCGAAGACACCGAGTTGGCTGCCGGCTACCGAGCGGCCTACGACAGTTACCTCGCCGAGCGTGACGCCATCGAATCGCTCGGCACCGACTTCGCCGGTGGTGGCATGCCCGACCGGGTCAAATGCTTGCACGTGCTCGTCGCGCACTCGCTCGCCAAGGGTCCGGGTGTGAATCCGCTCGGCGACGAGGCCGTCGCGTTGCTGGCCGATGTCGAGAAGCTACGCGGCATCGCAGTGCCCGGCGACTGGCCGTTGACCGTTGACGAAGACGGCAAGGTGTCGTCAGGTACTGCCGAATGACGCGGGTTGCCGCCGTCGACTGCGGGACCAATTCGATCCGCCTCCTCATTGCCGACATCGACGATGCTGGCGTGCTAACCGATGTAGAGCGCGACATGATTGTCGTGCGACTTGGGCAAGGCGTCGATGCGACCGGTCAGTTCGCCGATGAGGCGATTGAGCGCGTCCGCGTGGCGTTGGCCGGATATGTGGAAAGGATGTTGGCTGCGGGCGTCGAGCGCGTCCGCATGGTGGCGACGTCCGCGTCCCGTGACGCCAGCAACCGTGACGAGTTCTTTGCGATGACCGCCGACCTGCTGGGCCGCGTTCAGCCCGGTGCCGTTGCCGAAGTGATTTCCGGCGACGAAGAGGCACGACTGTCGTTCCGCGGTGCCGTTGGTGGTCTCGATCCGGCCGACGGTCCGTTTGTCGTCACTGACTTGGGTGGCGGTAGCACCGAGGTGGTCGTGGGGTCGGTAGTGGGCGGTGAAGCGGTGGTTGCCGGCGCCTATTCGGTCAACATTGGTTGCGTGCGTCTGACCGAGCGGGCGTTGCCCTCTGATCCGCCGACAGTCGACGAACGACTCCGCGCCGAGGAGATTGCGGCCAAAGCGCTGCAGGCGGCGTTCGTCGCCGTTGACGTTTCCGCCGCCCGCACCTGGGTGGGTGTGGCTGGGACGTTGACCACTTTCGTGGCCGTTCATCAGGGCCTGGAAGAGTACGACCCCGACGTCATCCACCACTCCAGCATTCCGCTCGCCGACCTACATGTGTTGTGCGGCAAGATCTTTGCGATGACACGTGACGAGCGGATGCAGTTGGGCTCCATGCACCCCGGTCGCGCCGACGTGATTGGTGGCGGTGCCATCGTGACGCGCGAACTCGCCCGACAGTTTGCTGACCGTGCAGGTATCACCGAAATGGTGGTGTCCGAGCACGACATCCTCGACGGCATCGCCCTCGCGCTGGGCTGAGGGGCAGCTAGGGCCTAGCGCCCAAAGTTGTTGCAGGATTCGCAGACGCTCGCGGGAATGATGCCTGCGCGCTGCAGGAGGCCGAAGCCGATGCAACCCAGGCACAGGCCGAAGGCGAATTCGAGGAAGGCCGCGGCGATCAGCGCCCCGACCACGATCTGCGCGGCCAGGCCGAGGCCGAACAGCGACAGCACGAGCGCGGTCCCGGAGAAGGCGAGGCCGATCGTTTGTGCGAAGCGCTTCGGCGGGCCAGGAACGATCTTTTCCTTCTTCCACACCTGCGGCACAATCACGTGCACGGCGAGGCGGCCAAACGGTGAGTACCGAGGTCCGCCGGCGACACGCAACGCGAAGCCGAGGGCCAAGATCGCGTACAGCCATGGCTGGTTGACCACGATCGATGCCACGGCCAGCGCAATTACTAGGCCAGCGGTGGACCGAGCGGCGTAGTCGTTCACCGGATTCGGGAAATCCAAGACCCCACGATGCCACGTCGACGCCTGCTCGAGCTTGATCGACGAGTCGGCCTGGGTGAACACATCAGCTTGAGCCGACGGCACGGTGTTGGTCACGGGAACTCCCATTCGTGAAGATGACGCTTCACGATAAGCCCAGGTTTTCCGCCCGCCTAGGGTTTCAATCACAGTGATTGGAATGCGGCAGTCGGGAATTGCGCGGCGTGTCGCGGAACCAGATCGATCTCGCGTGCGTCCAAAGAAGCATGAAAGATCCAGGGATTTATCGACGGTCGCACCTTCACGCGAGCGGCTTCGACGACAAGACGATCGACCGGATGATTGCAGCGGGCGACCTGACACGGCTTCGCAGCGGGTGGTTGGCCGCGAAGAATCATGACCTGACCGCGGCTGCGGCGGTCTCGGACGGAGGCGTCCTCACTTGCGTGGATGCGCTGAGGTTCCACGAACTATGGGTCCCGGTCGGCCGCCGAAAGTTACACCTGCGGCGAAGTCGGAGCCTTTCCGGAAAGCATCCCGCCTGTCGGCCAATGAAGTCCGGCACGATCCGCCAGCGGCTGACTGTCGCCACCAAACCGGTCGACTCAGTCCCATCAGCGTTGCTCTGTGCGACTGGCTGTCTCAACCGCGAGGAGTGGATTGCGGTCTGCGATTCGTACATGAACTCCCATGGGCTTGGAGTTGAGGACTTGCGGGCAGAACTCGGAAGTGTTGGCCCCACCGTGACTGATTGGCTTTATCTGACGGACCCGCGATCGCAGTCGGGGACCGAGAGCATCTCGCGCGTTCGTCTGAGGTCCGAGGGCTTCGATGTGGTGGTTCAGCCGCAAATCAAAGGGGTTGGTCGTGCCGACCTGCGAATCGGCCTACTGATCATTGAGTGCGACAGCATGCAGTATCACGCGACGAAAGAAGCCTACGAGCGTGATCACAAGCGCGACCGCAAGGCGTTGGTCAATGGATGGCTCACTATGCGCCTCACCTACGATGACATTCTCTTTGGCTGGGAAGAGGTCCTCGCCGACATCCGAAACATCACCAACCGTGACCGCCACCGCCCGCGGACTCCAAGAAAGCGGGAGCTAGTCGAAAAATCTGTTCGTTATTCGGCCTCCGAGGGAAAAAATAGCCCTCGGAGGGCTGATAACCAACAGAAAATCCTGGCTTCTACGCCGATTCGAAGCCCGCGAGGATCTCCAGGACTTGGTCGCCATACTTTTCGAGCTTGTTTTGACCGATGCCAGTAATGCCGAGAAGTTCGTCGCGGTTTGCGGGCTTCACGGCGGCGATCTCCTCGAGCGACTTGTTGCCGAGGACGGTATAGGCGGGGAGGCCAGCCTCTTTGGCGACGGCCGCACGCCAGCGGCGCAGAACCTCGAAGAGGCTGCGGTCACCTTCGGAGAGGTCGGCAGCGGGCGCGGCGGCGCGCGAAGCCTTGCGGGCTCGGGCCGGAGCCTTCACTTCCTCGCGCAACATCACCGTGGTCTCGCCGCGGAGCACCGGGCCAGCCTTCTCCGTGAGCCGGAGAACGCCGTAGTCGCCCTGTGGCGCAATGATTCCCAACGCCACCAGTTGTCGGACCGCGCCGCTCCAGCCGACGGCATCCAATTCCGTACCGATCCCGTAGGTACTGAGGGAGTCGTGGCCCAACTGTTTGATGCGAGTAGTTTCGGCACCACGCAAGATATCGATCAGGTGCCCGGCACCGTAGGCGGCATGGTTGAACTCGCGATCCAGGCGGACCATCGTCGACAGCAGCTTCTGCGCCGCAACGGTGCCGTCCCAGGTTTTCGGCGGATTCAAACAGGTGTCGCAGTTTCCGCACGGTTCGATCTGCTGGTCGAAGTACCCGAGCAACTGCTGACGCCGGCAGGTCGGGGTCTCACACAATGCGAGCATCGCGTCGAGCAACTGCGACTGCACGCGCCGATGCGCGGCGTCCCCCTCGGACTGGTCGATCATCCGACGCTGATTGACCACATCGGCCAACCCGTACGCCATCCACGCAATTGACGGCAGCCCGTCACGACCGGCACGGCCGGTCTCCTGGTAGTAGCCCTCGATGCTTTTAGGGAGATCCATGTGCGCCACGAACCGGACATCAGGTTTATCGATTCCCATACCGAACGCGATCGTCGCCACCACCACGATCCCGTCCTCACGGAGGAACCTATGCAGAGTGTCGTCGCGGACGCGGCGGTCGAGCCCCGCGTGATACGGATAGGCGTTAATCCCGTTGCGGCGCAAAAACTCGGCGATCTTCTCGACACTCTTGCGGCTCAACGCATAGACGATGCCGGTCGCTGGTTCGCCATCCACAACGCCCTCGGTGCGGATAAAGTCGAGGAGCTGATCGTTCGCCTTGGCCTTCGGATCAATCCGGTAGGTGATGTTGGGGCGATCGAAACTCGACACGAAGTGCCGCGCATTACCCAGGTGCAGGCGAGAAGTGATCTCCTCGTGTGTCCGACGCGTCGCGGTTGCAGTGAGGGCGATCCGCGGCACGTCGGGCCAGATCTCGGCGAGCTCACCGAGCGCCAGATAGTCGGGTCGGAAGTCGTGCCCCCACTGCGAGACACAGTGAGCTTCGTCGATCGCAATCAACGACAATTTGCCGCGCGAGAGAAACTCACGGGTCCCGCGCTGGCTGAGGCGTTCGGGTGCCACGTAGATGAGATCGAGTTCGCCTGCGAGGTAAGCGCGTTCCGTCTCGGCCCGTTCGTCGAACGTCTGCGTCGAATTCAGGAACGACGCGCGAACGCCCAATTGCTTTAACGCGCCAACTTGGTCGGACATGAGGGCAATTAGCGGCGATACGACCACCGCGCAACCGTCCCGCACCAGCGCCGGAACCTGGTAGCAGAGGCTCTTGCCGCCGCCCGTTGGCATCAGGACGACGGCGTCGCCGCCCGCGACGACGTGGGAAACTATGTGGTCTTGGTCGCCGCGGAACGCGGAGTAGCCGAAGACGTCCCGGAGGACTTCATACTGGTCGGGCACGGTTGCGATCAGTTGTCCTCGTCGGCGGCGTCATCGTCGAGGTCGGAGTCGTAGCCGTTGAGGGAATCGAGTTCTTCCTCGTGGTTTTTCGGCTTTGGTGGTTGTTCGGTGTCGATACTTGCCGCGCGGGCCGCCTCACGCATCTCAAAACCGTCGGTGACGAGCTCGCCGATTTCACGAGCCACGTCGGCGACAGCCGCAGTAATGATCGACGTGATGTTGCCGACCCGGTGAGCGGCGCTCTCGACGACCTCTTGGACCAAGTCTTTGTTGCGTTCAACGCGCCCGACCATCGCTACATCCCTTCGGTGACATCGAACCTATTTGCCACCCATGGTAGGCGGTGCCCCTGACATTCAAGGGCACCGCCTACGGCCTAGGCAGCGTCGATTGCCTTCGACCGTTCGATGTTGACGACAATGTCGTTATCGTCGCGGGTCATGGAGTTGGGCAGCGACAGCTTCGCAATCTTGAGCCACGTGGATCCGAGTTGCTGACGCAAGGGGCCACTGTTGTACGGCAGGCCGTAGCGTTCGCAGATCTCGCGCACCTCGCCGGCCATTTCCGGATACCGGTTGGCGGGAACATCGGGGAACAGGTGGTGTTCAATCTGGTGCGACAGGTTGCCGCTCAAGATATGGAACAGATCGCTGCCGGTGATGTTGGCGCTACCGAGCATCTGCCGCACATACCACTGGCCCTTTGTCTCATTCTGGCACTCCTCGGCAGTGAAAGTCTGTGTGCCGGAGGGGAAGTGGCCGCAGAAGATGATGGAGTAGGTCCACACATTGCGGATCAGGTTGGCGCCGACGTTGCCGATGAGAGTGCTGACGAAGAACGGTCCGGTGAGGGCAGGCCACACAATGTAGTCCTTGGCGACCTGCTTGCTCGCCTTACGCCACATGCCCTTGACGAGGCTCTTTACGTCACGCCACTTCCGCTTGCCCGCGATGACGTTCTCGGCTTCGAGATCATGGAGCATCACGCCCCACTCGAAAAGCAGCATCAACGCGGTCGCATAGCCCAGGTTGCCGAGGAAGTACGGGTTCCACTTCTGGTCGCGTGCCATGCGGAGAATGCCGTAGCCCACGTCGCGGTCTTCGCCGAGGATGTTCGTGTACGTGTGGTGCATGTAGTTGTGACTGTGCTTCCACTGATCACCGGGGCACACGGTGTCCCAGTCGAATTCGCGGGAATTGTAGGTGTCCTCGCGCATCCAGTCGTACTGGCCGTGCATCACATTGTGGCCGATTTCCATGTTGTCGAGGATCTTCGACAGGCCCAGCGAAGCGACTCCGGCGAGCCACACGGGCGGAAGGAATGGAACGTACATGGCCGCACGACCGGCGAACTCGAGCGTCCGCTGAGCACGAATGATGCCGTACAGGTACTCGCGATCGGACTCGCCGAGGGTTGCGACGGTCCGTGCACGCAGGTCGTCGAGGTCGCGGCCGAGTTGTTCAACCTGCTCATAGGAGAGGTTCACCTCGGTAGGCACTGCCTCGGTAGGCGCGGCTGGAGTCGACTGGAAGGGAAGCTTGCGGGCGGGACGATTGGGAAGGGAGATAGCCATGATTCTTAGACCTCGATTTCGACGTCGCCGACTGGGGCGTTAACGCAGATTTGGATGTGCTGGTCGGGTTCGGAGCTGAGTTCTCCGGTCAAGATGTTGCGGGTGCAGCCGCTGGTGCGAACCTTGGTGCACGAGAAGCAGATGCCCATGCGGCAGCCGTATTCGGGCTTTAGGCCGGCACCTTCTGCCTGCTCCAGGATGGTCCGACCGTCGTTGGGGACTGACGCATCGGATTTGGTGAAGGCGACCTCGCCGGTGATTGGCTGGTTCGGGTCGATGACCGGGGTGGTGTCGATCGTGAATGCTTCGGAGAACAGTCGTTCGGTGAGTCCGCGATCGGCGGCGTACTCGCCGACGGCCTTCATCAGTCCGGTGGGGCCGCACAGGAAGACCTGCGCGCCATCGACATCGGCGATTCCATCCAGATGGGCAGGCTCGAAGTGTTCGGCGTCAACGGTGCGGGTGTACCGGAGCACGACGTCGAGGTTGCCCACCGTGCGCGCCAGCGTGTCGAGCTCGGCGCGGTAGGGCACATCGGCAGGGGTCCGGGCGTAGTGCACAAACGTGATGGGACGGTCGTATCCTTCGGCGACGAGCGTTCTCAGCATTGAGAGGACAGGTGTAATCCCGCTGCCGCCGCTCACCAGGACGGTGCGTGCGGGGCGATCGGTCGGCAGGGTGAACTCGCCGCGAGCGGTGCTCAGTCCCAGCACCATGCCGGGGCTTGCGTTCTCGCGGAGGTAGCGAGAGACGAAGCCGCGCGAGTGGGCGGTGACGGTGAGTTCGATCTCCGATGTTGCGCCTGCGGCGTTTGCCGGGGAAAAGAACCGGCGGTGCCGAACGCCGTCAACAATGACGCTGACCTCGATATATTGTCCGGCAACATGGCCGGACCACTGGCGTGTCGGACGCAGCGTCAAGGTTACGGAGCGGTCGGTCTGGAGGCGGACGTCAACGATCTTGGCACGCATGTCACGCCAGGTGATCATGGGATCGATCAGTTCGAGGTAGCGGTCGACGGGGTACGGCGTTGCGGTCGCTTCGACGATGGTTTTTCCGAGGCGGCTAAGGATGCTGGCCATCGGGGAACTCCTTCGGTTGCGTTCTGTCATTCAGTGAACGACTGTACACAAATAAGAATGACATACGGGCGCTGTGCGATGTCAAGAGTCGTCCGGTGTGTTCGCGGTCACGGATGTGTGGTGTGCCGCGCGGCGCTACGACGACCGCGACCACATAGACTCGGTTACGTGGCCTCTTCCCCCGATTCACCAGGCAGGACAGTGCGCAAGTCGCGCACCAAGTCCGCGCGCACCGAATCTGGTGGTAGTCGTGCCGAAAAGAAGGAACAGACGCGGCAGGCGCTGCTCGACACCACGATCGACTTGGTGGACGATCGTTCATTCGGATCCATCAGCTTGCGCGAAGTGGCGCGCGGCGCTGGCATTGTGCCGACTGCGTTCTATCGGCACTTCGCGTCGATGGAAGACCTCGGTGTCACGCTCGTCGAAGACGCGATGCGACTGCTACGCGGGGCATTGCGCGAAGCTCGTCGGGACCTGGCCAGCCGCGGTATGCCGACCGCACGCGATTCGCTGTCTGCGCTGCTCAAAAAGGTCCATGCCAGCGAGTCGCAGTACCGCTTCCTGATTCGCGAGCAGCACGGTGGCGTCGCCGAAGTGCGTCGCGCCATCGGAACGGAACTGCGTCTGTTTTCCCGCGAATTGGCGATCGACCTGGCGAGGGTCCCGTCGCTGCGGGAATGGGGGTCCGACGATCTCGAGGTTGCTGCGGACCTGATTGTGACAATCATGATGACGACGGTCGCCGAACTGCTCGACGGCGATGGCCGCGAACAGACCGAGCGCGTGCTAGTTGAGCGCGCGGAGAAGCAGCTGGTCATGGTCTTCCTCGGAATGGATCGCTGGAAGCCTGCGCATTAGTGCTGGGGGTATTCCCGCTGGTGGTTCAATCGGTCGGCCGACGTCGGCCTTTCTGATATTCAGTGCTGCGCGCAAAGTGTCGGACCTATGAGGGAAGATTGTCCGCATGGTGGAGCAAGGTTCGCGAGTTGGAACGCAGTTCGGTCCTTATCGGCTTGATGCCTTGCTGGGGCGCGGCGGTATGGGCGAGGTTTACCGCGCATTCGACACCGTCCGCGAACGCGAGGTTGCGCTAAAGGTGCTCCACGAGCGTTTCGCTGGAGACACTGCCTACGAGGAACGCTTCCGGCGAGAGGCGCAGGCGGTCGCGAAACTCGGTGAGCCGCACATCATTCCGATCCACGACTACGGCGAGATCGATGGCGTCCTGTACCTCGACATGCGATTGGTCGAGGGCGAAGATCTTCGTGCCCGGATCCGTCGTAGCGGGCCGATGCCATCGGGTGAGGCAGTCGCAGTAATCACCCAGGTGGCGTCGGCGCTCGATGCGGCGCATGCGGTCGGCTTGGTACACCGCGACGTGAAGCCCGAAAATATCCTGGTCACCAACGCTGACTTTGCCTACCTCGTCGATTTCGGTATTGCCCACCAGGAAACTGATACCCGGTTGACGCAGGCCGGAACCGCCATCGGTTCGCTGGCGTACATGGCGCCGGAACAATTGGACGGCGTGCCGACGAGCGCCACTTCCGACGTGTACTCACTGGCCGCCGTGCTCTTTGAATTGCTGACCGGACAACCGCCATTCCCCGGAGCGTCCGTCAGTCAGATAGTGCGCGCGACGGTTATGAACGACGTCCCGTCTCCAAGAAAGTTCACATCGTCGGTTACCCCGCAGCTTGACGCGGTGGTTGTGCGCGGACTCGCGAAAGACCCCGCCGGGAGGTTCGTGACAGCCGGTGAGTTAGCCACCGCCGCCAATGCTGCATTGCAGGGCCATTGGCCAGGCGGTGACGCCGCACCGACGTCCACGATTCAAACCGGTGCCGCCTACAACCCGACGGTCTTTGGTGAGCGGCCTTCGATGGACCCGTTGACCAGCCCGGGATTCTCTGGGCCGCATGGTGTTTCGGGACCGGAGTATGTTTCAGGACCGCAATACGCCTCCGGACCACAATATCCATCCGCGCCTCAGCAGGCGGTTGGCGTTCCGCCGCAGTACTACACGGGACCGCAGGGGTACCCGCAGCAGGAAGAAGAGGGCAACGCACTCCAGTGGGTCCTTGGTGCCGTGATCGGCCTCCTAGTCTTGGCGCTGATCGGGATGGCAATCTACTGGTTCGGATTCCGCGACTCAAAGACGCCCGATCAAGCCGGATCGTCGTCCACAACCACCCTCACCACGACCGTTCCGCCTGTAGTGGCACCAACTCCGCCCCCCGGGACCATGAATTGCAGCGGTGAAGTCGGAGTTGCATCAGGGGTTACGAGCTGCGAATTTGCCTACAACGTCCGTGCGTCATACCTGGCTGCCGGACCGAAGGGGGAGGCGCGAACGATTTCGGCGTCGAGTCCGGTCACCGGGATGAGTTACACCATGTCGTGCAATCCGGAAACTGGCGTCGTGGTGTGTCGAGGCGGCAACAACGCCGTGGTCGTGATCTTCTAAAAGCAGTTTGCCGGGCTCGAAACTAGCGGGGGTAATTCTTCAGTGAAGCGGACAATGGTGCGGTCTGCCGTGGCCTTGGCAACGGCAATCGCATGCGGCGGATCGGTCGTGGCGTGCGGATCGTCGGACGCGGAGAAGACGGTGACAACCGTAGTGGTGACGGAGACTTCGGGTACGCCGCAGGCGGGGCCCTCGTCGAGCACGGCAACGACGGGTACCCCGGCCTCGCGGTCGTCGTTGACGAAGAGCTTCGATGCGATGAGCAAGACATTGTCGTCGCCTGTTGGCTTGGCTTTGGTGCCGGTCGGCGGGGGCACTGTGCAGACGTTTGGGGATCTGACTCCGCAGGTCGCATGGTCGACGAGCAAAGTGCCGCTGGCGCTGGCCGCGGAGCGCAAGTCAGGTCCGAGTGACGCTGAAGCGAATGCCATCCAAAACTCCGACAATGCCGCCGCCGAAACGCTGTGGGCCTCGCTCGGAACACCCGAGCAGGCTGCCGCTGCAGTCACCAAGGTGCTGCGGGAAGGCGGCGACAAGAATACGACGGTGCCGTCCCAGCGGCTCAGGCCCGAGTTCTCAATTTTTGGGCAGACGGTTTGGGCCCTCGCCGATGCTGCGACGTTCTCAGCCAATCTGCCGTGCCTGCCCGATTCCAAGCATGTCGTCGAGTTAATGGGCAATGTTGCCGGTAACCAGCAGTGGGGTCTTAAAGCCATCGAGAGCCGGCAGACAGCGGTGAAGGGTGGATGGGGCCCCAGTGTTTCTGGCGGTTACATCGTTCGGCAGATCGGGATCCTCACGCTTCGCGATGGCCGACAGGTGGGCGTTGCAATGCAGGCGCCAACCACTGCGGGATCGATGGAACCGGGAACGGCGGCATTGAGCACTGTCGGACGGTGGCTCGGACGGCATCTCGCGGCGTTGCCCGGCGGCCGCTGCGCGTAGGTTCGCCGCCCCGGTAACGACTAAGCATCAAGCCTCGCTTGCCCCTGGCAACTCCGCTAGCGTTACTGGAGTTACTAAAGTTGCAAAAGGGGTTAGTGTTGCGCGTTCGGGGAGTGATGGTGGCGGTGTGCGCTGCCGCAGCATTGGCAATGACCGGTATCGGGGCAGGTGTCGCGCAGGCAGCACCGCCCCCGCTGCCCAACGTTTTGCCCAACGTATTGCCCAAGATCCCGGGCCTCCCGACGCCTCCGCCACCAGTCGACCTTGGCAAGAGCTTCAACAAGCTCACCAAGCAGATCAATAAGTCGATACCCGGCAGGGTCGGGGTCGCGATCACCGCCACCGGTACCGGCGAACCCGTCTTCTTTGGCACCGTGAAGAATGCTCGCGCATGGTCGACGCTGAAGGCGCCCGTCGCAGTTGCTGCCGAACGCGCCCATGTTGCTGGTCTGACCCCACTGGAAACCAAGGCGATCCGTGATTCGGACAACGAATCCGCCGAGGCCATCTGGGGCTCCCTCGGAAGCACCCAGCAGGCAATCGACGCGGCGACGGCAGTGCTGCGCGACGGCGGCGACTACCGCACCGTGATCTCCTCAGAATTGAGCAGACCTAAGAGCTATCCCGGTGCCACCCCGTGGGCCACTACCGATCAGTCCGTGTTCGCCGCGAACATGCCATGCCTAGCCGGTGCCGAAAATGTCCTCAAATTCATGAGTTCGGTCGGCCCCAACCAAAAATGGGGTGTCGCAAAGCAGCGCAAGGGCGTTCGCTCGGCCGTCAAAGGCGGCTGGGGACCGGTCTCCGACGCCACCGGCAAGTATGTCGTCCGCCAACTCGGTGTCATCACTACCAACCGCGGTCAGGTCGGCGTCAGCCTCGTCGCACTTCCCGCCAGTGGCACTTTTGAAGACGGGACCGCCATGCTGACTCGCGTCGGCGACTGGGTGCAGCGAAACTTGCAGCACCTGCCTTCGGGGCATTGCGCGCCAACAGTTCCCGCGCCGCCAGCTCCGGGCCCGCAGTAACCGCAGCTAGCGGAACGTCGACAGCAGGATTGCCTCCGTGAGGGCGGTCCGACGGATCTCACCGGGGTCGACGCTCTCGTTCGGTGCGTGGATCGCGGACAGTGGTTCTTCGACGCCGAGAAGTGCGATCTCTGCGTGCGGAATCGTCTCGGCGAGCACGGTGCACAGCGGAATTGAACCGCCCTGTCCCGCAAACTGCACCGGTAGGTCGCTATTTGCCGACGACTCGCTATATGCGGACGACATGGCCGCGATCAACTGCTGATATGCGGGCCCCGATGTGTCAGCGGAGAATGGTGCGCCGAATGCATCGGGTTCAAACTCCACCTTGACGCCCCACGGGATGTGCTTGCGAAGGTGGGTAACCAACAGTTCGTACGCCGCGTGGGGGTCGGTGCCGGGCGGAACCCGCAGGTTCAGCATGGCCGCGGCAGTCGGCATGATGGCCGCCGCGCATTCGGCAGTGCTCGGGGCATCCATACCAATGACGGTGACCGCCGGACGGGCCCAAGCCATGTCGGCGGGCGTCCCGCTGCCAAGGATTTCGGCACCATCGACCGCGCCGACTGTTTCGCGGAACTGCTCGGTCGTGAAATCGAAACCGGTCCACTTCTGGTCAGCCTGCAGGCCGTCGATGGTGGTGTCGCCCTGGCTGTCGCGGAGCGATGCCAGGCCCGCGATGAGCGCGGCCATCGCGTCGGGCGCGGGGCCGCCCGCCCCGCCGGAATGGATCCCGTTGGTGAGCGCGGTGACCGAGACTTTCACGTTCACTACGCCGCGCAGGCTGGTCGTTAGGGTGGGTATGCCGACGGCGAGGTTGCCGGTATCGCCAATCAGAATCAAGTCGGCATCAAAGAGTTCCGGGCGAGTCCGGACCAGATCATCAAGGCCCTCACCGCCCGCTTCCTCGGATCCTTCGATGATGATGCGGACGTTGCAGGCCAGTTCGTCACCGATCGCGCGAAGTGCCGTCAAGTGGGCAACAAGGTTGCCCTTGCAGTCGGCACTGCCGCGCCCGTACCAGCGTCCGTCGCGGTCGACGAGCTCGAAAGGCGGCGAGTCCCAGAGAGATTCGTCGCCGGCGGGCTGAACGTCGTGGTGGCTGTAAAGGCCGACGGTCTTGCTGCCCGCAGGCCCGGCCCGGTGGCCGACGATCGCGGGTGAACCGTCGACCGTCACGATTACCTCGGTGTCGAAGCCGAGGGCGGCGAACGCCTGGGCAACCCAATCGGCACTTGTCCGACTGTCAGCGGCACGCGTCGGGTCGTCGTGGATGGACGGGTAGGAGACAAGCTCGGCGAGATCTGCGCGAGCTTGAACCATCAGATCGTCGATGCGGTTGGCGAGAATTTCCGGAGTCAGCGCTACTGGTCCCATGCCTTCCACTCTGGCACGGACGCGCCGGGCGTGCTCAGTGAGCGCGGTCGAAACTCGCGTACATCTCCCAGTAGACGATTTCGGCGTCGTCGGTGGCGGTCACCGTCAGTGGTCCGGAGTCGGTGAACCGAATGGCGTCTCCTTCGGCCAGCGGTTGGGCAACGAGGTCGTCGCCCGCGGTGCTCCCGCCGCTGCCGCTGCCGCTGTTGTTGCCGCTGACACTGACGCTTCCACGGACGGTGAACAGGTGCCCGAATGGCGCACCCGGAAGCGTGATGGTCTGACCCGTTCGGGGGCGTGCGATGTGGAGGGTCGCGAAGCGGTTCTCGATGTGCAGTGCATCGGAGTCGGCGTGCTCGGGACGCCCCGACGCCACAACTACCGGTTCTCCGCTGGCGAGGGCGACATTGAAGTCGCGCGTGCTGTGCGCAGGTTCCAGTTCGTCGGTGTGCGGCGGAACCCACATTTGCACGACGCGGACAGACTCACGTGAGGCGCGGGCGGCCGCATTGCGTTCGGTATGCGTGATGCCTTTACCGGCCGTCATGGCACCCAGCGAACCGGTGCCGATGGTCTCGGTGTTGCCGTGTGAATCTTTATGCCACACAGCACCTTCTACCACCCAGGTGAGGATTTCCATGTTCTGGTGGGCGTGATTGTCCAGGCCTTCGCCAGGGCCGATGACGTCATCGTTGTGCATGGCGAGAACGCCGTGTGCGTTGGCGAAAATGTCGAAGTTTCCGGTGCCTGGGAACGACTGCCGCGATGTGAGCCACTCGTTCTCCCAGAAGTGGCGGTCGGCGGCGGGAATCAAGGTCGCGGTCATGGGTTCTCGCTGTTGTTGAGGTTGTCGGCCAGACGTCGCATGATGTTGGCCAGTACGGTCGCGTCGTCATCGTCGGCGACGGCGCTATAGAACAGTTCGTCGATATCGGCCGAATGCCCTGCGGCGGCGGCCTCGAATGCGGTGTTGCCCTCATCGGTGAGGACGGCGTAGCTACCGCGACGGTCCTCGGTGGCGTTCTCGCGTCGCACCCAACCCCGTCGACACAGGGTGTCGATTTGATAGGTGAGGCGCGACGCGGAAAACACCATGCGGCGGCCGAGTTCGTTCATCCGCAAACTCCGGTCCGGGGACTCATGCAACAGCAGGAGTACCTGATAATCGGACAGGCACATGTCCGCAGCCTTTAGGCGGCGATCGAGTTCAGTTTGCAGACGCACCGCGTTCTCGATGAACAAGCGCCAGGCGGTCTGCTGGGCAGACTGGCTCACCGCTTGACGCGGTGGGGGCGGAGCGCGTTCGGCGGAACCACGCCGAGGCGACCAGCCTGGAAATCTTCCATCGCTTCGACGACCTGTTGGCGGGTGTTCATGACGAACGGGCCGTGCTGGAAGACGGGTTCGCGAATGGGCTGTCCGCCGAGGAGCAGGATCTCCATTGCCGGACGGTGGGAATCTTGGCCGCTGTCGGCAGCGACGGTGATGGCATCGCCAGCACCGAGGACGGCGAGCTGTCCCTGCTGGATGGGGCGCTTTTCGGCACCGATGGTCCCGCGACCCGACAGCAGGTAGACGAGGCTATTGAAGTCGGCGCGCCACGGCACCGACAGTTCGGCCCCGGGAGAGATGGTGGCGTGGGCAAAAACGATCGGGGTGTGCGTGGCACCGGGGCCGGTGTGGCCGTCGATGTCGCCCGCGATGATGCGGACCAGCGCGCCGCCGTCGTCCGACGACAGCAATTCCGACTGGCCGCCCTCAAGGTTCTGGTACTTGGGGCTGATGAACTTGTCCGAGGCCGGCAGGTTGACCCACAGCTGAATGCCGTGGAAGGTGCCGCCCGATTCGACGAGTTCGGCAGGCGGGGTCTCGATGTGCAGAATGCCAGCGCCAGCGGTCATCCACTGGGTGGCTCCGTTGGTGATGAGTCCGCCGCCGCCATGGGAGTCTTGGTGTTGGAACAGGCCGTCGATGATGTAGGTGACGGTCTCGAAGCCGCGGTGCGGGTGCCAGTCGGTGCCGAGGGGCTCGCCGGGTTCGTATTCGACCTCGCCCATCTGGTCCATGTGGACAAAGGGGTCGAGCAGCTTTTGGGGCACGCCAGCGAAGGCGCGGACGACGGGGAAGCCTTCGCCCTCATAGCCGCGGGGCCCGGTGGTGAGGCTGATGACCGGACGCTGCGTGGAGCCTTCGCCGGGTCGGTTGATGCGGGGAAGGGTGAGAGTGTCGGCAGTTACAGCGGGCATGAGGTGACCTCCTAGTCGGATTACACTTTAGTTCAGATCTGAACTAATTCATAGGCCACAACGCAATGCCGTGCCCTTCTATTCCATCTGTGTGTGGAACAGGTCATACTCAGATGCATGGCCATAAATCCGATTGTTGACCGACCCGCCCGCGGCGGTGAGCGTCAACGCCTCCGCAAACTAGCGCAGGCCGCGCTGAATGCGGACCAGACCGTCGACCAAGTCGAAGATCTACTCACGGCAGTCGGACCCGTCCTCGGTGCGCTAGAAGGCACACTCGAAGGCCTTGATACCACCATCGATCGGCTAAACACCTCACTCGACGACCTCGGCAGCACAATCGCCAAAGTCGACACCACGATCGATCGACTCGCACAGGTTGTCGTGCGACTCGAGAAGGTCGTCGGCCGCGTCGAAACCATCGTCGGCGTCGCCGAGCAGGCCTTCAAGCCGCTCGGAATGCTCGAAAGTGCTGGCCACGAAGTAGAGAAGATCGGTCGCGGGATCGCATCCCGCTTCGGTTTGGGTTGAAGGGTGCGTCCTTCTCGTAGGGTTGTCCTGAGATGGCGAACGAGGAGGATCATATGACCACGCCCGTATCAACGCCGGCCAAATGGCTGGCGGAACTTTTTGGCACTTTTTGGCTCGTCTTCGGTGGCGCTGGCACGGCTGTTTTCGCGGCGAAGCAGGTCGCTGACGCAACGAGTAAGCACGGCCAAGCACTAGAGATCCAAGTCGGTGTCGGCTTTCTGGGCGTCGCACTTGCCTTCGGTCTCACTGTCGTGACCATGGCTTACGCTGTCGGACACATTTCTGGCGGCCACTTCAACCCGGCGGTCACCCTTGGTGCGGCCGTCGGCGGGCGCCTCCCGTGGCGCGACGTCCCCGGCTACTGGGTATCGCAGTTGATCGGCGGACTCCTCGGTGGCCTCGCCATCTTCACCATCGCCAACGGCAAGCCCGGTTGGGAGGCCACAGGCAACATGGCTGCCAATGGCTACGGTGCGCATTCACCAGGCGGGTACACCCTCGTTGCGGTGGCTGTTGCCGAGATCATCCTGACTGCGTTCTTTATCGTCGTGATCCTGGGGGCCACTGACGGTCGTGCGCCGAAGGGCTTCGGTCCGTTGGCAATCGGCCTGTCGTTGACGCTCATTCACCTGATTTCGATTCCGATCTCAAATACTTCGGTGAACCCGGCGCGCTCGATGGGCGTCGCGTTCTTCAATGGTGACGGTGCGCCCGCACAGTTGTGGGCATTCTTCCTCTTCCCGCTTATTGGCGGCGCCATCGGCGGCGTCCTGTACCCACTGCTGTTCCAGAACGGAAAGCTCCGCTTCGGCACCAATGTCTCCGCGTAATTCCAGTGCGTACCGCAGAATGAAGTGGTGAACTCGCAAACTCATTCCGTGACCGGCACGCACAACAACAAGATCGTCTACGACGTCCATCGGCCCGATTCTGATCCGGTGGGCGTCGTTGTTATTTCACACGGACTCGGCGAGCACGCCGCTCGATATCTGCACGTCGCGGAGACGCTGACGGATCTTGGCTATGCGGTGGTGATTCCCGACCACGCCGGGCATGGGCGATCGGGGGGCAAGCGGTTGGGAGTCAAAGACTTCAACGACTTCACCACTGATCTGAGTACGGTGATCAGTCGCGCTGGCCGCTTCGGCGGGCCGACCTTCCTGCTTGGGCACAGCATGGGTGGGGCCATTGCCCTCAAGTACGCACTCGACTATCCCGATGCGCTCGACGGGCTTGTGCTGTCCGGGCCAGCCTTGATGGTGGGCGACGACCTTCCGCCGGTCATGGTGAAGCTGGCCCCGGTGCTCGGAAAGCTGGTGCCGTGGCTCCCGTCAACCGGCCTACCGGCCTCAGCGGTGAGCCGTGATCCCGCCGTGGTCGCCGAGTACGAAGCCGACCCGCTGGTGTGGCACGGCAAGATTCCGGCGGGCCTTGGCGGCGCGCTCATCGGCACCATGGCCACTTTCCCGGAGCGACTGCCGAACCTGAAGATGCCCACGCTGGTGTTGCACGGCGGTGCCGACACCCTCGCAAACCCCGAAGGGTCGCGGATGGTGGGGCGACTCGCAGGCGGCGACGATGTGACCGTCAAAATTTACGACGGCCTCTACCACGAGATCTTCAACGAACCCGAACAGGACGAAGTTCTGCGCGATGTGACGACCTGGCTGGAAGCCCACCGCACCCGAAAGTAGTCGCGCTACAACCAGGCCGGATCGGTGTCCAGGGTGGTGCGGTCGAGGGCGGCGAGCAGGTCGAACTGCACGCCGGTCTTGGGGAGTTCGTAGGTGAAGAAGTATTTGGTCGCCGCACGCTTACCCGCGTAGAAGTCGGCAGCGAACTTATCGTCTGGGCCGCTGGCAGCGAGGAACTGGTCTAGCCACAGCCACGCGACGACGATGTGACCCGTGGCTTCCAAGTAGGCGGTCGCGTTGGCGAGGGCTAGGGCGGCATCGCCCGGGGCCCAGACGGCCGCCGTCACCTCGCCGAGGCGAGTCAGGCTCGCGGCCAACTGGTCGGCATACCTGGCCGCTTCCTCGCCTGCCTCACGCGCCCGGGTGATGGTTTCGGTGATGGTTTCAGCCAGGACGCCGAAACCCTTCCCGCCGTCCATGACGACCTTGCGGCCCAGCAGGTCGAGCCCGTGAATGCCGTGGGCACCCTCGTGGATCGGGTTGAGCCGGTTGTCCCGGTAAAACTGCTCGACGTCGAACTCGGTGGTGTATCCGTACCCGCCGTGCACTTGGATGGCGAGGCTGTTGGCCTCCAGGCACCACTGGCTGGGCCAACTTTTGGCGATCGGTGTAAGTACCTCAAGCAGGGTGCGTGCTCGCGTGCGAGCGGCATCCTCCGATGCCGTCTGCTCTTCATCGAGCAGACGTGCGCAATACAGGCAGAGTGCGAGAGCGCCCTCGGCATAAGCTTTCTGGGCCAGCATCATTCGCATCACATCGGGGTGATCGATGATCGGCACCGGAGGCACGTCGGGACCCTTGGCATCGACCGGACGACCCTGCGTCCGCACCTTCGCGTACTCCAGAGACTTTTGGAAACCCGCGTAACCGAGAGCCGTGGCAAGGAAACCGACGCCGATCCGGGCCTCGTTCATCATGTTGAACATGTAGAACAGGCCACGGTGCAATTCACCGACCGGATAGCCGATCGCGCCTTGCCCGGCGCCCTCCACGGCAAAGGTGCCGTCGCCGAAATTGAGCAGCGTATTGGTGGTCCCGCGGTTACCCATCTTGTGGTTCAGGCCGACGAGGGCAACGTCGTTGCGGGTGCCATCCGGCAAGAACTTTGGCACCACAAACAGGGAGATGCCCTTTACTCCGGGGCCGCCGCCCGGTGCCTTCGCCAAAACGAGGTGGACGATGTTCTCTGTCAGTTCGTGATCGCCACCGGAAATCCACATTTTGGTGCCGGTGATCCGGAAGGTGCCGTCATCGGCGGGGACTGCCTTGGTAGTGATGTCGGCGAGCGAGGATCCAGCCTGCGGCTCGGACAGGCACATGGTGCCGAAGTATCGGCCCTCGAGCATGGGGAGCACCCAGGTCTCAATCTGCTCGGGCGTTCCGTACTTGGCGAGCAAGTTGGCATTGCCGACAGTCAGGAACGCATACGACGTCGTCGCCGCATTGGCCGCCTGGAAAATGGTGGTCGATGCGCGCGAGACGACATTCGGCAACTGCATGCCACCGAGTTCCTCGTCGAACGAGGCCGCGATCAGCCCGGCTTTGCTGAATTCGGTGAGGGCGGTCCCAATCTCCGGCAGCATCACCACCTTGCCGTTGGAGTCCATCTCGGGCTGCGACTGATCGGACTTCTTGTTGTGCGGCGCGAAGAGTTTGGTCGCCATGTCTTCGGATAGGTCGAGCAGACCGTCGAATGTTTCGCGGGAGTGTTCGGCAAAGCGTTCACGCTGGGGCAGTTCGAGTGTGTCGAGCCATTCGTACAGCATGAAGTCGACATCCCGGCGGGACAGATGTTCGGTCATACACCGAAGATTACGTCAGATGCCCAACTGGTTCGTGAGTTGACCTGCCAGGCGGGGAGAGAACGCTGACACCGCACGTAGCACCAGCGCATATCGTGGGTAGATCTCAGCGGGTCGTGTATCGACCGCACGCACCAGCCACGCGGCCGCCTCGTCGCTGCTGAGGGCAGGTGAATCGTGGTAGTCGGCGGTCGGAGCAATCATCGGGGTGCGAACGAGGGGGAAACCCGCATTGGTGACGACCACGCCCGTCCCGTTGCACTCGGCGTCCAACGACCGACCAAACGAGGCGAGCGCCGACTTGGACGCCAGGTAAGCGCCGAACTTCGGCATCGCGCCAGCGCTGACACCCCATGTCACCACGTTGACGATGTGTCCGCGACGGGCATCGATCATGGCGGGCAACAGGCCCAAAATCAGAGCGACGGGCCCGAAGTAGTTCAAGGCCATAGTGCGCTGGTAGTCGTGCAATCGGTCTGCGGAGTCGAGCGTCGACCGACGGATCGATCGGCCAGCGTTGTTAATTAGCACGTCGGGAACACCGAACTGTTCGATGATCTCCGCGGCCAGGCGTGAGGCGTCCTCAGTGTCCGACAGGTCTGCGGTCACCGGAATGGCTGTTCCGCCGTCAACGATGATCGAATCGCAAGTGGCCTCAAGTGCTTCCATGTGCCGCGCGACAGCCACGATCTTGGCCCCGCGGGCGGCAAACGCTCGCGCGGTGGCCTCACCAATTCCTGACGACGCTCCGGTGATAACAATGGTCTTCCCGGTGAGATCGCGGCGCGCTCCGCCGAGAATGTGCCGAATCTCGGTGACAGTGTGCGGCGGGTTCAGCAGGGTGTTGGCGACAGCCGACAGAACCGACATCACTTGTACTTTTTGATCACCGAAAGTGCCTCGTCGGCGTCAACATTCTTGGCGACGAGTTTGCCGTTCTTCACTTTCCGCACGCTATACAGGTTCGGCTTCTTGGCGTTGGCCACATGGAGCCCGGCCTTCTTGGCCTTCTTGTTGAGATCTTCCAGCACGACAGGATCGTAACGCGTCAAGATGAACAGCGCCGACCCATCCGGCCCAGCTACGCCGCTTTTGCTCATATCTGCAGGTCGCAGAGACAACTTCGCTGTGATCTGAACGCGCACTTCTTATTTCGTGGCGGCGAACATCGCCGGGGCGTTTTTCCATGGCCCGCTGGTACCGACGGTCCGTCCCCGGCAAGTCAACGAACTAGGTGCCGGCCTCAGCAGATCTCGACGCCGACCGGGGTCGAATTGTCGAGGCGGCGGGCATAGGCGTCGCCACCGACTCGGGCTTTGATCGCGCACGTATCGGACGCCGACGAGCCCAAATAGTAGACGGCGTAAATCGGGTTGCCGTTCAACTCCTGCCGCAGCGAAGAACACGACTGATCGGTCCGCAAGTACGACGCCCCCGGATACTGGGCAAGCGCAGAGGCGATCTCGGTCGCATAGTTGCCCGGAGTCGTCGCGTTATAGACAAAAGTCGCCGTGCTGCCGTCGCATGGCGGTGTGCTGATCGGCGTCGACAACCCCAGATCGCCCGAACCCCGCTGCGGTGCCTGAGCAGTAGTTGGCTGGTCAGTCGACGGCTGGCCAGGCACGGTTTGGGCGGCCGGCGGCTGTTGCGTCACCGTCACGGTTCCGGGTACCTGCGAGGGTCGTTGCTGTGCTGCCGACAAGGTCCGGGTGCTGTGGTCGGCAGCATTGGCCGGCACCCCCGCGTCGTCGTTGTTGCCCACCGCCATCCAAGCGACACCCCCGGCAGCCAACAGCGCGACGGCGGCAACCGCAGCGGCAATGAGCCACAGCTTTGAACCATTCTTTGCTGGCGGTTGGACTGGATACGGGGGCAGTGAGGGATACGCGAGCTGTGAGGGATTGGGGGGCTGGACGGGCGTGACCATCGTCGGAGCATGTACGGCGTTGGCCGTCGCCGGAGGCAGTGCCCCGCGGCCGTTTAGGGCATCCCCGGCCGCCACCGCCAGGGCGCCAGCCGACGGGAACCGCGCCGCCGGGTTCTTCGCCATTCCCGTCGCGATGACCGCATCCATCGCGGTACCCGTTGCCGGGACCGGGCGCGACAGGTGCCCGGCGATAATCTGTTCGATACTCGTCGACGGGAACGGCTGCGTCCCGGTGAGGCATTCGTACAGGACACACGCCAGTGCGTAGACATCGCTCTGCGGACCGGGCGGCGTGTCCGTCCCGAAGCGCTCAGGTGCCATATAGGCAAACGATCCGATCGCCAAACCCGTCGACGTGAGGCGCGTTTGGCCCGCAGACTGCGCCAACCCGAAGTCGGCGAGGTAGGCGAAATCCCGTGAATCGAGCAGAATATTCTCGGGCTTCACGTCCCGGTGCAAAAGCCCGGTCGCATGCGCGGTGTCGAGAGCGCCAGCCACCTGCTCGACGATCGCGACGGCTCGCGCGGGCTCCAGCGGACCGTCCTTAATGACCGACCGGAGGTCCCGGCCGTGCACAATCCGCATATCGAGAAACAACTGACCGTCTAGTTCGCCGAAGTCGTGGATCGGAATGATATGCGGATCGTTCAGCTTCGCAACGGTCCGCGACTCCCGCATAAACCGGGCGCGGAAGTCGGCGTCGTCGGACAAGGCTTGCGGCAACAACTTCAACGCCACCGTGCGGTCCTTATCGGTGTCGACAGCTTCGTACACGTCGCCCATTCCGCCGCGACCTAGCAAACGCACCAGCCGGTAGCGACCCAGCGTGGAACCCACGCGGTCGGAAGAAGTCATCGGAATCGGTCCTTAAGGGTTCGGCGGCGAGCTATCCGGTGCTGGTGGTCCATTGAGTGCCGCCCGCAACCTATGCTCCAGTTCGGCCGCACCCGCGACGGGCAACTCAATCAAACCGTCAAGCTCCCGTCGCGCACGAGCATAAGCCTGCTGGCGTTCCTGCGGGCTCGCCGCATCGTCACTGGCGAGGTTGAGGAGCCGTTGCGCCCGGGCTAACCGCTCCTGTTCGGCCTGGTCGAAATCGCCGCGCTTGCGGCGCCGAGCTTCCTTCTCGGCCACCTCAAGCGCCGAAACGTAGGCATGCACCGCATCGCGGTAGTGCTCCACTGCGGACGGCGACGCTTCGTCGTCGTGGGATGGTCGCAGCAGTTCGGCACGACTGCGCGCTCGGTGAAAGTCAGCGGTGAGCGGTTCGCGCATGTCAATCAGCATCGGGTAGTCGAGCAGCGTCGAAAGGTTGGTCTCGTAGGCAAACCAGCGGTCGTCGACCTTCCGATGCTCAGCGACAGCGCGCTGATACTCCCGTTTCACCGACTCAGTGTCTATGCGGCCCTTACTTTGTGCCTTGGCGACGGCGACCTTCGCTTCTTGCTTGATCCGGTACTTTTCCAAGCTGCGTTGAGCGCGTCGCTCGTTCCACGCGCTGACACCGCGGGCGACACCGCCGATCGTGCCGCCGAAAACAAAGATCAGCCACCAGTACTGCCCGATCGCACCCATCACGCCGCCCATACGTTCAGACTACGACTGGTCGCTCCCGAAGTCCGACCGCTACAGGGGGAACCCTTCCTCCATCAGGTCGATTGCCGCCAGGTAGGCCGCAAGCGGAAGCATGTGTTCGGTGGCACTTTCGGCGAGATGGAACATCACTCCCGATAGCGCCGCGACAAAGATCCGCAGCTTGGGGTCGTCGGGGCTAGACCCCAAATAGGCGGCGATGAAGTCGAGACCCTCCGCGATCGCGCGGTCCGATTCGGTCTGAAAAGTAGCTCGCAGCGCGGGCTCGGTCCGCAAGATTGCGAACCGCTCAGGATTCGACGCCCACGGGTCACTTTGGGTGATGGTCCACATTTCCGACAGCATTTGACGGACGAGCCCAAATTGGTCGAGCCCCGGCGGCATGTTTTCTAGGACCCGCTTGCGGTCGGCATCGAGATCGTCGTCGATGACGACGTGTTCTTTCGATTGGAAGTATCGAAAGAACGTGGTGTGTGAGACGTTCGCGCGTGCGGCGATCTGTGCGACGGTCGTCGACTCGTAGCCTTGCTTCGCGAACAGTTCCAGCGCTGCCGCGCGGATGTCGGCCCGGGTTTGGGCCTTCTGTCGTTCGCGGAGACCGGGCCGCGGCCCCGGGGAGGTTCCCGAGGCCGCGGCATGGCGATTGTCAGTCATTGCGTTGGGCCTAACGGGCACCACTCGGGGCGGGTGCGGCGTCATTGCCGCCGGCGTCGCCACGGTCGACGTCGACCGGTACCTCGATCCCCGGCAGGAGTCCGTTGTTGCGGACCTTTTCGCCTTCGATATCGAAGTTGATGACCAGCTTGTCGAGCCAGCGCGGCAGACCCCAGGCGCGTTCGCCCAGCAGCGACAGGATGCCCGGCACAATCACCATGCGAACCAGGAAGGCGTCAAAGAAGACGGCAATGGCGAGCGCAAAGCCCATCATCTTGGCCGTGGTGTCCGGTGCCAACATAAACGCGGCAAACACGCTGATCATGATGATCGCGGCCGAGGTGACGACGCGGGCACCGTAGCGGTAACCAGCGACGATCGCGTCCTTCGCGCTCATCCCGTGCATGAACTCCTCGCGCATGCGAGTCACCAAGAACACTTGATAGTCCATGGCTAGGCCGAACACCACGCCGATAAGGAAGATCGGTAGGAAGGCCAGCAACGGCTTGGTGTGGTCGATCAGGCCGAAGGCCCCATCGGTGAAGATGGCTGTGGTGAGACCGAACGTGGCGAGCATCGAGAAGATGAATCCCAGCGTGCCGATCAACGGAACCCACAGCGACCGGAACACGCCAATCATGATCAGGAAGGCCAAGCCAACCACGACGATCAGGTACGGAATCAGCGCGCTGTCGAGCTTCGCGGACAGGTCCGACATGATCGCTGTCTGGCCGCCGACGTGAATGACCGCGCCTTTGGCGGCAATGGCATCAGACGTACCGCGAATTGCTTCGACGAGGTCGTGGGTTTGCGATGACGACGGTGAACTGGTCGGAGTCACGATGATCATGGCCGAGTCGGCATTGGCGTTCGGATTCTTGGCGTCGGCCCCGTTGCCCATCCACGCCAGTGTCTCGGGGGCGGCGACCCCGGGCAGCGCCTTGATCTTCTGCACCGCGGTGTTCGCGGCTGCGTCGATGGTGCCGTGATCGGCATGCATCACGACCACAAGCGGTCCGGCGACACCTTCACCGAAGCCTTGCGCAATGAGCTTCTGTCCGGCGACTTGGTCGTCGGTGACCGTGTCCATGCCGATCTGCATGCCCGAGATCGGGATGGCCGCTGCGATCAAAATGGCGAGTCCGCCGAGAACAAACGGGATGGGACGCTTCACGAGGGTGCGGCCGAACTTCACGCCCAACGTGTCAACATCGGCGGATGGCTCGGCGTGCTTGATCCACGGGATGCGGGGAGAGAAAGCGAACCGGCCGGAGGCACCCAGGAGTGCCGGGATAAAGGTCAACGCGGCGAGGACTGCAATCAGGATCGCAATTGCGGCACCGAGACCCATCTGGGTAATGATCGGGATCCCGATCACCGTCAGTGCGACGACGGCAATGATCACGGTGAGGCCCGCGAAGACGACTGCGGAGCCTGCTGTGCCTGCGGCTCGACCTGCGGCGTCGGCCGGGTCACCGCCGCGCGCGGCTTCGGATCGATAGCGCGACACAATGAAGAGGGCGTAGTCGATCGAGACGGCGATACCGAGCATCGTGATGATGGCGGTGGCTGCCTGGTTGATCGACAAGACTTCTGCCGACAGCGTTACCAGCATCATCGTGAGGCCGACGCCGACAATGCCGGTGACCAGCGGAATAAACGCGGCAATGAGTGCACCGAAGGCCACGATCATAATGACGAACGCGATTGCAAAGCCGAGGAGTTCGGCGGTACCGCCCTGTTCCTGAGCTTGCATCACGCCGCTGGTGGCCTCGACCTGCAGACCGTTGGATCGGTGTGCGGCCAGAACGTCGAGCAACTGCTGCTTCTGCTCGGTTGTGACGTCCATCAGATTGATCTTCTGGTGGACAGTGATGAGGCCAACCTTGCCGTTGTCGCCAACGACGGCGCTAGCCATCTCAGGGCGGGCCGCGGCGATCGCTAGTGGGTCCATCACCGACTCGGGGACCACCTCGTCGAGCGTCTTGAGGTCAGCGACCAGGCTCTGAATTTCCTGGGAGTGGTTGGCGAGCCCGTCTTTTGCCTCCATCACGACGATGGTCGACGGTTCTGACTGCTGTTGGTTCTGCGCCGGGAAGTTCGATTCCAGCAGCGACATGGCAGCGCCGCCATCGGTTCCGGGGAGGTCGAAGTCTTGCGCGAACTTCGGTTGCAGTGCGCCGACGGCGGTCGCGGCTATCGCGAGCGCGGCGACCCACGCGGCGAGAACCCACCACTTTTTGCGGAAAGAGAATCGTCCGAGGCGGAACAGAATCGATGACATGCTAACAATTGTTAGTCAGTAACACTTTTGCCGCAACCCGAGCGGGCTGTGGTTGCCGTCACAATCGTGTCGCTAAGCGGACAAAGCGCTTCAGCCGTACTTTGGGCCCGGTATGTGGGCCCAAAGTACGGCTGAAGAGTACGGCTGAAGATCTAGCTACGGGCTGCTACAGACCCATGTCCTTGGCGATGATCGAACGCATGACCTCGCTGGTGCCGCCGTAAATACGGTTCACGCGGTTGTCGGCGTAGAGGCGAGCGATCGGGTACTCGTTCATGTAGCCGTACCCGCCGTGCAACTGCAGGCAGCGGTCGATGACGTCGGCTGCGGCCTCGGTGCAGAACAGTTTGGCCGAGGCCGCGTCGGCGCCGGACAACTCGTGATTGTCGTATGCCTCCAGTGCGCGGTCGGCGACGGCCTGCATCGCGTCGACCTTTGCCTTGCAGGCGGCGAGCTCGAACTTGGTGTTCTGGAACGCCGCGACCGGCTGGCCAAAGACCTGGCGGTCCTGGGTGTAGGCCTTGGCGAACTGCACTGCGGCGGCACCCTGCGCGTAGGCGCTGATTGCGATCGACAGTCGCTCGCGAGGCAGGTGCTGACCGAGGTAGTAGAAGCCCTTGTTCTCTTCGCCAAGGAGGTCTTCGACCGGAACCTTGACGTCGGTGAACGAAAGCTCTGCGGTGTCGGAGGTGCGCAGGCCAAGCTTGTCGAGCTTGCGGCCAACCTCATAGCCTTCGGACTTGGTATCGACCACGAGCAAGGAGATGCCGAAGCGACGGTCGGTCTCGCTCGGTGCCGAAGTGCGGGCGCAAACAATCACGCGATCGGCGTTAACGCCGCCGGTGATAAAGGTCTTGGAGCCATTGAGTACGTAGTGGCTGCCGTCTTCGGAAAGCTTCGCGGTGGTGCGCATACCTGCCAGGTCCGAGCCGGTGCCCGGCTCGGTCATGGCGATCGCAAACATCATCTCGCCCGTTGCCATGCCAGGCAGCCAGCGGCCCTTCTGCTCCTCATTGGCGTGCTTGAGGATGTAGTGGAGGCACAGCGGAATGTGTGCGGCTGAGCCGCCGAGAGTAACGCCCGCGCGTGCCATTTCCTCGGTGACGACAGCCTCAAACTTGTACGAGTCGATGCCTGCGCCGCCGAACTCTTCGGGGATCTCGATGCCGAAGACGCCGAGCTCGCCGACCTTCAAGTAGAAGTCGCGGGGGACGATGCCCTGCTCAAGCCACTCGTCGTAGACCGGAACGATCTCGGATTCGATGAAGGCGCGAATGGTTTCGCGGAATGCTTCATGGTCTTCGTTGTAAATCTCGCGGCGCATCGCGCCACCTCCTCGATAGCTGGTGATTCTTTACAGGTTTGGGTGAAACGTGTGGTGTTAGTTGCTGACGCCAACCACTCGCAGGGCGGCATCGCCGTAGAACTCTCCGACCTGCGCGGCTGTCCAAGTGCCGTCGTCGCGGAACCAGCGGGCAATGTCGATACCGCTGCCGATAATGGCGACGGCGGCCATCCGGGCGTGGGGCGTGTGGAAGGTCTTGTTGGCGATGCCTGCGGCGAGGATCTGGTTGAACACGCTGTCGATGGCCTCGCGTAGCGCGACGATCTCGTCTCGGTGCTCGGGTTCCAGGGCGGCGAACTCGTAGTTCACCACGCGCGCCGTCACGTGCTCCTGTGCGTGATAGCGCGCGAACTCGGCGGTCGCCGCCCGCAGCTGCTCCGCGGGTTCAGTTGAGCTCGCGGCCGCTTCGCTGACTGCGCCAAGGATGGTCTCGTGGCCGAGTTTGGAAATTCGGTAGAGGAGTTCTTCCTTCGACTTGTAGTGCATGTACACCGCTGAGGGGCTCATGCCCGCAGCCGTGGCGATGTTGCGCGTACTGGTGCCGTGGAAGCCGAGTTCGGAGAACGCCGCCATTGCGCCGTCAAGCAATCGGCGACGCGTGCGTTCGGACTTGCTGGCCTGATCGGGAGGAGCGACGTTGGCGTCGGTGGGTTCCGGGGAATCGGTAGGTTCTGGCACGCGGTCCTCCTTTCAAAATTAATCAAGCGCTCGCTTAATTTGGGAACGGTATCACGACTCGCGTGCTCCGCCGCAAATCGTCCGGTTACTAAGATCGGGAACATGTACGTGAAGGTGTGCGGTTTGAAGACGATCGACGCGGTTGATGCGGCGATCGATGCCGGGGCAGACGCGATCGGCGTGGTGATGAACGACACGAGCCCCCGAGCGCTCTACGAAGACGAGGCGAGCCTGATTGTTGAGGCGGCGCGAGAGAGCGGCGGGCTAGGCCTGGACATCGTCTTGGTCGTCAACGACAAACCCGCTGCTGAAGCGGCAAAACTAGCTGTTGACCTGGGCTTTGACGTTCTGCAATTGCACGGTGAATACACCGCGGGCGACATTGCCGTCGCATCGAAGATTGTCGACCGGGTCTGGCGTGCGACGTCCCTGGCCCACGACCCGGACGCGGCCGTCGGAGCCTTCGGCGAAGAACGACTGCTGCTGGATGCACCCCGCCCGGGATCCGGTGAACGATGGGATCTCAGCACCCTCGCCGACCGCAAACTGGTGGGGGAATGGCTTCTCGCCGGCGGGCTGAACCCCGACAATGTGGCCGACGCCATCGCCCAGGCACACCCGTGGGGCGTTGACGTCTCGAGCGGCGTGGAGTCGGCGCCCGGCGTCAAAGACCTCGACGCCGTGCGCAACTTCGTTCTCGCCGCGAAGAACGCGGGCTAAGTCAGCTCGAGGGTCGCCGTTTTGTCGTTCATGATGACGACCGGCGTAACCGTCGAATAGCCTGCGGCCTCGATCTTGGCGAGGTCGACGGTCAGCAGCAGTTGTCCGGCAGTTACCGTGTCGCCACTGGCTACGGCCGGGGCAAAGCCGTCGCCCTTCATTTTCACGGTGTCGAGACCAACGTGAATGAGGACCTCGGTGCCGTCATCGAGTCGCAAACCTATGGCGTGACCGGTCGGGAACACCGTGACAACGGTTGCATCTGCCGGCGCCACCACCTCGCCCGACGTCGGCAGAATAGCCGCGCCCGGACCCATCATGCCGCTCGCGAAAGTCTGGTCCGGGACCTCCGACAATGCGATGGCGTAACCCTTCACGGGACGCTCCAACGTCACCACCTTGCCAGTCGGCTTCGTAAGGACGGTGCCGGGTGCTTCGTCGGCCCGCTCGGCTTGGCTGATCGCGGCGTCCGCCTCGTCGATCGCCTGCTCCGCCGCTGCGACGGCCGCAGGATCGACCTCCCCGGACATGATCTTTTCCATCGCATCCTTGACGAATTGCACGTTGAGACCGTAGATCACCTGGACGGACTTACCGCCGGGCTTGATGGTCCCTGCGGCACCTGCCCGCTTGAGTGCGGCTTCGTCAATGATCGACGGGTCCGCGATCTCCATCCGAAGGCGCGTCGCGCAGTTGTCGAGTTCGGTGATGTTCGACCGGCCACCCAAAGCGTCGATGAATTTGCCCGCGGTTCCAACGAAACCGGTGGACGATCCAGCATCCTCGGACTCGTCGATCGGATCATCGTCTTCGCGGCCGGGCGTCTTGAGTTGGAAACGCAAAATGACCCAGCGGAACACAAAGAAGTAGACGAAGAACCAGAAGATTCCCATCACGATGATGATCCACGGGTTCTCGGCCATCGGGTTGGTCCAGTTCAGGACCAAGTCGACGAAGCCGCCGGAGAACCCGAAGCCCATCCGGACCGGCAGCAACTGGGCGACAGCCATCGAAATGCCCATGAACACCGCGTGGATGACGAACAAGAATGGTGCCAAGAACATGAATGCAAATTCCAGCGGTTCGGTGACGCCGACGAAAAACGACGACACCGCGCCCGACAGCAGGATGCCGTAGGCGATCTTTTTTCGGGTGGTCTTGGCCGTCACATACATGGCGAGCGCGGCACCCGGCAGGCCGAACATCATGATCGGGAAGAAGCCCGTCATGTACTGGCCGGTGACGCCGAAGGTGCCGTCGCCCGACAGGAAGTTGTTGAGGTCGTTGATGCCTGCGACGTCGAACCAGAACACCGAGTTCAGCGCGTGATGCAAGCCGAACGGAATCAGGAGGCGGTTGAAGAAGCCGTAAAGGCCGGTACCGACAGCACCGAGGCCGACGATGTGTTCACCGAACCACACCAGTCCGGTGTAGAGGAGTGGCCAGATGAACAGCAGAATCAGCGCGACGATCAGGGATACGCCAGCGGTCACAATCGCGACCGAGCGGCGTCCCGAGAAAAACGACAGCGCGTCGGGCAACTGGACGTCTTTGAAGCGGTTGTAGCAAAGGGCGCCGATGATGCCGCACAGGATGCCGATGAACGCATTCTGGAACGAGCCGATGGCGAACGCCGCGTTGACATCGGGGGTTTGGACCATGAGTTGGCCGTTCTCAGTTACCAGGTGCTGGCCATCGGTGAACTTCGTAACGTCGGTGGCCGGTTCCGAGGTGTAGCCGCGGCTGAGCAACGTCATGACCGATGACGGTGCCAGGAGGCTGGTAACCACCAGCCATGACACCAGCCCTGCGAGCGCCGACGTGCCGTCGGACTTCTTGGCCATACCGATCGACACACCGACGGCAAACAGCAGTGCCATATTGTCGAGAATTGCTAGCCCAGCGGTCTGCAAAAACGATGTGACGACGTTGGTTTCGTTGTCGTTAATGCCGATGATCCAGTTGGCAATACCGACCAGGATGGCGGCCACGGGCAAAACCGCGACCGGCAACATGATCGATTTACCGAGGTTCTGTAAGAACTTCATCATGGCCTGGTGTCCATTCCGTCGGTGTCGGGCGCGTCTCGGTTTGGACCTTATATGGCGGCATGCCCGGGCTGAGGCAGTTCGAGAGCAGCGCTCTCCAGGGTTGCGGCGAACGAGGCGGAACACGAACGCCGTCGGTGGGGTTGAACAAGACATGGCTGAAAATATGGGTGAGTACCGAATCGAACACGACACGATGGGTGAGGTGCGAGTTCCCGCGGCCGCGCTGTGGCAGGCGCAGACGCAGCGGGCGGTCGAAAACTTCCCGATCAGTTTCCGTCCCCTTGAGTCGGCGCAGATCCGTGCGCTGGGTCTGCTGAAAGCAGCGACGGCACAGGTGAACCGGGATCTCGGCCTGCTCGATGGCACCAAAGCCGAGGCCATCATTGCGGCCGCCACCGAGATCGCCGACGGTCGCCACGACGACCAGTTCCCGATCGATGTTTTCCAGACCGGGTCGGGCACGTCGTCGAACATGAACGCCAACGAGGTTATCGCGTCGATCGCGAACGCCAACGGGGTTGCCGTGCACCCCAACGACGACGTCAACATGTCGCAGAGCTCGAACGACACCTTCCCGACCGCCACCCACCTCGCCGCGACCGAAGCCGTCGAACACGATCTGATTCCGGCATTGACGCATTTGCAGGCCACCCTTGCGACGAAGTCCGACGAGTGGCGCAGCGTGGTGAAGTCCGGCCGTACTCACCTGATGGATGCAGTGCCGGTGACACTCGGTCAGGAGTTCGGGGGTTACGCCCGCCAGGTGGAGGCTGGCGTGGAGCGGCTTGAGGCGTCGCTGCCGCGCGTGGGTGAACTTCCCATCGGTGGGACCGCTGTCGGCACCGGACTCAACGCCCCCGACCGGTTCGGTTCGCTCGTCGTCGCCGAACTGGTGAAGCTCACCGAGCTAGATCACCTGTCGTTGGCTCGCGACAACTTTGAAGCACAGGCCGCCCGTGACGGCCTCGTCGAACTTTCCGGGCAATTGAAGACCGTCGCGGTGTCGCTGACGAAGATCGCAAACGATGTCCGTTGGATGGGGTCGGGGCCGCTGACGGGCTTGGGGGAGATCTCTCTGCCGGACCTGCAGCCGGGCAGCTCGATCATGCCGGGCAAGGTGAATCCCGTTCTCCCCGAAGCAGTTACGCAGGTGGCGGCGCAGGTGATCGGCAATGATGCCGCCATCACTTGGGGCGGGGGTAATGGTGCCTTCGAGCTGAACGTGTACATCCCGGTGATGGCGCGCAACGTCCTGGAGTCAGTGAAACTGCTGGCGAACGTCTCGCGGCTATTCGCTGATCGTTGCATCAGCGGCCTCGTCGCGCACGAGGACCGGTTGAAGACGCTCGCCGAGTCGTCGCCGTCGATCGTGACCCCGTTGAACTCAGCTATCGGCTACGAAGAAGCTGCCGCTGTCGCGAAGGAAGCGCTTCGGGAAGGTAAGACGATCCGTCAGACCGTCATCGACCGCGGTCTTATCGGCGACAAACTGTCCCTCGAAGAACTCGACCGTCGCCTCGATGTCCTCAAGATGGCGAACCTCGACCGCCAACGCTAAACCCGCTACTCCAAGCCCGGCGCACCGACTAGTGGTCGCCGGGCGGTTTTCGCGCCGCATCGGTGACGAAAAAGGGCAAAAAGGACCGGATTGGAGGTTGAGGCGGGAGTATGGGCGCGTAGCTCGGGCGGTTGACGGGCCGGTCGGGGGCTCGGTGAAGGTGAGGGCAGGCGATGACGGATACCACGAGCAGGCGGTTGATTTTGCCGTCGGATCGCGTGCGCACCGTCGCCGAGGTCGCCGGTCTCGGTGCGTGGGAGAGGACGGAAGAGCCAGACGCGGACAGCGGGCATGGGCGTGGTTGGTTCGTCGCCGGGATTGGCACCTTGGCGGCGACCCTGGCAGCGGTCTTCGCACTCACGTCGACGGCCGACTCGTCGCACAGCGACCTTGCCTGGATGTTCATCTTGATCGCCATCGCGCTGGCGATCCTCGGCGTGCTCATCGGTTTCGTTCTGATCATCGTGGGCTTCGATCATCTGCGCCGAGGCCCGCTGCTCTTCTATCAGTACCGCCTCGGCTTCGTCCTCGAACGCACCAAGGGGCGCGTGGGTGCCTATCGATATGACGAGACAATTGCCGACCTCATCGTCTACGAGAATGCGGCCGACGACCCGCAGTCGCAATGGGATGAGCGGGAAGTGCTGCTGACGATGCCCGACGGTTCGAGCGGCGTCATCCTACTGACACGGGACGCGGAATTTGCCACCCAGATCGCGACGCGATGCCGACCAAATGTCGGCTCAACGCCACGGCCCCGTCGACTAAATGTCGACGAGGCCGTGGCGATTGAACAAGCCCATATTTGGGAGTGAGCAGCGTTTAGCGTTCGCGAGAACGAATGCGGATGCCGCTAAGCGGAACCGTCACCGAGCCACCGGGATCGGTGAAGAAGTCATTGCCCTTGTCGTCGACGACGATGAAGGCGGGGAAGTTCTCGACCTCGATCTTCCACACGGCTTCCATGCCGAGTTCGGGGTACTCGATGATTTCCTGACTCTTGATGCAGTCCAGGGCCAGTCGTGCGGCCGGACCGCCGATGGATCCCAGGTAGAAACCGCCGTGGGATTCGCATGCGGTGGTGACCTGCTTGGAGCGGTTGCCCTTGGCGAGCATCACCATGGATCCGCCCGCAGCCTGGAACTTGTCGACGTAGCTGTCCATGCGGCCCGCGGTGGTGGGGCCGAATGAGCCGGACGCCATGCCCTCGGGGGTCTTGGCTGGTCCGGCGTAGTACACCGGGTGGTTCTTCAGGTAGTCGGGCATCGGCTCGCCAGCGTCAAGGCGCTCCTCGATCTTGGCGTGAGCGATGTCGCGGGCCACCACCAGTGGGCCCGTCAACGACAGTCGGGTCTTGACCGGGTGCTTGCTGAGTTCAGCGAGAATCTCGTCCATCGGCTGGTTGAGATCAATCTCAACCACTTCGCCGCCGGCAATGTCCTCGGCGACGCCTGCGTCGGGCATGTACTGCGCCGGGTCGGTTTCAAGCTGTTCGAGGAAGACGCCGTCGGCGGTGATCTTGCCGAGTGCCTGTCGGTCGGCCGAGCACGACACCGCGATCGCCACCGGCAGCGATGCGCCGTGACGGGGGAGACGGACCACGCGGACGTCGTGGCAGAAGTACTTGCCGCCGAACTGTGCGCCGATACCGAACGACTGCGTCAGCTTGAAGACTTCCTCTTCCAGTTCCGGGTCGCGGAAGGCGTGGCCGGTCATGTCGCCCTCGGTGGGCAGGTTGTCCAGGTAATGCGCCGAGGCGTACTTGGCGGTCTTGAGTGCAAACTCGGCCGACGTACCGCCCACGACCACCGCGAGGTGATACGGCGGGCAGGCTGCGGTGCCGAGGGAACGGATCTTCTCGTCCAGGTACTCGAGGAGTCGCTTCGGGTTCAGGATGGCCTTGGTTTCCTGGAACAGGAACGACTTGTTGGCGCTGCCGCCACCCTTGGCCATGAACAGGAACTTGTACTCGGGGCCCTTGGGGCCTTGCTCGGTTGCGTAGATCTCGATCTGCGCAGGCAGGTTGGTGCCGGTGTTGCGCTCCTCGTACATGGTGATCGGCGCGTTCTGCGAGTACCGCAGGTTGAGCTTCGTGTACGCGTCGTAGACGCCACGCGAAATCCATTCGCCGTCTTCGACGCCGGTTAGGACGCCCTCGCTCTTCTTCCCCATGACGATGGCGGTACCGGTGTCCTGGCACATGGGGAGGACGCCACCAGCGGAGATGTTGACGTTCTTGAGGAGGTCGAGGGCCACGAAGCGGTCGTTGCCCGACGCTTCGGGATCGTCGATGATCTTGCGCAGTTGCTTCAGGTGCGCGGGCCGCAGGTAGTGGCTGATGTCGTGCATCGCTTCTGCGGTCAGTTTCTGAAGCGCCTCGGGCGCCACCTTCAGGAATGTCTGGCCGTCAACTTCGATGGTCGAGACGCCTTCGGTGGTGATGAGGCGGTAGGGCGTGTCGTCCGCGCCGATCGGAAGAAGATCGGAGTAGCGGAACTCGGGGGCTGAGGCTGATTCACTCACGACTGCCATCGTATCGCTCGAACAAAACGCGCTTGCCTGCCGCCGGGGTACCGGGCGGTAGGCAAGCGCGCAGGTGGGACGTTCTTGCGTGGGTTAAATCCCAATCGCGGTCAGCAGCACGGTGACTACGGTTGCGATGGCAAACAGTCCGTGCGCTCCGACGACGGGCAGCGGAAAGCTGGTTTCGGGGGCCTGAGCGTTGGCGGCGTTGCCTGCGCGGACGGGGAGCCAGCGGGTCACCATCAGCAGTCCGGTCAGCGCGAGCAAGACCAAGAGGCCGAGGGAAATCCACGCGAGGGCGTCAACGTCGGCGATCAGGTAGACGATCCAGAGCACCAGACCGACGACAGCCACGGCAAAGTGCGCGAAGACGACGGGAGCCGGGAGGCGCGTTCGGTTGTCGGGCTTGATGCCACCCCCGGTGACCCACTTGGCTAACAAGACGAAGCCGCCGGCCGCGGTGATGATCCAGAGGATGAGGGCTGCGATGTTCATGAGTTCTCCTTCGTTTTGGACTGGTGAATCGTTTTTGGGTCGGTGAGTTAATCGCTCGATGTGCGGGTGTATCCGGTGGCTTGGGTGGCCTCGTCGGCGACGCGAACCCCATAGAGGTAGGCGAGCTTTCCACCCAGGGCTCCACCGATAGTCAGGACTGCGGCGCAGATGATGCTCAGCGTGAGTGGCCCGTAGGCGACGGCGTTGTCGAGGGAGCCGACCAAGCGCCACCAGAAGCTGATGCCGAATCCGACGGTCACGGTGAGCATGAGGCTCATGTGCCAGATTGCGGTCCGGAACGCCGGGGTGTCGGTGGGGATCGCGAGGAGGTCGAGGAAGCCAATGGTGGCGGCGGCCAGGGCGCCGAGAAGGCCGATGCCGATGAGCCACAGCGCGCCGCGATTGAGGAATGCCGGGTCGTCGACGATGTGCGATGCAATGTCAAAAACGATGCTTGTTACCCATGTCCCGATGGGAATTGTCACCAGAATCGGGTGATAAGGGTGACCGTAGGGGCCCGCCAGGGCGGCGCTTACCGGCTGTTTTGCCTGGTAGTTCAGGTCTGTCATGATGCCCACCTCTAAAAATAATCAATGTTGTCGTTAGACGTGACATTACGCCAACGGAAGTTAGTTTTACAATGGGGGCATGCCACTGTTCTCCCGGATGCGAAGTGCTCGCCCGTCTGTAGACGAGATTGCTGCGGTGTCGGCCCTCGACGAGCCGACCCGCCGCCGGATCTACGATTTTGTGTGCCCCAAACGTGACGCAGTAAGCCGAGACGACGTGAGCAACGAACTGGGGATCCCACGGCAGACGGCCGCGTTTCATTTGGAGAAACTTGCCGATGCTGGATTGCTCGCCGTGGAGTTCGCTCGCCGGACCGGCCGTTCGGGCCCCGGCGCGGGCCGACCGTCGAAGCTATATCGGCGGGCGAACATCGAGGTCGCCGTCCAACTACCGGAGCGTGCTTACGACATCGCGGGTGGCTTGCTGGCACAAGCCGTCGAGGAGTCCGACCGCACCGGCGAATCGCCGCGCGCGTGTCTGGCGAGGAATGCCCAACAGCGGGGGCGCGAGCTTGATCTGCCCGAAGGTGCCTCGGATGAGGAACTGATGGTGGCGCTGGCTGAGTGGGGCTACGAGCCGCGGATTGAGGGCGACGACATCGTCCTGGTGAACTGCCCATTCCATGCGTTGGCGCAGCAGCACACCGGCCTGGTGTGCGGGATGAATTTAGATCTACTGTCCGGGGCGCTCGACGGTAGTTCGGAGCGGGCGCGACTGGAACCCCACGATGGCTACTGTTGCGTCCGGATCAAGCGGTCGAGGAAGTAGCTGCCTCCCGAAGGGGCTGTCAATGAATGTGCATGTCGATGTGGTTGGCGGGCTCATTGCGTCGGCCGGCGTCGATGTCGAGGAACGCTGACGCAGTGGAGTATCCGCGGCGAATGAGTTCATCGGCGCGCGAGAAGTCCATGGCGCCGACGTCGAGCGGGCATGGCGGCGGGACCACTACGAGGTTCGCCTGGCCGGTGTATTCGCGGATGTCGCGGACCAGGCGCTTGTGGACCAGCAGTGTCATCGTGTGAATCAAGGTGCTGGCAACGCCGGTTGGCGGCTTGTTGGCTGCACACGGATAGCCGCACGGCAGCACGTAGATGGTGTCCGCTTTGCGGGTCATGGCGCTCGAGATAGCGGCGTTGTCGGCGACTCCGCCGTCGATCAACAGGCGGCCTTCGCGGTCGACCGGCGGCAAGAGGCCGGGGATAGCGGCGCTCGCGAGGATCGCTTCGATCGTGGGTCCAGAGTCAATGTCGACCTCATTGCCGGTAAGAAGGTCGGTGGCTACCACGGTTAACGGGATGCGGGCATCTTCAATGCGGTCGAAGTTGAGGTGCTTCTCGTTGAGGGCGCGCAGGCCGTGGTCGCCAAAGATGGCGTTTTCGTGGCCGATGAGGGCGCCGACGATGTGTTTGGGATTCGGTGGAAACAATTGCCAGGTGTGCAGGCCGCGCCAGATGTCGCCGAGTTCGTCGACCACGTCGGGGCGGAATCCGCGGCCAGCTAGAAACGCGGCGTTCAGTGCACCGACCGAAGTACCGACCAACAGGTCAGGTTCTATGCTGCGCTCTGCGAGCGCACGAAGCATCCCGACCTGGATTGCGCCCAGGTTGGCTCCGCCAGACAAAACGAATGCTGTCGTCATTGCCGATACCTCCTACGCTTTCCACATTAGGACGCGGTACCGACAGCCTGCAGACGTCCGCGAAGGTGTGGTCAGCGCCAGGCGTGAAGGTGAGGTCAGCGACGCGCGGGAAGTCCTACGTCGACGCGGTGGTGCTCGAGGTCGTGGATGGCGTAGACGGCGAGCGTTTCGACCGTGAAGACTAGGTTGTCGCTGCGCAGTCCCTGTCGTTCCCAGTTGTCGTCGCCGACGAGGCGGTAGAGTTCGGCGAATCCGGCTGCTGCCGCACTCAGCTGGTCACCGACGGTTCGCGGAACCTGGGAGCCGTAGTCGGAGTCGACGGCTGTCGCATCCTGATTCCAGTCGTTGAAGCACACGGGCTGTGAATGCAGCATCGCATCGAGACGCTCGGTCATCACGGCGATCATGTCGCGGACATGGCACGCGTATTCCAGCGGCGACCAAGTCTGCGAGTCGGGGCGCGCGGTCACCTTCGGTTGAGACAAAACTGTGGACCAGCCGTCCACCGACGCGAGGATGCGGTTGGAGATGTCTGCACGCTCAACAGTGTGCGGATCGAATCCACATTCTGGGCAGGACGAGGTAATCACCCACGCCCAGTCCTTGGTTTCGGGTTCGATCGTCATTCCGCCAGCGTAATAGGCCGCACCCAGGTGTGGTAGTTCCGTAGTCCAAAGGCACGAATCGTGCGTCGTCGTGCATGAAATGGACATCGGATGGGATAACGGCGGAGGCACTGTCGGCTGAACGGTTGACTGGGATGAGTATAGGACGGAACCCGGATTACGGCAAAGGTCGTAAATTAGTCACGCCAGTCAGGGTCGGAACCCGAGCGGCAGCGCTGGCGGTTCGTTTGAAGGGGCTACAGGTGTTTGGGTCCGATGGCTTCCTGTCACCTGTCGCACGCGGTCCGGCGGGACGTCGTAGCCTCGAAAGGGTGAGCACACGCGCGGGAATTGTCGTCACCGGAACTGAAGTGTTGTCCGGTCGGATCACCGACCGCAATGGGCCCTGGGTGTCAGCCAAGTTGCTGGAACTCGGTGTTGATGTGTTGCATCTGCTGGTGTGCGGCGACCGTCCAGCTGACCTGCATGCCCAGTTGCAGTTTCTCGTCGATCAGGGTGCCGACCTGATCGTGACGACCGGTGGGTTGGGGCCCACGGCGGACGACCTGACCGTGCCGGTCGTCGCCGCGCACACCGGCCGACCGCTGCATACCGACTGGGCGATCCGGGAAGAGATTGAGAACGTAATCCGCGGGTGGGGCAAGTACCGCGATGGCGACCTGCCCGCTCCGGTTGTTGCCGCCATCGACAAGCAGGCATTGATTCCTGAAGGAGCACAAGCGATCTCGCCGACGGGTACGGCACCCGGCGTAGCGATTCCAGCGACCCGGGCGTTCCCCGCGGTGCTCATCCTTCCGGGGCCGCCGCACGAACTACAGTCCATGTGGTCGGCCGCGATGGGGTCGGCGCCGATCGCTGCGGCGATCGCGGGCCGGGACCACTATCGCCAGGAGACGATCCTTGCTTTCGGGTTGTCGGAAGCCGACCTCGCGGTGTCGCTGCGGGACGCGGAAACCTCCGTCGAAGGCTTTGACCACCTCGAAATCACCACCTGCATGCGCGGTGGCGAACTCGAGATAGTCACTCGCTTCCAGGCCGACTCCGGCGCGGCCTATCAATCGCTCGAGGACCTCATTTTGGCCCGGCACGGTGACCGCGTGTACTCGACCGACGGATCGACCGTCGACGACCTCCTCGCGCGTGCCTTGTCAGGGCGCACCATCGGGACTGCCGAATCGTGCACCGGGGGAATGGTTGCCGAACGGCTCACGGAACGACCCGGATCATCGTCGTACATGCTCGGCGGCGTGGTGTCGTATGCGAATGAGGTCAAGTCGGGAGTGCTTGGCGTGCCCGCCGATCTGATCGCTGAACTCGGTGCGGTCAGTGAACCGGTCGCGGTTGCCATGGCCGAAGGAGTGCGGCGCGTCCTGGGCTGCGATGTCTCGGTGTCGACCACCGGAATCGCCGGGCCGGGCGGCGGCAGTCCGGCTAAGCCCGTCGGCACCGTATGTTTCGGTATCGCCGTGGCCGGCAAGGACACCATCACCGTGACCCGCAGATTCCCCGGCGATCGCGGCACCGTCCGACGACTGGCGACCGCCACAGCCCTGCACCTCGTGCTCGGTGCCCTGGGCTAACTGAGCAGTCGTGCCCGCAGCGCGGTAATCGTCGCCTGATCGATCCGCAGCCCGTAGCGGATGTACCGGTCCATGGTTCCGTAAAGGCGCTTCACTTGGTCGTAGGCGGCGGTCAGCCACGACAGTTCGACGGCCTTCTCGCGCCCGAGGTAGGCGTTCGACTTCATGAAGTCGGCCTCGATGCTCGCACGCGGAACGCCCAGGATGCTCAGCAGAATCGCGGCACCCCAACCGGTGCGGTCTTTCCCGGCAGAGCAATGGAAAACAGTGCCGCCATCGTTACGAGCGACAGCCTTCACGAGGTCACCGAAGGCGAAGTCCGACCCCCGGTACGACACCATGAACGGATACCCGACGCTCTGTCCCAGGTTCGACGAGCCGCTGGTGTAGTAGTCAATCAGCGCGCGTCCGAGCGTGATTGGGACAAACTCGTGGAACCAGATGCCGTGGTTGATGCCGACCACGTCGGCGACCTGGTATCGCATACCCGGTGGAATTTGGTCCGGCGCTTCCTGGCGTTCGGAGGCATTGCGGAGGTCGACGTCGAGTGTGATACCCGCGTCGGTCAACTTCTGTTGGTCGGACGCCGTCAGCGAACTCAGCTTGTTCGACCGGAACACCAGGCCCGACCGAACGGTCTTGCCGTCGACCGTTTGGTAACCGCCGATGTCGCGGAAGTTCGACGCCGCATCAAGGCGGACTGTGGCCGCCTCGGCCGCTCCGCTGCCGATCGTCGGCGCGAACCCCAGCATCGTGACAGCGGCAATTCCTACGACCATCGCGTGGCGAAGGCGAGACAGGCGAAGTGAGCGCATTGTTTCTCCTGGTGAGGGGGAGTGATGGCTCAGGCTACTGCGATTTTGCGAAGAATCGGCCGGGTTGGCACAGGATGCGCGAAGTCGTGACCAGGCCCGAGGTCGGCAGGAATGTACTGGTGCCCCCAGTCGGATTCGAACCGACACTTTGCAGATTTTAAGTCTGCTGCCTCTGCCAGTTGGGCTATGGGGGCGCGGTGACAAGCATGCCAGGTCGGGGTTGGTGGGTGATCAATTGGGCCGGGTCGGAGGCGGCCGGGCGAACCGGGCGGAAGTCGTCTGCGAAATGAGTAGGGTCGGAAGTGGTTCGTCTTGGGGGTTCTGGCCAGTAACGATGAGAGGAAATTTCATGTCCGACATCAAGCAGGTTCTCGTCCTGGGGACCGGAGTTCTCGGCTCCCAGATCGCATTCCAAGCCGCTTACACCGGCTTCCAAGTTATCGCCTACGACATCAACGACGATGCCGTCGCCGCCGCACAACCGCGGATCGCCGGACTGATGAAGACATATCTCGCCGAAGTCCCGGATGCGACGCAAGCAACGGTCGACGCCGCACAGGCACGACTGTCGCACTCGACCGACCTCGCCGAAGCCGTCGCCGACGCAGACCTGGTGATTGAGGCGATCCCAGAAATCCTCGAGTTGAAACGCGAAACATTCCGAGCCCTCGGCGACGTCGCACCGGCGAAAACGATCTTCGCGACCAACTCGTCGACCCTGCTCCCCAGCGACATTGTCGACGCCACCGGTCGCCCCGACCGATTCATCGCGATCCACTTCGCCAACCGCATCTGGACGTCGAACACCGCGGAGATCATGGGAACGGTCCTCACGTCACCGGAAGTGTTCGACAGAGTCGTCGAATTCGCGGGGGAGATGGGCATGGTCGCGGTGCCCATTCGCAAGGAGAAGGCGGGTTATGTTCTGAACTCGCTGCTGGTGCCGTTCCTCGACGCGGCTCTTGACCTGGCCGCTGGCGGCTACGCGGAACCGAAGGACGTCGACAACACCTGGCGGATCGCCACCGGCGCACCCCTCGGGCCGTTCCAGATCTACGACATCATCGGCATGAACACGCCATACAACATCATGGTCAACGGTGATGAGAGGGCGCGAGCACACGCCGCCTGGCTTAAAGAGAATTACATCGACCAGGGCAAGCTTGGTATTGCTAGCGGTGAAGGGTTCTACAAGTACTCGTAGATCCGCCACCAGATTGGGAACATCACGGACTCGATCCTTGTTGGTCCTTGACGACTACTTACGCTTTGGAGGCCCATCAACATGCAGGTCGAAATTTGGACCGACGTCAACTGCCCGTTCTGCTATCTCGGGAAGAAGCGGTTTAACGATGCCCTCGAGAAATTTGAGCATGCCGATCAGGTCAGCGTGGTGCACCGCTCATTCGAACTTGATCCCACGGTCCCGACGGGCATTTCCCGCAGCATCTTCGAGCACCAGTCGCGTAAGCGTGGCTGGTCGGAAGTAGAAGTCGACGCCAGCGAACGTCAGCTAGGGGCGGCAGCCAATGAGGCTGGGTTGGAGTACTCGGTGAGCGGCCGCGACGTCGGTAACTCGTTCGACATGCACCGACTTTTGCACTGGGCAGCTGAACTCGGCCGCCAGGAGGACATGCTCGACGCCCTCTACCTCGCCAATTTTGCCGATGCGACGCCGCTGTTCGGCAGCGCCGACCGGCTCGTCGAAGTGGCCGCCGGAGCCGGATTCGACGCCGACGAAGTTCGCGCTGTGCTTGATGACCCGGAACGCTATGCCGCAGCGGTCCGCGCCGACGAACGGCAGGCGCAAGAGTTCGGGGTCAACGGCGTCCCGTTCTACGTCTTCGACCGCAAGTACGCCGTCTCCGGCGCGCAGGCACCCGAAACGTTCACTCAGGCCCTGACTCAAGCATGGGGTGACCGTCCTGCAGCACCGACACTGATCGCCGACGGCGACGCCTGTGGACCAGATGGGTGCGAGGTGCCGCAGTAACACGGCAGAACCACAAGCGATCGCGTTGAGTTTGCTACCGAGAAGGTGGCAAACTCAACGCGATCGTTGCTACTTGACGTCCGTGTACTCGGTGAAACCGTATTGGTCGTGCGGGCCGATCACCGAGAACTCGAACAGACCCTGACCGGATGCAGTGGATCCATCCACGTCAGTCAGTTCGAATGTCGCGAGGTAGTCGGCCGGGCAGAACAACTTCATGGTGGCGTCCAGCTCGGAAACCTTGTGCCGCAACGACTCCACCTTCTCGTCGCCCTGCCACATGCCGTGACGCCAGTCCTGCTCAAGTCCGTAACCGGTGCCAAAGCCAATGAAATTCCCCAACTGTGGTGAGCACTCGACGCGGATCTCGTCGCCGTTCGGCTTCACAAAACGCAGCGTCGCCGAGGCTGGTTCACGACCACCGGGGACAAACGTCACCTCGTGCTCCACGCGCCCCAACCATTCGGCTTCCCGCTCGGGGTCGTTCCAAATGCGGCGAGCATCGCCCATGATGCGCTCGCCGGTCCGCAGTTCCTGCACGATCACGCTGACCGCATAGTCCTCGAACCGCATCACCGAGTAGATCCAAAAGAACGACGTCGCGTCGGTATTCGCCGCACGGCGACCGGCTGGCTCCGCCTCGCCAACGGGACGCACACCCCACGACCGGTCGCGGTTGCCCCGCCAGGTATCCGGTTCGACAACGAAGTCGTTGCCGTCGACGGTCAAAGCGCCGGTCCAACGGCCCGTCTGGACAAACCGCATGGTGTCGAACGTGACCCGCTCCAACTGTCGCTGGAAATGGCGTGGCTCCAGCGCGGCGGGACTATCGGCGTCGAAGATCAAGTCGAACGACAGGTCACCGTGACCAGGCTCCAATTGCACGCGGATGCGCTGCAGTCCGTCAAGGATCTCGACGAGGAACGGGCCAACCTGCAGGTCGTTGCGGTTGTCGCCGAGCGCCTTCGATCCGCGTACGACGATGTGCTCATCCCCATGCCGGACCACGGCGAAGCAGTCGGTGACCCCGAGGTTCGGGTACACGCCGAGGCCCACGATTAGCCAGGGATCATCGGGGTTCCCGTGGTGACAGTTGAAGTAATACCGGTCGTAGAAGTTCCGATCGGAGGTGCCGACATGTCGGACTACTTCGGCGACCTGGTGAATCGGATAGTCGTCCATCTCTGACAGCATCACTTCACCTGTCCCCAGTAGGTGCCATTGAGCATGGCTTCGAGCGTTGGTCGGTGCAAGATCATCTCATCCGGATCGGCGGGTTCCTGCGCCTGGCCGAAGTGGATTGCGCGGCACTGAATTCGGAACATGATTACGGCGTGGATGAGTGCCGCGTAAGTGGTGTAGAAATCCAGGTCGGTTGGCCGGTATCCGGTCTGCTGGAGGTATTCGGTGGCGACGTCGTCGCGGCGAAGGAAGTCGGGCAGGCCGTCCATGCCTGCCATGGCGGCGAGGTCCTGGAAGAAGCGATGCAAAAAAATCATCCACGCAATGTCGAGTTCGCGTGGTCCGACCGTTGCCATCTCCCAGTCGAGAACAGCGACGGGAGTGAAGTCTCGGTACATGATGTTGCCGATGCGCGCATCGCCCCATGTGAGGACCGCGTCCTCGGTGGCGGGGAGGTTTTCCTCTGCCCACGCGAAGGCTCGTTCGATCAGTGGTGAACCCGCACGACCTTCGGCGGCCCAATCGTAGAACTCTCGCAGTCGACGCAGGTGCGCGGCGAGGGCCGTTTCGCCTGGTTCGGGATGGCTCACCAGGTCGGCGGGTGCGGGTGCAGCGTGGATTTGGGCGAGCACGCGAACTGAATCGCGCATCATCTGATTGCGCTGCTCGGGGGTAGCTTCAGAGACCCACGAACCGAAGTTGTATGGCATCACGTCCGGCGGTACTTCACCGTTCACGCGGTCCATCACGAAAAATGGTGCGCCCAGGGCCGCGTCGCTCGGCTCGGACCACCACAGTGTGGGCAGGGGGATGTCGCAGTTGGCGCGGACATATTCGATGAGCCGGAACTGACCGTCGAGGTTGTAGCTGGGGAAGACCGGGTCGCTGTCGGCTTGCGGGGCCACGCGCACGACGATGTCGCGCTCCACGCCACCCCATCGGGCCTTCGCGAGAATTGTCTCGCTCGACATCCCGTTCGATTCCGGGATGGTCACTTCGGTCACTGCAGCGTCTTCGCCCTCGTGCTGCTTGATCCACTCACTGAGCCGATCGCGGAGCCACTCGGGATCGCGTCGGGATTCACTCGGGCGCGCTACTTCGGCCTTGCCGGCATCGTCGATGTCCACCATGTGAGCATTGAAACACGTTCTAAAAAGTGTGTGTGGTGAATCACTAATGGATGGCACGACCTTCCCGTCCTTGAGATATCGTTGTTAACTTAACTGCGGTAAGTGATGTCTAGTCCGGGAGATTCCCCATGCTCACTCGTCTCACCGAGCGCGTTGTTGCCGCGCCAAAGCTGGTGCTGGGACTCGCCGTAGTCCTGCTCGCCCTGTGTGGTCTCTACGGATTGGGGGCCGCGGACAAAATGCTGGCTGGCGGGTACGAAGACCCGGGCGCCGAGTCGTCGCAGGCCCGCGGCATTCTCGATCAGCAGTTCAACCGGGGTGGCCCGAGTCTCGTGGTCAAGATCGACGGCCCAGCGGGGGTGGACATCTCCACCGACCCCAAAGCCAAGCAACTCGGCGAGTCGATCATCGCCGACCTGAGCAAGACCGGCTATGTCCAGGAGCCGATCCTCAACGTCTGGGCCCACCCCGGGCTCGCGGGGGAACTGTTGAGCACCGACCGCACGTCGACGCAGATTCTCGCCGGCCTCGAAGGTGGCGATGAGAAGGCACCCGGCCGTGCCACCGACCTCGCGGATCAACTCACCGGCACGGTCGACGGTTTCCGCGTGCAAGTGGGCGGCCAGGCGCTGATGTACGGGCAGGTCAACAAGCAAACATCCAAAGACCTCGCCAAGGCTGAAGCCATCGCCATCCCCATTAGCTTCTTGCTGCTGATCATGGTGTTCGGTGGGCTGGTCGCGGCCTCGCTTCCGATTGCCGTTGGCATTGCCGCGATCGTCGGAACCCTCGGATTGCTCCGCGTGGTCGCCAGCTTTGCCGACGTCTCGATTTTTGCGCTCAACCTCACCACCGCGATGGGTTTGGCGCTCGCAATCGACTACACCCTGCTCATCGTGACGCGCTATCGCGAAGAGGTTGAACGGACCGTCAAAAATGGTCGGCTCGACCGTCGTGCCGCCATCATCCGCACCATGGACACCGCCGGTCGGACCGTGTTCTTCTCCGGCATCGTCGTCGGCTTGTCGCTTGCCTCGCTGGCGATCTTCCCGATGTACTTCCTGCGATCGTTCGCCTACGCCGGCGTCGGCGTGGTGATCGTTGCGGTCGCGGCCGCGCTGATCCTGACGCCCGCGCTACTGATGGTGCTCGGTGATCGGGTCGACGCCCTCGACGTGCGTGCGTGGATTCGGAAGAAGCGGGGCCTGCCCGCACCGGTGCCCGGCCCCGTTGAAAGCACCGGTTGGTACCGAGCGTCCATGTGGGTTCTCAAGCGAGCGGTGCCCGTCGCGATTGTCGTGCCTGCGGTCTTACTGCTGCTCGGCGCACCGTTCCTGGGGATCAAGTTCGGCTTCCCCGACGACCGCGTTCTCCCGGCGAATGCGTCCGCGCACTCGGTGCAGCAGGAAATTCGCGAACAGTATGGGCAAGACTCCGGTGGCACGTCGACGGCCATCGTCTCAGGCACCATCTCCGACGACGCGCTGACCCAGTATGCGACTGCCTTGTCGAACGTTGAAAATGTTGGAACGGTCTCAACCCCGGTCGGGGTATTCGCCGATGGCAAGCCCGTCGCGCCGGGTAATCCTGCCGACCGCCACGGCGACATCGCGCTGCTGACAGTATCGAGCAGTGTCGAACCGCTCGGCAACGACGGTCAGGCGCAGGTGCACGCCCTCCGCGACGTACCCGTCCCGACCGGGGCGACGGTCCAACTGACCGGTCTAGCCGCCCTCAACGTCGACGTCGTCAACTCCCTATACAAGTATCTGCCGTGGGTACTCGGGGTAATTGCGATCCTGACCTACGTGCTGTTGTTCCTGTTTACCGGGAGCGTGGTGTTGCCGTTGAAAGCACTGGTCATGAACGTTCTGTCGCTGTCAGCCACCTTTGGCGCAATGGTATGGATTTTTCAAGACGGGCATCTCGGGGGCCTCGGCACTACGTCGACCGGCTACCTGGTGGCCACCATGCCCATCCTGATGTTCTGTATCGCGTTCGGTCTGTCGATGGACTACGAGGTCTTCCTCCTGGGGCGAATACGCGAAGAGTGGAGCAAGTCCGACCGGACGCACGCGGCCAACGACCACGCCGTCGCTGTCGGCCTGGCCCGCACCGGTCGTGTCGTAACGGCGGCCGCGTTGCTGATGAGCATCGTATTCCTGGGCATCGCGGCTTCCGAAGTGTCCTTTATGCGTATGTTCGGTGTGGGGCTCGCGATAGCCGTCCTAATGGATGCATCGTTTATTCGCATGCTGCTAGTGCCAGCCTTCATGCGACTCATGGGAGTGGGAAACTGGTGGGCACCGACACCGTTGCGGAAACTGCACGACCGAATCGGCTTCAAGGAGGAGTGATCTGCGGACATGACTGATCAGGTGGCACCGCGGCCGCGTTCACCGCGCGGAACGGGTGAACAGTTGGCGGAGGAGATCATCCGGGCAACAACGGACCTCCTCATCGAACGTGGAACCGAAGAGGCCGTGTCGATTCGGGCCGTCGCCGGACGCGTCGGAGTGACGCCACCATCGATCTACCTCCATTTCGCGGACAAAGAAGCACTGCTCGACGTGGTGTGCGCGCGGTTTTTTGAAGACTTTGACGATGTGATGATGAAGGCCTCCGACGGCGTCGACGACCTGTTCGACCGGGCCCTCGCGCAGGGGATGGCGTACGTGCAGTTCGCCATCGACAGCGCTGCCATGTACCGGGTGACCTTCGCCCGAATCTCGCCTCCCGGCGAACCGACACTCACCGACCAGGTGCTGCTGTCGTCGGCCTTCGTCCATTTCTCCGACACCGTCGAAGAAATGATGAAGCAAGGACTGATTCCGCAAGGCGACGTTGTGCAAACCGTGCTGAAGTTGTGGGCGACCGCCCACGGTTTGGCCTCCTTGATGATCGCCAAACCAGGACTGCCGTGGGGGTCGGACGGCGAGCTAGCCGAGTCGACCTTGCGGGCTGTATGCGAAGGATTGTCTCGCGAGTAGGTAGGCTCGGGAACACAACACGCTCGACGCACGTTATCTACGTGAAGCAGTCATTTAACTGATGCGCACACTTTTCAAAGGAGCACCGGTGCGAGAAAGCAATAACCCGATCATGCGAGGCGTGGTCCGTGACAACAAGAAGGACGCTGGCGGCTACGCCACCTTCGGTCAGGGACTTGCTGGCGCGGGTCAGGCATCGATGGCTGGCGGCCAGCAGCAATATGTAAACCAGTACACGCAGCCCGGCTACGCGCCGCAGGTCGGTACTCGGCCGCTGACGATCGACGATGTCGTGACCAAGACGGCGATGACGCTTGGCGTCCTCGTTCTCGCGGCTGGTGCCGCGTACTTCGCCATCGCGCAGAATGAGGCGCTCGCCACCCCGCTGATGCTGGTCGGTGCCATCGTTGGCCTGATCCTGGTGCTGGTTGCGAGCTTTGGCCGCAAGCAAGACAACCCGGCAATCGTCCTGACCTACGCGGCGTTTGAAGGGCTCTTCGTTGGGTCCATCTCGTACGTGTTCGGTAACTGGGTGATCACCGGTGATACCTCGGCAGGGGCACTGATCGGGCAGGCCGTTCTCGGTACCTTCGGTGTGTTCTTCGGAATGCTGGTGGTCTACAAGGTTGGCGCGATCCGCGTGACGCCGCGCTTCACTCGCATGCTCATGGCTGGCATGGTTGGCGTGCTGTTCCTGATGGTCGGCAACCTGGTTCTGGGTCTCTTCGGCGTCGAATCGGGTCTCCGCAACGGTGGGCCGATCGCGATCATCTTCTCGCTCGTCTGCATCGCACTTGCCGCGTTCTCGTTCCTGCTCGACTTCGACCAGGCCGACGAACTGATCCGCGCAGGTGCACCGTCGAAGGCCGCCTGGGGCGTCGCCCTCGGTCTGACAGTCACCCTCGTGTGGCTGTACGTCGAGATTCTGCGCCTGCTGAGCTACTTCAACAGCGACTAGTCTTTCTCGAACCCAGCTCCATCCGACACCCGGTCGGCACCGCCTCGCGGTCGCCCGCCGGGTGTCGTTTTTCGTGTGGGTCACACCCGCCCGCTGCTGTTCCCGCATGATGCGTCGATTCCCGCACTATGTCAGACATAGTG
>NZ_JBARYI010000062.1:0-9098 GCF_049647785.1 Gordonia sp. (in: high G+C Gram-positive bacteria)
CATCGCTTACCGCCGCCTCAAATCCGGGATACACAGAAGCCAAAGCTGTCGCCTTATTCTCCGCAGAACCCAAGAGATAGTACGACTCCATAGACGCCCGCACCACCGCTCCAACCTGGGACGACAGGTCCACGACCGATCCCCGTTGATCCCAGTTAAAGTACGGCACAGGCCAGTCACTTGAAGCTTGCGTGGTTGCCCCCTCATCGGCAGCATGAGGCTGTGCTGCACATCCAGTTGCCAAAACAATAAGGACCGTCGACACCAACCCCAACTTTAGACTCCGCATCCCAAAACCACCGAAGTCAGCCATCACTGTTCCGCTTTCCTTTCCGCTTCTCTTGACATCATCACCACACCGGGGACCAATCCAGAGACACGTCACGAATCGTTCGATGTCCATCCGGAAACGGGCCCGGAATGTTCATAGACGGCTTCACACTAGAGGACGGACTCGGGAACCTCAACATGCAGTTAGCCTCAGTTTATGTGCAGAATTATTGCCACCCTGGACTCATGATCTGAGGCAACTTCTTGGCATCATGAACCCCCATCGGGTCTGCATTCAAGGTTGGATCATAAAGGTTCGCCGGAATCCGAGAAGGCACCTGCGAGCAAGGACTCCCGTTCGACCGATAACCGGGGGGAACTTGTGGGCTGCCCGCCCTTACCCCTGTGATAGTCCAACCCGTGAAGATGTCCCCTGTCGGCATTCTTCGCGGACCTGCACCTGCGTTGAGGTTCCGGCCGACATGTTGAATATCGCGGTGGATCTCAATCCAACCCTCGTCATACGCGATCCCAAAACTCTCGTATCCCTCACTCCCCGCAAGCTTCATTTTCTGGGAACCAGAGGGAATACAGATTCTAGCCATCCAGGTGTCCGATTCAATAGGCACCACTGTAAGGTTGGCAAAGGCAGTGCCTACAGTTGAGAACGGCACACCCGGGTCAGTTCCAGTCAAACCCGCGAGCTGATCTTCCAAACCTGACGCATAAATCATCTCGGAAAATCCCGGGTACTCGTACGTGCGTGCAGTCGCGGTCGCCAGCGCAGTTGCCTCAACAAATGCGCGCGCAATCTGCGCAGGCTCCGACTGAAGGTCCGTCCGATTGTCGAAACTCGACCAATCAAAAACAGATTGATAATATTCGGGAATCGCAACCTTGGCAGGCGTAACAGTCGGCACGGAGTCGTTGGACGAACATCCCGCGAAAATCACGCAGATTACGAAAATCAGTACCGAAAAAACTTCGGCCTTTCGCCGCCGCGCACGTCGCCGTTCGAACCCTACAGATCTCAATTCGTGCTTGAACTTCATCACTTCGCCGATTCCCTTACATCGCGTTCCCAATCGCTCTTGCTCTTTCCAAAGTCGAGAGCATTATCGACCGATGTTACCCCATTGGCATCGAGGTATTCGTCCACCCACGCGCTGAATAGCGCGCTGTCACCACGAGTTAACGTCTCGAGAGGCTTCAGATTTCCTTCGCGCGCCGCATAATCGAATCCCGGAAACCCAACTCCAACGTCCTCATACTCACGCAACGATTGCACAACCGCTCGAACGTATGTCCCGAGAGGGCTCATTAGATCCAGCGCTCCGGTCGGGGCCCACTGCCAAGTAGCTCGTGCCTTCGCCGCGGGATTCGCAGTACTTGGTGCTACCGCCTCCGGCTGCTGACCACCGGCACCGCATCCAGCGAGCCACAAGGCGATAGTGATGACACCAATCAATCGCGTCGATCGCCTTACAATCACTCTCACTTCGGCACCAATGCCTTCGGCTCTACCTCCAAGGCCTCTTATCAACGCCAAACGAAGCTCAATCCTTGCTTCCGGACGGCAGAAACCGTATCCAGCGATCAGACACTATTCGGCCGCCGACGGCCAACCCGGCTACGGCGGGTCGACTATGTGTGACGGTTGCGGATCCTTATCTTTAGCCGGAAAGGTATCAGCAATCCGCTGACATTCCGGCCCGAAATCGTGGGTGTGTACGACAATCTTCCCATCCGCATCGCGGGATGTTGAGATATCGACCACCGGACTTGAATAATAGGAACCAGCTTTCCAGCTACCGAACGGGGAAGTTGCAGGCAAGTTATTAGGACCCGGTGTTCCAGATTCCGGCTCATCCGTACCTGTCTTCAGGTATATCGAAGGTAATAACTTCGGAAGTTCCATAGTAGTATCGACCCGCCCTCGATCGAGTTATGAAATCCGTGTCGATCGCACACACAGTTACCGTCAATCTGTTCGCGGAATCATCGGTCGCCAGGACCTTCTTTCGACGCACTCCTGCCCCAAATTGCGAGCGCCCTTCAGCCTCCCACTGCCGCACATTGCCCTTCTCGACCCGAGCATAGTCAGGATGCATTGAATCCGAATAGCCCGGGAACATTTGGTCACTTAGGTACCAATTTTGCCGTCTCCAATCATGTGCCTCGACAACGCCGCGAACTACCGTCCCACTCGGACTAAGTAGGTCTAGCTCCGGAGATGGGATCCAAATGAAGGAGGTCGAAAAATCCGGTTGATTGACCACACTCTCGACAGCCCGCGGTTGTTCGGATAACGAACAACCAGCAGTCACAAGCATGGCAACTCCAAGGACTGAGGCCAATACCGAACAACCGACCGATCGATCATTCAACAATTGGCTGAAAATTCTTCGAAACCAACCTTTGATCATTAAAATCCAATTCTCCAGAATGCGAACAGTCACTCAGTCACCAGTCCCGCCACCACGACGACCGACATCAAGCGCCGCAACAACAGCGTCTTCATCGTTACTCCCGTCCGCGACCTAACAAATTAAGCATTCGATAACACAAGTCAGGCTCCCCCGAGACGTTACGAGTCGCAGTCGCTCGGCGAGTCGTATACCGTCGCCGCAAACTGATCGGGCGCCCCATCCTTGTGGCCAACAGAAATGGTGACGCATGTGTCCTTTGCGATCGCCTCATTAGCCGATTCCGTTATTGAGGGGCCGTACAAGTCTAGATCAATATCCCGAAATAGCGACGGAAGAGACTTGACGAGCTGGTCCCGCTTTGGCGTCAGCAACTGTGCCGACTCCGACTTCGTGAAACGATGCTCTTCCGTCTTGTCGTAGCCAGGAAAAGCGAACGAACGAGAATGACTCGGCGACGATGATTCCGACGTAGGCGTTTCCGATCCACACCCAACGAGGGCCATGCCAGCCGCAAAGGCCAGAACCCCAAGGGCGCCGCGCGTGGGATCCGCGGGGAACAACTCTCTCAACGCATTGGTGAGAGCCGATACGGAAGCCACAACTAGTGAACCTGCATTCAGGTTCCAGTTCGCCGAAGTTGTCCAATCTTCGCGGTCGTCCCGGACGGGTGAACTTCGCCCTCGAACACCGTCGAGTTGGTCAAGCAATTCAGAGGGCCCAAACAGCGCCTGGATCCGGCCCAGTGCAACTATCTGTCGCACAATTTCATCATCTTTCAACGGATCATCATCAGGGAATGAATCCTTCTGGACTAAGCTTGAAATCAACTCAATTTGCCTGATATTGAAGGTTTCTATCGCCGACTCGACAGCTACTTTCTCTGCTTCCGGATCAGATCTCAACCACCGAAAAAGGCACCACCAGGTGCCGATCTCCTGACCGAGAACCGTGCCCGTCGAATCCACCGAACTCAGATTAGCACGGCGATAATCATCACCACCCCGGACAGCTACCAGAGACAGGTCATGAATTGTTCGATGGCCAGAGGGAAACGAGCCCGAGATGTCCATAGGCGGTATCACACCAGAGGACGGACTAGGGAACTTTGAATCGAACCGTTCACGATCAGGTCCTCTATAAGGCACACAAGGTCTATTATTCCCACCTTGGAAACTGAGGTTGAAGAGGCTGTGGAACATCCGGGCCTTTTATCGCCAAATCACGGCCTTCCACGCCTACGACATGAGATTCCGGCAGCACCGTCGTCGCCCAATTCGCGCAAGCATAGGTCACATATCGCTGATCAGCTTTCATGGACGAAATATCCCAACCAGAGAAGACGTTGCCACTCGGAACTTGCCCCTGGTGCACACCCACTCCCGAATACTGATTCACGACAGCGGGATCACTATACGAACGTTCAGGATCGCCAGTCTCCCTGGCCACGTCTCGCCTATCGAATTCAATGTGGGAAGGGCTGATGATCCTGGCCTCGCTGACCCTAGTCCGATAATCGGGGTCCTCAGACGACCACCTACGAACCATACATAGGTCAGCTTCCACTCGGTCAGCAGTGACTACGAGTCCTGTAACGTGCACATAATTTGTTGCGTTCCAAGACAATTTCTCTTCCACCACATTCGGAAAAAATCCGACGCTCATATTTTCCCAGCTCGGAATTGAACCCAAATACCCGGGAAACGAATACTCCGACCCGTAATAGCTGCTCATCCAGAATGACTCATAAGCCGCTCGCACAAGAGATCCTGGATGGCTCCTAAGGCTCGCCAAACCTGGTTCCGACGACCAAACAGTCGTCCAACTCGGACTCCATCCGGCCTTCCACTTCGCACCAGGGTCATCACCGTCAGAACCTAACGAGCAAGCCGATAACGCGGCGAGCCCTACCACGAGAGAAAAAGCAACTCTCAAAAATCGCCTGAGCACACCGGCCCTCTGGCACTCTTTATCCATCGCTACTTCCAAACCACCGAGGCTTTATCAATGCTACTCATTGTTAGATTTCACACTAATGTATCCATCATCAACCATCCGGCCCTTACCGGTCATTTTGTCACCAGTGTCAGTAGAAGCATCTGGGAGTTTTCCAATTGCTTGATTCAGAGCTGCCCTGAGTTCAGCTTGGGGAACCGTTCTTGTCAATTCATCCAACGGACGCAGTTTGCCATCTTTATACAAGAAATTAGTATTTATGTCCCCACCCACATCAAGGTCGCTTACAGGAGCGGAGCTGAGTATCGGATAGTATAGTTTCGAAAAATCCGGTTCCAAGCTACTCTTAGGGTCGCCAGGAAGTGGAGTATCCCCAAATAATGGAATCCTTCAACGATTCACCGCCAAGGCTCACCGCATCCCCCATCGGACCGACCCTACCGATCATGTTGACTGCGGCATCGAAGGCTTCGGATTTTCGCTGGTGATTAGTTAACCCCTGCTTATAGTCATTCGCAATACCGGCATTCTCAGCCTTGGTAATTCCGACATCAACGATCCCTTTGAGCGTCCCGATCGAAGTCAAGTCGGTATTATTTCGCCCCTCTGCCGGAGCGGAACCATATCGAGTTTGCAGTTCCAAAATATGTCGATACGCTTCCGCATTGAGGGCCTTACCAGCTTTAGCATCAGTATTCAACACAGCAAATACATTAACCGAGCCGGCATGGTAACTCTTAAACGCTTTCGAAAAGCCCATCCAGTTAAACCCTGAGATTCCCGACTGCCCCGCCCCTGTTAAAGACGGGATATACGGTGAAATTGCACGTTGCATGCTTCGTGTAAGTCCCGCATTAATCTCCCCAACGGGGGGACTCGACAACTACACGCATTTGCGCCGTTCGTTCGTTCGACAAGGGCTACGTCGCGGTCCAACGACCCGGCGTCCCCGACGGGCAATCCTACGAGATGATCGATATCTTCGAGACACACGCCGTCGACCTGGCGAGGGCCGTCGTTGCCGCAGTGCCGTCAGCACCCGCTGGTTCATATGGCGACATCAACACTGATGAGCTCCGGATCGCGAGCCAGATGGGCGTTGATAGTCCATATCCCCTATTGTCAGCACCGTCCAGTGTCGTCGGAACCCTCCAAGTATGCGAAGGCCCGTCGACGGAGTGGCGAATGAGCGAGAGCGGCCCAGATCTGATTTGGGCGGACCGAGAAGGCCTTGGTCGGTACGTCCTGACGCGCGAAGCACGTCTCGCTTGCGACGACACCCGACTTGCTACCGAGATCAACAGGCACGTCAAAGTTGTCGTCGATCGGATACGCGAGAAACGGGAGCACTCGACGCTGACCGTCTAGTTGACGCTGGTTGACGTAGCTGGCCGGGGCGGGCACGGATAACGTCCGCTGACCATCCTGCGTCCACGCGATGTCGAGACAACAGATGGAACCTGACCAAACGCACGACAATCACCAATCAGGCTTGCTTCACCATTTACGCTAACCCCATGTCCAGCATCCTGATTGGCATCGTTGCCGTTCTTGTCGGTCTCCTGTTCTGCTTCCGCGGCGTGATCGCGTTGCGAATTATCCTCGCGGTGTGGGTCGGCTTCGTCGGCTTCGTGATCGGCGGGGTCGCGATCTCGGAGATCCAAAATGAGGACGTGGTGCTTAACAATCCGGTCGCCTGGATCGTAGCGATCGTTACTGCGATCGCGTTCGGCCTCCTCGCGTACTACCTGTACGCGGCGGCCGTGGTGATCGCGATGGCCTCGATTGGGTATGCACTCGGAATCGCTGTGATGACGGCGTTCGGCGTCACTTGGAGTTGGGCGATCATCCTGGTCGGCGTCATTCTCGGCATCGCCCTGGCAACCGCCACCCTGGTCTTCGATCTGCCGATGGTCCTGCTCGCCTCGCTCAGCGCCCTCGGCGGCGCGACCATCGCGACCGGCGGCATCATGCTGCTCACCAACACCATCGAAATGGACGACTTCAACCGCCGCACAGTCAGCAATGTGCTGCACGACAAATGGTGGTGGTACCTCGTCTACTTCGCCCTGGTCGCCGCCGGCATTCTGGTGCAAGCCCAATACTTGGCGCGACGCAACCAAGAACTCGACCGCCAAGACCCCTGGTAAACACCGAACCCGTCGCTGCCTGGCAGCGACGGGTTCAGATCGTTTCGAGCAGAGGTCAGTGACCGGTCAACTTATTCTTGACCGACTCAACGCCTTCCTTCAGCTTGTCAGCAACCTCGACCACCGTCTCCTTGATCCCGGCGTGCGCTTGGTCGACCTGACCTTCGGCTTTAAGCTCATCATCGTTGGTGGCTGCGCCCGCAGCCTCCTTGGCACGGCCAGTCAGGTCCTGCGCCTTGTTCTTTGCGTCATCGGAAAAGCTCATCGGTCCTCCTAGTATGTGGGACGTTCTGCATATTCCTTACTCATCGCCGTACGTTCAGACGATAGTTTCGACGGTACCGGGATCACGCGAGGTCTGCCGAGCAGGAGATCCAACGGCCACCGACCTCGCACACCCGTGCGAATCCGTCGGAGGCATATGCGATATTAGTAGTGAGAAAATCGTTCGACGAGAAAGGCAGTCATGCCACCGCGCCGCCGCTCAGCGCCCATCCCAGAGTCGTTGACCCCCGACAACCTGACCGCAATCGCTGCGGCCCTGGCTGACGGCAAACGCCCGACGGTGTATCTGCGCGAAGGCACCCCCAGCCTCGGCCTAGCACCGGGTGCCTCCGCTCGCGTGCTGTCGATCGACGGCACAACGCTGACGGTGAAACCGAGTGGCGTCAACGACGAACTCCCCTACGAGGCCGACGAACTCCGCATCACCAAGAACCCACCCCCCGAACCGGAGAAGCCGAAGCCGGCCAAGTCCGTCGCGCGCCCGGCAGCTGCCCGACGCTCCGCGCCCGTCCCCAGCGCTGCCGCGGCCACGAAACCCGCTGAGCCGAAGCCCGCCCCCGCCAAGTCGACCGCACCTGCACCCAAGCCAGCCACCACCCCAACCGAGACTGCACCGCCCGCTAAGAAATCCACCCGCCGCACCGCCGCACGGAAGGCACCGGCAGCCGTCACCGTCACCATCCACGGCTCCGCCGAGAACGAGTGGTCAGTTTCGGTGACCCGTGGCGGACGTAAACTCCCCCGATCCCGCAGTGTCACACCGGATTCCGTCGAATCCGCGATGGCCGAACTCGGCGACGAACAAGCACAAGCCGCCACGTCGTCAATCCTGAACGCGGCACGCGAGGAAGCCCAACGTCGCGTCGACGAACTCAGCCGCGAACTCGCCGCCGCCCGCGAAGCGCTCGCCATCCTCGACGGAAGCACCTAGCGAACCCTCAGCATTACTCAGAGGTAACGACCCGCCCGAACCGCGCCGAAACGGACTGGTCGCCTGACATAGTGGGCATATGCGTTCGACGTGCAGTCTCTATATCGATACCGGATATCTACTCGCCTCAGCCGCCACCAGAGTGACGGGAACATCGCTCCGAAGCAGCATTAACGTCGAATACCCGCACCTCATCGACAGCATCATGCAGAAGGCCGAACAACTTTCGGGCCTGCCCGTGCTGCGCGTGCATTGGTACGACTCCGCCGACAACGGCGTCCCCGGCCCCATCCAGCAACGCATCGGCGAACTCGCCAAAGTGAAGCTGCGACTCGGCCGCTTCGGCATGGACGGCGAACAAAAGGGCGTCGACCTCCGCATCGGCCTCGACCTCGTCGCCCACGCCCGCAACAACACCTCCGACGTATTCTTCCTCGTCTCCGGGGACGACGACCTCACCGAAGCCGTCGAAGAAGCCCAAGCACACGGCGTCGCCGTGGTCCTGCTGTCCGTCCCGAATGCCGACGGCAAATCGCACGGCGTGAGCCGTCACCTTCTTCGCGCCGCCGACGACCTCCACCTCATCGACGGCACCACCCTCGACCAGTCGATCCTGAAGGTCGAACGCCAAATCGCGCCCACCCCAACCGAACCCGTGACCGCCAAACCTGGGCCTACACCGGCAAAACCCGCGGCCCCCTCCCCTCTCGACGTCGCGACAGCCGCCAGGGCCCCGCATCCAGCGACACCGACGCCCGCCCCGGCACCAGCGATCGCCTACAGCTCAACAACCGGTTCGGTCAGCCACGTCCTTCCTGAATTCGACAATGCCGAAGATGCGGCCGTGATCGGCGACGTCGCCAACCGCGTCTTCATCGCCTTCCAAGCAACGGCCAGCCCCGAAGAAATCCGCGAGCTGGAGAAGAAGCGACCGTCGATCCCGCGGGACATCGACCGCGCATTACTCCTCGATGCCTCCGAAGCATTGGACCGCTACAGCGTCGACGAAGACACCCGGTACCGCCTCCGCGCCCGGTTCTGGAGTCGGTTCGACGAAGGGTGAGCGGCGGCGGCCCGGGT
>NZ_JBARYI010000063.1:0-5213 GCF_049647785.1 Gordonia sp. (in: high G+C Gram-positive bacteria)
CCGACCCCAAACCAACGGCAAAGTAGAACGGTTCAACCGGACTCTTGCTACCGAATGGGCCTACGCCGCCCGCTATCAAAACGAACACGAACGCGAGCTCGCGTACACAGCATGGCTACATCACTACGATCATCACCGACCCCACACCGGCATCGGTGGCCTCACACCGGCACAACGCTTTCACAACGTCACGAAGAAGTACAGCTAGGCCAGGTTCCAGGCGATCGCAGCGCCGAGCGCACCGGACGCGTTTAGGCTCCAATGCATCACGATCGGTGCAAGCAGGTTGGCAGTACGGAAGCGTAGCCAACTCAAGATGGCACCAGCGACCGTCGTCGCGACGACGGCGCCAAGCACGCCCGCAATCGCCGCGCCGATACCACCGCCAATCGCACCGGTGACCCCGGCGTTGCCCGCCGACAGGCCCAACGACGAAGCGATGTGCCAGATTCCGAACAAGCCGGCCGCCGCGGCGATGGTGAGACGACGGCTCAGCACGCGTCGCAACGAGCCCTGCAGCACGCCGCGGAACAGGAGTTCTTCAGGGAGTACCGTTTGCAGCGGGATCCAGACAAACGCGGCCATCATGGCGCCGCGCGCCGAGGCATATCGGTCGTTGAGGAAGAACTGCCTGGTGTAGGGGATGGCGACGGCAATCGCCACAATCACGATCACGGCGACGACGACGATCGCCGACCATCGGAAGCCGTATTTCAATTCGGCGAGGCTGACGCCCATATCGGCCCACGACAGTCCGCTGGCTCGGGCGGCGAGTGCCAGGATCACTGCGCCGAGTGGGACCGCGAGCATACCGGGCCAGTGTCCGGAAAAGTGGGCCAGCAGGTTGATAACAACCAGGGCCGCAATGACGCCGATAACCAGCGCAAAATCTCGTGTCTTGCGCGATTCGTCCACTCGCACCCCCGTCTTGTGAATAGTGCCGTGGGCTGAGTATGCCCTCAGCACCAACTGGCCGAACTATAGTCCCGTTCTCCGACAAATCGCCGTTCTCAGCCGGGGAAGTGATTGCGTCTCCGCCCATCCGGTCGAGCGTTCAGTAAGAATGGCTGTCATGTCTTCGATCGAATCCGCAGCCGCCGACAGTCATGACCTAATCCGAGTGCAGGGGGCCCGGGTCAACAATCTCAAAGACGTCAGCGTCGAGCTGCCGAAGCGTCGACTGACTGTCTTTACCGGGGTTTCCGGATCCGGGAAGAGTTCGCTGGTGTTCGGGACCATCGCCGCGGAATCGCAGCGCCTCATCAACGAAACCTACAGCGCTTTCGTCCAAGGATTCATGCCGTCGCTCGGGCGGCCCGATGTGGATGTCCTCGATGGCATTACGACCGCCATTCTCGTCGATCAGGAACGGATCGGCGGCAACCCGCGTTCAACGGTGGGCACGCTCACCGATGCCAATGCGATGCTGCGGATCCTGTTCAGCAAAGTCGCGTCCCCGCAGATTGGTGGACCGAATGCCTATTCGTTCAATATGCCAACGGTCCGGGGCAGTGGTGCCATCAAGGTCGAGCGCGGAACTGACGCCAAAGCCGTCAAGCAGACATTTGAACGCCTCGGTGGCATGTGTCCCCGGTGCGAGGGGATGGGGACGGTCTCCGACATTGACCTGACCGAGATCTACGACGCAGGCAAATCGTTGGCCGACGGTGCGCTGAAGGTGCCGGGCTACAGCATGGACGGCTGGTACGGCCGGATCTATGGTGGCAGTGGCTATTTCGACATGGACAAACCGGTGGGCACGTTCACCAAGCGTGAGCTTGACGATCTGTTGTATCGGGAACCGACCAAAATCAAAGTCGACGGCATCAACCTCACCTACGAGGGCGTGATCCCCAAGATCAGCAAATCCATGCTGTCGAAAGACCTTGAGTCTGTCCAACCGCATATCCGTGCGTTCATCGAACGCGCAGTCACTTCTGCCGCGTGCCCGGAGTGCGACGGAACGCGCCTGGCCGAACCGGCACGAACCTCCACCATTGGTGGTGTCAGCATTGCTGACGCCTGCCGCATGCAGATCACTGACCTCACGGCGTGGGTGGAAAGCCTCGACTATCCGATAGTCGCGCCCTTGCTCGATAAACTCCACGGTGCGTTGGACTCCTTTGTGGAGATCGGCCTCGGCTACCTGTCGCTCGAACGCCCGACGGGAACGCTTTCCGGAGGTGAGGCCCAGCGAACCAAGATGATTCGCCACCTCGGCTCAGCGCTCACCGACATCACCTATATTTTCGACGAGCCGACTGTCGGTCTGCACCCGCACGACATTGCGCGCATGAACAACCTCCTGCTCCGCTTGCGCGACAAGGGGAACACGGTGCTCGTAGTGGAGCACAAGCCAGAAACAATCGCGATCGCCGATCATGTCGTCGATCTGGGTCCGCGAGCCGGATCGCATGGCGGAGAGATCTGTTTTGAAGGCACCGTGGACGGGCTGAAGAAGTCCGACACCCTCACCGGCAGGCACCTCGACGACCGGGCACAACTCAAGGAATCGGTGCGTAAGCCGAAGGCGCACTTGGAAATCCGGAACGCTACCACCAACAACCTGCAGGGCGTCGACGTCGATGTTCCACTCGGCACCCTCACCGTTATCACCGGGGTCGCCGGTTCGGGAAAGAGTTCATTGATCCACGGTTCCATGCCGCCGAGCGCAGACGTCGTGGTGATTGACCAGACGGCGATCCGCGGATCTCGACGCAGCAACCCGGCAACCTACACGGGTTTGCTCGATCCGATCCGCAAGACCTTCGCAAAAGTCAACGGCGTCAAACCGGCACTGTTTAGTCCCAACTCCGACGGCGCTTGCCCCAACTGCAAGGGCGCGGGCGTTATCTACACGGACCTGGCGACCATGGCTGGCGTCTCAACAACCTGCGACGTGTGCGACGGCAAGCGATTCGACGCCGCGGTTCTTCACTATCACCTCGCTGGCCGCGATATCAGCGAGGTGCTCGCGATGTCGGTCGACGAAGCGCTCACGTACTTTGGGGAAGGGGAGGCGCGAACTCCGGCCGCCCACAAGATCCTCAGTCGACTGGCAGACGTCGGACTGGGTTACCTGACGATCGGTCAACCGCTCACCACTTTGTCGGGAGGCGAACGACAGCGCATCAAACTCGCCGCGGCAATGGCCGACAAAGCAGCGGTGTACGTCCTCGACGAACCGACTACGGGCCTGCACTTGGCCGACGTTGAACAGTTGCTTGGCCTCCTCGATCGTCTCGTCGACGCGGGCAAATCGGTGATCGTGATCGAGCATCACCAGGCAGTGATGGCTCACGCCGACTGGCTTATCGACATTGGTCCGGGTGCGGGACAGGATGGCGGTCGTGTGGTGTTCGAAGGCACCCCGCGCGACTTGGTCACCGCGAAGTCGACACTGACCGGCGAGCATCTGGCCAACTACATCGGTGCCTGACGTTCGCTACGCCACCCGAGAAATTACCGACGAATCGCCGATCACTACCGGTGTCGGAGTCATGGTGGCAAGGAAGGAGTCGGCGCGTCCAGCACCGGACTCGGCAGCACGTCGGCGACCACCGGGTAGTTGGGCCGCAGCGGAGCGAGCAATGTTGAGGCCGAAGACCAGCGGCGGGTACCAGGGCACCGCCGAACTATTGACGCCAAGGTGCTCGAGCGTCTTCCGGCCAAGGAAAGCACGGGCAATGCCGAGGTGCTGTGACTTCGCGACCCTGCGACGTAACTGCACCAACGAGTCGTAGTGCCACTGGTCGGGGTCGTCGACCATTGGCGCGGCGAGTTCCTTTGAGGTCTCGTCAGGTGTCGCTAAAGCTGCGGAGGTGTGGGCAAGGATACCGACCGCGTCGCGAAAACTGTGCGGTTGATAGGCCTCGTCAACTCCGATCAGCCAACCGACGTAGCGAGTCAGGTGCGCGATGGCCTGGTACTCGCGAGGGTTATTCACCAGGCCGAGGCCGACGACGCCGATTGACGGCGCGACCAGGGATCCGACGAGGGTCGCAGCCATGTCGGTCTGGTTGATCGGCAAGCCCCACCTGGTGTTGTCCCAGTCGGGCATCGATTCCACGTGTTTGCGCACCATTGAGTGAATGAAACGCACTCGAATGGTCGATCGATAGCCCGCACCGCGAACGTTGAGGCCACCTGGACTGATGACGTCGAGCGCCCAGCGTGAGGTTTCGGCGAAACGCTTGTTGGAACCCTTGGTGAGGGCGCCAGTGCGCAGCAGCGTCTGGTTGAAACCGGAAAACTGGTAGCCGCCCATCAAGGCTACGTCTCTCGCGATGTACAGGCCGTCGGCACCGCCGCTCTGCATTACTTGGGCCGCGAGTGCCAGTTGGCCTTCGTCGACCCAGTCTGGAGTCGCTTCGATGTGCCGGAAGAAGGCTTCCATCTGCGGGGGCGCGCCGTCCACGGTGTCGATTCCGTCGGTTAGCGCCTGTTCGAAGAGTGGCCGAGTCTGGCTCATTCCAGCAGTCGCCATCTCGTCAACTACGCCATCCATCATTGGATCGCCGGCCATGAGTAGCTCGCCCAGCTTCGCGAACTCGGCACCGGTCGGCTTGCCGATGCCCAGTAGTCGACTGGCCAACTCAATCCCCGCCGGAAGGCGACGCGGCTTTTCTGGATGACGCTCCGGAACCACTGCGACCACGACCATCTCCGTTTCCTCTAGCAAGTTCTCGTTCAAGAATCAGCCTAGGCATCCGGTGCGATAAATTCCCAGTTTCGTCTCAACTCGCAGTTGGCGTGTGATCGTCGAAGCCAATCTGGCACCATGCGGGCCCGCTTACACCAGCACCTGTCGGGAGCGAGGCATACTGTGCGCTTGCAAGGATTTACGAAGACCCAAATCGGAGGACCCTGAATGAGCGACGCCCGTGAAACTGTTCTGGAATATGCACCCCACGCCGATGTGGAGATCATCGACAAGCTGGCGGCCACGTACCGTCTGGTCCTGAGCAATCGCGACGCCGCGTTGGTCTCGGCAAGTGACCCCGCAGAACTCGCGACCGTCCGCGAGAACTTCCTCAAGAAGAAGCTCGGCCTTACCGATTCTGATGAAGCCCTCGATCAAGCCATCGCCGATGTCTTGGCGACGATGAAAGATGGCAAGTCGAACCCGCGCCTAGCTGTCTACTACTTGCTGGCTGAGAAGTTCGGCAAGCTCGATGCGCTGAAGTAGGTTCCCGAAAGTAGTTCTCTGAAGT
>NZ_JBARYI010000064.1:0-2084 GCF_049647785.1 Gordonia sp. (in: high G+C Gram-positive bacteria)
ACACTCTCCTCGACGATGTCGGCGGTGCTCGCGACGTCGGTCGTGCGGGCAGCTGCGGCCGCGGCGGCGGCCGCAGCAACTTCTGCCGGAATCTTGAATGCCTTCGTCGGAGCTTCGGAGGTGCCCCCGCCCGCCGGTTCCGGCTCGTCTTCGAGCTTTTCCACCTCGGTCGGGGTGCGTGTCGGTTCGACCTGGTCAGCCGGGGCGGCAGCCTCGTCTGACTCCGCGGCGGTGGACTTGCCCTGCTCGCGCTGGGCACGGAAAGCGCCGACTACCTTGTCAATGGCGGCGGCGTTGTCGTTGTCCGATTCAGACATTTACTCAAGTTCCAATGTTCGTCGGGTGCGGTGGAGCTACACGCGCAAGCGTCAGGATATCGGACCGGCCTCCCACGAGCGTGGTCGGAGCGGCCCGATCAGATGGTTGAATGAATCTGTGACGTCATTTGGAGATCTTCTCGGACCCCCGCCCACCCTGCTCCCGGGAGACGACGACGCTGAGTCGGACTTGCTGAACGGGCTCGACCCCAGCGCCGTCGCGGCAGCGCATCCGTCGGCGTCCATCGCCTGGGCTTACCTCGCCGAGGCGTCGCTCGACGGTGCCCTCGATGGTGCTGAACCCGACCTGACCCGCGTCGTCGCGGCTTACGCCTATGCCCGTACCGGCTACCACCGCGGGCTCGACCAGTTGCGTCGAGCCGGTTGGAAGGGCTTTGGCCCGGTCCCGTGGAGCCACGAAGAAAACCGCGGATTCTTGCGTTGCGTCGGTGCGTTGGCTCGCGCGGCGCAGGCCGTCGGTGAAGAAGATGAATACCTTCGGTGCCTGGATTTGCTCAACGACAGTGACCCCCGCGCCATCGCCGAACTGGGCCTGGACTGATCAGTACCGACCCCCTATCGGACGAACCAACGACGGTCCGCGACGACTTCTCGCGGGCCGTCGCCGGGTTGCACCCGGCGTTGCGGACGCGGGTGCGACGATTGTGGCTGTCGTTGTTACCGATCGCCCAGTGTGCGATCGCCGCGGGACTGGCGTGGTTTGTAGCGCTCGATTTGCTCGACCACGCGGCCCCGTTCTTTGCCCCGATCGCGGCGGTCGCTTCGTTGGGTTTGTCGCTGGCGCGACGCTGGCGGCGGTCCTTAGAGCTCGTCGTCGGAGTGTCGATTGGCATTCTGGTCGGCGACATCGTGATCAGCCAGATTGGGTCCGGGCCCTGGCAGATTTCGGTGGTCGTAGCGGTAGCGATGGGGACTGCGGTGTTCCTCGACAAGGGGCCGCTGCTGCCGTTGCAGGCCTCGTCGTCGGCGGTGCTCGTTGCCACGTTGCTGCCGCCGGGCGATGTCGCCGGGTTTGAACGCGCGATCGACGCATTGGTTGGCGGGCTGATTGGCCTGCTGGTGGGGGCGTTGGTGCCGATTAATCCGGTCCGGCGGGCACGACGTGCTGCGGCCGGAATCCTGGATACCTTTCGAGATCTCAGCTGCGAGTTGGCCGAGGCGCTGCAAGCACGTGATGAGGACGCCGTGGCCAAGGTTCTGGAAAAGGCGCGCGGCACGCAGTCGGCGATCGACACCCTGCAAGCTGATGTCCTCGCCGGACGTGAAGTGGGGACGTTGTCCCCGCTGTATTGGGGGTCGCGTGATCGGCTGCGAACCATCGCGGCCACTGCCGATCCCCTCGACAACGCGGTCCGTAACTTTCGGGTCGTCACTCGGCGTGCGCTGGCACTGACCCAGCGCGGTGTCCCGGTAGAGCAGTCGATGATCAACATCATCAACGACCTCGGCGACATCTTCGAGATTCTTCGCCAGGTGATGTTGGCGGCCCCCGGCGCAGAGCCGGACCAAGCCGATGCCGCGCGGTTGATCCGTTCAGTGGTCCGCAAGGCACGAACCTCGCTCGCCGACAACGTCGAAGACCTCTCCGAAGCCGCGCTCCTGGTGGAGTTACGGTCGTTGCTCGTCGACCTCCTGATGGTCGCCGGCCTCAAACGCCTCTCCGCAATCGCGCAACTGCACCTAAACCGCTAACCCCCTTCTGGTGTTCTCGCATGATGCGTCGATTCCCGCACTATGTCGGACATA
>NZ_JBARYI010000065.1:0-9483 GCF_049647785.1 Gordonia sp. (in: high G+C Gram-positive bacteria)
GCCCGGGCCCGCACGCGGCGATGCTGCTTGCCGACCTCGGCGCCGACGTGCTCCGCGTCCAGCGCCCCGGAACACTGCCCGACCCGAACCGCCACGCCGACGCCCTACTGCGCGGTCGGCGCGTGGTCGAAGCCAATCTCAAGAATCCGGCAGACCGGGAAACCATCCTTAACCTGGTCCGCAAGGCCGACGTCATCGTTGAAGGGTTCCGTCCCGGCGTCATGGAACGCCTCGGCTTTGGCCCCAGCGATCTGGAAGCCGTCAACCCGGCGCTGATCTACGGCCGGATGACCGGTTGGGGCCAGGACGGCCCGCGCGCCGACCTCGCTGGCCACGACATGAACTACATCTCGCTGACCGGCATGTTGCACGCCATCGGTCGCCCCAACGAGAAGCCGACCCCGCCGCTCAACCTGGTTGGCGATTTCGGCGGCGGCTCCATGTTCCTCGTCGTCGGCATCCTCGCCGCCCTCGTCGAGCGTGCCTCCTCCGGCAAGGGCGAGGTGATCGATGCTGCGATGTGCGACGGCGCCTCGGTGTTGGGCCAGATGATGTGGGCGTTCCGCGGCACCGGGCTGTGGCAGGACCGTCGCGGCGTCAACCTCCTCGACACGGGAGCACCGTTCTACGAGGTGTACGAGACCTCCGATGGCAAATGGATGGCGGTCGGAGCCATCGAACCGCAGTTCTATGCCGAACTGATTAAGGGTCTCGAGCTGGATCCGGCGTCCCTGCCCGGCCAGATGGACGTCTCGAAGTGGGGCGAATTGCGTCAGATCTTCATCGACACCTTCAAAACGAAGACGCGCGACGAGTGGGCGGCAGTCTTCGACGGTACCGATGCGTGCACGTCGCCGATTCTGGACTTCACCGAAGCACCGGCCGACCCGCACCTGGCAGCACGCGGCACCCTCGTTGAGATTGACGGGGTGATGCAGGCGCAGGTGGCACCGCGGTTCTCGCGGTCTGCCACCGAAACCCCCACCGGGCCGGCCCGCACGGCCACCGACCCGGCTGCCGTCTGGCAGGACTAACCCGACCACAAATTGGGGAGGTGTTGGCTTCGGGTGCGGAGCCAACACCTCACCAATTTCGTTCGTCTAGAGACGTAATTATGCGTCGGCCCGCGCGCGAGGCGCTGACCTCGAATTAGAACGTGTTACTGTGACGGAAAATCAGGTTACGAGAGGTACTACCATGGGTCAGTTCGACGGTCAGGTCGTCTACATCACGGGCATCGCCCGTGGACAGGGACGCAATCACGCCATCCGTTTTGCACGTGAGGGCGCTTCCATTATCGGCATGGACATCGCGGGACCGGTCGCCGATCACATGACTTACCCATCGTCGACAACCGACGATCTCGCCGAGACCGTGCGCCTGGTCGAGGCGGAGGGCGGCAAGATCCTGGCTCGGCAGGGCGATACCCGCGACCTCGCTTTCCAGCAGCAGTTAGTCGCCGATGGCGTTAAGGAGTTCGGTCGCCTCGACCACATTGTCGCCAATGCGGGCATCTTGACGTGGGGCCTCACGTGGGAACTCACCGAGGAGCAGTTCACCGACGTCATCGATACCAACCTCGTCGGCACCTGGAAGACGCTGAAGGCTGGCATCCCGGCGATGCTTGAGGCCGGTAACGGCGGCAGCATCACCATCATTTCATCGGTCGCTGGCCTCAAGGCGATGCCGGTCCAGGCGTCGTACTCGGCGTCGAAGTTCGGCCTGCGCGGCCTAGCCCAGACCGCCGCTAAGGAACTGGGCCCCAAGCACATTCGCGTCAACACGGTGCACCCGTACGCGGTCTTCACGCCGATGGGCCTGGAAGATACGTCGGCCATGAAGGCCTTCGAGGAATACGGCATGCACTTCCCGTCGATGCTGAACCATTACCCGGTCGCCTCCGTCGACGACCTCTCCGACGCCGTCCTCTACCTCTCCACCGCCCAGTCCGTCACCGGCGCCGAATTCCAAATCGACATGGGCCACTCCAAGGTCTAGTTCGGAGCCCGGGCCTCCGGCCTCCGGCCCTGCATTTCCCTTTTCTGTCACGATTCGACCAGACCGTCACCGATCGCCACGATCGGTGACGGTCTGGTCGTTCCGGATTCCGGATTCGCGACAGAAAAGGGACAACGAACCTGTGGACAACCTCGAAAGACCCGCGAATCCGTCCACAACCAGCCCTTTTCAAGTTCGACGACGACCCGCAGCAGCGACCCTATCGTCATGGATTACCACGGGGGAGTTCTTAGAAGACGCGCGCTCTTCGCTCAGGGTGCGACGAAACACCAGATCGACAGGGCTGTCCAAGAAGGCCTCGTCAAACGCCTTCGCTGGGGCTGGTACGCAATGACCGACGCCGACGAGACGGTGGTCGAAGCAGTTCAACGCGGCGGCGTCCTCAGTTGCATCTCGGCCCTAAAGTGGCACGGCGTATGGGTCCGCGATCTCACTAACAAGCTCCATATCCGAGGCAATTCGCAGGCGCATCGAAAGCACAATGGCTTCTGCACACAATTTGGGCGTCCGGAACCCGAGGACACCGCCGTCGACAGCGTCTACGTCGCCCTGCGCCACGCGGCCCGGTGCATGGATGATGAGTCCTTTGTGGCCGCCTGCGACTCGGCGCTTAACCAAGGCATGATCTCACCAGAATCGCTCTCGTCAGCCTTCGACAAAGCGCCACCGCGAATTCACCGGCTCATCGAGAAGTGCGACCGTCTCGCCGCCTCGGGACTGGAAACCATTGGCAGACTGCGTATTTCGAAGATGGGCGTGCCGTACCGGTCGCAGGTATATCTGCCTGGCGTGGGTTACGTCGATGGCCTCGTGGGCGACCGCCTGATTATTGAGTACGACGGCCGACAGCATCGCGAAGACCCCAACCAGTACCACACCGACCTCGATCGAGACTTCGTCTCCGTCAGCGACGACTACATCACCGTCCGACTGACGTCGAAACATCTTTTCGATCACTGGCCCGTCGTCGACCGTCGGCTACGTAAGATTTTCCAGGCCGGCCTCCACCTGAATAGGCGTGACTGAGCCGACGAAGGTGCGGCGTCGTCGTGTGTCATTAGGCGACTAGAGCCTCATCCGCACCATGGGCCCCGTCGCCCCGTGTCGCTTGTCCCTTTTCTGTCCCGAAACCTGGCCGCGAGACGACCAGACCGTCACCAATCGCAGTGATCGGTGACGGTCTGGTCGAATCGTGACAGAAAAGGGAAATTGGCCCCGACCTACGCGCCGAAGGTGCGTTCGAACCCTTCGGGGATGATGAGGTCGTCGCGGCTGAGGTCGGCGACGTCGGACTTGCCGAGGCCCATGAGTGATGAATCGACACCCATGCGCATCAGGTCGAGGACGTTTTCGACGCCGGTCTGGCCGTTCGCGGCGAGGCCCCACAGGTAGGCGCGGCCGATCATGACGGCCTTCGCACCCAGCGCGAGGGCCTTCGTGACGTCACTGCCGCGGCGGATACCGCCGTCAAGGAGCACGTCGACGTCCTTGCCAACCGTGTCCGCGATGGGGCCGAGGACGCGGATGGTCGCCGGGGTGCCGTCGAGGTTGTTACCACCGTGGTTCGACACCGAGATGGCCGTGGCACCGATGTCGACGGCACGCTTGGCATCGTCAATGCGGGTGATGCCCTTAACCATGAACTCGCCACCCCACTGCTCGCGCAGCCACTGCAGGTCTTCCCAGGTGGGAGGCGGGGTGTTCATCCACTGGCCATAGACGTCGAAGAACGTGGGGCCGGGCTCGCCGCGGTGGGCGATGTTCGGCGCACCCAAGTCCGGGATCAGCAGCTTGCCGTCACGGAACCAACTCATCGCGTAACTGGGCTTGGTGATCATTTCCGGCGCCAGCTTGGCGACCGCCCGCAAATCCACCTGCTCCGGGATTTCTGGACTACCCCAGTCACGACCGACGTTGAACACCCAGTCTGTGGTGACGATCAAGCCCTTGCAACCGGCTTCGCGAGCACGGTTAGCGCGCGCCAGAATGTCTTCGCGGCTGCCCAGCCAGTAAATCTGGAAGAACACCTTGTCGTTGACGGCGGTAACTTCCTCCACCGGCTTCGACGCGAAGCTCGACAGTCCCATCGCGGTTCCACGATTGGCTGCGGCTTGGGCCACCGCGACCTCACCGTCCGGGTTAACAGCCTGGACGCCGGTCGGGCTAATCATCACCGGGAATGGGAGTTCCTGCCCCATCACCGTGGTGGTGAGATTGCGCTCGGGGGTGGCGCCGATAACGTGCGGTGCAAAGCCGAGCTCGTTGAAGGCCTCAACGTTGTCGTTGACGGTGATGCCTGCCTGGGTACCCGCCACCAACGACGAGTAGACGGTCTTCGGCAGTCGCTTCTTGGCACGACGCTGGGCTTCCCCGACGGTCTCGAACCAGGGGTTCCGACGCCAGGGGTTCTTCTCCATCAGTTCGGAGAATTTGGACATGATGAGATCTCCCTCAGGGGGTGTGGTGATGAAAACAGGTGCGGTAGAACGCAAGCCCTACGGTGTTTACCTTGTGCGTTTACCTACGACTGGGGCGCAAACCCGGCGAGCGGGTTCTCGTCGCAGTCGCGTGACGGCGGACGCGTCATTAAGGTCAGCGGAACTCCGCGCGAGTGGTCCTTGTTGGCGGTCGGTTTCGACCGGTCGCCAGCCAGGAGTTCCTCGCCATAACCCTGCACGCATTCCGGGTCGGGACCGTCGAGTGGCAGCCCGGTGAAGAATTTCGCCGCCATGCAGCCACCGCGACAGGAGTCGTAGTGATTACAGCTGGCGCACGCCCCGGCACTCTGCGGTTCACGGAGTTCAGTGAACAGTTCGGACCGCTGCCAGATTTCCTGGAAGCCCCCGTCGGTCGTGATGTTGCCAGCGAGAAAGTTCTCGTGGATGGCGAACGGGCAGGCGTAGACGTCGCCGATGGGGTCGATCAGGCACACGACTCGACCAGCGCCGCACAGGTTGAGGCCCGGCAGGGCTCCGCCGGCTCCACCGAATGCCGACAGGTGGAAGAACGAGTCGCCGGTCAACACGCGATCACCGTGCGCGACGAGCCAGTCGTACAGTTCACGCTGCTGCTCCGGCTGCGGGTGCAGGTCGTCCCAGACGTCGGCGCCACGGCCGGACGGACGCAGACGAGTGATGCGCAGCGTCGCACCGTAGCGGTCGGCGAGAGCCTTAAACTCGTCGAGCTGCGAGACGTTGTGGCGGGTCATCACCACGCTGATCTTGGCGTCGCCGAAGCCAGCATTGGACAGGTTCTCGAGTGCCTTGACGGCCATGTCGAACGAACCGGCACCGCGCACGGCGTCGTTGACCTCGGCGGTCGCGCCGTCGAGCGAGATCTGCACGTCGACGTAGTCGGACGCGGCCAACCGCTCGGCAACTTCTGGAGTAATACGCAGCCCGTTGGTCGAGAACTTCACACCAACCTGGTGGTCGGTCGCGTAGTCGACGAGTTCCCAGAAGTCCGGGCGCACGGTCGGCTCGCCGCCACCGATGTTGACGTAGAAGACCTGCATGCGCTGCAGTTCGTCGATGATCGCCTTGCACTGCTCGGTCGACAGCTCACGCGGGTCACGCTTGCCCGAACTCGACAGGCAGTGCACGCACGACAGGTTGCAGGCGTAGGTCAGTTCCCACGTCAGGCAGATCGGCGCGTCGAGACCCTTTTCAAATTGGTCGACGAGACGCCCAACCTGGGGGGTGACCCCAACTTGGGAGGTGACGGGGCGGGTTTCCACAGTGGTCACGGGTCACTCCTCGGTGAGGGATGGTTCTGCGGCGAGCGAGGGCTCAGCCGGGATGATCATTCCGGAGTCGGCGAGCGCCGAGAGCGCTTGCACGTACAGCGGACGGTCGGCGTCGACAATGCCTGCGGCAACGAACGCCGCCTCAGCGCTGTCGGCGCCGTCGAGCGACTTTACGAGCGAGACGACGACAAGGTTTTTGAGGAACGACAGCTTGCGTGTTCCGAAGTGGTACAGCAGCGCGCCGAAGGGTTCGGGGCGCAGCGCCACCTTCGGGTTGAGCCGCCAGGCGCGGTCGAGATTGAAGGGAGCACCGCTTCCGGTAGCCGCAGGGCTACCGGAAGCAGGCTTTGATGGTGCCGTCATCAGTAGACGCCACACATCCCGTCGATGGACACTTCTTCCACCAGTGATTCAGCAACGAGATCGTGCTGAGTCGTGTTTGCCTGATCGGCCATTTGAACCAACCTCCTTAATGGGTCCTGATGTGGTTCGCTTCACACCATAATGGCACTGGGTGCATAATCTCTAGTAGTTGGGCAAGAAAATTGTGACCAGACCCCCGCAAAGGGCGAATAACCTGGAAGGATGCCAGCAATGACCAGATCTGGGCGGAGCGGAATCCTCGGCGGTCGGCCTGCAGCCACCACGCGAGGACGGTTGTCCAGCATCGCGATTGACCTGTTTACCGAAAATGGGTTTGACGAGACCAGCGTCGACGACATCGCCTCCGCAGCCGGCATCGCCCGTCGCACACTGTTCCGTTACTACCCGTCGAAAAACTCACTTGCCTGGGGCGAGTTCGAGGAACACCTCGACGGACTACGCGACCTCCTCCACACCAGTCCCGACGATGCACCCCTTGGCATCGCCTTGCGCGACGCGCTCATCGCATTCAATGTGGTGCCCGACTCCGAGCGCGAAGAGCATCGTCGTCGTATGTCGCTACTACTGGAAGTCCCTGCACTGCAGGCACATTCGATGCTGATGTACGCGGATTGGCGACACGTGATTGCCGAGTATTGCGCCGACCGCCTGGGAACGGCCCCCGAGGCCCACCTCCCCCAAACCATCGCGTGGCTAACTCTCGGCACCGCATTGTCTGCTTACGATCAATGGCTACTCGACCCGGACTCCGACCTCACCGAGCTCCTGTGGGCGGGCAGCGAGATCCTCATCAACGGTGTGTCGTCCCTGGTGACGACAGCAACCAAGCACGCAGCATCCCACTAGCCGGAATGAACTCGATTGCATCTTTGTTCCACTGATATCCTGTTATAGAACACGTTCTATTTTTGTTCCCGGGCTTCGTGTCGGGATCGATTCCACAGAGAGTCCAGCAATGACCGAACTGACCCCGCACAGCACCCGGAGTGCCATCCTCACCGTTTCCGAGGTGATCGATGAGACGGCCGATGCGCGCAGCATCGTCTTCGACATCCCCGACGTGCATACGGAAAAATTCGCTGACTACCTGCCCGGACAGTTCCTGACTCTCCGCATCCCGAGTGATCAGACGGGTTCGGTGGCGCGCTGCTACTCGCTGTCGTCGGCCCCCGGCCACGACAAGCTCCCGAAGGTCACCGTCAAGCGGACGGCCGACGGCTACGGATCGAACTGGATCTGCGACAACCTCGCCGCTGGCGTGCAGGTCGAGGCCCTACCGCCGTCCGGCGTGTTCACGCCCGCCAACTTCCACACTCCCCTGCTGCTCATCGCGGCGGGTTCGGGTGTGACCCCGGTGATGTCGATCCTGAAGCACGCGTTGCAGACCGGGACCGGCAAGATCACCTTCTTCTACGCCAACCGCAGCGAGAACGACGTCATCTTTGCCGAAGAATTGCGCGAGCTGCAGGCCAAGTATCCGGCACGACTGACCGTGCTGCATTGGCTTGAGTCGGTTCAGGGCCTGCCCAGCGACCGCACCTTGGCAACCCTCTTTGCTCCGATGGCTGGCACGCATACTGCATACATGTGCGGTCCGGGCCCGTTCATGGACGCGGCTCACAGCGGCCTGCTGAAGAGCCGCTTCGACACCAAGAACATCCATGTCGAAATCTACAACTCACTCTCTGGCGATCCGTTTGAAGACGTTGAACTGGGAGAGGTTTCGGCTGAAGAAGCCGCGGCCGCCGCTGAGGTCGAGGTGGAACTCGATGGCGAAACCCACACCCTGGCGTGGCCGCGGTCGCGCACCCTCGTCGACGTCATGCTGTCGGCGGGCCTCGACGCACCTTACTCGTGCAAGGAAGGCGAGTGCGGTTCGTGCGCTTGCACCCTCGTCGAAGGCACGGTCGACATGGAGGTCACCGGTGCCCTCGATCCCGACGACATCGCCGACGGCTACATCCTCGGCTGCCAGGCCCGCCCGACGGCAGACAAGCTCAAGATCGAGTTCTAGCCCCCGGTCGATCATCTTCGACGACGTAGACTCCGGCCATGAGCAATGATCGCCTGGCCCGAGTCTTGTCGTTGATCCTGTTGGTGCCCGGAGTCCTGCACTTCGTCGCGCCCAAGCCCTTCGACTCACTGATCCCGAAAGAGATCCCGGGCGATCCACGCGCCTGGACGTACGCCTCAGGTGCCGCCGAAATCGTTTTGGGCACAACGATTCTGAACCCGCGATCGCGGCGAACCGCTGCGGGCCTCGCGGCCATGCTGTTCATCGCCGTCTTCCCCGCCAACATCAACATGGTTCGTACATGGGTCGACAAGAGCCCGACACTCAAGACTCTCGCGTGGGCCCGACTTCCCCTGCAGATCCCGCTGATCGTCATCGCGCTAATCGTGCGGCGCGGAGCACGGAAACCCGCTGCTGACGCCGCGTCTGCGTGATTCAGCGGAGAGCACGAAAGTACGACCGCTGTTCCTTCGACAACCGCTCGATCGAGTAGGACAGCGCGGTCCGACCCATCCGTGCGGCGTTGGCTTCCAGGAATTCCAACAGGACCTGTTCGTCCACGCGCTTGCCGACTTCGCGCAGCATCCAGCCGAAAGCCTTCTGGATGAGGTCGCGGCGGTCGTCGATCACGAGGGTCGCGACGGCCAGGAGCGCGTCGGACCGTCCAGCCAGGATGAACGCCTGCGTGCCGATGATGCCGACCCGACGTTCCCATAGAGCTTCAGATGATGCCCAGACCAACAATTCATCGAAGCTGTCCGAGCGCACCAGCCAATCACCGAGCAGCACCGCGGCCGAGCAGTCGACGAGGTCCCAGTTGTTGACACGTCCCGCGCGCACGGCGTCCCGGTAGAGAGCAACCCAGGCCTCGCGGTCGTCGAGCCGACGATAGTTCTCCGTGGCCACGAATAGCGCGAGCATCCGAACCTCGTGAAAATCGTTGAACAGCAGTTCCCTAACCACCGGAGCTGGAAGCCCACGTAAATGCTTCGCGTACGACCGCAGCGCTGGCACAGCGAGCCCGAGAAACCGATCGCCTTCGCCGTACTCCCCCGGGCCCGTCTTGAAAAATCTCTGCGACGACGCCGCGCGCTCAACGGTGCCCGCCGCTATCAAGGTCGTCACGATGTCCGCAGCACTGGAACTAGACCCCAGCACCTTCTGAGATGTACCCACAACGCACCCCGATCTCAAAAAGTCCGATTTCCACCGACCTTATCGGCACATTTCTGTCACTTGAGGCCGCCCCTCGCCGACCTAACCGTCACCGATCGGGATGATCGGTGAAGGTTAGGTCGAATGGTGACAGAAAAGGGGCGCA
>NZ_JBARYI010000066.1:0-67183 GCF_049647785.1 Gordonia sp. (in: high G+C Gram-positive bacteria)
GCGGGAATCGACGCATCATGCGAGAACGCGCACGCGAGGTCTTTTCGGTTGGGGGACGAAAGGTCCCGAGCCACCCCGCGAGGGCTCGGGACCTTTCGTCAGCGGGCGGGCAGTTAGCCGCCGGGCGTGAGATTCACGTCTGCAGTCCGTCGCCAATTTCGCTTGGCGGGTTTTGCCGGTCCGAGGAAATCGTCGATGACCGGACCGAAGGTATCGGCGTTCATCACCAGATCGATGTGGCCACCGTCGTGGACGTGGAGGGTGGGGCGCGGCAGACCGGTCTTGAGGATGCGGGCATTGACCATCGGAATGATTGGGTCGTCAGTACCGGCAATAATCAATGTCCGCTGACGGATGGTGGGAAGTGCAAACAGTGAAGTCCACACGGCCCCAGCCATCAACTGGTGCACGTAACCCTTGAACGAACCGGCATGCAGCTGCCGAATGAAGAGTTCGGCAACATCCTGGCCGCTATTGCGGACCACGCCGCCGTACAGTTCACCTGCGATCTTCGCACTGTAGGCGGGATCGCTGAATCGCTTGGGCGTCAACATCTTCGACAGCACCTTGGGACTGCCCGGCACCATGATGGCACCGGTACCGGTGCCGACCAGAATCAGCCGGCGGCATCGACGTGGGTTCTGAAACGCGAACTGCTGCGCGAGCGCACCGCCCCACGATAGCCCCAAAATGTCGACAACCCCGATGTGGAGGCGGTCGAGGACCCGACCCAGCACCCATGCCAGATATGGAAATCCGTACGGCAGCGGCGAGGTCGGAGATTCGCCGGTGCCTGGAACGTCGAACCGGACGACAGGCCGATTCGGATCCAAGTTTTCGACGAGGGGGTCCAGCACTTCGAGGCTCGCACCGATCCCGTTACACAGCACGAGCGGAATGCCGATTCCGCGACGGTACCGGATACGAATCCGCTGGCCACCGGTGGCGAGATAGATGTCGCCGGAAGCGATGTCGGCTGTCTGCGACGAGGGGGGCACGACATCTCCAGTCGTTGTGGGGTCGGTATTCTCGGTGATTCCGGTATCAGTGGTCATCAGCCTGATCAGTCCTCAAGAACGTACGTGCCGGGGGCCGGTGCGAGGGGTTCGAAACCTGCAGCGCCGAGGGCGGACGGAGCGTCGACCTCTGCGCCACCGTGAGCGGCAAGCCAGGCAAGGTGATCGGGCCACCAGGAGTCCGACTGCTTCTCGGCGGTCTTGAGCCACTCGTCGGCGTCGAGTTCATGGTCTACCTGCGCCGTGTGGAACGAGGCGCGCGGGTTGCCGGGCGGGTTGACCAGCGACGCGATGTGCCCACTGGTTGACAAGACGTACCGGTTGTCCTTGCCACCGAGCAGTGCGGCGCTGCGGTAGGTGGCTTGCCACGGGCAAATGTGATCGGCAATTCCGCCGATGACGTACGAATCGCATTCGACGGTGCCGAGATCGATGGGCGTGCCCAGCATTGTGGCCTGACCAGCGGTGATCAGATCGTTGTTGATCGCCATCGTGACCATGTCCTTGTGCAGGGCGGCGGTCATGCGGGTGGTGTCGGCGTTCCAGAACAGGACATCGAAAGCGGCTGGTGGTCGGCCCTGGATGTAGTTGTTCACCCAGTACCTCCACACCAGATCGGTAGGCCGTAGCCAAGCGAACATCTCGGCCATCGCCCGTCCATCCAGGTAGCCCTTGCTCGACGATTGGCGAATCGCGGCCTCGGCAGCGCGCTCACTGATCGACGCGGCAAAGCCCGCCTGATTCTGATCGAGCACGGTGACGGCGAGCGACAGCGAGGCAACCTTGTCGGCCTTGCCGATTGCCGACAGGTGCGCCACGACCATCGAGGCGAGGATGCCGCCCGAGCAGGTACCCGAAAGGTTGGTCTGGTCGGCACCGGTAATGGTCTGGGTCGCGTCGATCGCATCGATGATGGCTTGGCCGTACTCGTCGAAGCCCCAGTCGCGATGGCGGGCCTTTGGGTTGCGCCAGGAAATGACGAAAACCTGCTGGCCACCTGCCACGTAGTACTCGATCATGCTGCGCTTCGGAGCAATGTCCATGATGTAGTACTTGTTGATCACCGGCGGGACCATCAGCAGCGGCACTTCGCTGACTTGCTTGGTCCGCGGGGCGTACTGGATCAACTCGAACATCCGAGTCCGCAGCACCACGGTGCCTTTAGTGGCGGCGACGGTTTCGCCGACGTTGAATGCATCGGGTTCCACCATGGCGGGCACACGCGGCTTGGAAGCCATGTCGCGAACGAATGCCTTAAAGCCGCGGTAAGCGGAGATGCCGCCGGTGTCGATGAGCGCCTTCCAACCGAGCGGATTAAGCGCCAGGTTGTTGGTCGGCGAGAGTCCTTCGATGATGTTGTCGAGAACGAAGCGGACCTTTTCAGCGTCACGCCAGTCGAGATCGGCCGCCGCGTACAACTGCTCCACAGTATCGGACGCGGCCAGGTAGGCCTGTTCGACGCGGTGCAGCACCGGATTATGAGTCCATGCCGGATCGCTGAAGCGCTTGTCCGACCTGGCGGGGGCGCGGTTGGAACGCCCGGCAACGATGTTGCCGAGTTCTTTCGCGAGGCCGCCACCTCTCTCCGCGAGTGTCACCGGTTGCTTCGCCAACGACAGGCCAAACCGGGCGAGTGGCGCGACCGGTGCCATCCGACCGGCGAACGACTTGGTGGAGTTGGTGAGAAGCAGGTCTAGGGGAGCGGCGATCTCGTTGGCCGCATGTTGGTTTTGTGCGATGGTCATTGCTCAAACACCTGAAGTCGTTGCGGATGGGACTGAGATCTCGCGCTTCATGATCTTGCCGGTGGCACCGGTGGGGAGCGCTTCGACAAACCAAATCTGGCGCGGGTACTTGTAGGCGGCGACGCGTTCCTTGACGTAATTGCGGAGTTCGTCTTCGGTGACGGTGGCACCTGGCTTCAGAGCGACGGCGGCACCGACGTCCTCACCAAGTGATTCGTGGGGAACAGCGACGACGGCTGCCGCTGCGACATCCGGGTGCTCGTACAGGACTTCTTCCACCTCGCGCGGGTAGATGTTCATTCCGCCACGAATGATCATGTCCTTGGTGCGGTCGACGATCCGGTAGTAGCCGTCGGCGTCCTTGGTGCCCACATCTCCGGTTGAGAACCAGCCCTGGCTGTCAATGGCCTCGGCGGTCGCTTCGGGAAGCTGCCAGTAGCCCTTCATGACGTTCTGGCCCTTGATCTGGATCTCGCCCGGCTCGTCGACCGCAACTTCGTTGCCTTCGGTGCCGATGATGCGCATCTCGACGCCCTCGATGGGGGTGCCGATGGTGCCGGCCTTGCGCTCGAGGTGGGGGTGGTTGAAGCAGGCGACTGGCGACGTTTCCGACAGGCCGTAGCCTTCCAAGATGATGGCGTCGAAAATGCTCTCGAAATCGGTGATGACCTGAGCGGGGAGTGCAGCGCCACCGGAGACGCACACACGCAGTGAGCTGGTGTCGTCGGAGGGGCGGCGTGCCGCGATCAGCGCGGAGTACATGGTCGGGACGCCGATGAAGACGGTCACCTTATCTGCGGCGATCGAATCCAACACGGCGACCGGATCGAATCGGGGAACCAAGGCGAGCGTGGCCTGCGCGGTGACAGCAGCGTTCAGCCCACAGGTAAGACCGAAAACGTGGAACAGCGGCAGGCAACCCATAACGATGTCGTCGGAGGTCTCCTTGATCAGGGTGCGCGCAGTGATTTCCGCGTTGCTGACCAAACCGAGATGAGTGAGTTCGGCACCCTTCGGCTTACCGGTGGTACCGGACGTGTGCAGGATGACAGCGGTGTCGGAGCCTGCGCTGGGGTACGGGGCTACCTGCGGCGCGACGGCGTCGATGGCCTTCTGTAGTTCATCGTCGACGAGGAAGCATGTCGCGCCCGCGGACTCGGCACCCGCCTTGGCCTCGTCGGCGAAGGTGGGGGTCGCGAGGAGGATCGACGCGGTGGTATTCGACAGGTAGAACGAAATCTCCCGCGACTTGAGGAGCGGGTTCATTGGAACGGCAACCGCGCCAGCGCGGAGGATTCCGTAAAAGAGCGTTGCGAACTCGGGGACGTTCGGCATCATGAGCCCGACACGATCACCGGGGCGAATGCCGCGATCGTTGAGCCACGTGGCGACCTTGGCTGCGGCCTGGTCGAACTCGGCATAGGTCATGGCGATATCGCCGCACTTGAGCGCAGTCTGATCGGGTCGTGCTCCGGCTGCTTCGACCAGGTTGAGGCTGAGGTTCGCCACGGGGTGCTCGCTTCCAATTTGGGGAGATTTTTGCTTCTCCTCAATGGTGCGCTCGTCCTCGATCATTACCTATGGTGCGGACGCTAACGTACTGGCCGGTTAGGTGTGCATACGCACAATGCTTGGGAGCGTGTAAGCCCGTTCACTCTTTGTTGACGGCTAATCGCGCATCGACCTCGAAGGCGAGGCACAGTTCGGCCACCTCTCGCGGTGACGATGTCGATCGCAGTGTCAGTTCCTCGATCCGACGCAGTCGGTGTCGGATGGTGTTGCGGTGGACAAACAGTTCTTCGGCGGTGGCGTTGACATTGCCGTCGGCGTTGACCCAGGCCCGAAAGGTCTCGAACAGTGGTTTTCGGTCTTCTTCAGGGAGCGCGTATAGATTGTGCAGCACCGACTTTGCCAGACCGGTGCTGACCTCTGGCGTGCTGACCGCAGCGATCCCGAGCACCGAACCGTCGAACTCGGTGACCCCGGAACCGGGGGCGTGCCGGGCCAGTCGGGCGAACTTCAACGCCGAAGCGGTCTCCAAGAGATCGTCGAACAGTGCGCTGACGCCGATCCGCCCGGGGGTGAGTCTGGCGAACAGATTGAGGGTTTGGCGGCGATGCTCGGCCGTTGGAACATGCACGAGCCCAATCTGCTCGCCGGGGAGCAGCCGCCATGCCGAGTAGACGTCCAGCCCGCGCAGTTGGCTTTCGATGGTGGGGAGCGGCTGCTTGCCGATTCCGTCGGTGGCGGCGGCGACCACCATGTAGGGACCGCGTGTGGGGAGCCGCAGCAGCGCCGCAATTTCCCACAGTGTGGTGCGCGAGGCGATGCGTCCTTCCAAGAGGTGCTCGGTGAGAGCGGCCCGTTCGGCGGCGTCGTCGAGGATCTGCTCGGTGGTGTGGGCGCGGTGGGCGTCCGCGACCTCGCGGGTAAAGGTGTCGTACGCGTTCCACACTCGCTCGGTCGCGGCAAGTACCGCGTGCCGCGAGAACGATCGGTCCGCTTCGGCGATGGTCCGGAGCTCGCGCCACAGGTCTTGAAATGCAATGCGGTAGGCGTGCATTAAGGCCGGCAACGGCACACCGAGTTCGGCGCGGGAGGCTCCGGTCCGGCGAGCGGACTCGGTCACGAAGTCTTCGTCGCCGACGATGCCGGAGATCACGTCGTTCAGGTTTGCCCGGACGACGCTGGCGGTCAACTCGCTGGTGACGGTGCCCGAGCTGGAGTAGTAGTCGATCTCGGATTTGATGGCCTTGGTGACTCGGTCAACCAACAGGTCGAGACGCGAGGACAGGACTTCACCCAGTCGGGCGAGTTCCGCAACGACCGCGGGTGGTTCCGGAGAGCGGGCAGACCGCGACGAAACTGGGGACACTCCTCGATTGTCCCCGGTGCCCACGTCTTGATGCTGGGAAATGGCTAGCCGGGCGTGTTCGGCCGGGTGATCGGCGCGGTGGGGTGTGCGATGGTGCTTCGTCAGTAGACTCGACGGCGTGAGTAAGCCAATTCCCACCCCGTATGAGGATCTGCTTCGTCAGGTGATGGAGACAGGTACGCCGAAAGCCGATCGGACCGGCACCGGAACCCGCAGTGTTTTCGGCCATCAGATGCGGTTTGATCTGTCTGAGGGCTTCCCGCTGATCACCACCAAAAAGGTGCACCTGAAGTCGATCATCTACGAACTGTTGTGGTTTCTGCGCGGTGATTCCAACGTGCGTTGGCTGCAAGAGCGCGGCGTCAGCATTTGGGATGAATGGGCATCCCCGGAAGGCGAACTCGGACCGGTTTATGGCGTGCAGTGGCGCAACTGGCCGACCCCCTCGGGGGAGCACATCGACCAGATCGCAACAGCCCTTGCGACGTTGCGCACCAACCCCGATTCGCGGCGAAACATTGTGTCGGCGTGGAACGTTGGCGAGATCCCGCAAATGGCGCTGCCACCGTGTCATGCCTTTTTTCAGTTTTACGTTGCCGACGGCAAGCTGAGCTGCCAGCTGTATCAGCGCAGTGCGGACCTGTTCCTCGGTGTGCCTTTCAATATCGCCTCGTACGCATTGCTCACGCACATGATGGCGCAGCAAGCAGGCCTGGAGGTCGGGGACTTTGTCTGGACGGGCGGCGACTGCCACATCTACGACAACCATGTCGATCAAGTGCGTGAACAACTCTCGCGCGATCCGTTGCCATACCCGACATTGGAACTGCGCCAGGCCGACTCAATTTTCGACTACGACTTCGACGATTTCCAGGTCGTCGGTTATCAGTCGCACCCGGCAATCAAGGCGCCGGTTGCTGTTTGACGCGCGTTAGGAGGCTGACATGAGCATCGCATTGGTTTGGGCGCAGGATCGTGCTGGCGCCATCGGTAAAGCCGGGACCATTCCGTGGCGCGTCCCGGAAGACATGAAGCATTTTAAGGAGATCACCGGGAACGGCACGGTGATCATGGGTCGTAAAACGTGGGAGTCACTGCCCGCTTCGTTCCGCCCACTTCCCGGACGCCGGAACATTGTCATCACCCGCACCGCTGACTATCAGGTCGATGGCGCGGAGATTGCCGATGGCCTGGACTCGGCACTCGCGGCGGCCGGTCATGTGGCAGCAGTGATCGGTGGCGGCCAGATTTATGCCGCGGCCATGGACTTGGCGACTCACCTCCGGGTTACGGAGATCGATGTCCTTGTCGAAGGCGCGGATGCGTTCGCGCCGCCGGTCGATCCGGACCGCTGGACCGCGGTATCGGTCGGGGACTGGCTGTACTCGTCGACCGGCACCATCTACCGCTTCGTCGACTACCTTCGACGCTGACTCCTTCGATCAGTCTCACCTGCAATGATGCGGTCGAGATTGTCGTCGTCGTCCGCTATGGTCGGGTCGTCAGGAGGGTGAGTAGAGGTGCTGAATCTTGAGCTCGAGATTGGCGATTGGGCCACGTGGGTCGGCTCGCTGGGAACGTTGGGTGCGTTCACCGTGGCGTTCTGGCAAATTCACCGTGAACGCAGTGCGCGAAAGACCAGGGAGGCGTACGAGGCCCAGGCTCGAAGACGCGAACACGTTGACCGCGTGTCAGTGTGGGTCCACGACGGCAATGTCCATGTCAATAATGGGTCCGGCCACTCGCTGCATGGAGTACGTGTTCACGACGGCAAGAACACCATCGCGGAGTGGTCACACCTCCCGCCGGGCCTTCACAGCCGCGGACCCACAGATGTTGCCGAAGGCACCCCGCACGTCGTCTTCACTGACGTGCGCGGAGACCGGTGGTCTCGGGCGCCGGGTGCCCACCCGAAACTTGAACCCGGGGCCGCGCGGACAACTTCTGAGTCTTCCTGATCGAATGGGCCGATGAGCTGGTTTGAGAACGGTGACGACTACGCCGCGCATCGCCCGACGTACCCGACTGGGCTGGTCGATGCCCTCCTAGCCGTAGTCCCGACAACCGATCTTGCCGTCGACGTGGGTTGCGGTACTGGGCAGCTCACGGCAATGCTCAGCTCGGCGTTCGACACAGTTATCGGTCTGGACCCGTCGGAGGACCAAATACGGCATGCACAGCCCGCCGCCAACATCGATTACCGGGTCGGGACGGCCGACCGTTTGGACGTTGAGGACTCGGCAGCATCGTTGATCACCGTCGCACAGGCGGCGCACTGGTTCGACCTTCCGGCGTTTTACCGCGAGGTGCGCCGGATCGCCGCCGCAGATGCGATTATCGCGTTAATCACCTACGGCGTCGTCGTGCTGGACGATGACCTGACCGCGCGCTTTTCTCGCTTTTACCGTGACGAGATTGGACCGTACTGGCCGCCGGAGCGGTGTCACGTTGATAACGCGTACGCCGACCTCGACTTTCCCTTTCCGCGGATCGAGGCCCCCTCCGTGGTAATTGAACGATCGTGGACCCTCGCTGATTTCGTGGGCTATCTCAATACTTGGTCTGCGGTGCGTCGAGCGCGCGAAGCCGGGGTCACCGACCTCGTCGATCGCCTCGCAACTGACTTGCAGCCTCAATGGGGAGCGCAGCGACGCCCAGTCCGCTGGCCAGTCACGATCCTGCTTGGGCAGATCTTGTGAGTGGGCTAATCAGGTCGCACAGTCCCGGAGTTGGGGACCTCTCGGGGTCGCAGGCTCGTCGAATTGCGCTCGCCGCACAGGGATTTATCGATAGACGACCCGCCGGAGAGCCGACGCGGACGCATCTGAAGCGGGTCGTCGATCGGACGCGGCTGCTCCAAATGGACTCGGTGAACATCTTGGCCCGCGCGCACTACCTGCCCGCATTCTCGCGGCTCGGTTCGTACGATCCCGACCTCCTCGATCGTGCGGCCTGGCGTCCAACGGCACGCAGGCCACGTCTGCTGGTGGAGTACTGGGCGCACGAGGCGGCCTTGATTCCGGTCGACGATTGGCCGCTGTTTGGCTGGCGCATGGATGAGTACCGCGACGGTCGCTATCGTCATACTCGAGAAATCTTGCAGCGCAACCGCTCGCAAGCGAATGATGTGCTTGCCGTCATCGCTGAAAGTGGCCCGATGATGCCGCGCGATATAGAAGAGGTACTCGGGGTGGTGCGGTCGAAGAGTGAACGTGGGTCGTGGTGGACCCGCGGCGAGGTCAAGCACCTGTGCGAGGCGCTCTTCGCGTCCGGCACCTTATCGGCCGTTCGCAGTGAACACTTTCACCGGTTCTACGATCTCGCCGAGCGGGTAGTCGGACCCGAACGCCTGAGCGTCACGGTCGATCGACGAGATGCGCACCGCGAACTTGTCGCGCGGGCCGCCGCCGCCCACGGGATTGCGACTGTGGCCGACCTAGCCGACTACTACCGACTCAAGGCGGCCGAGGTTCGGGAGGTGGTAACTGACCTCGTCGACGTCGGTGTGGTGCAGCCGGTCACGGTCGAAGGCTGGGACGAGACTGGCTATCTGCACCGAGACGCGCGAGTGCCCAAGACGGTGGACGCCTCCGCACTTCTATCGCCCTTCGATCCGCTGGTCTTCTTCCGCCCACGCACTCAGCGGCTATTTGGCTTCCACTACCGCATCGAGATTTATGTTCCGGCGCACAAGCGGATCCACGGCTACTACGTGCTGCCGTACCTGATGGGCGAGGATCTCGTCGCACGCGTCGACCTCAAAGCAGATCGGGCAGCGGGCGTTCTCCGCGTACTGTCCGCGCATGTGGAGCCGGGCGTCGATCGTGTCGAAGTCGCACGGTCATTGACCGCAGACCTGGCCAAGCTGGCGCACTGGCGAGGGTTGAGTGCCGTCGACGTAATCGACAAAGGGGAGCTCGGTCCGCACTTGCGCGCTGCGGCAACACAATAGGGTGGAGTCATGGATCCCAAGATGGACCGGAAGCCGCATCTGCCGCTCGATGGCGTCCGTGTGCTGGAGCTCGGAAACTACATCGCCGCACCCACCGCCGGGCGCATGCTCGCCGATTTCGGCGCCGAAGTCATCAAGATTGAACGTGAGAGCGGCGACGAACTACGCAACTGGCGGTTGTACGACGGCGACACCTCGATGCTGTTTCGGACGATCAATCGAAACAAGAAGTCGGTCGTCCTCGACCTGCGCACCGAGGAAGGCCGCGAGGACGTGAAGACCCTTGCGGCACAGTGCGATGTGGTTCTCGAGAATTTCCGTCCGGGGACCCTCGAGAAGTGGGGGATCGGTCCCGAACAGCTCAGCGAAGCCAACCCGGAACTGATCTTCGTGCGGATCTCGGCGTTCGGCCAGACAGGGCCCTACTCGGAGCGTCCGGGTTTTGCCGCCGTCGCCGAGGCGTACGGCGGATTCCGCGAACTAGTGGGTGACCCGGACCGACCGCCCGTGCGGGTCGGTGTCTCGATCGGGGATTCCATCGCCGGACTGTATGGGGCGTTCGGTGCCGTCATGGCCCTTTACGAGCGACTCCGTATCCGCGACACCGAAGATAGGCCGCTACCGTTGGCGGACCGCATTGTTGACGTGGCATTGAATGAGGCGATCTTCTCGATGATGGAGTCGCTGGTGCCCGACCTCGGGGCGTACGGCGTGAAGCGCGAACGCACCGGCGGACGGATGGAGGGCATCGCGCCGTCGAACGGCTACCTGTGCGTGGACGGCAGTTCGGTGGTGATCTCAGGTAACGCCGACGCGATCTTCCCGCGCTACATGCGTGCCATCGGACGGGACGATCTTGCCGACGATCCCGACCTTGCCAACAACGATGGTCGTTGGCGACGGCGCGATGAGATCGATGACGCGATCGGTGCGTGGACGGGTACGCGCTCGCGCGCAGAAGTACTCGCCGTGCTCGATGAAGCGGCGGTCCCGGCCGGACCGATCTATACGGCCGCAGATATCGTCGGCGACGAGCAGTACAAGGCGCGCAACATGATTCAGGAGTTCCACGTTGATGCCGGTGGGGCTGAGCCCACCCGCGTCGCGTTCCCCGGCATTGTGCCGGTGCTTGGCGGGCAGTCGTTGCCGATCCGGTCGGTCGGACCCGATCTCGGCGAGCACACGGACGAGATCCGGAAGCGTTTCCTGAGTGATAGGGACGGGCAATGACCGACTATTCCCGCGTTTCCCTCCGCGATGTGACCTTGCGCGACGGGCTCCAATTGACGGGCAAGGTTCTCGACGTTGACGTGCGCGTCGACCTTGTTCGCACTTTGCTGACCGCCGGGATTCCAGAACTGGAGATCGGTTCCATGGCACGCCCGGATCTGGTGCCGCCGATGGCTGGCAGTCTCGACATCGTCGCCGCGTTGACGCCGGAAGAACTTGAGCACTGCTGGGTGTGGGTCGCTACTCCGCGTCACGTTGCGAAGGCAGCGGCCGCGGGCGTGCGGAACTTTCAGTACTGCCTGTCGGTTTCGGATGCGCACAACCGAGCCAATATCGGCCGCACCGCAGAAGACAGCGTGGCGGCCATGCCGGAGGCGATCGCGATCGCGAAAGAGGTCGGTGGGCGAATCCAGCTGACCCTCGCCACGTCGTTTACGTGCCCGTTCGACGGTCCCGTGGATCCAGATCGGGTCCGCGGGATTGTCGCCGATCCGCGGACGGCGGGTGCTGACGATGTGGTCCTGGCCGACACCCTCGGCCAGGCATACCCGAGCGAGGTTCGGGAACTGTTCTCGACCATCGAAGCAAAGGACCGTCGGCTTGTATTCCACGGCCACGACACGTGGGGGATGGGTGTCGCGAACTCCCTGGCGGCTGCCGACGGCGGTGCCGAAGTGGTCGATGGCGCGCTCGGCGGTCTGGGCGGCTGCCCCTTCGCGCCCGGTGCCAGCGGTAATACGGCCAGCGAGGACCTGCTTTTTGCGACCCGCCCCGACTATCTGACGCCGGACGTCCTCGCCGACCTGGTGAAGGCAGGGGAGAAGCTCCTGACGCGGGTTGACGAGCAGTCGCGGTCACGGACGGCGCAGGGCGCGAGGTCTAAGGCGGACGCTTTCGCCTGGGTGATCGGGGAACAGTAGACTTCCACCCGCATACCAAAGGAAGGGTGGACAGTTGTCTGTCACGCACAACGGCAAGACCTATCAGCTCGTCATGTTCGACCTCGATGACACGCTTGCGCCGTCGAAGACGCCGATGAGCGACGAGATGGTCGACCTGTTCCGCGAATTGCTGGCCGACAGCATGGCCTGCATCATTTCCGGTGGTCAGTACGGCCAGTTCCAGTCGCAGGTCCTTGATCGGCTGGGCGAATTCCCGGACCGGGGCAACCTGCACCTGATGCCGACCAACGGCACTCGCTACATTCGGTGGTCGGGCAGCGACTGGGAGACGGTGTACGCCGAAGACCTTTCCGAAGATCAGAAGTCCCGCGCGATGAGCGTCGTCGAAGAGGGTGCCCGCAGCCTCGGTTTATGGGAAGAGAAGACGTGGGGTCCGATCCTCGAGGATCGCGGTAGCCAGGTCACCTTCTCCGCGCTGGGACAGGCCGCACCCGTCGACGCCAAGGCCGCGTGGGACCCGGACGGCCGCAAGAAGGAATCGCTTCGCGTCTATGCGGCCGAACGACTGTCGGACCTGGAAGTTCGCAGCGGTGGTTCGACATCGGTCGACATCACCGCCAAGGGCATCGACAAGGCCTACGGCGCGCGTCGACTCATGGAAATCGTCGGCCTCAACCTCGACGACATCCTGTTCTTCGGCGACCGGCTCGACGAAGGCGGCAACGACCGTCCCGTCGCTGACCTGGGCATCGACTCGATCCACGTTCACGGCTGGGAAGACACATACGCCCAACTCGGAGCCATCGTTCGTCGTTAGTCCCGCTAGCGTTCATCCGTACTTTGGGCCCAATATGTGGGCCCAAAGTACGGATGTAGCAGTACCCGTCCGGTCTGAGAGGAATTGACTTGTCTGAATTGGTGCCACTGAAGGTTCAGTTGGTTGCGGCAACGCAGTTCATGCCTCCGGCCGTCGACTGGGAGACGGACTCGGACGGTGCCGAAGCGCTCATCGAATTTGCCGGTCGTGCCTGCTACGAGAGCTGGGCCAAACCGAACCCGCGCACAGCCACCAACGCCGGGTACCTGCGGCACGTTCTCGAAGTGGGCCACACCTCGTTGTTTGAGCACGCAACCTGCACTTTCTACATCACCGGGATCTCGCGGTCGTGCACACACGAACTGATCCGGCACCGACACTTTTCGTACTCGCAGCTCTCGCAGCGGTTTGTGCCCGAACACGACTCCAATGTGGTGGCACCGCCCGCGATCAGAGGAGATGACGAACTTGAAGGGCTTTTCATCAAGGCGACCGACGCCGCCCGCGAGGCCTACAGCGAACTCCTAGCTGGCCTGGAAGCCAAGTTCGCTGACGTCCCCAACGCCATCCTCCGGCAGAAGCAGGCACGACAGGCAGCACGCTCGGTACTGCCGAATGCGACCGAGACTCGCATCGTCGTCACCGGCAACTTTCGGGCATGGCGACACTTCATCGGGATGCGAGCCACCGAGCACGCGGACGTCGAAATTCGTCAACTCGCGATCGAATGTCTTCGGCAACTGCGCGAGGCCGCACCGACAGCGTTCGGAGACTTCGAAATCAGCGAACTCGCCGACGGCAGCGAAGTGGCGACTTCGCCCTTCGTTTTTGAGGGCTGATCGCTGCATTATCCGTGTCAGAAGGTAGCGTGAGCGGCATGAACTCCGCTGACTCAGGAACCTCGGAACACCCGTTCGGGACAGTCTCGGTGGCAATGGTGACCCCGCTCACCGCGCAGGGCGCAGTTGATTTCGACAAAGCAGCTGAATTGGCAACGCACCTGGTTGACAACGGATGCGATGCCATCGTCGTCAACGGCACCACCGGCGAATCTCCGACCACTACCGTCCAAGAAAAGAACGACCTTTTGCGCGCCGTCAGCCAGGCCGTCGGCGATCGCGCCAAGATCGTCCACGGAGCTGGAAGCTATGACACGGCCGAATCGGTCCGGCGAGCCCGGGAGGCCGAAGCTCTCGGCGCTGACGGACTGCTGATCGTCACGCCGTACTACAGTAAGCCGCCGCAGTCCGGGGTCCTCGCGCACTTTCGCGCGGTAGCGGACGCCTCCAGTCTGCCGGTGATGCTCTACGACATTCCGCCGCGTTCGGTGATCCCCATCGAAACCGAGACGATCCTCCGGCTCGCCGAACACCCAAACATTAAGGCGGTGAAGGACGCGAAGAGCGACCTGCACGCCGCCGCCAAGATCATGGCCGCCACCGACCTGGAATACCTGTCGGGGGAAGACGCGCTGAACCTGCCCTGGTTGTCGATTGGGGCCACCGGTTTCGTTAGCGTGATCGGCCATCTGGTTCCGGGCCGCCTGCGGGACATGCGTGCGGCAGTGCTGGCTGGCGATCTGGCGACCGCACGGACTCTGGCGACCTCGATGTCGCCACTCGTCGACGCGATGGGCCGCCTCGGCGGCGTGACCATGGTGAAGACCGCTTTGCGCATTACCGGTCTGGAGGTGGGGAATCCGCGATTGCCGCAGGTCGCAGCCGAACCCACTCAGATCGAATCTCTCATCTCCGACCTGCGCGCAGCAGAGGTGATCTCTTAATGTCAGAATCTCGTTCGTCCGGCGACAGTAATTCGCAAGATGGAGCTAAGCAGTCGCGTCGCCGGGTTTCCCGCAAGGCGGGCCCGCCCGTCCAGAAAGAGGCGAAGAAGGGTGCCGCCAAGAAGTTGTCGCCGCAGGTCGCAGCGGCGACGGGGTCCGGCGTGACCGGCGACGTCATTGATCGACTACCGGCCCCGCCCAAGCTTCCGCAGGGTGGTCTGCGAATCGTCGCGCTCGGCGGTATCGGCGAAATTGGCCGCAACATGACGGTTTTCGAGTACGGCGGCAAACTGCTTATCGTCGACTGCGGCGTGTTGTTCCCCGAAGACCAGCAGCCGGGCGTCGACCTGATCCTGCCCGACTTTAGCTACATCGAAGACCGGGTCCAGGACATCGAAGCGGTCGTCTTGACCCACGGCCACGAAGACCACATCGGTGCCGTGCCGTTTTTGCTCAAGCTCCGAGCTGACATCCCGATTGTCGGCTCGCGATTCACCCTCGCCCTGGTGGCCGCGAAGAGTCGCGAACACCGGTTGCGCCCCAATCTCATCCAGGTCGTCGAAGGCGATCGGCAGAGCTACGGCGTGTTCGACTGCGAGTTTTTTGCCGTCAACCACTCCATTCCCGATGCCCTCGCCGTCGCGATTCGTACCCCCGCCGGCCTCGTCCTGCACACCGGCGACATCAAACTCGACCAGTTGCCGCTCGACAACCGCCTCACCGACCTCGCGGGCTTCTCCCGACTGGGCGACGAAGGTGTCGACCTATTCCTGGTGGACTCGACCAACGCCGAGGTGCCGGGTTTCGTGATGCCCGAGCGTGAGATCGGTGGTGTCCTCGACAATGTGATCGGCAAGGCTCGACAACGCGTGATTGTGGCGTCGTTTGCCAGCCACGTGCACCGCATCCAGCAGATCGTCGACGTTGCGCATCGACACGGCCGCCGCGTCACGTTCGTGGGCCGCTCGATGGTTCGCAACATGCAGATTGCCCAAGACCTCGGGTACTTGACGGTCCCCGAGGGCGTCATCGTCGATATGGACACGGCGGCAACCCTGCCGGATCACCGTCTCGTCCTTATCTCGACGGGCTCGCAGGGGGAACCGCTGTCGGCGCTCTCGCGGATGGCCCGCGGCGAGCACCGCCAAATCAACATTCGGGCCGATGACCTTGTTGTCTTGGCATCGTCGTTGATCCCCGGAAATGAGAACTCGGTCTTTGCCGTCGTGAACGGGCTCGCCAAGCGCGGCGCGACGGTCGTAACTCAGGCGAGTGCCAAGGTGCACGTGTCCGGTCACGCCTCGGCTGGCGAACTGTTGTACCTGTACAACGCCGTCCGACCGTCCAATGCGATGCCGGTGCACGGTGAATGGCGTCACCTGCGCGCCAACGCCGCGCTCGCTGAGGCGACGGGTGTTCCCGCCGACCGGATTGTGCTTGCCGAGGACGGTGTTGTTGTCGATCTCGTGGACGGACGCGCGCAGATCACCGGTCGTGTGCCCGTCGGTTACGTCTACGTCGATGGCCTGTCCGTCGGTGATGTTGGCGATTCGACCCTTTCGGACCGCCTGGTCCTGGGGGAGGGCGGTTTCATATCGATCTCGGTCGCCGTGGATGCGGCGACCGGTGCGCGCATTTCCAAGCCGACGGTGTCCGGACGTGGCTTCTCCGATGATCCCGGGGCCCTGTCGGCCGCCGCGGATCTCGTGGACAAGGCGCTGACCGAACTCGCGAACGAGGGAGTCACCGATACCCATCGAATCGCACAAACGGTCCGGCGCGTGGTTGGCCGCTGGGTGGCTGAAAAGTACCGCCGTCGTCCGATGATTGTCCCGACCGTGATCGCAGTGGGGGAAAACAGGTGAGTCTTGCCCGGTCGGAGCGGTCGGCCCTCGTCGATACGATGCGTGCGACGGGTCCGGACGCACCGACCCTGTGCGCGGGGTGGAACACCCGCGACCTGGCGGTGCACCTGATTATGCGGGAGCGTCGCCTCGACGCGACCGCGGGCATCTTTGTGGGTGCGCTCGCCTCGCACACGGCTGCCGTCACCGAGAGTTACGCGGATACACCGTGGGAAGAGTTACTGGTTCAACTGGCGCAGGGACCTCCGTGGTATTCGCCGTTCCGGGTAGCCGATCGCTACCTGAACCTCGCCGAGATGTTTGTCCACCACGAGGACGTGCTGCGCGGAGCCGAGGCCCCCGACGCTTCGGTGACACCGCGCGATCTCTCTCCAGAGTTGGTGCAGGCACTCAGTTTCCCGCTGCGCACAGTCGGCAAGCGGATCATGGCGGCCTCTCCGGTGCGGGCCACCATGACGACCGCAGATGGTCGCGAAGTGATGTCCGTTGGTCGGGGAGAGCCGGTCTCGGTGACCGGAACGATCGGCGAGTTGCTCTTGTTTTCGTTTGGTCGGGCACCCGTCGATGTGAAGTTTGCGGGTCCTTCCACGGCAATCGCGAGTCTTCGGAGCGCGCAACGTCGGTTGTGATCAGGTCACGGAATCGACACAAGCGACACCATCGCGTGTTGCCAGTGTGATTATTGTGATCAATGGGCACTAGGCTGGGGGCCATGGCTTCCAATGCTTCTACGCGCAGCCGCTCGGGTTCCACGAGCGGTAAACCACGCAGCGGCGCCGCACGCGGGGGAACTCGAGCGAGCGCAACTGGGTCAAAACCTTCTGCGTCAAACCGATCCGGATCAAACCGAAGCGGATCGTCGAAGAATGGAGCCACCGCCCGCGGCGGGGCGCGCAAGCAGCCAGCCCAAGGCGGTTCGACCGCACGTCGACCTGCGCATTCGCAAGATCTCAAGCGCGCCCCCGCAGCACATCGACCTTCGGTGGCCCAAGGCCTGGGACGCGCCGCGGTTGGCAGTTGGAATCTGGCGGCACGCGGTCTCGGTAGCCTCGCCCGCATTGGCGCACACCGCGACGACGAGCCTTCTCGTCGGCGTGACGGCGTCGGGCTTGCCCTGGTCCTGGTGGCGGCGCTCATCTCCATCGGCGTGTGGTTCCGCGCATTTGGGCCGGTCGGTGGCTTCCTCGATGCCCTAGTCCGCGCCGGATTCGGCACTTTGGCTTACGTGGTGCCCGTCGTGCTGCTGGCTGTCGCTGTGCTCATCATGCGTCTGCCCGCGAACCCCGCACGACGCCTTCGCAACACCGTGGGATCGCTGCTGTTGGTCATTTCCACACTCGGACTCGCCCACCTCATGTACGGGGCACCCTCGGACTATGACGCCCGCGCGCAGTCGGCAGGCTTCTTCGGCTACATGCTGGGATCGCCGCTGACCGACGCGGTCACCGTGTGGCTGACCGTGCCGCTGTTCCTCGCGCTCGCGGGCTTCGGTTTGCTGGCACTCAGTGGCCGCACAGCCGGTGAAGTTATCGCCGCGGTGTCGTCGTACCTCGGACTCGGCATCGAGTACGACGACACTGAGTACGACGATTATGAGGACGACGAGTATGGCGACGGCGAGTACGGCGACGAGTATGCCGACGATGGCGACTACGGCCAGGCCGACGACGACCGAGGTGCCGACGCCGAATACGACAGTTACGCCGACGACAGCTACGGCGACAGCGACACCTACGAGAGCGACACCTACGGCAGCGACAACCATGGCGGCGACCGAGGGGCCCTCACCACGCGCAACTCCGACCCCTACCTGAACTATCCGCCCGACACTCGCCGGCGCGCGCGCCCAGCCGGTTCTCGTGCACGGACGCGACCGACCGCGGGTGAAGACCGCGATGCGCACATTCCGGACCTCGTGACCGAGCCCATCGAGCGCGGCGGGATGGACTTTGACGACGTCCCCGTGGACGACAATCCGACCGTCGCCTTCGATGATTTGCCCGCAGCAGTCCCGGCCGCTCCGGTCAGTCCGGCTGAGGGGTCGCGGGCGCGTCGCCGACCGGCACCGGCGACAGCACCCGACGCGTCGGTCGAACCAGAACCGCGCGCCATGCCAGCCTCGTTCGCCGACCCGTCCCTGGACTCGGACTACATCCTGCCGCCAGCGAACTTGCTGATTGCCGGCGAGCCGGCCAAGCAGGGGACCTCCGCGAACGACGAAATGATTGACCGCATCAATACGGTCCTCGAACAGTTCAAGGTCGATGCCGCTGTCACCGGGTACACGCGCGGCCCGACGGTCACCCGGTACGAGGTGGAATTGGGTCCGGCCGTCAAGGTCGAGAAGATTACCCAACTGCAGCGCAATATCGCGTACGCCGTCGCCACCGATAACGTTCGACTGCTGGCACCAATTCCGGGTAAGTCAGCCGTCGGTATCGAGGTACCGAACTCCGACCGCGAGATGGTTCGACTGTCGGATGTGCTGGCCGCGCCAGCCGTTCGGAAGGAACGACATCCCCTCGTCATCGGTCTCGGCAAAGACATCGAGGGCGACTTCGTCAGTGCGAATCTCGCGAAAATGCCGCACTTGCTGGTGGCCGGTTCCACCGGCTCGGGTAAGTCGAGTTTCGTCAACTCGATGCTTGTTTCGCTGTTGTCCCGGGCGACGCCGGAAGAAGTCCGACTGATCCTGATCGACCCCAAGATGGTGGAACTGACCCCCTACGAGGGCATTCCGCATTTGATCACGCCGATCATCACCGAGCCAAAGAAGGCAGCCGCCGCGCTGTCGTGGCTGGTCGACGAGATGGAACAGCGCTACCAGGACATGAAGGCCTCCCGTGTCCGCCACATCAACGACTTCAACGACAAGGTTCGCTCGGGTGAGATCAGCACCCCGTTGGGCTCCGAACGCGTGTACAAGCCTTACCCGTACATCGTGGCGATCGTCGATGAGCTCGCCGACCTGATGATGACCGCCCCTCGCGATGTGGAAGACGCGATCGTGCGCATCACGCAGAAGGCACGCGCCGCGGGCATTCACTTGGTCTTGGCCACCCAGCGCCCGTCGGTCGACGTCGTCACCGGGCTCATCAAAACCAACGTGCCCAGTCGTCTGGCGTTCGCGACCAGTTCGTTGACGGACTCGCGCGTGATCCTGGACCAGCCGGGCGCGGAGAAGCTAATCGGCATGGGCGACGGGCTGTTCCTGCCGATGGGTGCCAACAAACCCGTCCGCATGCAGGGCGCGTTCATTACCGACGAAGAAATCTCGGCGGTTGTCGAATTCACCCGCGAACAGTCCGAGCCGGAATACACCGAGGGCGTTACCAGTGCCAAGGCTGGCGATAAGAAGGACATCGACGCCGATATTGGTAACGACCTCGATGACCTGCTGCAGGCGATCGAACTGGTTGTGTCGAGCCAGTTCGGGTCAACGTCGATGTTGCAGCGAAAGCTCCGCGTCGGGTTCGCCAAGGCCGGCCGTCTGATGGACCTGATGGAGACCCGCGAAATCGTCGGCCCCAGCGAAGGCTCGAAGGCCCGCGAGGTCTTGGTGAAGCCCGAGGATCTGGCCGGTGTGATTGCCTCCATCACCGGCGGCGGCGACATGCCCGCCGCCGACAGCGACCCTGACAGTTCAGGGGCCTACTGATGATGACGATCACCGACTTTTTCGGTAGGCTTACACCGATCTTGGAGGGGAGTATCCCCGACTCGTAGACGTTCCCGTCAGTACGGGCCGTTGTTTCGCGCCGCCATCGGTGGCGATCAACGTTCCCGGGACCGTCGCCAGCCATCACTTCGGCTGGTGGGAGAGACCTTCAACATCGTCGCTTCGTGCTACGTGTTGGAGGATTCCTTATGGATGTTTCATTGTTGACCTGGGTCATCACGATTGTGGTGATCCTCGGGCTGTTCGTCTTCGACTTTTTTGCGCACGTGCGGACCCCGCACGAGCCAACCCTGCGTGAGTCGGGTTTCTGGTCGGCCGTATACATCACCATCGCTGTGGTGTTCGGGCTCTTCGTCTGGTGGCAATGGGGCTCGACCTCCGGCGGGGAGTATTTCGCCGGTTACGTCACCGAGAAAGCGCTCTCGGTCGACAATCTCTTTGTCTTCGTTGTGATCATGACGAAGTTCGCGGTTCCTCGGGTGTACCAGCAGAAGGTGTTGTTGCTGGGCATTGTGATGGCCCTGGTGATGCGTGCTGGCTTCATCGCCCTCGGTGCGGCCGCGATCAACGCCTACAGCTGGGTGTTCTACCTCTTCGGTCTGTTCCTGCTGTTCACCGCCGTGAAGCTTGTCTCAGAGTCGGACGATCCCGCGGGACACGAAACCGCGCGCAATAGTCGCATTTCGCAGATCCTCAAGAAGTACTTCCGGGCCAGCGACACCTACGACGGTGACAAACTGTTCAGCAAAGTCGACGGCAAGCGCGTGATGACTCCGCTGTTGGTGGTCCTGATCGTCATCGGCTTTACTGACGTCCTCTTCGCGCTCGATTCAATCCCGGCGATCTACGGTCTCACGCAGGAGCCCTACCTGGTCTTCACTGCAAATGCCTTCGCACTGATGGGACTGCGCCAGTTGTACTTCCTGCTTGGTGGACTGCTTACCAAGCTGATCTACCTGTCGTATGGCCTGTCGTTGATCTTGGCGTTCATCGGCGCGAAGCTGATCCTGCATGCACTGCACGAAAACACGCTGGGCTTCATCAACGGCGGTGAACCGGTCTCTGTGCCGGAGATCAGTACCGGCCTGTCGTTGGCCGTTATCGGCGGCACACTCGTGGTCACCACGATTGCCAGCCTGGTCGTCAGTAAGCGCCGCGAGCAGAAATCGCTCGACTCGAACTCGACGCTATAGGTGCGCGATCATCCGCGTGTTGCCGAGGGTATTGGGCTTGACGTAGCTCAGGTCCAAGAACTCGGCGACACCGGTGTCGTACGAGCGGCACATCTCGTCGAAGACTTCTCGCGAGACTGGCGTTCCTTCAATCTCGACGAAGCCGTGACGGGCGAAAAAGGTTGTCTCGAAGGTCAGGACGAAAACGCGGTCCAATTCCAGTTCGCGCGCTACATCCATCAGACGGGCGACGATTTTGTGGCCGACGCCGCGCCCGGCGTAGGCGGTGTCGACGGCAACGGTGCGGACTTCTCCGAGGTCAGTCCACATCACATGCAGCGCACCGCAGCCGACGACCTGCCCGGCGACTTCGCCGACCCAGAACTCTTGGACCGACTCGTAAAGCGTGACGAGGTTCTTCTCAAGGAGAATTTCGCCAGCATAGATGTCGATGAGCTCTTTGATTCGGGGAACATCCGAGGTCCTGGCACGTCGGACGAGCACCGCGGTGGGCTCGCCGGTTCGCGGGTCGGGATGTTCAATCATCATGTTTCAAGGATAGTCGCAGGTAATCAATGCGCCCTTTGGGAGGGCCCGAATGCCAGGACGTTAGGCTTAACGACGTGACTGAGCCCGTACACCGAGCAATCGGCGATGATGCCGTACCGGTGCTGAACATCGCGAACGCATTAACTGTGTTCCGGATCGTGTTGGTTCCAGTCTTCGTGGTGGTGATGTTTGCCGACGGCGGAGATTCGACCGGATGGCGGATTGCAGCGTTTGTCATCTTTGTTGTCGCAGCCGTCACCGATCAACTCGACGGCAAACTGGCGCGGCAACTGAACCTGGTGACCGACTTCGGGAAGATGGCCGACCCGATAGCAGACAAAGCGTTAATCGGTGCGGCGCTGCTGTCCCTGTCGATCTTGGGCTTGCTCCCGTGGTGGGTCACGGTGGTCATCCTGGTTCGCGAAATTGGCGTTACCGCTTTGCGGTTCTGGGTGCTTCGGTACGGGATTATTCCGGCTAGTCGCGGTGGCAAACTTAAGACTTTGCTGCAATCGGTGGCCATCGGTTTGTTCGTCTTGCCGTTGACGGGCGCGTGGCATGTGGCCGCCTGGGTTCTGATGATTGCGGCGGTCGTGGCGACCATCGTGACCGGCCTCGACTATCTGTGGCGGGCGTGGTCCATGCGGCAGCGGCAGGAACCGTCGCCGGTCGAACGTAAGACGCCGGAATAGTCGCTTACCCCGGGGACGTTGATGATCAGTGGTGTGGAGCCGAAGTTTCCGGCGCGAGCGTCGCGAATGTCGGCGGCGATCGCCCCGTAATTCCGCTAGTCTCGACGGCACAGGCTTCTGGAATGAGCCGCAGGATTTTCAGAGAGATCGATGGCCCGCATTGCGGGTCGATGAATTGCAATCGTGAGGAGGTTCGCGCGTGACATTGCTCTTGCGTGAAGCGATTGGCGACGAGTTGCGCCGAGTTCGAACAGGTCAGGGACGCACGCTGCGTGAGGTCTCGACCGACGCGAGGGTCTCGCTCGGCTACCTGTCGGAGGTGGAGCGCGGGCAAAAGGAAGCGTCAAGCGAACTGCTGGCGTCGATTTGCGGCGCCCTCGAAGTCCCGATCGGCGATGTGCTGTTTCAGGTCGCGGGAGTGTTGAGCCCGGCCGGTACATCGATGATCTCGCCGGATACGCTCGTCGAGATTCCCGACACGGTCGGCGACCGTGTCGTCGAAGTGCCAGATACGGTTGTTGAAGTGCTTGCCCCCCAAGAAGTTTCGGTGGACGGCGCGGGAATTCCCGCGGCTCTCGCCGCCGCATAATCGACTGACCTGAACGCCGACAGCGCGTTCCGAGGAGTGTGGAAAACAGATGGCCAACCCGTTTGTGAAGTTCTGGAATTACCTGATGGCGCTCGGCAACGCGAAGATTGACGAGCATGCCGACCCGAAGGTGCAGATCCAGCAGGCGATCGAGGATGCGCAGCGCCAACACCAGGCGCTTTCGCAGCAGGCTGCCGCCGTGATTGGCAACCAGCGCCAATTGGAAATGCGTCTGAACCGGCAACTCGAAGAGATCGAGAAGTTGCAGGCCAATACGCGCCAGGCGCTCACGTTGGCAGATCAGGCGGCGACCGCTGGCGACGCAGCCAAGGCCACCGAGTACACCAATGCGGCGGAGGCCTTTGCGGCCCAGTTGGTGACGGCCGAGCAGAATGTCGAAGACCTCAAGACCTTGCACGACCAGTCGCTGCAGGCGGCGGGGCAGGCCAAGCAGGCCGTTGAGCGCAATGCGCTGCAGCTGCAGCAGAAGCTCGCCGAGCGCTCCAAGCTGCTCAGTCAGCTCGAGCAGGCCAAGATGCAGGAGCAGGTAAGCGCCTCGCTCAATCAGATGGGCGAGCTTTCGGCCCCGGGTAACACCCCCAACCTCGATCAGGTTCGGGAGAAGATCGAGCGCCGATACGCCAACGCCCTGGGTTCGGCGGAGTTGGCGAAGGGGTCGGTTGCCGGTCGGATGGCCGAAGTCGAGGCCTCTGGTGTGCAGATGGCGGGCCACGCTCGCCTCGAACAGATCCGCGCCTCCATGGGCGGGTCGCTGACGCCCGGGCAGTCGGCCGCCAATGCGCCGCAGGTCGAGAAGGGTGCGGCAGCGCCCGCACCGAATTCCGCGGAAACCAACTGACTCTTCAGGCTGTCGGCCGGTCACCGGCCGACAGACAGGGGCGCACACCGCTCACGGTAGCGATCGTGGCCGGATCGGACGCCGGGCACGCATTCCCGGCGCTCGCACTAGCAACCGCCTTTGCGGCGGGTGGTGACAAGCCGATCGTCTACACCGGCGAAAAGTGGGCAGCGGCGGGGGAGAGCTTCCACCTCGACGTCCGTCCACTGCCGGGGTTGGCGCCCCGACCCGGTGACGACGACGACGATGCCGGTGCCAAGCTCAGTGTTCGAGCTGCGCGCATGGCTTTGGAGTTGGCCCCGGAACTCGCGGCGGCTGACGTAGATATCGTCTTGAGTGACGCCATCACCCTGGCAGGTGGGTGGGCGGCCGAGTTGGTCGGAGTTCCATGGATCGAGGTGTCTCCTCATCCGCTCTATGACAACTCTCTCGACCTGCCTCCCATCGGTGCGGGCATGGTGCCGGGAACTGGGATCGGCGGCAAGTTTCGCGACATCGTCCTTCGGGCCGGGGCGAGCCGCTCGACCGCGAAGGGGCACCGGCAACGCGTGGCTGCCCGTCGCAGTATTGAACTGTCCGACGTGCCACAACCCATCGCCCGCTTCGTGGCGACACTGCCAGGGCTTGAATTAGCCCGGTCGGACTGGCCGGTCAATGCCCATCTGGTGGGTCCCTTACTGTTTGAACCCACGACGCAACTGTTCGACCGGCCCGCTGGTGAAGGTCCGCTGATCGTGGTCGCGCCTTCCACGGCGGCGACCGGCTCGGCGGATTTGGGGTCCGTCGCCCTCGCCGCTTTGGCGCGACTGCAGGCGTCCCGTCCGCTGCGCGTGGTGTATTCGGCACTCCACCCACCACAGGGGGAAACGATGCCGGAAGGCCTGGTTGCCGCGACTGCCCGCCAGGACGAACTGCTACCTGATGCAGCTCTCGTCGTGTGCGGTGCGGGGCACGGCATGCTGGCGAAGACGTTGATGGCTGGCGTGCCGGTGGTGACAGTTCCCGGCGGAGGCGATCAATGGGAGTTGGCCAATCGGGTGAACCGGATTGGCTGCGGCGTGCTGGTTCGTCCGGCCACCGAGGAGGCCTTGATGGAGGCGATCGTCGCAGTGCTCGACGATCCCGGTTACGTCGCAGCGGCGGAAGGTGTCGCGGCGACTGCGGCGGGTGTTGTCGATCCTGTGGTCGTGACTCATCGCGCCTATGCCGATGCGGTCAACGGGTATTACGCTGGTTGATCGCAAGCGGGGGAACTCTAGATCGTGAGGGGCAGTTGTGCGACTGACTGAGTTCACTGAGCTCGCCGAAGAGGAGTTCGGTAGCGAACGCATCGCCATGCTGCTCGAAGACCTGGTATTGACTGAGGTCGGAGGGCAAACTGGCAATGAGGCAATCGCCGCCGGGGTTGATCCCAAGCTGGTGTGGCGTGCGCTTTGCCGAGAGTTTGAGGTACCCGCCGAACGTTGGTAGAGCCAAGCCAATTTCGGCGTGTCGAATTGCTATCGAACATCTGTTCGCTATTCTAGAAAGTGGAACCGGAGCACGCTCTGGTGCGTCTAATTAATGACCGCGCGAAGCAGAATTGTCAGACCCTGCTCCTAATGTGTGGTCCGACAGCAAGAAAGCTCGACCACAACAGCTCGGCAACAGCAGTTCGATCCACACAGAGCACCCGGAGGAGAGAGAAGATGGCACCCACCAATGATCGGCAGAAGGCGCTAGATCTGGCGCTGGCCCAGATCGACAAGAACTACGGCAAGGGTTCGGTGATGCGCCTCGGTGAAGACACGCGCCCGCCGATGGAGGTCATTCCGACCGGCTCGGTCGCTCTCGACATCGCGCTCGGCATCGGTGGCCTGCCCCGCGGTCGCATTGTCGAGGTGTACGGCCCGGAGTCCTCGGGTAAAACCACGGTGGCCCTGCACGCAGTTGCCAATGCTCAGGCTGCCGGCGGTATCGCCGCCTTCATCGATGCCGAGCACGCCCTCGATCCGGAGTACGCCGCCAAGTTGGGAGTCGATATCGACGCTCTGCTGGTGTCTCAGCCCGACACCGGTGAGCAGGCGCTCGAAATCGCCGACATGTTGATCCGCTCCGGGGGTATCGACATCCTGGTTATCGACTCCGTGGCAGCGCTGGTCCCTAAAGCTGAAATCGAAGGCGAGATGGGCGACAGCCACGTCGGTCTGCAGGCACGCCTGATGAGCCAGGCCCTGCGGAAAATGACGTCCGGCTTGAACAACACCAACACCACCGCGATCTTCATCAACCAGTTGCGTGAGAAGATCGGCGTCATGTTTGGCTCGCCGGAGACCACGACCGGCGGTAAGGCTCTCAAGTTCTATGCGTCGGTCCGCCTCGACGTTCGCCGTATCGAGACGCTGAAGGACGGCACCGACGCGGTCGGCAACCGTACCCGTGTCAAGGTCGTGAAGAACAAGGTTGCTCCGCCCTTCAAGCAGGCCGAGTTCGACATTCTCTACGGCCAGGGCATTAGCCGGGAGGGCTCGCTAATCGACCTCGGCGTTGCCGAAGGCTTCATCCGGAAGTCGGGTTCGTGGTTCACCTACGAGGGCGACCAATTGGGGCAGGGCAAGGAGAACGCACGCAAGTTCTTGCTGGCGAATCCGGATGTGGCAGACGAGATCGAGAACAAGATTAAAGACAAGCTCGGAATTGGTCGTCCGGCAGTCGAGGCCGACGAGGTCGCACCCGAACCGGTCGAATTCTGAGGACCTAGCTCCGTGTGAGCTTGGTGTGCGCGATGGTTGACAGTAACAACACCGCGTCGCGTTCGGCCCGGCCCGGTCCGACTCCCTGGGATGTCGCGTTGCGACTTTTGGGGGTCCGTGCCCGGAGCCGGGCCGAAATGCGTCAGCGGCTGCAGCAGCGGGGCTTTACGTCCGACGAGATTGAGACGACCATGGGCCGACTCGAGAAGGCCGACCTCCTCAACGACGCCGACTTCGCCACGGAGTGGGTGCGGTCGAGGCATGCCACATCGAGTCGCGGGCAACTGGCGCTCAAACGTGAATTGCGAACAAAGGGCATCGCCGACGACCTGGCTGCCGAGGCCCTCTCGCAAATAGAGCCGGAAGACGAGCGGGCGAGTGCCCTCGCCCTGGCCCGCAAAAAGCTGAACGTGTCAGGGGAGGACCTGCACGATCACGCGCTACGCAGTAAAGCCTATCGTCGACTAGCGGGAGCACTTGGCCGACGAGGTTTTCCGCCGGACGTCATCGGCTCGGTTGTGAAGGAAGTATTGGACGAGGCCCGAGCCACGGATAGAGCGTGATTGCCATCCGAGACAAAACCGTCCCCCTCAGCTGCGGCTGAGGGGGACGGCTGCGTTCGTTAAGGTTTGCCGATGCGGGTGAAGCCGGGAACGTTCTCCATGGTTTCTAACTCGGCCACGTCCGGGTCGGGCGCATTCGTCTTGCGTCGCCCCTGGCGGAGACGCCGCTCAATGAAGCTGGCCAAGCCGGTGAGGCAGAAGTTGATCGCGATCATGATGACGGCGACTACCACCAGGGACGGCAGATAGTTTCCCCAGTAAGAAGCGGACGTAATACCGGAACGAACCACTTCGAGGTAGCCGAAAGCGTAGCCCAGAGCGCTGTCTTTCAACGCGATCACCATCTGGGAAATCAACGCGGGAAGCATCGCGGTCACGGCCTGCGGGAGCAGGATCATGCGCATCATCTGCGACTTCCGCAACCCGATTGACTGCGCAGCTTCGGACTGTCCGCGTGGAACGGCTTGGATCCCCGCTCGCAGGATCTCCGCAATGACGGACCCGTTGTACAGGGTCAGGCCGAAAACAACCGCCGCAAACGACAACTGTGAAGACGGCACCACCGCGTACTTGGCGAAAAGGAAGTACGCGAAGAACATCAGGATCAGCACCGGGATGGCCCGGAAGACTTCCACAAAGAAGCCGCTGACGATCCGGATCCATCGGTGGTCGGACATGCGGCCGACACCCAGCAGGGCACCGAGAATCAGGGCCAGGATGATCGAGACGATCGCGGCCTTCAACGTTCCCCACAGGCCAGGCAGTAGCCACGTAGTCCACGTTCCAGAGACTGTGAAAGGTTTCCACATCTCGGCGTCGAGCTGACCATTATCGGCGAGGATCTTGATGATGTAGGCAGCGATCGCGACTACGATCGCGACAAACACGACCGCCGTGATCCCGTTGCGGATCCGAGCCTTCGGACCGGGCGCATCGTAGAGAACTGTCGATTGATCACTCATCGCCGGACCGCCCATCGCTTGGCGGCCCAACCAAAGATCGCGCCCTCCGTGAGCGTGATGATCATGAAGCCGATCGCAATGATCGCGAAGATCACCAGGATTTGGTCACTGTAGGTTTCCAACTCGGTCTTCATCAGCAATGACGCCTCGGCAACACCGATGACGGAGGCGATCGTGGTGTTCTTGGTGAGCGCGATTAGCACTGAGCCGAGAGGCGCGATCACCGTGCGCAATGCTTGCGGGAGTACGATCAGCCCAAATACCTGCGTGAACGACAGTCCCAGCGAACGAGCCGCCTCCGCCTGGCCCAGCGGTACGGTGTTAAACCCGGCGCGGAGGGTCTCGCAGACAAAAGTGGCGGTGTACAGGATGAAGGCGAGGACGGCGAGCCGGAAGTTATTGTTCTCGATGAAGTGCGAGTTTTCTGGTGCCAGCGTCAGGCCCAAGTTTTGGTAGAGGCCGATGGAGCAGAAAAGCACGATAAGTGTCAGTGGGGTGTTACGGACGACGTTGACATAGACGGTCGCGAAGCCCCGCATCACCGGCACCGGCGAGACTTTCATCCCCGCGAGGATCACGCCCCAAATGAGGGCGCCGATTGCCGAAAAGAACGTCAGCTTGATGGTGATCCAAAAGGCGGGCCAGATCGCCGGGCCCATGCTGGCCCATAATTCAGACATTTAGGCGCCTCCTTCGCAGGGAGTTGACGGTGCGGTCAGGAATGCGATGTCCCCGACGTCGGGAAAGAGTTGATACTGCGATCCGGGAGCATCGGCGCGTGCGATCCAAGCGTTCACCGTCTCGTTGCCGAGTGAGTCGCGGAGCGCCACGCTCCACGGCGACTTATCGGTGCCCGGTGCCGGCTGAAGCATGGCTTTGAGTGCGGTGTTGACCTCGGTGACGGCGGCGGGGTAGTTCTTGGCCATGCCGATTCCGTAGCGTTCTTTCGAGAACGGCTGCCCGGCTTTCTTCTGCGTGTCGTTGACGCAAGCGTCTTTCGGATAAGTCATCGATACGAGCTTGAACTCGCCGGGGTAGCGGGTTGAGTAGCCCGCGAGGATCGTTTCGTCGGTGGTGAGGGCATCAATTTTGCCTCGTCGGAGGGCTTCAACACACGACGAGTAGGAGTCGAATTCCTGCAACTGCACACCGGGAAGTTGCTTCTTCACGTTCTGGGCCGAGGTAGAACCGCTGACCGAACACAGTTTCTTGCCGTCATTGAGGTCGGCGAGGGTGGTGATGGAATCGTCATCGTCGCGAACCAATAGACCCTGGTAGGTGATGAGGTATGGTCCCGCGAAATCGACCTTCTTTGCGCGACTGGCACTTATCGAATAGGTTGCGGCGATCATGTCGACTTCGCCGTTCGCGATGAGCGTCTCACGCTGCGCCGATGGTGTTTCACGCCAGGTGATTTCCGGGTGCGGAACGCCGAGACGGTCTGCGATGTTGTTGACGACAAATTCGGAGACGGTGGCGTCGAAGCCGGTGACCTTCCCGTCTGGCCCTTGCTGGCCCATACCCGGCTGGTCGTATTTGGTCCCAAGTACGACGTGGCCGGATTTGATGGACTCGACAAGATTCCGCGGTTCAGAACTGCCACAGGCGGTCAGCAGTGCGGTCAGGACGGTCAGTGCCGCCCCGATGATCAGGATTGACGCCAGCGGTGATCGCCCAGGGTGCCGTCGGCGGCCTGTATTTCTCTTTCTCTTGCCAGGCTGGCTGTGGCCCTGTTTGTAGCGGCCCAGTTGGTTGGTATCGGTCACCGGTCAGCCTCCAAGAATCTTCGACAGGAAGTCCCTGGCGCGCTCGGACTTCGGCGCGGTGAAAAATGACTCCGGGTCGGTGTCTTCGACGATCTGACCGTCGGCCATGAAAATGACCCGGTCGGCGGCCTTGCGGGCGAAGCCCATTTCGTGGGTCACCACGACCATCGTCATGCCCTCTTTGGCGAGAGACACCATCACGTCCAGGACTTCGCTCACCATCTCGGGGTCGAGTGCGGAGGTAGGTTCGTCGAACAGGAGGACTTTGGGACTCATCGCCAACGACCGGGCGATGGCGACGCGCTGCTGTTGACCGCCCGACAGTTGCGCCGGGTACTTGTCCTTCTGGGTGCCAACACCGACGCGATTTAAGAGTTCGATCGCCCGCGCTGTCGCATCGGCCTTGGACGCCTTTCGTACTTTCAACGGGCCCAGGGTCACATTTTCGAGAATGGTCTTGTGTGAGAACAAGTTGAACGACTGAAACACCATGCCGACGTCGGCGCGGAGCTTTGCCAGATCACGACCTTCCTCGGGTAGAACGACGTTCTCGATGCGGATCTCGCCGCTATCTATTGGTTCCAGCCGGTTGATGGTGCGGCAGAGCGTCGATTTTCCGGAGCCGGACGGTCCAAGGACCACGACCACCTGCCCGCGCGGAACCTCAAGGTTGATGTCTTGGAGCACATGGAGATCGCCATAGTGCTTCTGCACGTTGGTCATTGAGATCATTGGTGCGGCATTCGTATCGGCCATGGGTACAACGTAGTTGGCCGTTCGACGGGGTGTGGGCATTTGGGAGTGCGGCATGGCAACGATTTCCCTGGAGCCGAAGCCGGTTGTTTAGTTCCGTGACCCCGGTGTGACGTGGGCTGATTTGGCACGGCACGTAACCTGGAGGGGTGAGTGTTGAGGCCCCCAACGTAGCGACAACCGAGGATGCGGTGAGTTCTCCGCGTTCTTTCACGGTCCGGACCTACGGATGTCAGATGAACGTGCACGATTCCGAACGGATCGCCGGCCTACTGGAAGACGCCGGATACATCGCCGCGGAGAACGCCGACGACGCCGACCTGGTGGTTTTCAACACGTGTGCGGTGCGTGAAAACGCCGACAACAAGTTGTACGGCAATCTTTCGAACCTGGCACCGGTGAAGGCCGACCGGCCGGGCATGCAGATCGCCGTCGGTGGATGCTTGGCGCAGAAAGATAAAGACACCGTCCTGAAGCGTGCTCCGTGGGTCGACGTCGTTTTTGGTACCCACAACATTGGTTCGCTTCCGGTGCTGTTGGAACGCGCGCGCCACAACGAGGAAGCCCAAGTAGAGATCCTCGAATCGCTGGATCGGTTCCCGTCGACGTTGCCGGCCCGACGTGATTCCGCCTATTCGGGCTGGGTGTCGGTATCGGTCGGCTGCAACAACACATGCACCTTCTGCATCGTGCCGTCGTTGCGCGGTAAAGAAGTCGATCGTCGCCCGGGCGATGTTCTGGCCGAGGTGCAGGCACTCGCCGACCAAGGAGTCCTCGAAGTTACCTTGCTCGGCCAAAACGTGAACGCCTACGGGATGTCGTTCGCTGACCCCGACATCCCGCGGGATCGCGGTGCGTTCGCCGATCTGCTGCGCGCCTGCGGCAAGATCGATGGTTTGGAACGCGTCCGATTCACCTCGCCGCATCCGGCGGAGTTCACCGACGATGTCATCGACGCGATGGCCGAAACTCCGAACATCTGCCCGCAACTTCATATGCCGCTGCAATCGGGATCTGATCGCGTCCTCAAGGCGATGCGCCGCAGCTACCGCAAGACCAAGTATCTGGGCATCCTTGAGCGGGTACGCGACGCGATGCCGCATGCCGCCATCACCACCGACATCATCGTCGGCTTCCCCGGTGAAACGGAAGAAGACTTCGCCGAGACCCTGGACGTCGTTGAAAAGGCGCGATTCTCCAGCGCCTTCACTTTCCAGTATTCGCCGCGCCCGGGAACTCCCGCAGCAACGATGCCCGACCAGGTGCCGCCGGAAGTGGTGACCGAGCGCTACCAGCGGTTGATCGCGCTGCAGGAGCGGATTTGCTTGGAAGCCAACACTGAACTGATTTGCACCGAAGCGGAACTGTTGGTCTCTGCCGGTGAAGGGCGTAAAAACTCGGCAACCGGCCGCATGACCGGCCGCGCCCGCGACGGTCGACTGGTCCACTTCCAAGCCCGAGGTCTCGGTGCCGTGGACGCCAGCACGATCCGTCCAGGTGACGTGGTGACTGTCGCTATCACCGAAGCGACGCCCTACTTCTTGATCGCTGACAGTGGGGTCGCGACGCATCGTCGGACGCGTGCTGGCGATGCATACGAGGCTGGCACCACGCCGACGACGCCCCCCGTCGGGGTGGGACTCGGGATGCCGTCGATCGGTGCGGTCCCCGCACCGGAACCCGTCACCGGTTGCGGAATTGCGCCAGCCACGTAACGACCCGGCATTTCGAAGGCGCTGCATTTTCAGAACACTGGGCTATCCAAGGACACTGCGATGAGTAGGAACGTGATGAGCAAGGAAGACATGGAAACCTTCAACCAGTACGAGAAGGAACTCCGAAAGGCCGAGAAGAAGGTCGCGGGGGAGATCGATCCCGGAGCGCGCGCCATGGTCGTGGCCGCCTGTGTCCTGCTGGCCATGCTCTCGCTGGTGTTGCCGCACGCCGGTAAAGCGACGGGCCTCGACGTCATCACCATGTCGCAGACGGCGCACGACGAGCACATTAAGCTGCCGTCGCAGATCTTTGTGTATCTGCTCGTCATCTTCGCGATCGGCTTCTCGAGCCTGGCATTGCTTACCCGTCGCTGGATCCTCGCGTGGATTGCCCTGTGCGGCACCGCAGTTGCCGCAGTCGCGGGCATGTTGGCCATTTGGACGCGCAACACCGTCGGTGTCGGCGAAACCGTCAAGCCTTCAGGCGCTGGAGCGGGCCTGATCCTCGGCTGGTTCGTCACCATGGTGCTGGTGTTCCACTGGGCGCGAGTGGTGTGGAACCGCAGCACCTACCAGTTGGCCTTGGAGCAGCAGCGTCGTGCCGAAGCCGCCGATCGCGAAGCATTCGGCCTGTCCCTGCAGCGCCCGGTTGCCCCGAGCAGCAAAGCCAAGGCCGCGCAGGCGAAGGCAGACGAGGTCAAGAACGACAACGCTGACACCGGTGCTGACGCCGCAGGCGACGACACCACCGGGACCAACGGCAAAACCAAGGACGACTAGCCAACGCAAAAGCTTGGAGTTGCTGATCCTGCTAGCAACTCCAAGCTTTTGTTGTGCTCGGGATCGACCTACCGGTCCGAAATCGCCGAGTGGGCGGCGTTGGCCCACTCTCGCCACTGCGACGCCTGCTGACGCAGGTCAGCGGCGTCACGGTCCTTGCCCGCAGCGGCAGCCTTGTCGGCCTGTTCGTCGAGCTTGTCGGCTCGCTCGGAGAACTGTGCGGCGCGGGCCTGGGCCTCCGGGTCGGTGCGCGTCCAGTCGGCATCTTCCTCGTCGCGAAGGCGCTTTTCCAGGGCGCGTGCCCGCGCTTCGAGCTTATGCATCTGCTCGCGCGGAACCTTGCCGATCTCGTCCCACGACTCGCGGAACGTGCGGAAGTCGCGTCGCGCGGCCTCTAGATCCTCGGCCGGTTTGATCTTGGCCTCGGCCTCGTCGAGCAGCGCGATCTTGGCCTTCGCATTCTCGGTGAACTCGGCGTCGCGCTCATCATTGACCGCATTGCGCGCTTGGAAGAACACATCCTGCGCTGCTTTGAAGCGAAGCCACAGGGCCTCGTCGGTGTCCCGCGGTGCCCGACCCGCAGCTTTCCACTCGGTCAGCAGATCGCGGAACTTGCCAGCAGTCGGACCCCAGTCGGTTGACGTCGACAGGGCTTCAGCCTGTGCAATCAACTCCTCCTTGCGCGACTTAGAGCCGGCGCGGTCTCGGTCGAGTTCGGCGAAATGGGCTCCTCGCCGGCGGTTAAAGGCATCGCGGGCCTTTGAGTAACGGCGCCACAGGGCATCGTCGGTCTTGCGGTCGATGCCCTTGATGGTCTTCCACTCTTCGAGAATCACGCGGAGGCGATCGCCTCCCGATTTCCACGATGTGCCTTCGGACCCGATGCGTTCGGCCTCGACAGCGAGTGCTTCTTTGCGTTCAATCGCCGACGCTCGCGCCGACTCTCGCTGGTCGCGAACTTCCTTGGCCACGTCGTCGGCACCGGCAACGATGACTTCCAGCCGTGCGGAAAGCGAGTCCACATCGCCGATGACCAGTGCCTCCGGTAAGTCGGCTAACAGATGTGCCGCGCTCGCCTGAGTTTTCCGCGGGTCCCCGGAACGGGCGGCCAAACGCTCCTCAAGAATTTCCACCTCGGTCGCCAAATCGGCGAACTTGCGGGAGAAGTGAGCAAGCCCTTCTTCGGGGGTACCTGCCTGCCACGAACCGATCTGGCGCTCGCCAGAGGCAGTCTTGAGCCACACGGAACCATCGGCGTCGATTCGCCCGAACTTCGTCGGGTCGCCAATGGGCACCGGATGAACCGGGACCGCAGGAATGGGTCCGCCCGGTATCGGCGCAGTAGCGGTCGAACCGGGTCGGGGGCCGGGTCGGGGGCCGGGCCGAGGCACTGGCTTAGCTGACGTACCGGAAGCTGCGGGAGCCGAGGCTGCCGGAGTGTCCGCGGATTCCGAGACGGTCTTCTCGGTCGGGTCGGTCGGGTTGGTCATTGCATACCTCATAAATCATCTTCGCCGCGCGTCACGGCTGCCATGTCACTACGTCGTTCATTCAAGCAGGCCATGGGCCGGTTGTGTGGTCACCCCGCAACATTGATTTGCACGCGAGTTGCTGACATTGGTGTGCTGGCAGTTCCCGCATCACCGACCCATGGCGGCACCGACGGGATGCCACCGGTAGCGTCGACGTCGTGTTGGCACTGGTTGCGATAGTCCCGAGCGCGCCGCTCTTGGTCCCCGAACTCGCCGGTCCGGCGGCTGTGGAGGCCGAGGCGGTCCGTGGCGCCGTACGGGAGGTGGCCGATCAGTTGGCGTCGGCGGCTTCGTCGTGGATTGCAGTTGGCGCGGCGGATCTCGCCGGGGGAGCGCGCGGTTCAATCGATTACTCAGGAACCGGAGAGTTCGGTGCCTACGGCGTGTCCGTGCCGGTCAATTTAGGTAAAAAAGGTGAATCGACCGGCTCGCAGCCGCTGCCGTTGTCGATGCTTATCGCCTGCTGGATTCGCGGCGAGGTCGCGCAGGACATTTCGATTACCCCGTTTGTCGTCGACCCCGAAGCATCGCCTGCCGAGTGCGCGGCCCGCGGTCGCGAGTTGGCCGCGCTCCTTTCGGCAACGCCGGAACCGGTCGGCGTGCTCGTCGTCGCTGACGGTTCCACGGCCTTGAGTTCGTCGGCTCCGGGCGGCGGCCTGCGCGAGAGCGCCGTCGAACTACAGCAGATGATTGATACGGCGATTGCCGCCGCCGACTGCGAAGCCATCACCGAACTCGACCCTTCCGCATGCGCTGTCGAGGGGGTCGGTGGTCGTGCTGCTTGGCAGACCGCGGCTGCGGCTTGCACAACGCCGCTTGCCGCGAAGGTCGATTACTGCGCCGCACCGTTTGGTGTCGGTTACACGGTCGCCACGTGGACTCCGGTGGGATGCCCTCCCGTGGACGGTGGTGCCCGGTGATCACGCCCATTGCAGTGGTTGGTCCCACGGCAACCGGAAAATCCGATCTCGCACTCGACCTCGCGGAAGCGTTGGGGGGCGAGATCGTCAACATCGACTCCATGCAGCAGTACCGCGGTATGGACATTGGTACCGCCAAATTGCCCGTCGACCAGCGGCGCGGCATCCCACACCACCAACTTGATGTTCTCGACGTGACCGAAACGGCAACGGTCGCGCGCTACCAACTCGCCGCCGCCGCCGACATTGACCGACTGCTGGCCGCTGGAAAGGTTCCGGTCATCGTCGGCGGGTCCATGATGTACATCCAGGGACTGCTGGACGACTGGCGGTTTCCGAAAACAGACTCCGAGGTGCGCGCCAAATACGAGGCGATGCTCGCCGACATCGGGCCGCTCGCCTTGCACGACAAACTCGCCGAGGTGGATCCGGTGGCGGCGTCGACAATCCTCGACTCCGATGGACGACGCATTGTGCGGGCTTTGGAGGTCGTCGAAATCACCGGTCAACCCTTTGCGGCGTCGGCCCCGGTGATCGGGGCGGAACCGCGCTGGGGCACGAAGATCCTCACTCTCGACCGAGATCGAGAAGCGCTCGACGCGCGCATCGAACTGCGCACCGCCACGATGTTCGCCGACGGCTTCGTCGACGAAGTGGTCACCCTTGTCGATCACGGGCTCCGAGACGGCGCGACAGCCTCTCGCGCTATCGGCTACGCGCAGGTCCTTGCCCACCTCGACGGCGAGTACGACGCGGCCGAAGCCGAACAGCGGACATTTTTCGGCACTCGACGCTATGTGCGCAGGCAGCGGTCTTGGTTCCGGCGGGATCCACGCGCGGTATGGCTTGACGCCGCCGATCCGGATCTGCTGTCAAAGGCCCTTGACGCAGTCCGCGTACCCTGACTGTGTGAACAATGCGCCCACCTTCAGCACCCCTGCGCTGACCTTTGCGAAAGGTCACGGAACACAGAACGATTTCATCCTTCTCCCGGACCACTATGCGCAGATCGACCTGACCGAAGAACTCGTCGCGGCCCTGTGCGACCGTCAACGCGGTCTTGGCGCCGACGGTGTGCTTCGGGTGGCGACCGCCGGCGCACTGGTCGCCGAAGGCGTGCTCAGCGAGTTGCCCAGGGGAGTGTCGTCGGTTGACTGGTTCATGGACTACCGCAACGCCGACGGATCCATTGCTGAAATGTGCGGCAATGGGGTCCGGGTCTTCGCGCATTACTGCCACCGGGAGCAACTGGTCGATGTGGATAGTTTTACCGTCGGTTCCCGTGCGGGCGGACGTCGCGTGCAGATTCATTCGGCATCTGACAGCGACGCCGATGTGAGTGTAGAGATGGGACAGATCACCCTTCGCGGTACCAGCGAAGTCGGGATCGGGGGACTGCATCTGGCCGGTGAGGCCGTCGACGTCGGTAACCCGCACTTGGCGTGCATTGCCGACGGATTAACCGTGGAGGCACTCACGGCGCTCGACCTGACAACCGGCACCGACCTCGACTCGGCAATGTTCCCGCACGGGGCGAACGTGGAAATCCTGACGCCTCTGGTGACCTCCGTCGACGATGCCGCCGACTTCCACGCCTACATGCGGGTTTTTGAGCGAGGCGTCGGTGAAACTCGTTCCTGCGGAACAGGTTTGGTTGCCGCGGCGGCTGCGGCGTTGGCGGGTATCGATCGATCGGAGGGCGCGGTGGCGATCACCATTCCCGGTGGCGACGTGCTGGTCACCGTCGCCGACGGTGGTGCCGTGCTGCGCGGACCGTCGCGGCTGGTGGCGCGCGGCGAACTCCTTCCCGGGTGGGGCGACTGACCCGCAGAAGTAATTGGGATGCATTCGTCTGCCGAGTCCAGGCACAATGGATCTCATATGACTGAACTGAGTAACACCTCGCACCTGCCCGGGAGCAACTATGTCGACGGTGGGGACCACGTCAGCGGTGCAGGTACCGACGATGCGCACACCGGTGACGTGTACGACGATTTCGCTGACGACAGCGCCATCGAGTTTGCCGAACGGGGATCCGACGGCGATGACGGTTCCGGTGGCGAGACCGTCGAGTTTGCCAACGGTCGGGCCGCAGCATCGGCGTTCTCGGTGCGAGACCTTCGTCCCACACCGACCGTTGGAGACTTTCAGCTCGACGAACGCGCCTCACTGCAGCGCGTCGTCGGCCTATCTACTGAGCTCGAAGACATCACCGAAGTCGAATACCGCCAACTCCGGCTGGAGCAGGTGGTGCTCGTTGGTGTGTGGACCTCCGGCAGTGCCGCCGCAGCGCGTGCCAGCATGGCCGAGCTCGCCGCCCTCGCCGAGACCGCAGGATCACAAGTTCTCGAAGCTCTGATCCAGCGTCGCAGCAAGCCTGATCCTGCCACCTACCTCGGGTCCGGCAAGGCTGAAGAGCTCCGCGAGACGGTGATCGCTACCGGCGCCGACACCGTGATCTGCGACGGTGAACTGACCCCCGCCCAGTTGACCGCGCTGGAGAAGGTCGTCAAAGTCAAAGTCGTCGACCGGACCGCCCTAATCCTCGACATCTTCGCTCAGCACGCGACATCGCGCGAAGGTAAAGCGCAGGTCGCACTGGCGCAGATGGAATACATGCTGCCGCGTCTACGCGGCTGGGGCGAGTCGATGTCGCGTCAGGCTGGCGGGCGCGCGGGCAGCAATGGCGGTGTGGGCCTGCGCGGTCCCGGTGAGACGAAGATTGAAACCGATCGTCGTCGTATTCGTGAACGCATGGCCAAGTTGCGCAAGGAAATCCGCGGCATGAAAACGGCCCGGACAGTCAAGCGCGCGGCTCGCCGCCGCGGCGGGGTCCCGGCGTTAACCGTGGTTGGCTACACCAACGCCGGTAAGTCGAGCCTGGTCAACGCGATGACGGGGGCTGGCGTGCTGGTTCAAGACGCCCTGTTCGCCACGCTGGATCCGACCACCCGCCGCGCACAACTGGCCGACGGCCACGAAGTGGTGTTCACGGACACCGTCGGCTTCGTGCGTCATCTGCCGACGCAACTCGTCGAAGCCTTCCGCTCCACCCTGGAAGAAGCGGTTGATGCGGACCTGCTGGTTCACGTCGTCGATGGGGCCGACGCCTTCCCCGGAAATCAGATTTCGTCGGTGCGCAAGGTCCTCAGTGAAGTGCTCGCCGAGGACGGTCGACAGTCTCCGCCGGAAATGCTGGTTATCAACAAGATCGATGCCATCGACGGCAACACGATGACCGCGCTGCGCGGCGAGTTCCCGAACGCCCAGTTCGTGTCTGCGCAAACCGGTGAAGGCCTGGACGAACTGTTTGCCGCGATCTCGGACTTCCTGACCCGCGACGACGTGGAAGCGACGTTGCAGGTGCCATTTTCCCGGGGCGAAGTAGTTTCCCGGTTGCATCAGCACGCGCATGTTTTGGACACCGAGCACAACGCCGAAGGCACCCGCGTGCATGTGCGGATGCCTTCGGCGTTGGCTGCCGAGTTCGACGACCTCAGGGTTTAGGTTGGGCTACTCGGCGTCAAGGTCTTGTGCGACTAGTGCCGCGATCTGATCGACCGCAGCTTGATCGTCGCTGGCGACGGTGACCGCAGCGCCCTTTCCAGCGCCGAGTGTCATGATCATGAGCGCGCTTCCAGCGTCGACCGGATCGCCTCCATCGACGGCGAGGGTCACGGGAACTCCGAGCGCGGCCGCCGCCTCGGAGATCACGGTGGCGGGACGGGCGTGCAGACCAACGGCCGATCCGACGGTGACGGTAGTGCTTGGCATGTGTGTGCCTTTCTGTGAAATTACCGGTGTGAACTCACGCCGCGACGGTCGCTGGCGCCGAATCTTCGATAGCTAGTTTGGGTTGTACCTGTTTGGCTGCCAAGACCGTGATCGCTGAGACGACGACACCTGCCACGATAGCGATCAGGAACTTCCACCAAGTGCCGTTCATGGCGAACAAGACGAATACGCCGCCGTGCGGTGCGCGGCACTGAACACTCATCGCCATCGAGAGTGCGCCGGTCACGGCACCGCCGAGCATCATCGATGGAATCACACGGAACGGGTCGGCGGCAGCGAACGGGATTGCACCTTCAGAGATGAATGATGCGCCCAGCAGCCAGGCGGCTTTGCCGTTCTCGCGTTCGGGTTCGGTGAAGGCACCGGGGCGCAACACGGTGGCGAGCGCCAAAGCCAGCGGCGGGACCATGCCCGCTGCCATGACCGCCGCCATGATTTCCCACTGTGCAGCGCCAGCGCCGGCTAAACCGAGGCCAGCCACACCGAAGGCATAGGCGGCTTTGTTGACTGGTCCGCCGAGGTCGAAGCACATCATCAGGCCAATCACGATGCCCAGCACGATCTTGGAACTCCCCGACATCGAGTTGAGCCAGTTCTCCAGGCTCGTGTTGACCCAGGACAGCGGTCGAGCCAGAAGGGCGAACATTGCAAAACCTGTGACCAACGTGCCAACGAGCGGAATGATCACCACGGGTTGCAGGCCTCGTGCCCACTGGGGCAATGGGATCCGCGACAGCCACAGTGCCACGACGCCCGCGAGCAGACCGCCGACGATGCCGCCGATGAATCCGGCATTGACGGCGACGGCGATCAGGCCTGCCGTGAAGCCCGGTGCGAGGCCGGGACGGTCGGCGATGCCATAGGCGATATAGCCAGCCAACACCGCAACCATAAGACTCATCGCCAGGCTGCCGATCGCGAAACTCACCCCGCCGAGATAGGTCATCAGTCCGCCTGGCGGCAGATCCCACAGGCTGAAGTGCAGCGAGTTGTACAGACCGTCGGACATGCCGTCTTGGACGGTCGAATTCGCGATCTCGTAGCCGGCGAGCAAGAAGCCGAGCGCCATCAGCAGACCGCCGGCCGCGACGAACGGAATCATGTAGCTGACACCGGTCAGCAGTGCCTGCTTGAGTTGTCCGCCGAGACCGACCGTCGACGCCGTTTCTGCGGTGGCGTGCGCGTCACCTGCAACGGTGACCGCGTGCGGGTCGCGGGCGCTGGCGATGGCCTCGGCGATCATGGTGTCGGGTTCGTTAATTGCGCGTTTAACGCCAGAGGCGACGACGGGTTTGCCCACGAAGCGGTCGCGTCCCTTTACCCCGACATCGGTGGCGAAGATGACGGCGTCGGCGTTCGCGATGGTTTCACTGGTGAACGGGGTAGTGCCGGTGGAACCCTGGGTTTCGACGGCGAAGTCGACGCCAGCGCGTTCGGCCGCCAGGCTCAAGGCATCTGCCGCCATGTAGGTGTGCGCGATGCCCGTCGGACAAGCCGTGATCGCGACGATCCGCGGCCGGGTCGGTTCCGACGGTGCGGCACCCGCTGAGGCCGCGGTTACCTCAGGAATCGGGGCGGCAGTAGGTTCCGGGGTCGCAGTGGGATTCGGGGTCGCAGCGGGATTCGGGGTCGCAGCAGGTGCCGGAGTCGCCTTGGGCCCGGTGATCGCCTCGTCGACCAGGGCTACGATCGCGTCGCTGTCCGGCGCGTCGCGGAGGGCCTGGACAAACTCGGGTCGCACCAGCGCTCTGGCCAGTGAGCTCAACACTTTCATGTGCTCACTCGCCGCACCGGCCGGTGCCGCAATCAAGAAGACGATATCCGCCGGGCCGTCAGGGGCACCGAAGTCGACCTTGCGAGACAATCGGGCCATCGCGAGGGTAGCGACGGTAACCGCATCGACCCGTGCGTGCGGGATTGCGATACCGCCGGGGAGGCCGGTGGGCGATTTGGTTTCGCGCTCGACCGCAGCGTCGACCAGCGACGCCGCATCCGTGCATCGACCAGCATTCGCCACGAGTTCGGCGAGCGAAGTGATGACGGCGCGCGGGTCGGCGCCGGCGTCGACGTCGAGGAGCACCAATTCCGGGGAAATGATCGGTTGGGACATGACTTGGCTTTCTAGGGTGGGATCGAGCCGGGGTAAGAACTGTAGCTGTGCAGGTCAGTGCAGGCGGGTGATCGTGACACCAGCTTCGTCGAGGAGGTCGGGGGTGGGGGGAGAGGTGCCGCGCAAAGATGCGGCTGCCGAACCGTGCGCGACGGCACTGCGCAATCGGGCTTCCGGGTCGCCGCCGCGTAAATCGGCGATTACATATCCGGCCAGGGAGGCGTCGCCCGCACCGACGGTGCTACGAACCGTGACCGCTGGCGGGGTAGCAAACCACACGCCGTCGGGCGTGGTGAGCAGGGCACCAGCACCACCGAGAGTCGTCAGGATGGCGCCGCCAGTCTGTTCGGCGAGCGTGCGCGAAGCTTCGGTCGCGACGGTGGGATCGCCAGCACCGGCAGCGGCCTCCATCGCCTGACCGTCGGCCCCGGTGAGTTCGGCAAGCTCATCGCCGTTGGGCTTCAGCAGTCCCGGCCGTGCCTTAGCTGCGGCAGCGAGCGGTGCTCCCGACGTGTCGACAGCAACCAGACAGCCGCGCTCGGCGACGGCCTCGATGATCGACGAGTACCAATTATCAGGCATTCCCGGTGGCAACGAGCCGGACAGGACCAGCCAGGTGGCACTCTGAGCCCGTTCGATGATTGCTTGTTTGAGGGCATTCGAACCGGCGAGTGACATCAGGTGTCCGGCGTCGTTGATCTTGGTTGTGGTGCCGTCCGGTTCGGCGATGGTGATGTTGGTGCGGACCGCTCCGCCGAAGGGGACGGCCAAGTGGGGCAATTCGACGGCGCTCACCTGACTGACGAAGCGATCACTTCCATCCGCGGGAAAGACCGCAAGGGTGTCGAGGCCCGCGGCGGCAACTACCCGAGCGACATTGACACCTTTGCCTCCGGGCTGATCGATGACCGCGTGTGCCCGGTGAACACTGCCTCGAGAGAGTGGTTCCGAGAGTTCAACGGTCCTGTCGATGCTGGGATTGGCGGTAACGGTAACAATCATGCGGTGAGCACCTCGATCTGATGGGAGCGCAATTCGGTAGCGAGCTTGTCGTCGATCGCGGAGTCAGTGACGACGAAGTCGATGTCGTCGAGGCTGGCAAAGCTGAACAGGTCCTCGCGGCCCAGCTTTGACGAGTCAGCAAGAACCACGGTCGTGGTGCAGGCGGCGATCATCGCGCGTTTGGTAGCGGCCTCGTCGGCATCGGGAGTCGACAGTCCGTGTGCCACGGACAAGCCGTTGGTGCCGATGAAGCCCACGGAAGCGCGAATCCTAGACAGCGAATCGATCGCGTCGGCTCCGACAGCGGCGCCGGTCGTCGGGCGTACGCGGCCACCGGTCAAGAGCAGCGTGGAATTGGGTAGGTCGGCGAGAACCGTGCCGATCTGAAGACTGTTGGTAATAAAAGTCAGGCGGGTGTCTCGGTGAATGGCCCGAGCCAGCGCAAGCGTGGTGGTTCCGGCATCCAGCAAGACCGAACCGCCGTCGACCGGAATGAGACGCACCGCGGCAGCGGCAATGGCCTGCTTGTCGTCGCGCCGCGTTTCGGACCGCTCAGCCAGGTCAGATTCCTCGACAACAGTCGCGATATCGGGCCGGATGGCACCGCCGTGAACCCGGACGAGGCGTCCGGTGTGTTGCAGAATCTCCAAATCCCGGCGGATCGTCTCGCCTGTGACTGAGAATCGAGCTGCCAACTCAGTTACCGAAACCCGACCGCGGGATTGGACATCACCTGCGATCTCGGACTGTCGCTCCTCCGCGTACATCGCTGCCTCTCGCTATGACTAGGTCCAATTCACTGTTGAAGTATGTTGATCTATGTGGATATGTATCTGTTTCTACCGGTGTAAGTGCCGACAAGTCAAGGAAATCTTGTAATCTGAATCACATGATCCAGGTGAGTACCAACGCGCAGGCCCCGAACGCCCCAGATGCCAATCCGTTTGGCGCGGAGGTGATCGTCACCGGCGTTCCGGTCGTCGGGGGGTTGGCCTACGGTCGCATTGTGAAGCCGGGTGCACGGCCCGGCTTCGGTGACATCGACGCCACCGAGATCGCGGAAAGTTTGCGCCCCGCCGAGTCCGAACGGTTCGCGGCCGCCGCGGGCGTCGTCGCTGATCGACTCACCGAACGAGCCTCCCGCAACTCCGGTGTTGCAGCCGAAGTCCTCATTGCCACAGCAGCTTTGGCGCGCGACCGTGGTTGGATCGGTGCCGCCAACAAGGCCATTTCGGGGGGAGCGCCCGCCGCACTCGCGGCCATCGCTGCGACCGATCAGTTCGTCGAAGTCTTCACCAACCTGGGCGGCTTGATGGCCGAACGGGTCACGGACCTCAAAGATGTTCGTGACCGGGTGGTCGCAGAACTCCTCGGTGTCGCCGAACCCGGTATCCCCGTTCCCGACGAGCCATCAATCTTGCTCGCCGACGACCTTGCCCCCGCGGATACTGCCGAGCTAGACCCAACCAAAGTAATTGGTTTGGCCATGCGGTTGGGCGGGCCCAGTAGCCACACCTCCATCATTGCGCGACAGTTGGGCATCCCCTGCGTTGTCGCGGCTGGCGCCCTTGGCGACATCGATTCCGGTGCGATGGGATACGTCGATGGTGACTTGGGAACCGTCGGCAGTTCACCCGATCCAGAACTCATCTCGGTGGCAGTCGCGCAGGCGCATGCGCGTGCGAAAGAGATCGCTGGCTGGCGTGGCCCCGGTCGGACCTCCGATGGTCACCCGGTTGCGATACTCGCCAATGTGGCCGACGGATCCTCGGCCAGAGAAGGTGCTCGGGCACCAGTCGAGGGGGTGGGGCTATTTCGTACTGAGTTGGCTTTTCTCGAACGAGCTGATGAGCCATCGGTTGCCGAGCAGGTGGCGCTCTACCGGGAAGTCATCGATGCTTTCCCCGGTCGCAAAGTAGTCATCCGGACGTTGGATGCTGGTTCGGATAAGCCGCTGAAGTTCGTGAACAACACCGAAGAACCCAATCCCGCCATGGGGGTTCGGGGAAACCGCATCGTGAAGAGCTATCCAGAAATCCGCGACAACCAGTTACGGGCGCTGGGGGAGGCTGCCAAGGGGGACGGCCGTAGCGCTCCGTGGGTCATGGCACCGATGATTGCCACCGTTGACGAAGCGCGCGAGTTCGCCGGTGCCGTTCGGCTGCAGGGGCTGATTCCCGGCGTCATGGTGGAGGTTCCATCGGCGGCGCTGCTGGCCGATGGGATCCTCGCGGAAGTTGACTTCGTTTCCATCGGAACCAATGACCTCGCGCAATACACGATGGCCGCTGACCGGATGTCGCCGGAACTGGCGGAGCTCACAGACCCGTGGCAGCCAGCCGTTCTGGCGCTCATTGCGAAAGTCGGCGAGGCGGGCCAGCGCGCGAACAAGCCGGTCGGGGTGTGCGGTGAGGCGGCTGCTGATCCGCTACTGGCCTGCGTCCTGGTTGGGCTCGGAGTGACTTCACTGTCGACGGCTCCGGCTGCTGCCGCAGCGGTCGGCCTGCAACTCGGGGAGGTCACTCTCCAACAGTGCCGAAACGCGGCGGCGGCGGCTCTCAATGCAGTCAGCCCAGCTCAGGCACGCGACGACGCGCGAACCAAACTGGGCTGACCGGGGTGAAGCGCTCCGGATGGAGCACTCGCTAAATGCGACGCATCACGGTGACGACCTTGCCGAGGACTGCGGCGTCGTCGCCGGGGATGGGCTCGAAGTGCTCGTTGTGCGGCATCAGCCAGACATGACCGTCGACGCGTTTAAACGTCTTGACGGTGGCTTCGCCGTCGATCATGGCGGCGACAATATCGCCGTTCTCGGCGACATTCTGCTGACGAACCACAACCCAGTCTCCGTCGCAGATAGCGGCGTCGATCATTGACTCGCCAACTACGCGAAGCATGAACAGTGAACCGTCACCGACGAGTTCGCGGGGCATCGGGAAAACATCTTCGACAGCCTGCTCGGCAAGAATCGGGCCGCCCGCGGCAATCCGGCCGAGAACGGGTACGAACGTCGGCTTCGGCAGGGAATCGTCCTCGCCGCCGCTACTGCCGCCATCCGGCGGGGTGCGCCCGCTATCGCGGACATTGACTGCGCGCGGACGGTGAGGGTCGCGCTTGAGTAGGCCGCGGCGCTCGAGGGTGCGCAGTTGGTGCGCCACCGACGAGGTCGAGGTGAGACCCACCTCCTCGCCGATTTCACGGATGCTTGGCGGGTAGCCGCGTTCGCGTACCGACTTGCGGATGACTTCCAGAACATCGCGCTGTCGCTGGGTGAGGGAAGCTTCCAGTGTCTCGGTCGAGAGCAGTGGATCTGGCGTGTCGGTCACCGTCGGGCCTTTCGTCAGCTGTGTTCGATTGATAGCTCCACGCTAGTTGAGTAGGTCACAAAACTCAAACAATTGTTCGATGCGTGTCGAACTTTGTCAGAGGCATGGTGTTAACTATCGAACAAGAGTTCTTCGAACACCCGATCGATAGGAGATCACCGATGAGCGCCAATGTTCTCAAGGCTCCCGTGGAGCGCCTCGAGCGTAGTGGCCACACTCGTGTGGGCTCGGCCGGTAGTAGCCGTCGCGCCGGCCTCGAAGTAGTTATGACCTGCGATCTTCCTGTCGTGGCGCGCGATTCTTCGGGTCGGGTACAGGCGCAGCGAGGTGACGTTCTTTGCTTTCCGAGCGGTCGCCCGCAGCGTCGCCAAGTGCGAGCTATCGCAGACTTAACTCGAACGGACGAGCGATCCAAGAGCGCAGCGCCTGTCAGTCATTCGAATGAATGGCGGCGCGAGCGCTCGCCGATGTTCGAATCGTCCTCGAACGTGCGAGGCGTTACCCAACGTTCGAATTACCGCAGTAATCAAGCTGCCGTCTATCGTCGTCGTCGCGTGGTCGGGGCACTCCTGGTTGGCGGAGCGCTCGCAGCCATGGTGTGGATGTTCGCGATCGTCGGAGCCAATCTCGAATCAACACCACCGGCAGCCCCGCAGGCGACCGAAGTTGTGTATGTGCGGGCAGGCGAGTCACTCACCAGCCTGGCCCAGCGCATCGCGCCCGATTTGCCGACCGCCGGAGTGATCGCGCAGCTCCGTGAGATCAATGGCTTAGAAACCTCGGGTCTGGCGGTCGGCCAGGCATTGCGGGTCCCGGCCTACAAGTAGGGAAGCCCCCAGGTTCGTGCTGGAACGCACTGCGAAACAAGGCAGATTGGGCCGCCGGGTATTCTCGTGACATGCGATGCCCGTTCTGCAAGAACGATGACACCCGAGTAGTCGATTCCCGAGTCGCCGATGATGGCCAGGCCATCCGGCGTCGTCGGGCATGCAGTGCGTGCGGGCGCCGGTTCACCACCGTGGAGTCGGCAGTTCTGTCCGTTGTTAAGCGCAATGGTATTTCCGAACCATTTAGCCGGGAGAAGGTCATGAAAGGCGTGCGCCGGGCATGCCAGGGGCGCGACATCGATGCCGATGCGCTCGCGAAACTGGCAGTGCAGGTGGAGGACACGGTTCGGTCCTCCGGATCCGCCGAAATCCCCAGCAACGAAGTTGGTCTCGCCATCCTCGGGCCACTGCGCGATCTCGATGAAGTTGGCTACCTGCGCTTCGCGTCTGTCTACAAGTCCTTCGAATCAGCCGACGACTTCCAACACGAAATCGACGACCTCCGCCGCGACCGCAGCAAAAACTGAAGTCCAGCGAACTGCCGCGACTCCGCTAGAACTTGTCGATTGCCTTCAGGATTCGCTGTTCGGAAACACTTCCCGCGGTGCCGAGCTGCTGGGCAAACAAGCTCACACGCAACTCTTCGAGTCGCCACTGGACCATTTCCCCAAGGTCGTCGTGTCGACTCTCAGGGAGCTGAGCAATCCGTCGATTCCACGCCGCAATGATGCGATCGATCGAAGCCAAGGCATCGTTGTCGCGGCTACCCGTGGTTTGGAGATTCTCAAGTCGCAGCCGAGCGGCCGTGAGATAGCGCGGAATTGAGCGCAAGTGCACCAGCGCCGTGAGTCCAACAAAGCCGTCGAATATCAAATTCGACACCTGATCGGCGACGTCATCGGCAGCCAGGGTTCCCGCGCGCGCGTCAATTGCCCGCCGAACTGGCCCGTACTCGGCCAAAGCGGCGACCGCCGCGTCGAAGTATTCGGGTGCCCGCGAACGGACCACCGGTGCGATGCGCGCCGACAGGTCGGCGAAGTCGCTGGCGTTGCGAATCTCGGTGATCGATTTTTCGGCAGCCACGGCGTCGATTATCGCCCGGTTGGTGCAGTCGGCAAGCAGCGCATCGACGTCGGAGTATGGGCTTTGGCTCAGTGAAAGCTTCGCCATCGGGGGCAGCCCGGTAGCGAGTCGGCGACTCGGCGGGGCGATCGCAACGCGAAGCAACTCAATAATGCCGGCGCGGATCCCGGCATCTCGCTCGGCGGGCGAGGCGGCGATCGTCCGCCTGACGCCCTTCCCGGGAACCGCTGCCAAGCTCGGATACCGGGTAATAGTTTGCCCGGCGACAATGGCGGTCTCGGAATCTTCGAGGGTCCCGATGCCATCCGGTGCCCACGTCGTCGCCACCGGTGCACTCGGAGTTTTCGGTCGGCCAGCGAGGTCATCGCGTAGCGCCGACAGTCGATCGCCACGGGCCACGATGGCACCTTCGGCATCGGTCACGGCAAAGTGCATCCGCAAGTGCGGATCCAGATTCGAGGGCCGGAAATCTCGCGGAGTCAACGTCACACCGGTGATCGTGGACAACTCGCGAGCCAAGCCGGTCAGCAGCGGCTCACTTCGCGTCGACAGCTTGGCCAGCGCCAGATCGGCATACCGCGAGGCGGGCGACATCGACTTCCGTAGACCCTTCGGCAGGGACTTGATCAGTGCCGTCACCAACTCGCTGCGCATCCCCGGGACAAGCCAGTCGAAGCCACTGTCGCGCACGTGCGCCAGCAGAGCCTGCGGAATGACGGTAGTGACCCCATCGTCCGGGGCACCCGGCGCAAAGTTGTACCGCAATTCCAGCCGGGCTTCGCCTTGCTGCCACGCGGCCGGGAAATCGGCTGCTTTGGGGATCTCGTCGGATGCAAAATCCTCAAGCCTGAGGTTCAGCAGGGTGGGGTCTGCCCGTCCAGCCTTCTTCCACCACGAATCGAAGTGCCGGGTGGAGACCACATTCGATGGAATCTTGGCGGCATAAAAATCGAAGAGATCTTCGTCGGAGATGCGGAGGTTTCGACGTCGAACGCGGTGCTCGGACTCCTCGGCGTCGCGCATGAGATTGGCATTGTGGGCGGCAAAGGCGTGGCGATTCTTCCACCGGGCAGCAACCAAGGCCTCCTGGATGAAGATCTCGCGCGAGGTTTGCGGATCGATGGGCCCGTAGTTGACGCGGCGCTGGGCCACGAGAGGAACACCGTAAAGGCTGACTTTTTCATACGCCATCACGGCGCCGCGTCGCGTGGACCAGTGTGGCTCCGAATAGGTACGGGTCACCAGGTCGCCAGCAACTGATTCGACAACGGCGGGATCCACCGAAGCCACCGTGTGTGCAAATAGTCGGGAGGTCTCCACCAATTCGGCGGCGACGACGAAAGCGGGTGGCTTGTTTGACAGGAACGAGCCGGGGAAGATGCCAAACTTGGTGCCGCGTGTCCCCAGGTAGTCGCGGGTGTCTCCCTGGCGGGCACCGACATTCGTGAGAAGACCGGCCAGGAGGCTCCGATGAATGGCATCGGCATCAACCTCAGTGGTCGGCGTCTGCCATTTCAAGTCGCCGACAGTGCGCTTCAGCTGCCGGTGCAGGTCGAGCCACTCGCGGATCCGGAGGTAATGGAGAAATTCGCGTCCGCACATCTTGCGGAACTGACTACTGCCAAGTTCGCTGCGCTTTTCGGCGAGGTACGACCACAGCTTCACCTGACCGAGGAACTCAGACCCCGGTACCGCGTGCCTTCGATGGGCTGCGGTTGCGGCTTCACGTTTGTCGCTGGGGAACTCACGAACATCCGGCAGTGCGAGTGCAGCGGCAATGACGAGCATGTGATCGAGACACCCGTTGTGGTGTCCGGCGATCAGAATACGACCCAGGCGTGGATCGACGGGCAGTCGTGCCAGTTCCTTGCCGACCTTGGTCAACCGCGCCAGCGCTGAGTCGGTGTCGGTGACCGCGCCAAGTTCGGACAGCAACAACATGCCGTCCCGGACAGCCCGAGCTTCGGGGGATTGGACGAACGGGAAGTCGTTGATGTCGCCCAACCTCAGTGACAACATCGACAAGATGACGGCCGCAAGATTGCTGCGGAGGATTTCCGGGTCGGTGTATTCGGGACGACCGTCGAAGTCGTCTTCCGAGTAGAGACGGATACAAATTCCGGGTGCGACGCGACCACAACGGCCAGCGCGCTGGCGGGCACTAGCTTGCGAGACTGGTTCGATGGGAAGTCGGGTGACCTTGGTTCGGGTCGAGTACCGCGAGATGCGCGCGGTTCCAGCATCGATGACGTACCGGATGCCGGGCACCGTCAGCGACGTCTCGGCCACGTTCGTCGCCAGGACGATGCGACGTCCGTTCGATGGCGCGAACACGCGCTGCTGTTCGGCGACCGAGAGGCGAGCAAACAGCGGGACGATGTCGGCGTCGGTCCGCCGTGAGAGGGCATCGGCGGTATCGCGGATATCGCGTTCGGTGGGGAGGAAAACGAGAATATCGCCTCGCGCGTGTGCCCACAGTTCGCCGACGGCGGCGTCGATGGCTGCGATCTGGTCGAGGTCGTCGTGGTCCGAATCGGGATCTTCCCTTGGGCGGTAACGAATTTCGACGGGATACGTGCGTCCCGAGACCTCCAGAATCGGGACCTCGTCATCGGGTCCGGCGAAGTGCTTCGCGAAGCGATCGGGTTCGATGGTCGCCGAGGTAATAATGAGTTTGAGGTCAGGTCTGCGCGGCAGCAACTGCTTGAGGTAGCCGAGAAGAAAGTCAATGTTGAGGCTGCGCTCGTGGGCCTCGTCGATGATGATCGTGTCATAGCCGCGAAGCAGCGGATCCCGACCGATTTCACGCAGCAAGATGCCGTCGGTCATCACCTTGACTCTGGTGTCTTTGCTGACTCGATCGGAAAAGCGGACCTGGTAGCCAACCGCGTCGCCGATCTCGGTGCCGAGTTCGTCGGCGATGCGCTGAGCAACCGAAGTGGCCGCGATACGGCGCGGCTGGGTGTGACCGATCGATTCTCGGCCGAGCTCGAGGCAGATCTTTGGAAGCTGCGTGGTCTTACCCGAGCCGGTTTCACCGGCAATCACCACTACCTGGTGCGCGTCAATAGCTTCGGCGATTTCGGCGCGGACGGCGCTGACTGGAAGCTCCGGCGGATACGAGATGGTCAGAGAAGACATGATGCGGTCAATTCTACGGTGAGGATAAAGCGGCGCGTCACACGCCGAGGGCCCGTCGCGAGTGACCTCAATCAACGGATTTCCAGTTTCAAACGAACAGACCCCGGGCGAAGATGAGATCTTTGAAGCATGGGATCACTTTGGCATGGGTTTGCAGACATGGGCGCGGTCACCGAGAGTGGTCCGTTCGTCATTGCACGCGGTGAGGGCACCCGGGTGTACGACGACAAAGGCAACGAGTACATCGACGCCACAGCGGGCCTCTGGTTTGCCAACATCGGTCACGGCCGCCAGGAAATGGCCGATGCAGTCGCCAAGCAGTTGTCGACAATCGCGCATTTTTCGAACTTTGGTGATCTCGCTTCTGACGCAACGATTGAGTTGGCCGAGCGGATTGCAGCGATGGCACCGGTGCCCGGATCGAAGGTGCTGTTCACCTCGGGCGGTAGCGACGCCATTGAATCGGCGGTCAAGTTGTCCCGCCGCTACTGGGTGGAGCAGGGGCAACCGTCCAAGAAGATCGTGGTGGGGCGGAGCAAGGCCTACCACGGCATGCACGTTGCTGGCACCTCGCTCGCTGGTATCCCGGCCAACGGTGACGGCTACGGTGCGGAGATGATGCCCGACACCGGCACCGTCGACTGGGACGATGCAAAGAGTCTCCTCGGCTACATCGAGCGGGTGGGTGCCGAGAACATTGCGGCGTTCTTTGCCGAGCCGATCATCGGTGCTGGCGGTGTGTACCTCCCACCGGATGGCTACCTGCGCGAGGTTCGCGAGATCTGCCGAGACCACGACGTGCTGTTTGTGGCCGATGAGGTGGTTACCGGGTTCGGTCGCATCGGTGGCAATGAATGGTTTGCCTCGTCGCGATTCGATCTCGAGCCCGACATGATGACAACCGCCAAGGGTCTGACCAGTGGATATGTCCCAATGGGTGCGCTGATAGTGGCACCGAAAGTCGCTGAGCCATTCTTTGGTGGCGGTGTCTGGTGGCGCCACGGCTACACCTACGGCGGACATAGTGCGGCCGCGGTGGCGGCGCTCACCAATATCGACATTATTGAGCGTGAAGGGCTGCTCGACGAGGCCAATCGCCTTGAGTCGGACCTCGCCGCCGCGTTCTCGCCGCTGGCTGAGATGGATCAGGTGAGCGAGGTTCGCACTGGCCTGGGTGCTGTCACCGCGGTGCAGCTCGCCGATGGCGCCAAGGGGCCTGCGGCCGTGCTGAAGCTTCGCGAGTACGGTGTCTGCGGTCGTGCCGCCGGCGTCGGTGCCCTGCAGCTATCGCCTTCTTTCACCATGACCACCGAGGAAGTCGGCGAGCTGGCGGATCGATTCGCGAAGGCCGTGCAGGAGCTCTGAGCGGGGCGTAACGTTCTGTAATGAGTGAACGGAGGTGGTCTGAAATATGGTTCAAGATCGGGCCGAGGTCCGAGGTACGGCCTCTACCTGCTAGTTCACGGAGGATCGGATGCGAAGTGCGTCCGGTCCTCCTTCACTGTTTTCGTTATTTTTCACAGACCGAAGGCCCGAAGTTCGGGCTGGGGGTTCGGCGGATGAACAAAGTTAGCGGGCCCGGAACATCTGAGATGTTCCGGGCCCGCTAATGCCGAGCTAACCCACGCCGGGGCTAAAAATTACGGAATGAGTGTTTCCGCAATCGTGATTGCCTGGCCAACACCGGCGACAATCGAACCGACCTTGAGGGCCTCGAACACAGCCTCGCGATCGAGACCGCCTTCGCGGACAACGTTCTCGTGCGCACCAACGCAGTGCTCACAGCCGTTAACCGCTGACACGGCGAGCGACCACAATTCGAAGTTCACCTTGTCCACGCCGGGGTTGCCGATGATGTTCATCCGCAGGCCGGGGCGCAGGTCGTCGTACTTGCCGCCGAGGAAGCCGCGGCCACGGTAGAACACATTGTTCATCCCCATGATCGAAGCGGCACCGAGGGCGGCGTTGTAAGCCTCCGCCGACAGGTTGTCAGCGGCCTCGTCGGCAATCTCGCGCAGCACCGTCGCGTTGCGAGTCGCTGCGGCGGTGGCCAGCAGCGAGCCCCACAACTGCTCCTCGTTCAGCACCGTGGTGCGGCTGATCGAGGACAGGTTTAGCTTGAGGTCCTTGGCGTACTCGGGAAGGGCGTTCTTCAGGTTGTCGATGCTCATGTTCGAGTCCTTGTCAGATCGTGGTGACGAAAAGGCGGCGCGCTAGCGACTAGCTCTGGGGGAGGCCCAGACTAGACACCGGCGGTCATCAGTTCGCCAGCGTCGATCGTCGGATCGCCCTTCTTCCAGTTGCATGCGCACAGTTCGTCCGACTGCAGAGCGTCAAGGACGCGCAGAACCTCGTCGACGTTGCGGCCGACCGAGCCTGCGGTGACCGACACGAACTGGATCTCGTTATTCGGGTCGACGATGAAGGTTGCGCGATCGGCAACGCCGTCGGCGTTCAGGACGCCTGCGGCTTCGGCGAGTTCACGCTTCAGGTCCGAGAGCATCGGGAAGGGGAGGGTCTTCAGGTCTTCGTGCTGTGCACGCCACTGGAAGTGGACGAACTCGTTGTCGACCGAAGCGCCCAGAACCTGTGCGTCGCGGTCAGCGAACTCTTCGTTCAGCTTGCCGAAAGCAGCGATCTCGGTGGGGCACACAAAGGTGAAGTCCTTGGGCCAGAAGAACACGACGCGCCACTTGCCTGCGTAGTCATCGCTGGTGACGGTGGTGAAGTAGTCGTCGGGCTGCTGTGCGTCAACCTTGGAGAGGTCGCCGCCGATTACTGCGGTCAGGTTGTATGAGGGGAACTGGTCGCCGATGGTCAACAGGGCCATTGTTGAACTCCTTCAATGTGGGTGGGTGTGCTTGAAAAAGGTTTGTGGGCTGGGGTTTGGTCGTCCTCCCGCCTGCACTATCTATTCTGGACTAGACCCAGTGAAAAGTAAATGCGATAACAGTCACTATATTGATAGGTATGAACGATCAAAGTTATCAGCCGCCTGTCACCGCGCTGCGTGCGTTTGTGGCCGTGGCCAAGCATTTACACTTCGGAACTGCTGCCGCAGCGCTGGGCGTTAGTCAGCCGTCACTGTCGCAGTCTTTGGCTGGTTTGGAAGCCGGACTGGGTCTGAAGCTCGTCGAACGCACCACTCGTCGTGTGATGTTGACCGCAGAGGGGAGACGACTTCTCGGATCGGCCATCGCTGTCTGCGACACGGTCGACGACTTCATGCACGACGCCGCGGGAGATCTCGACCCGCTAACCGGGACCATTCGCCTCGGCCTAATTCCGACGATCGCCCCCTACATCTTGCCCCGACTGCTGAAGGGTCTTGGGCAGCGTCGACCCGACCTCAACCTGCTGGTGGTGGAAGATCAGACGGACCGTCTGCTGGGGCAGCTGCGAGACGGAGCCCTCGATGCGGCAATCCTTGCGCTTCCCGCTGGCGCGCCCGGAATGGGCGAACTTCCGATGTACAACGAGGACTTTGTTCTCGCATTGCCGCAGGGGCATCCGCTGGCCGGCCAGGAGGCACTGGCGCCGAAGATGCTGGAGGATCTGCCCCTGTTGCTACTTGACGAAGGCCACTGCCTACGCGATCAAGCCCTCGAAGTGTGCCAACTCGCGGGCATCTCGCCCGACGTTCGGCAGACCCGCGCGGCCTCGCTGACGACAGCTGTTCAGTGCGTCGAAGGTGGACTCGGGGTGACGCTCATTCCGAAGACAGCGGTCGCGGTGGAAACTGCCGCGGGTGGTTTGGCTACCGCAGAGTTCTCCGTGCCACGCCCCGGACGCCGCATTGGTCTCGTCTATCGTGAATCCTCCGGTCGCGGCGAAGCGTATCGCCAGTTGGCCGACGATATCGCCGAATTGGTCGACGCCAGCGGTGCCGTGACGGTAGAAACCCAAAGCCTCGCTGGCTAGTTTCGAGCTTGCGCGGCCTCGGCGTCAGCCTCGGCGAGCGCGGCCCATTCGTCGATCAGGCTGGAGTCGACGTCACGGATCAAATCACCCAACTGATCGGTGATGTCTTCGATCTCATCGGTAACAGCGGACATCGGCAGCCCGCTGTTCAACGCGCGATAACAGTCGGTCAGGTACCGCAAGACCACCCCCTCGCTGCGCGCCAAGCCCAGGTCGGAGACAAATTCGGTGAACGTCATCGACCGCTCGCGCATGTACCGCAGAACCGACTTGGGAGACGGCGGCGTATTCGCCAGCCATGGATGCCCGCGCCGATAGGTTTCGTACGCGAATCCAATTTCCTCGGCCAGGGGCTGCGGCCAGGTGACTTCTTCGAGCAGTTCCATCCGCTCGTCGTACTCGATGCCTTCGGCTTTCATTTCGGTGATCGCGACGTCGCGGGCCTGCTTGCGCTGAGCCATCAGAACCTGGCGAGGGTCCTCGAGCGTACATTCCAGGATCGAAATCACGTCGAGAGCGTAGGTGTCCGAGGCGGTGTCGAGTAGTTCGAAGGCGGCGACAGCAAATGCTGACAGGGGATTGGTCAGCGCAAAGTTTTCTGGCAGGTCGATTGACAACTCAACGTACTTCCCGTCGGCTGCGGGGGCATCGAGTTTGGTGACAATTCCCGTGTCTCGCAGGTCGCGGTACAGCGCAATCGTGTGCTTGATGTGTCGCAATTGCCGCGACCGTGGTTCGTGATTGTCCTCAAGCAGATGCCGGATGGCAGCGAAGCAGTCGCCCGGTCGCTCCAAGACTTCCATCAACATCGCGGTTGTCATTCGGAAATGCGACCTGAGCTCTTCGTCGGGAGCGTCGACCAGGGTCATGAATGTCTGCTCGCCCCAACTGACGAAGCCTTCCGGGGCCTTGCGTCGGACCAGTTTCTTCAGCTTTTTGGGGTCGTCACCAGCTTTGGCGATCGCACGCGCATTCTCGACATCGTGCTCGGGGGCCTGCGCGACGACATAACCGACCGTATCGAAGCCAGCGCGACCGGCCCGACCGGCAATCTGATGGAACTCGCGGGCCTTGAGTCGGCGCACGCGCTGACCGTCGTACTTGGTGAGCCCGGCGAAAAGCACGGTCCGGATGGGGACATTGATGCCGACGCCCAGGGTGTCGGTGCCAGCGACGACTTTCAGCAGTCCCGCCTGCGCCAATCGTTCGACTAGCCGTCGATAGCGAGGGAGCATCCCCGCATGGTGGACACCAATGCCCGACCGCAACAGCTTCGACAGCGTGCTGCCAAATCCGGTTTGGAAACGGAAATCGCCGATCGCTTCGACAATCGCCGCCTTTTCTTCCTTGGTGGCGATCTTCACCGACAGCAACGACTGCGCGCGTTCGACGGCCGCCTGCTGAGTGAAGTGCACAACGTAGACCGGAGCCCGGCCAATGTCGATCAGTTCGGCGATGGTCTCGTGGATCGGGGTCATCGCATAGCTGTGCTGCAGTGGAACTGGTCGCTCCGCGCCGGTAACGGCGACGGTCGTGCGACCGGTGCGTCTCGTGAGGTCGTCGACGAAGAAGTCAGTGCTCCCAAGGGTGGCCGACATGAGTAGAAACTGCGGCTGCTCGGCGGCTGCGACGTCGTCGGACGGATCCGGCAGTTCGATGAGCGGTACCTGCCATGCCCATCCGCGATCCGATTCCCCGTAGTAGTGGAATTCGTCGGCTACCAGGACGCCAATGTCAGAATTGGGGCCATCGCGCAGGGCGATATTGGCGACAATTTCGGCGGTCGCACACACGATGGGTGCATGAACATTCACCGAGGCGTCGCCGGTCAACAGTCCGACATTCTCGGCGCCGAACTGTTCGCACAGGTCGAAGAATTTTTCACTGACCAGTGCTTTGATCGGCGCGGTGTAGTAGGCGCGCTTACCGCGGCCTAACGCGAAATAGATGGCCCCCGAGGCGACAAGCGACTTCCCGGATCCGGTCGGGGTCGCCAGGATGACGTTGCTGCCCGAAACCAACTCTAGGAGGGCTTCCTCCTGGTGGGGGTACAACCCGATCCCGCGCGACGCCCACCACGTCGTGAATCTCTCGAAGGCGAGATCTTCGTCAGTGGTGGGCGTTAACGCGGAAGTGTCGTCGCTCGTCAGCTCGGGCGTACTCAGCTCAGTTCACGTCCTCGGGATTGCTGTCGTCTGGATTGATGATCTCCGGTGTTGGGTTGTCGCTGGCGCTCCCATTGAACTCAGCGGCATGCTCGGCGAGGAACTTCTCGAACTCTGCGCCCAACTCGTCACCCGACGGGACGTCCTGGTCGGCAGCGAGCAGCGATACCTGCTCGTCCTTGGCGCGCATGTACGCGTCGTACTGCGTTTCCAGCGACGTGACAACCGAGGCAATTTCCTCATTCGATGCCACTTCACCGTCGATCTGCTCGCGCATTTGCTGCGCGGCATTCTCGAGAGCGGAGACCGGCAGGTCAAGCCCGGCGACCTTGCTGATGGCGTGCAGAAGCGCCGCCGAAGCTCCCGGGTAGTTGGCTTGGGCGAGGTAATGCGGAACGTGGGCCGAGAGCCCGGCGGTCCGGTACCCGGCTTCGCCGAGGCGAAGTTCCAGCAGCATTGATGCACTGGCGGGCAGTTTCATCGGGTTGCCCCACCTGTTGAGGTCGCCAAGGGCTTCTTGGTCGTTCCCGTGCGCAGTGATGGAAGCGGGCCTGGTGTGGGGAACCGCCATCGGGATCGAGTTAAGCCCAACCACCTGCGAAACACTGAAATATTTGGCGAGCGCGAGGATCGAATCGGTGAACTGTTCCCAGCGCAGGTCGGGTTCGGGGCCGTCAAGCAACAGGAACGGGACGCCAGAGTTGTCGCGAACTGCGTGCACCGTGAGCTTGGGCATGTCGATGCCGTCGAATTCCGCACCGCTAAACGAAATCATTGGTCGACGGGACCGATAGTCGGTCAGTTCGTCGGCATCAAATGTCGCGACCAACTCGGAGTCGAGTGCTTCGCGCAGGTGGGTCGCTGCGACCGCCACGGCGTGACCGGCGTCGGCGTAGCCCTCCAGTGCGTGGATAAGGACTGGTCCTTCGCCGTCGTTGCTGTGCACGACGGGGACCGGGAATTCGAGATCGTAGAGCCCGCGTGCGTCTGGTGACTGCTCGTCCATGGTCTCTCCCTTCGATGTAACTACCTATTGTCCAGTACAGGACCCGGTGTATTCAACGTGGATACCCGGCGGGTCATTCCCGCAGCCCCCCCGAGAGTAGTGGCACACTGGCCAGTGTGCGTGTTGTTGCTGGAGTGAAAGTCGTGGCGACTGTGGCAGTTCTGGCTGCAGCAGTTTCAGCTTGTTCTGTCTCGGGGGAGCCCGTGCGTCCGCCTGACCTGTCGTCGAAGGCGGTGTCCAACGCTGATTTCCCTTACGGGCCAGCGCAACAGGTCCCGGCCGCTCAGGTTCCCGGCGTGCTCGCCGACATCACGTTCCGCCCGCTCAGGGGCCAGAACAATCCCGCCAACTGCACTCCCGCGGCCGTCGATGCTGGGACGGCTCAAGTTCGCGTTGGACCCGGTGGCCCAGCCGGTGGCACCCTGACCGCCTTGGTTGTTCGCTCCACGGACGATTTTCACGCTTTTGTCGAGCAAGCTGAACGCTGCGCGTCGTTTGTCCTCGGTGGCACACTTGCCTCCCAGATTGAGACGAAGACGTCTGATCTGGATGCCTCGAACAACACCGTGCGTCTGGACCGCATGATCCGTATGGGGCCGGAATCGACGACGACGCCGCAGACCGCTGTCACCGAATTTGTTGCTCAGCAGGGCGATGTTCGCGTGTACGTGCAAAATCGTCGCACCGGTACCGCAGAGTTGGGGGCCGACGAATTGGCTGCGACCCAGAAGCTCTTCGAAGCCGCGCGTAGGAGCGCTTTCAGCTAGTTGACGGGGATGGCTCGGAGCGTCGTTCCATGCGGGTCCAACCGGTCCATCCCCGCTGTTCCAAGAGGGTTAGCAACTGTGCTGCCGCCGGGGCCGCAGCGACCATCGTGGCGTCAAGAAAGGCGACTAACCGATCATCCAAGTCAGGCTCAACGACGCCGCCCGCGGCCATGACTCGATTCAAGATCTCTTCCAACAGATCGGCGACCTCCGTCAGGCGGGGATCGTCGCTTGACCAGTCTGCGGCGGTACTGAGAAGTCGATATAGCTGCACCATCTCCGGGTCGTCCAGATCCCGGTGTTTTTGCGCGATGATCGCGTTGATTTGCTCAGGAACCTGGGCCGACACCACGATCCACGCGTCGCGTTCTTGTGCGACGAAGTCCTCGCTGAGCCCGAGGGAACGAAGCCGAGCCAGGTAGTCGACGACGCACTGCGGCAGAGCCAAGTGATCGCCCGCCGCGAGTTTCGCCAGGCGTGTGCGGGTGGCTTGCAGGCGCTGGATTTCGCCATCCAGCTGTCGGTCGATCGCCTTGATCGCCGTAGTGAACGACGCCTGATCGGCGTCAAGCATGCTCTCAACCTGCGCGAGCGGGACCCCGGCACTGGCCAGGACATGAATCCGGATCAAACGCACGACCGCCGCGGCGTCGTACCGCCGGTAGCCGGAGGCATCACGCGGCGGCTCGGGCAGCAGGCCCACACGGTGGTAGTGCCGAACAGCGGCAACCGTTACGCCCGCGTACGACGCGACCTGGCTGATGGTGAGCATGGTCATCACCTCGACCTATGACGACTTCCATCGGTATACGCCCATCGTACCGACGAAGCCGAGAACGAAAATGACGACGCACCAGGCCACGGCCACCCAGATCTCATCGCCGACAGGTTGCTCTGTCAACAGATCGCGGATGCTATTGACGATCGACGTCGCCGGTTGGTGCTCGGCAAACCATCGGACGGGAGCCGGCATTGACGCTGTCGGCACAAACGCCGAACTGAGGAAGGGCAACAGGATCAGCGGATACGACAATGCGCTGGCACCGTCGATGGTCTTCGCGAGCAGGCCCGCAACTACCGCAACCCAGGTGAGGGCGAGGGTAAACAGCAGGAGCAGTCCGGCAACGACGATCCAGGCGAGAACATCTGCGCCGGAACGGAACCCGACGAGCAACGCGGCGGCAATGACGGCGACGACAGAGACCGAGGTGGCCGCCACCGAAGTCATGACATGCGCCCAAATGGGGGCAAAGCGGGCGATCGGCATCGAGCTAAATCGATCGATGATGCCCTCCTGCAAGTCAATGAACAGACGATAGGAGGTGTATGAGATGCCCATCGCAACCGTGATCAGCAAGACACCCGGTACGGCGTAGTCGATGTAGTGGTCCTGGCCGGACGGTGGGCCGGTGGTGATCGCACCGCCGAGCACGAAGACAAAAAGGAGCATGATGCCGATCGGCATCACTGCCGTGGTGATGATCGTGTCGGGACTGCGAGTTACGTGCTTCAGCGTGCGGCCCGTCAACACGGCGGTGCTGTTGAGGAAGTCGGTGGACATGATCACTCTCCGTTCGATGCGGTGCCGACGATGGCGAAGAAGACGTCCTCCAGGGTCGGTTGCCGTTCGACGTACTCGACTTTCGGTGGGGGCAGCAGTCGTTTGAGTTCGTCGACGGTGCCTTCGGTGACGATCCGTCCCTCGTGCAAGATGTAGACCCGATCGGCGAGCGTCTCGGCCTCGCCAAGGTCCTGGGTGGTCAGGAGGACGGTCGTGCCGGCTTTGGCAAGATCATCGATCACCTTCCACACTTCGAGGCGCCGTTGCGGGTCGAGGCCGGTCGTCGGCTCGTCGAGGAAAAGCACTGCCGGGTTTCCGATGAGGCTCATGGCGATGTCGAGGCGACGACGGGTTCCACCGGAGTAGGTGGCGGCTCGTCGGTCGGCGACTTCGGTGAGTCCCAACCGGTTGAGAAGCCGGTCGGTGCTGCTCGCGGGGTTCTCGACGCGGAGGAGTTTGGCGATCATGGTGAGGTTTTCGCGCCCGGTTAGGAGGCCGTCGACGGCGGCAAACTGGCCAGTGAGGCTGATTGACTCACGGACATGTCGTGCGCCTGAGCGCACGTCGAACCCATTGACCTCTGCTGTGCCAGCATCGGAAGGGAGCAGTGTGGCCAGGATCCTGACGAGAGTGGTTTTGCCCGCGCCGTTGGAGCCGAGGAGTGCGGCCACTCGGCCGCGGGGCACGTTGAAGGTGACACCGGTGAGTACCTTGACGTCGCCGTATGCCTTCTCAAGGCCCCGAACGCGGATAGCCGGGGAGCTGGTGGTGCTCGGTGAGTTCATGGTGGCGATACCTGACTTTCTGCGTCGGACAGGGCGTTGTGACGCCGTTGCCAAAACAGGATGCGCGGTTGATGCTGCATCAAGGTCAAGCCGTCGAGTGAAACTATTTGCCGTTGCGCATTTCCCCAGGTGGAACTGTGGATTGACGCTCTCCTAATCCACACTTGTCGTTAGCCGTTCCGCTGCGGCGCGGAACTGCCCAGCCTTGGTGAATGACAAATTCACTGAGTATCCAACCCGGCGGTCACACCAACCCGATGCCCGATCCTGGAATTCTGCTGGCGGCCGTGCCCGGTCTGCTCGGCTTCGTCCCTGAACAGTCAGTGGTGCTGGTGGCCTTCCGCGATCGCCGAACCGTCTCGGCCACCATGCGCCATGACCTCTTCCTCACCAAAAGCGGATTCCCGTCGGCCGGGATGCGGGAACTTTTCGGCACTCTCGGAACCCTGGCGGAGTCGTACGACGCCGCCGGAACGGTAGCGGTGATCATCGATGATCGTTACCCGCCGACAGACAAGCGGTATCGCAAGGTGGCCGAGGTTGCCGAAAAGAGCTTCCGAAAGGCCGGTGGGATGTCCGCAGTGTTTGCGATGAACAAGGCAGCACTGGGCGCGGAATGGCACACCATTTGGCGTCCACCGACTGAGGCTGCCTGCGTCCTTCCATTCGAGGGGGAGCTCCCGGACACGGGTACGCTCAGTGATCCGAACGCATCGCCTACGGCCTTGGAACGCGCGGTCAATACGGGGCGGCGCATCTTGTCGAGTCGCTCAGAAATCGCTGCTCTCCTTGAACCCGAACCCCATTGTGCGGACGAAGAGTGTCGGGCTCAGTCACCGCAGCCAACCCGTCACGTCCCTGGCCGTTCCGATGCCCGCGGGCTGGCCTTCACCCTCGCGACAATCTCTCGCTTCGATGGCGGCGACACTCATCTGAGCTGCGAGGACCTGAATGGCTTGGCCGAGGCGCTGGTGTCGATTCATGTGCGCGATGCCCTATTGGGGCTCAGCCTCACCGGGCTGCGCGGCACGTGCGAAGATTTCTGGCGGACCCTCACCAAGCGGCTGCCTGCGCCAGCTCGGGCGGCAGCGGCGACCTTGCTCGGTTATCTGCACTACATGGCTGGCGAGGGAGCCTACGCGGGGATTGCCTTCCAAACGGCACACGACGCCGACCCCGAATACAACCTAGCTAACCTGCTCGATACCGCGCTCTTTAACGGGATGCGACCGAAAGAGCTCAGCGGTCTGGCCGAATTGGCCTACGACATCGCCGAGCGTCTCGGTGCCGAACTCCCGCCGCCGGTGTTCGCGGCGGCGGGATAGTCCGCGCAGTTAATTCTTGCTGGGGGTGACGAAGATTGCGTGAGAGATTTCTGACGACAACGTCAAACCGCTGTGTCCCGGGGTCATCAGAGTCACGCTGTGCGGGGTCACGGTGACCGAAACTCGGGCATTGGGAACGACACCTGCCTGGCGCAGCTCTCCGACGAGTTCGGGGTCGGCCTGGGCGTGTTCGGACATCCGGGCGATGACAACGGCACTGTCGCCTTGCGGCAAGTCCACGAGGCGGACAGCCTTGTCCTCGGTCGCAGCTAGCGACAGTCCCAGCTGGTCGAGGCCGGGGATCGGGTTACCGTACGGCGAGGTCGTTGGATTATCCAACACCGCGACAATGCGGCGTTCTACGTTCTCGCTCATGACGTGCTCCCAACGGCACGCTTCTTCATGGACCTCGTCCCACGGGAGGCCAATGATGTCAACGAGCAGCCGCTCGGCCAGGCGATGCTTCCGCATCACCGACACGGCCAGCGTGCGGCCCTTCTCGGTAAGTTCCAAGTGCCGGTCGCCAGCGACGCGCAACAGGCCGTCGCGCTCCATGCGCGCCACCGTTTGGGAGACGGTTGGGCCACTCTGTTCTAGACGCTCGGCGATACGCGCCCGCAGCGGAATGATCCCCTCCTCTTCCAGGTCGTAGATCGTCCGCAGATACATCTCTGTGGTGTCGACAAGATCGTTCACGAAGACTCTGTCCTTTCGCCTGACTCCAGGCTACCTGGTGGTAGTTGGATGCGGGGCACCTGACGCGGTCCCGAGCGGGCGTGAAACCGTTAGCGTGGCAGGGGAAACCGATAGCGTGAACCTAGTGCGCTCCCGGAGAATCCGGGGCGAGCAGGAATGGGGCGACTGTGACTGACGCGGCAATTATCTGGAGTGAACACTTCATGGACTACAAGTGGGCGCATACCCACCCCATGAGTCCGGTCAGGCTGGCGCTGACGATGTCGCTTGCTAGAAGCTTCGGGGTACTCGACGATGTCGAGACCGTCGAACCACTCCCGGTTGACGACAAACTCCTCACGACGGTGCACACGCAACCCTATGTGGACGCGGTGCGGGCGGTTAGCCACGGCAAGATGGCCAGCAACGGGCCGCTCCTGGAGCGGCTGTTCGGCCTGGGGAGCACCGACAACCCCATCTTCGAGGGGATGCACGAGGCTGGATCGATGCTGGTCGGCGGCACGGTCGCGGCAGCCGCCGCCATTACTTCGGGTCGGGTGAAGCGCGCGGTCAACATCGGCGGCGGCATGCACCACGCGATGAAAGGCCATGCCGCGGGCTTTTGCATCTACAACGACTGTTCGATCGCCATCCGCTGGCTCCTTGACCACGGTTACGATCGCATCGCCTACATCGACGTGGACGCACACCACGGCGACGGCGTGCAAGCCGAGTTCGTCGACGATCCGCGCGTTATGACGATCTCGTTGCATCAGCATCCCGCGACACTGTGGCCGGGAACAGGCTGGGCCACCGAGACCGGTGGCGCTGACGCTGGCGGCAGCGCAGTCAACGTCGGACTGATGCCGGGCCTCGGGGACTCGTTGTGGCTGCGCGCATTTCATGCGGTTGTGCCATCGATGATCGAGGCGTTTGCGCCGCAGATCTTGGTGACGCAGGTGGGAGTCGACAGCCATCGCGACGACCCGCTGACCGATTTGGCCCTCACCGTCGACGGACATGCTGCCGCGATCCGAGCGCTCCGCGACCTCGCCGATCGCTACTGCGAGGGTCGCTGGCTCTCCGTCGGCGGCGGCGGCTACGGGGTGGTGAATGTGGTGCCGCGAAGTTGGACACACCTGATTGCCTCCGCGCTCGACAAGGACATCGACCCGACCGCGCAGATCGATGAGGACTGGATCACCGGCGCCCAAGACCTGTCGAAGACCGTCCACCCCGATTACGCACGCCCGCCGGAAGCCACGATGGGAGACGGTGGCGTCACCGACTTCGTGCGCTGGGACGGGGATGCCGGCGGCGAACCCCCACCAGGCGTGTCGGAGGCGACACAGCGCCAAACCGACCAGGCCATTCTTGCCACCCGCCGCGCAGTGTTCCCGCTGCACGGTCTCGATCCGGAGGACCCTCGTGACTGAGAAAGCCGACGCACTCGACCACTCCAGTGACGACGCGGCCGCGTCAACGGCCGACGAAACCGCTCAATCTCAGGTTCCCCGCGAGTATCCGCGACAGTGGGCCGCCGATGTCCTAGCCTCTGACGGCGGCGTCGTTCACTTGCGGCCGATCCTGCCCGCCGACGCCGACCGACTTGTCGAGTTCCACAACGGACTCAGTGAACGCACCCGCTACATGCGTTACTTCGGTCCCACGCCGACGTTGCCCGCCCGCGAGGTGGTGCGGATGACGACCGTCGACTACCGCAATCGCGTCGCCCTGTTGGCGTTCCTGGGTGACCGAATCATTGCGATGGGACTGTACGAGGGACTTGCCGCCGACAACAAGCCCACCTCGGCGGAAGTGGCCTTTGTGGTGGCCGACGATCACCAGGGACGTGGTCTGGGCCCGATTCTCCTGGAACATCTAGCGGGTGCTGCGGCCGAAAACGGCTTTACTCGTTTCGAAGCCGAAGTGCTCTCGGAGAATCCGAACATGGTCGCGGTCTTCCGTGACGCTGGCTACCAGATCTCGCGAGCCTTCGACGGCAGCACCGTGCATGTGGAGTTCCTCATCGACCCGACCGAGGCGCTGACGGTGGTGCGTAATGCGCGCGAACGCGCATCCGAAGCGCGGAGCATAGCCAATCTGCTGCGCCCCCAATCGGTGGCGGTAATCGGCGCATCGACGGATCCGCAGAAAGTCGGCAACGTCTTGCTCGCCAACATCTTGTCGGCGGGCTTCACCGGCCCGGTGTTTCCCGTCAATGGCGCAACCAAGCCGCCCGAGGAGCCAGAAGGACAGCGGCCTTTCGGAGTCCCCGCACCACATACCGTGCGGCCAACCGCTCCGCCGTCGGTCCGCGGTATTCGCTCGTATCCGACAGTCAGTGACATTCCCGATCCCGTCGACCTCGCGGTGATCGCCGTGCCCGCGGCCAGCATCGACCAAGTGCTCGACGACTGTATGGCCAAGGGTGTCCGGACCCTCGTGGTGGTGTCGGCCGGTTTCGGTGAACGGGGCGAAGCGGGGTTGGAGAACGAGAAGCGACTCGCCGAGCAGGTGCGTGCACACGGCATGCGACTGGTGGGCCCCAACGCCCTCGGCGTCGTCAACAACGACTCCGAGATAGCACTCAATGCCTCCCTGGCACCGCGGATTCCCGGTGCCGGGCGGGTCGGCTTTTTCTGCCAATCCGGTGCCCTCGGAATCGCCATTCTCGATACCGCAGCGCATCGACAGATCGGCCTGTCTACATTTGTTTCGGCAGGTAACCGTGCCGATGTGTCTGGCAACGACGTGCTGCAGTACTGGGACAGCGACGACGACACCGATGTGGTGCTCCTGTACCTGGAGAGTTTCGGTAATCCCCGCAAGTTCAGCCGCATCGCGCGCCGCGTCGCGTTGAAGAAGCCGATCGTTGCGATCAAGTCGGGGAGCGGGGCCATGTCGCCGGTCCACGCCCAACGCACCGGGCCGGTCCGCGATGACCGGGTAGCCCAAATGGTGCTCGAACAGGCAGGTGTCATTCAGGTTGAAACCATCGCCGAGTTGTTCGACTGCGCAACCGTTTTGGCGTACCAGCCACTGCCGACGGGACCGCGGACGGCCATCGTCGGAAACTCGTCGGTGATTGCATCGCTCGCGGCCAATACCGCGCGGACCTCGGGCCTGGATGTCGTCAACTCGGTCGACTTGGGGCCGGCTGTCACTCACGAACAACTGGCGACGGCAGTTTCCGAAGCGATGACGGACGATGATGTCGATGCCGTAATCGTCGTGTTCGTTCCGCCGGTCGCCGTCGACTCTGCCGACTACGCGTTGGGGTTGATGGAAGCGGCGCGCCCTGCCGATGGTGGCGACGTGCCCACCAAACCGATCGTGACGACCTTCCTCGCGGTGGAAGGCGTGCCACCGGGCCTGTCGAGGACCGGGCCCGATGGCCTCCCGGTTCGGGGGTCGATCCCGTCGTACCCCACACCCGAGCGTGCGGCGAGTGCGCTAGCGCAGGCGCACCGTTACGCACGGTGGCGGGCGCGACCCAAAGAGCAGCCCGCCCTGATCCCCGAAGCCAGGCCAGAGGACGCCCGCAGCTACGTGCGCGAGGTGATGGGGGAAGACGGTGCCCGCGATCTGACCGCTCGGCAGGCCGCCTTCGTGTTGGCTCAGTACGGGATTGAAGTGGTGCCATTCCGGGATGTGTCGACGATGCATGAGGCGTCGGCAGCGGCCCGCGAGTTGGGATTCCCCGTCGTCGTGAAGTCGCCGTCGCCCACCTGGGTGAGTCGTATTGACCGCGAGGGGGCTCGCCTTGACTTGCTCGATGCAACGGCGGTGGTCTCGGCGTTCAGCGAACTGCAGGCACTGACCGGTGAGAAGACGCTGCAGGTGCAGAAGATGGCGTCGAAGGGTGTCGGCATGTATCTCGGAGTCGCCGATAGTCCGTCGTTTGGCCCGCTGATCTCCTTTGGGCTGTCCGGCCGCCTGTTCGAGGCGCTGGGCGACCGCAGCGTGCGGTCGATTCCGATCACCGAGCACGATGCGCGGGGACTGGTCGACGAACCGAGCGTGCGCACCCTGCTGGCCGAAGACAACTCTGATCCGGAAACGCTGGTCGACCTCCTTCAGCGAGTCTCGGCGCTCGTCGAAGCTGTCCCGGAAATTCGCGAACTGCGCCTCGATCCGATCCTGACTTCACCCGACGGTATCGCCGTCCTCGGTTCACAGATACGCGTCGGCCCGGTGCCCACCTTGGCGGACACCGGGCCTCGACGGCTCGGATAAAGCC
>NZ_JBARYI010000067.1:0-11330 GCF_049647785.1 Gordonia sp. (in: high G+C Gram-positive bacteria)
GCGGGATTGCTCCCGATGGCGGCCAGCGTCGGTAGTGCGTCAGTCGCGCGGCACGCTAGCTCGCGTCGCCGTCGGCGGCCTTCGTCAGCTCAACGGCTTCCGGGACCACGCGGGGACGGTCGGTGCCGGTGAACGTGAACTTCGCGTCCTCACCGTCACCTTCGCCATCCCAGCCTTCAACGTCGACCAAGATGATCTGGCCGGCCTTGATCTCGTCGAACAAGATCTTCTCCGACAGCTGATCCTCGATCTCGCGCTGAATGGTGCGACGCAGCGGGCGAGCACCGAGCACCGGATCGAAACCACGCTTGGCCAGCAGGCTCTTTGCCTGAGGCGTGAGTTCCAGATCCATGTCCTTGTTCTTCAACTGCGCCTCGACGCGACCGATCATCAGGTCGACCATCTGGACAATCTCGTCCTTCGTCAACTGGTGGAAGACGATGATGTCGTCGATACGGTTGAGGAACTCGGGGCGGAAGTGCTTCTTCAGCTCGTCGTTGACCTTCTGCTTCATCCGCTCGTAGTTGGAGCCAGTTCCGTCACCCTTGCTGAAGCCCATGCCAACAGCCTTGGAGATATCTCTGGTGCCCAAGTTCGAGGTGAAGATGAGGACAGTGTTCTTGAAGTCGACCGTGCGACCCTGGCCGTCGGTGAGGCGACCGTCTTCGAGGACCTGCAACAGCGTGTTGTAGATCTCCGGGTGGGCCTTCTCAACCTCGTCGAACAGGATCACCGAGAACGGCTTACGGCGAACCTTCTCCGTGAGCTGCCCGCCTTCGTCGTAGCCGACGTAGCCGGGAGGCGCACCGAACAGGCGCGACGCGGTGAAGCGGTCATGGAACTCGCCCATGTCGATCTGGATGAGCGCGTCATCCTCGCCGAACAGGAAGTTCGCGAGCGCCTTGCTGAGCTCGGTCTTACCGACACCGGACGGGCCGGCGAAGATGAACGAGCCCGACGGACGCTTCGGATCCTTGAGGCCAGCACGCGTACGACGGATCGCCCGCGAGACGGCAGCGACGGCATCTTCCTGGCCGATGATCCGCTTGTGCAGTTCATCTTCCATGCGGAGCAGCCGCGTGGTCTCTTCCTCGGTCAGCTTGAACACCGGGATACCGGTCCAGTTACCGAGGACTTCGGCGATCTCCTCGTCATTGACCTCAGCGACCACATCGAGGTCGCCATCACGCCACTGCTTCTCACGCTCAGCGCGCTCTGCGACGAGCTGCTTCTCCTTGTCGCGGAGGCTGGCAGCCTTCTCGAAGTCCTGGGCGTCGATCGCCGATTCCTTCTCCTTGCGTGCATCGGCGATGCGATCGTCGAATTCACGCAGGTCTGGCGGTGCAGTCATGCGACGGATACGCATCCGGGCACCGGCCTCATCGATGAGGTCGATGGCCTTGTCCGGCAGGAAGCGGTCGTTGATGTAGCGATCAGCGAGGGTCGCCGCAGCAGCGAGGGCACCGTCGGTGATCGAGACCTTGTGGTGCTGCTCGTAGCGATCGCGCAGACCCTTGAGGATCTCGATGGTGTGTTCCACCGACGGCTCGCCGACCTGGACCGGCTGGAAACGGCGTTCCAGCGCAGCATCCTTCTCGATGTACTTGCGGTACTCGTCGAGAGTGGTGGCGCCGATGGTCTGCAGCTCGCCACGAGCCAGCTTCGGCTTCAGGATGCTGGCAGCGTCGATGGCGCCTTCGGCGGCACCGGCACCGACGAGCTGGTGGAGCTCATCGATGAACAGGATGATGTCGCCGCGGGTGTTGATCTCCTTGAGGACCTTCTTGAGTCGCTCTTCGAAGTCACCGCGGTAGCGGCTGCCCGCAACCAGCGAGCCGAGGTCGAGCGTGTACAACTGCTTGTCCTTGAGCGTCTCAGGGACATCGTTGTTGACGATCGCCTGCGCCAGGCCTTCCACGACGGCAGTCTTGCCGACGCCGGGCTCGCCGATCAGCACCGGGTTGTTCTTGGTGCGGCGGCTCAGGACCTGCATGACCCGCTCGATCTCTTTCTCGCGACCGATGACGGGATCGAGTTTGCCCTCGGCCGCCGCGGCTGTGAGATTTCGACCGAACTGGTCGAGGACCAGCGACGTCGACGGGGTGCCGGACTCGGACGACCGGGCCCCGGTTCCAGCCTCGGCTGGCTCCTTGCCCTGGTATCCGGACAGCAACTGGATGACCTGCTGGCGCACCTTGTTCAGGTCCGCCCCGAGCTTGACCAGCACCTGTGCCGCGACGCCTTCGCCTTCGCGGATCAGGCCGAGCAGGATGTGCTCGGTACCGATGTAGTTGTGACCGAGCTGCAGCGCTTCGCGCAGGCTCAGCTCCAGCACCTTTTTGGCGCGCGGAGTAAACGGGATATGACCGGACGGGGCCTGCTGGCCCTGACCGATGATTTCCTCAACCTGGCTACGGACGGCCTCGAGTGAAATCCCGAGAGACTCGAGGGCCTTGGCGGCAACGCCTTCGCCCTCGTGAATCAGTCCCAGCAGGATGTGCTCGGTGCCGATGTAGTTGTGGTTGAGCATCCGCGCTTCTTCCTGCGCCAGGACGACAACCCGGCGTGCGCGGTCGGTGAACCGTTCGAACATTGTTCTCCCTCTATAGCTTGCGCCCCGGCCGCTGCCACGACAGTGTGACGTGCTTGGCGACCAGCCCTGCCTCCAGTCTAGTGGTCCCTGGTGACAGTGCGATGGTTACACCAGTCCTCGGGCGGGGGCCCGCGGCTGCGTGGGGGTTCTGTGGTTGATAACGCCGCGCTCAACGGCAATGTTCCCGACCTCGTACGCCCTGAGCGAACGTCGCGCAATCGTGCGTTTTTCGGCCCGTGGTTGACTGTTCTGCATGTCGCCACAAACGTCGTCACCGCGCCGGTCTCGCAATCGCCGGGGACATATTCCCGGTGGGATGGCCGCGGTTGCCGCTCTCGGATCGCTCGCGTTGGTGGCGACCGCCGGAATCGTCATGTGGGGCGCGCCCACCGCGCTCGACGGGGCCGACGCGAACGGGGTGTTGAAGTCGTACAGTGCCGAGCCCGCAGAAGCGTGGACGCTCGACGATGCCGTTCTACCCAATGCCAACGGAGAGGGGGCCGTGCGGGTCGCTGCCAGCAGTGATGACGACTGGCTCATCTCGTATACGGCGGGAATCAAGCACCGCTACCAACTGGTGGATGCGCGCACCGGCAACCCGCAGTGGGATCAACCGATCGACGCCGGGTTCGGCGCGTGCGCCGTGAACGACGCCCGCCAGATCGGGTGCGCCGTCCGAACCGGCCTCGACAGCCGCGACAACGGCTTCTACCTCGTCGACCGTGACAGCGGGGAGGCGACGCGAACTGCCGACGGCGATGACACCAGTTCACTGCTGGGATTCGGCAATAAGTTCGTCCACGTCAACCAGACCGGCTACCAGGTCAGTCTGCGCGATGCCGCGGGTCACACTGCCTGGAGCCGAACCTTTGCCGGTGCCGCGAAGGTACGCGCGCAGCACGGCCTGTTGATTGTGGACACCTCCGACGACGCCCACTTCGTCGTGGATCCGACTGACGGATCGGATCAGGTGTCCTGTTCGCAATGTTCGATCGATGTGTTCGATGGTGGCCTGGCGGTAACCAGTTCGACGTACGCCCATGAGTCGGTGAGCTTCTATCCCGTCACATCGGGCAAGGTGTCTGCCGAGCCAGCGGGGATCGCCCAAGGTATGGGAGTGGTGCGCGGACCGTCCACGTTCCCGGTAATCGCACCCGCTGGCCCGGATAGTTTGCTCGCGACCGGACACTATGAGGTCGTCGATCCGGCCACCGGCGACGCCCTGTGGCAGCTCGGTGATCCCGAAGTATCGAAGGCCAATGCACGTCCGTGCGGCCCAATCCTGTCGGTGGCACGCAAGGACCGCTCGCGGGTGTTCTTCGATCTGGCCGACGGCACCCGCCGCGGCTCAATGGCCCCGCCCGCACTGGACCAGCCCGATGCCAACCTCGATGCTGCAAATTGCGTCGGCGCCTCCACCCAGACTGCGGTATTCGCCAATCCCAACCAGATCACCGCCATCGACATTAATTCCGGCCAGCAGGCGTGGACGCGAAGCGTCCTCGGTGCCGTCGAAGACGTCGACGGCTATCTGACACTTCGCCAGGGCAGCACACTCACGGCGCTGGAGCCGAACTAACCGTCCTTGATCGTGCTGTTGTCTAGAACAGACCGCCAAGCCCCTTGCCGAACAACGAGACGCCGAGAACTAGGAACAGAATGGCCATCACGGCCTGGTTGTTGGCCTGCAGCCACACCTTGAGGGAAGCCAGGGGGCCGGCGAGTTTGGTCGACGCAACCTGGTAGGCGATCACCGGTCCGACGACGCTAATTGCGGCGATCACCGAAAACACCGCAACGCCAACGATCGACTCCCCGGTGCTGAGCGCGGCCGAGCCGATCGTGACGCCCGCCGCGATGCACAGCATCAAGTTCTTCGGATTCACCGCAGCCAGTAAGAAGCCGATACCGAAACCTGCGGGCACCTTCATCTCGTCGATCGCGGCCATCCATTTAGGCTCGGCGGCGGCGGCAGACCGCGAACGCCAATCCCGAACGCCAAGCGCCAGAAGCAAAACGCCGAGGACGAGTTTGGTCCAGGAGACTGTCGACGATGGGCCGTCGTCGGTATTCATGGCACCACCGACGAAGACGAAAACCACTACGGCGGCGACGATTCCGACCAGCCAACCGGCCGCGAAGCCCAGGCTCGTCGTCCGTGCATGCTTCCCCAACAGCATGAGGATGGCCGCGATAATCGGTACTGGCGAAACGGCGACGCCGATCGCGGATGGCAATAGATCACCAAGCACTGTGCCCACTGGATGAGCCCTTCTGATGGTTAACGGTGGTAGCGGTAAAGCTACGGGATTCGAGTTGCTCGCCGCCCGGTGATGCGGCAAGCAATCAAGTTACCTACTCGTGATGGCCGTCGTAGGCTTCGCGCGCATCGCCGACCGCGGGTACGTGTCCTTCAACGAGGTCGATCAAGGTCGTCAACTGCTGTGCAACCTGCCGTCCCATTTCGGTCAGGGAGTATTCCACGCGAGGCGGAATCGCCTGCAACATCTCACGATTCACGTATCCGTCGCGCTCCAGCGACTGCAGCGTCACCGACAGCATTCGCTCACTGACACCGTCGACCCGACGGCGCAGTGCATTGAAGCGCAGCTCTCCATCGAGGAGCGCAACCAGCGCTAGCAGACCCCAGCGACTGGTGACGTTCTGCAAGATTCCGCGCGAGGCGCAGTTCCGCGAGAAGACGTCGGCCTCAAGGGTGGGGTCGACGTCGTTCTCAAGCGGCTGGGCTTCCGGCATACCAGCATTTTACCCACAGACTTACCTGCACTGACTGAAACCATTGCACATTACTTTTAGTAAGTGCATTATGTTGTGAAAGTGGCCGTTTCGTGGTCACCAAGACGAAAGGGATCCCATGACTACCTACGCAGTGACAGGTGCCACCGGCGGCCTCGGCGGCGGGGCAATTCGCGCTTTGATCGAACGCGGCACCAATCCCGCCGACATCGTGGCGATCGTGCGCGAGGAAGCCAAGGCGGGCGCGCTCCGCGACGCGGGCGTGGAAGTCCGCGTGGCCGACTACGCCGATCTGGCCGCACTTGAGGCAGCTTTGACTGGCGTCGACAAGCTCCTACTCGTCTCCGGATCTGAAGTGGGACAACGCTTCCCCCAGCACAGCAACGTCATCAAAGCCGCGCAGACAGCTGGTGTCCGTCTCATCGCCTACACCAGCATCCTCCGCGCCGACAGCACGGAAATGCTGCTTGCTGACGAGCACCTGCAAACCGAAAAGCTACTCGCCAGCACCGGTATCGACACCGTCCTGCTGCGCAACGGTTGGTACTCGGAGAACTATGTGCAGTCGCTGGCACCGGCCATCGACACCGGCGTCTTCGCTGGCAGCGGCGGCACCGCCGTCGTCAATCCGGCTGCGCGCGCCGACTACGCCGACGCCGCTGCCGTAGCACTCCTCGAGGCCCCGGCCGGCGCAATTTATGAACTTGTTGGTGACGAGTCACTGACCTACGCCGACATTGCCGGAGCCTTCGCGACCGCCAGCGGCCGACCCGTCAGCTATCAGGACCTACCGGAAGCCGACTACGCGGCCGGACTCGTGGCGGCAGGCGTTCCCGACGGTTTTGCCGCGACCCTCGCAAACTCCGATGCGTCGGCCGCCCGCGGTGCACTCGCGTCGGATTCAACAGACCTCGCCGACCTGCGAGGCAAGCCCAGCACCGGATTCATCGAGGTCGTCAAGGCTGCACTCACGTAGGGGAAGCCGCTCAACGTCTCGGCTTGTCGTCAGCGTCGCAGGAACGCGGCCAGGGCCGCCGAGTACATCGGGACGTCGTCGGTGCCCATCAGTTCGCGAGCACTGTGCATAGCGAGTTGCGGGGCACCGACATCGACGGTCAGCAAGCCGGTCCGAGTGGCCGTCAGCGGGCCAATCGTGGAACCGCATGGCAGGTCGGCGCGGTGAATGTACCGCTGTAGCGGCACTTCTGCGTCGCGGCAGGCCAGCGCGAACTCGGCCTCACCGATCGCGTCGGAGGCATACCGCAAGTTCTGGTTCACCTTCAACACCGGACCACCGTTGACCGCAATGTGGTGCGACGGCTCGTGCCGGTCGGAATAGTTCGGGTGCGTCGCATGCGCCATGTCGCCGGAAACACAGATGCTCGCGGCCATGGTGCGCAAGAAGTCGTCACGGTTGCCGCCGGTCGCGGCAAGGATGCGCTCGCACACCGTGACCAAAAAGTCCGACGACGCTCCGCGCTCGGAACCCGAACCGACCTCTTCATGATCGAAGAGGGCCAGCATCGTGACTGCGCCCGAAGGCTCCGCATCGAGCAGCGCCCGCAAACCCGCATAGCAGGTTCCCTGATTATCCAGGCGGGGTGCGCTGAGCAAATCGCCCGCAGCACCAATGATCTGCGACGGCGCAACGTCGTGGGTCATCAGTTCCCATCCGAGAACTGCCGTCGGATTGATCCCCACATGATCGGCCACGTAATCCAGCAGCGGATCGGCGTCGCCCACCCCTCGAATGGCGTCGACGTGCCGCTGCGGGTTCAACGTGACACCCTTGCGATCTTCGGACAGGTGTATCGCCAACTGCGGAACCCGAAGGATCGGCTCGTTGATCCGCACCAGTTTGAACGCGACCGTGCCCGCGTCGTCGTAGGCCAAGCGGCCCGACAATCCGAGGTCGCGGTCGAGCCACGAGTTCAGCCAGGCGCCGCCGTACGGTTCTAGAGCAACGGTTGCGAGGCCAGCGCTCGAGCGATCGGGGTGCTGCTTGACCCGAAGGTTCGGACTATCGGTGTGACCACCGACTATGCGGAAACGCGAAGCGTCCGAGGACGATTCGGCGTTCCAGGCGATGATCGATCCGCCTCGGACCACATAGTGGCGTCCTGCCGCGGCACCGGCCCAAGCCTCAGTCTCCGACAACCGCGTGTAGCCCGCACCATCGAGTTCGGCCGCGACCGTCGCACAGACGTGAAACGGTGACGGCGAGGCGTCGATAAATTCCGCCAGACCCGCAGCCGATGCGGAAGTGGTTACCGTCATCAGACGGCCGCGAGCACCGAGTCCAGCGCCGAGTAGAAGAACCCAAGACCATCATCGCTCGGGCCGGTGAGGGCCTCCGTCGCGTGCTCCGGGTGCGGCATCAAGCCGACGACACGACCATTGGCGCTGGAGATTCCGGCGATGTCGAGCGACGAACCGTTCGGGTTGTCTCCGGCGTAGGTGAACGCAATGCGACCCTCGCCCTTGAGTTCCGCGAGGGTTTCCTCCGAGGCCACGTAGCGTCCTTCACCCGACTTGAGCGGGATCAGAATCTCGGCACCCAATTCGTAGCGGGAAGTCCACGCGGTGGTGTTCGATTCCACCCGCAGCCACTCGTCGCGGCAAATGAAGTGCAGTCCCTCGTTGCGGGTCAATGCACCGGGAAGCAGTCCAGCTTCGCAAAGGATCTGGAAGCCGTTACAGATACCGAGGACCGGCATGCCACGTTCGGCAGCGGCCACTACTTCGCGCATGGCGGGAGCAAAGCTGGCGATCGCGCCGGCGCGCAGGTAGTCGCCGTACGAGAAGCCACCCGGAACGATGACCGCGTCGACACCCTTGAGATCAGCGTCACCATGCCAAAGGCTGACGGCTTCGCCGCCCGCGGTGTTAACCGCGCGGCTGGCGTCGACATCGTCGAGGGTTCCGGGGAAGGTAATGACTCCAATACGAGCAGTCATGACGCCCTTACTCCGAGACTCGCGAGACGTTGAAGTTCTCGATGACCGTATTGGTCAGGAGTTCTTCAGCGATTCGCTCCAGCGTGGCGTCGTCGACGCTGCCGTCAACTTCCAGCTCAAAACGCTTGCCCTGCCGGACATCTGAGACACCCGAGAACCCCAGGCGACCCAATGCGCCGACGATGGCCTGGCCCTGCGGGTCCAGAATCTCGGCCTTGGGCATCACATCGACCACTACACGCGCCATTAGCCGCACTGCTCCTTAAAACAGATGGTCATCAAATTCGGCCCGAGTGGGCCGAACGAACACGCCTTTTACTGTACCTGGACTACGCGCCGGTATTGATGGCTGCCTCAATGGCCGTGATCACTTCTGGAGCGTCCGGTTCTGTGCGGGGACGGAAGCGTGCGGCGACAGTGCCGTCTGCGGCGACGAGGAACTTCTCGAAATTCCAGGTGATATCGCCAGCTTCGCCGTCGGCGTCGGGGGTTTCGGTGAGTGCCGCATAGAGGGGGTGACGGTTGTCGCCGTTGACGTCAGTCTTCTCCAGCAGCGGGAAGGTGACGCCGTAGGTGGTGGAACAGAAGGTGGCGATCTCTTCCGGGGTGCCGGGTTCCTGGCCCATAAATTGGTTCGACGGGACGCCCACCACGGTGAGACCCTTGGGTCCGTAATCCTTCTGCAGCTGTTCGAGGGCTGCGTATTGCGGGGTGAGACCGCACTTGGAGGCGACGTTGACCACCAGGAGCGGACCGGTCAGATCGGCGAGGCGAAAGTCGCCGCCATCGAGAGCACGGACGGGGATGTTTTTAATGTTGGAGTGACCCATGTCCCACATGCTAAACGTCGGTGAGCGAACTCACCAGTTGTTGCGTTGCAGCAATTATTGCGTGGGCGTAAGTTCTTTCGAGTGTCCGAAACTAAGACCTCCGTCGAGTCCTGCACCAGTGCGCTGGTGTCGTTTTTCGAGCAAGTCGCGGATCGGGCCTCCTGTAGCACCGTCGACCGCGTAGCCGCTACCGACATGACCCTCTCGCAGCTCCGCATGCTGATGGTCCTGTCCCGCAGCGAACACGATCTGTCAGTGAACGAGTTGGCTGACGCCGTCGGACTGTCGCTTGCTGCGGCCGGTCGCGGCGCCGACCGACTCGTGGCTATCAATCTCATCACCCGGCGGGAAGACGAATCCGACCGTCGGGTTAAGCGCCTGTCGATCTCCGAAACCGGACGCGAACTAATCGCCAATCAGTTCCGGATTCGGGACACCGAAGTCGCCGAGATCGTAGCCGAAATCCCCAGTGACATTCGGGGCCGAATTACTTCGGCTCTGAACTCTGCTGTCGAATGCATCGCAAAGGCCCCCTCCACACTTTCGCGGTAATCCCCATCACCGATTTTGATCCTTCACGAAACGAGAACCCTATGACCTCCTCCCCACCGGGAGTCGATAGCACCAAGCTGGGGCGGGACGTCTTTGTCGTCGCTGGCGTTGTGGTGCTGGGCGCCATCATGTCGATCCTCGACGTCACCGTCGTCGCCGTCGCGCAGCCGACCTTCATGTCGACGTTCGATACCTCCGCTGCAGGTGCAGCCTGGTCCATGACCGGTTACACGCTGGCCCTGGCCGCCGTGATTCCGGTTTCCAGTTGGGCCGCTTCACGGTTCGGTACCAAACGCGTCTACATGGCGTCGTTGGTGCTGTTCCTCATCGGCTCCGTCCTGTGTGCGTTGGCCTGGAACATCGGTTCGCTCGTCGCGTTCCGCGTGATCCAGGGCTTCGGCGGCGGTTTGCTGATGCCCATCGGCATGATGATCATGACCCGCGCTGCCGGACCTGAGCGCGTCGGTTCGGTCATGGCAGTCCTCGGCATCCCGATGCTGCTGGGCCCCATTATGGGACCGATCCTCGGCGGCTGGCTCATCGAGATCGCTTCGTGGCACTGGGTGTTCCTCATCAACGTGCCGATCGGCATCATCGCGCTGGTCTACGCATTCATGGCGCTGCCCGGCGACGATCAAGAACCCGGTAAGAAGATCGATATCCCCGGCCTGTTGATGCTGTCGCCCGGCCTGGCGCTGTTCCTGTTCGGTGTTTCCTCCAGCGCCGACGAACGCACGTTCAACGCCCCGCGCGTCTACATTCCGATGATCATTGGTGCCGCACTGATTGCCACGTTCGTGTGGCATGCCCTCCGCGCCAAGCACCCGTTGCTCGACCTTCGCCTGTTCCGCAACCCGACCCTCCGCATCGCCATCATCACCATGTCGCTGTTCGCGATCGCCTTCTTCGGTGCATCACTGCTGTACCCGCAGTACTTCATCGTGGTTCGCGGCGAGACGACGCTGATGGCGGGTCTGCTGCTGGCACCGCAGGGCTTGGGTGCCATGTTGACGATGCCGATTGCAGGCAAGATGACCGACAAGATCGGTCCCGGCAAGTTTGTCCTCGTCGGCCTGGTCCTGATCGCTATCGGCGTCGGAATGTTCATTTCCCTCGGTACGGACACCTCGTACTGGTACCTGTGCGGCGCGCTCCTCATCCAGGGCCTCGGTATGGGTATGACGATGATGCCGATCATGTCGGCAGCGCTCGCAACCGTGCGACCGTCGGAGATCGCTGACGGGTCAACGCTGATGAACGCCATCCAGCAGACGGCCTCGTCGGTCGGTACCGCAGTCATCACGGTCATCTTCACCACGATGCTGCTGCCGCTGTCGCGGGCCATGATGCAGGCCGGTGGCGACCCGGAGAAGACGATGAACGCGATGGTCGAGAACGGCGTCAACGTCAAGGACCCGGTCGCCGTCGGCCAGGCCGGACAGAGCACCCTGGCAGACATCGCCTCAACCTACGGTGACACGTTCATCATTGCGACCATCCTGGTTGCCTTGACGCTGATCCCGGCGTTCTTCCTGCCCCGCAAGAAGATGGAAGTTCACACCGACGTGGAAACGCGCGAAGAGAAGGTCCTCGACCCCCTCGGCTAGCCTCCACTCCGTTCCCGCATGATGCGTTGAATCC
>NZ_JBARYI010000068.1:0-4305 GCF_049647785.1 Gordonia sp. (in: high G+C Gram-positive bacteria)
GGCCAGGACTGAAAACAGTCCTGGCCAGCGGCTTCACTTTGTGCCCCCCGTAGGATTCGAACCTACGACCTTCTGCTCCGGAGGCAGACGCTCTATCCCCTGAGCTAGGGGGGCTCATTGGGCGAGAGCAACATTAGCGCACCTGCTCGCCCGCGCCCAACACCGGGGCGCAGTTTCCCGTCAGACTGCGATCAGCTTGGCCCCGACCACATCTCGATACCGGTCGGGTGTGCAGGTCAAGACAATGATCTGCGCGTCACCCCCGGAAGTTCCCAGAACCTGCGCCATGGACGCCAGTCGCGTCGGGTCGGTGTAACCCAACGCATCGTCGAGAATTAATGGAACGCCGTCGGCCTCGTCAACCAAGGTCGCACAGGCCAAGCGCGCCAACAGGCCAAGCTGCTCTTTGGCGCCGCCGGAAAGTGCGTCAACATCAACGGTGACGCCATCGAGCGTCCGCGTCGAGATCACAAAATCATCGTCGACCCCGAACTTCACATCGTCACCGAACACCGGACCAGCCAACTCCTCGAGGCGATCGGTGAAGGGATCGACATAGCGTGCGCGTGACTCGTTCCGCTTGCGCTGCAGGGTCTCGTGAAGCACTCGGGCGCCTGCCGCCCGCTCTGACACTCGTTTCAATTGCGCTGAGGCAGCGTCATTTTCGGCAACGGCATCGGAAAGTTCATCGAGCCTGCCATCGGCCCGACACACATCGAGCCGCGTCGACAGCTCCGTCTGCAAACGCTTTTGTTCGGCCAACTGCTGCCGAACGCGTGTCTGTGCCGCCTCCGCGTCACTCAGCGCCCCGCGCAAGCCATGCAAGTTCAGCTTCTCCAATTGCTCACGTACCTTCGCCAGCACGGCGGTGGCAGTGTCAAGCTCAGTTTGCGCCTGCGCCACGCGTTCGACGAGCATCTCGTCGGAGGCCTCCGCAGCAGCAGAATCGATTTCCGCACTGAGTGCGGCCGCCTCCTCAACGCTGCGAACTCCGGACTCCTCCAGGGTCGTCGCCCGCAAGGTCTGTTCGCTTGCCGATGCGATCAGGGCATCGCGCCGACGATCTGCCTGCGCAATCAGGTCTGCGAGCTCACGCTCAGCGCGCCGCAGTTCGACGGGGTCACCAGCCGCCTCGTCGCTCGGTTCGGGGAGGCGTCCGACAATGTCGAGCCGCTGCTTCTCCAAATCTTCGGTACGCGTGCCGCCAAGCTCGCGGGCAATCGCCCGCTCGGCTTCAGCAGTCTGACGTACCGCTTCCGCGCGACGATTCGACGCTGGCGCAACTTCCGCGAGACTCTTGAGCCCGCAGCGGGCCAGCAGTGCTTCCTCACGTTCCCGCAAACCGGCGAGTTCGGTCGCCAGAACTGCCGAATCCGCGCCCGGCAGCACCTCGATGCGAGCAATTCCAGGAACCTCGATGACCGTCACATCCGCAGCGGACACCTCCCGCCGATGGTCAATGGTGTCGCCACCGATCAACACATCGGTGTTGCCGAGACGAGTCACCGAGACGGTCGCGGTGGCTGCGTCGAGTCGGGCAGTAAGTGCCGTGAGGTCACGATCGAGTGCCGCCGCGAGCCGAACATCATCATCGGTCACCACAATTGCCGCAACTTGATGCTGAGCCGATGTGAGTTCGGTCCGGAGACGCCCAACTTCGGCCAGCGTGTGATCCAGACGAGCCAACCGTGCCCGATCGGCGGCAATCCGGGAGGCCGCTTCGGCCGCAGCGAGATCGGTTCGCATACTCGCAAGTGCCGCCTGCGACGTTGCTAGTTCGGCAGCGAGCGCCTCCGCCTGCTTCGTGGAAACCCCAGCGTGTTTCCGCGCCTCAGCGATTGCCACCGCGTTGGCCTCGGCCGAGGCACGAAGTTTCGACAGGCGGGCACGCGCATGTTCCCTGGCCGTCACCGCGGCGAGCGCCTGCTTATGCACCATCGCCTTAGTCTCGACAATCGCGCGGGCGGCCGTCGCCTTCTCCCCGACAGCTTCCGCCTCCGTGAGCGCTGCGCTCGCCGTCGACGCGTCGACGTCGCGCTGCTGCTCATCAACAAGGAGTTGCCTAATCGACTCGGCAACGCGCGGAAGTCGGTCTGCGGCGTCTTGCACGCCCTTCAGGATCTCCTCCCGTTCGGCAACCTGCTTGGCCGCGGATGCCGCAGCGGCTTGTGCGTCAGCGAGTTCACCGGTCGGGCGGCCCTGCGCCAGCGTGAAGTACTTCTTGTACTCAGTCGTCACTGCGGCGGCGAGCTCCAGCATTTGCGGCGACTCACCGCCGTCGGAGTCCGATTCGGCTTGTCCCGCAGCATGGTCAAGGGCTTGCGACAGCGCCGAACTATTCGCGAGATCGCCGAGTTTCGGGTCTGCCGACTGCAGCAGTCGCAGCGCACCGAACAACGTCTTGTCGAGCGATTCGGAGAAGATCTGTTCCACTCGCTCGTGCGCTTCGCGTCCTGCCAACTGCTCGCGAGCCGGTTCTAGGATTGTGAGCGAGGTTTCCGGCTGCCGGTTGAACCGTTTGAAGTACTCGAACCGCCAAGGGCCGCAAGAAATTTCGGCCCAAATTCCGGTTCCGACGTCACGGCCCGACGGTTGCACAGCCCGCACATTCTTCGATTTGCTGCTGGCTTGCGTCGTCAACAGGAGGTCGAAGGCTTCCATCATCGACGACTTCCCTGCCTCATTGTCGCCCTCGATCACCGTGACGCCGGCATCGGCAAATTCAATCTCTCGAGAAGCGACGCCGCGGAAGTTCTCAACGCGCAGTCGGTGCAGTCTCATCGCGCCGCTCCCGAAAGTCGGTACAGCAAACCGAGAGCCGATCGTGCCGCAGCCGCATCGGCGGCGTCAGCGGAATCCGCGCTTGCGCGCTCTGCGAGCTCGGCTGCCGCCTGCGCCGCATAGCCACCGAGGTCGAGTGCAGTGATATCCGACGGGTCGGAGACGACGGTGAGGTCATGGTGCCGTTCCCAAATCTTCAAGGCGGCGAAGCGGTCACCGAACTCTTCCAGCAGATCATTAAGCGCGACATTGTCTGCGACGCTGACGGTGCCGACTAAGGAAATCTGCACCACGGTGCGCGACTTTTCGTCGACTGCGGACAGCGTTTCACGCAGGCGAGCGATGTCTTCGGGCCCATTCATGTCGTCACGGATGGTGCGGAAAGCCCACTGTCCCACTCGATGTGGGGTGACATTGACAGTTGAGGTGGTGCCGCGTGCGAGCGTGACCTCGAGGACGTTGCCTGGCGCATGCTCCACGTGGTCGAAGGCGGTGACTTCCGGGGCACCGGAGTACCAGATCCGTCCGGAGTCGCCTACCGAAGTGACCGAGTGACGGTCGCCGAGGGCGACGTAGTCGACGAGTTCTGCGGCAACCGCAACGTCGAGGGTGGCTGCCCCGACCGTGGAGGGATCATCGTTGGGGCTGAGGGCATCGACGCCGCCGTGTCCGACGACGATCCGGATGTCGTCGGAGGCCGCGAGCGAAGCGACTTGGTCGTTGACAAGGTCGGACAGCGGGCGCTTAGTTGTCCAGGGGGCGGCGACAAGGCTGACGCCGTCACGGACCCGGACAACTCCAGCTTTGTCGAGGACCACGACGTTGTCGGGGCAATTGGCGGTGAAGTCTTTTGAGCGGTAGACGCTGGTGGCGTCGAGTGGATCGTGGTTGCCCGGCAACAGGTACACCGGCACCGGGTATTCCCCGAGGGCGGCGAGCGTTCGACGAATAATGCGGGTGGAGACGCGCGGATCGTCGAAGACGTCACCGCACACCACCACAAACTCGGCGCTTGTGGTCCGCGCGAGTTCTCCGATGCGAATAACAGCGTCTTCACGAGCGGCGTTGTAGGTGTGCTGCGCCTCCCCAGCCAGGAAGTGGCGCGTCATCCCGAGTTGCCAATCCGCGGTGTGGAGGAACGTCACTTGATGGGCTAGCCCAGCTTCGGGTTCTGCGTCGCCGGTCCGATCAGTGGTATTGGCCACCACGGGTGCGACCACCGGGGGCGCGACTACCGGTTTCACCGAGAACAACGCCAACGGTTCAGGTTCGTAATCGAACAGGGGTTCCGTCACACAACCCCCGGACTCGAGCGATGCACCGTCGAAACTCGGTGAAGCCACGCCGTCCCCTTTCGCCACCTTTTGCGTGGAAGTTCGGATTTCCACTCTGCCAAGACGATGTTACGAGGCCCCTCTGACAAAACCGGTCAGGTGCATCCTCCAGTGTCGCCGACCGACCCTCGCCCCCGCGGCCCGCCTGCTCGTTCTCGCATGATGCGTCGATTCCCGCACTATGTCAGAC
>NZ_JBARYI010000069.1:0-34776 GCF_049647785.1 Gordonia sp. (in: high G+C Gram-positive bacteria)
CTACACGTCAGACGTGTAGCGGGAACGCACGCATCATGCGAGAACGCGAGGAGCGGAGCGACGAACCGGGGTTAGTCGTTCAGGAACTGTGCGGTGGAGCCTGCGATGGGCATGGCGGGCAGGCCTAGCTTGCGGTGATCCCAGGAGCGGATGCGCGAGGGCACCATGCGGGCGGCGACGCGCTTGTTCATCATGGCTTCGACGGCGGGACGCAACTCGTCGGTGTACGGCCCGTTATAGCGTTCCCACACGCTGCGGCCGGTCTGGAAGCAGGTCTCGGGATCGTCGAAGATTTCGACCGTGCCCTCGATGCTGACGCCGCGCAAAGTGTCGTAGGTATCGCCAGCCTCGATCAGGATCGTGGCGTGAGGGTCGCGACGAAGATTGACGATCTTCTGCGACTTGGCCTTCGTTTCAAACCAGATCGCACCGTCAATGACGCCGTACCACATGGCTGTCAGATGGATCGCGCTCTTGCCCTGCGTCGCCAGGTTAGCGACGCGCTGCTGAGCGATAAACATTTCGATCTCATCGTCGGACATGACGATGCTCGACCGTTGATTGATTCCCATGGGGTGACGTTAGCGTGTCGGTGCTCCGAGGCGGGTACTGATTGCATCGGCTGCGGCAACCAAATGTGGTCCCCAACGCTCACCGGGGCGCCGTCCCAGACGATCGACGGGTCCGGAAATAGACACCGCGGCAACCACATCGCCCGTGTTGTTGCGCACGGGTGCCGACACGCTAGCAACGCCGGCCGCCCGCTCGGCCACGCTTTGCGCCCAGCCGCGCCGACGGATCTCCGTAAGGGACCGCTCGGTGTACGCGGCATCGGTCAACAAGGTGCGCAGTGTTTCGGGTTCGGTCCAAGCAGCGAGGACTTTGGCCGCCGACCCCGCAGACATCGGCAGGCGGGTGCCTTCGGGGACGGTGTCGCGCAAACCGGTCGGGGGTTCGACGGCGGCGATGCACACCCGCTCGGCGCCCTCGCGCCGGTACAGCTGGACCGACTCGCCAGTGGTGTCCTGCAAGGCGGACAGCGTCATGAGGCCCGCCTCGCGGACCGTGTCGCGAGCTGTCGCAGCCAAGTGCCCAAGCGTGGGGCCGGGGATCCAGCGACCCGACTCATCGCGGGCCAGAAGTTGATGAACTTCCAGGCCGACGGCCAGCCGGTGCGCAGTGGCGCGAGGCAATCCCGTCGCGTCGCATAATTCACCAAGGTTGATCGGTGATCGGGCCGCAGTGTGCAAAATCATCACGGATTTGTCCAGCACGCCGATTCCGCTATCCTTTCCCATAGGACGATATTAACCGTCCAAATACTGAGATTGAAAGTCGAGGGGTGTCAGCCCGGCCGACACTGTTCCAGCCCGGACAGTGCGGACTGCTCGCCTCGGCGCAGGCGGAACTACTAGAAGATGCGAGTGAGCTCATGACGCAGAGCGCCGGAAAACCGCGCACGCTGGCCGAGAAAGTCTGGGACGACCACGTTGTGGTCCCCGGCGAGGCAGATGCGAGCGGCAACTACAACCCCGACCTGATTTACATCGACCTGCACCTCGTGCACGAGGTGACCAGCCCGCAGGCCTTCGACGGACTCCGCATGGCTGGCCGCCCGCTGCGACGGCCAGACCTGACGATCGCGACCGAAGATCACAATGTTCCGACCGTCGACATCTTCAGTCCGATTGCCGACCAGGTTTCAGCACTGCAGGTGGAAACACTGCGCAAGAACTGCGAAGAGTTCGGCGTCCGTCTGTACCCGATGGGCAACGCCGAGCAGGGCATCGTGCACGTCGTGGGACCCCAGCTGGGTCTCACTCAGCCCGGCATGACCGTAGTCTGCGGCGATAGCCACACCTCCACGCACGGTGCATTCGGTGCGCTCGCAATGGGCATCGGCACGTCTGAGGTAGAGCACGTCATGGCGACGCAGACGCTGTCGCTGCGCCCGTTCAAGACGATGGCGATCACCGTCGACGGCGAACTGCCCGACGGCGTCACGAGCAAAGACTTGGTCCTGGCGATCATCGCCCAGATCGGAACCGGCGGCGGCCAGGGCCATGTCCTGGAGTACCGCGGCAGCGCTATTGAAAAGCTGTCGATGGAAGCCCGAATGACGATCTGCAACATGTCGATCGAAGCTGGCGCTCGCGCGGGCATGATTGCCCCCGACGCCGTCACATACGAATTCCTCAAGGGCCGCCCGCACGCACCGCAGGGCGCGGAATGGGATGCCGCCGTCGAGTACTGGGATTCGCTTCGCACCGACGACGACGCCGTGTTTGACCGCGAAGTCCACATCAACGCTTCCGAGCTCACCCCGTTTGTCACCTGGGGTACCAACCCCGGCCAGGGTCTGCCGCTGGGTGCCAATGTCCCGGATCCGGCAGACATTGTCGACGAGGCTGAATCCCTGGCCGCCGCACGGGCGTTGGAGTACATGGACCTGAAGCCGGGCACCCCGCTCCGCGAGGTCAAGGTCGACACGGTGTTCGTTGGGTCGTGCACCAACGGCCGCATCGAGGACCTGCGTGCGGTAGCCGAGGTGCTCCGTGGCCGAAAGGTTGCCGAAGGCATGCGCATGCTGGTGGTTCCGGGTTCGATGAAGGTTCGCGCGCAGGCCGAAGAAGAAGGCCTCGGCGAGGTCTTCACCGCGGCTGGCGCTGAGTGGCGCATGGCGGGCTGCTCGATGTGTCTTGGCATGAATCCCGATCAGTTGGCTCCGGGGGAGCGTTGCGCGTCGACGTCGAACCGCAACTTTGAAGGACGTCAGGGCAACGGCGGACGGACGCACCTGGTGTCGCCTGCGGTTGCCGCCGCGACCGCCGTGCGCGGAACCCTCTCGGCCCCGGCAGACCTCAGCTGACTCGCGACGAAAGACAAGGACCTGACATGGAACCGTTCATCACTCACACCGGTGTCGGAGTCCCGTTGCAGCGCAGCAACGTTGACACCGACCAGATCATCCCGGCCGTCTACCTGAAGCGCGTCACGCGCACCGGCTTTGAAGACGGCTTGTTTGCCGGCTGGCGAGGCGACCCGTCGTTCATTCTCAACAACGAACCGTGGAGCAAGGGCTCGGTGCTCGTTGCCGGCGCTGACTTCGGCACCGGTTCATCTCGCGAGCACGCGGTGTGGGCACTCATGGATTTCGGCTTCCGCGTGGTGATCTCCTCCCGCTTCGCCGACATCTTCCGTGGCAACGCGGGTAAGGCCGGACTGGTTGCGGCACAAGTAGATCAGTCGGATATTGACCTGATTTGGAAGCGTCTCGACGCTGAGCCCGGTCTGGAAATCACGGTCAGTCTGGAAGACAAGACGGTGACCGCTGGCGACCTCGTGGTCCCGTTCCAGATTGACGACTACACGCGCTGGCGCCTGCTCGAGGGGCTCGACGACATTGGTTTGACCCTCCGCGAGACGGATGCGATCACCGCGTACGAAGAGCGCCGGCCCTCGTTCAAACCCACAACCCTGCCGTGATTTAACTCGCGGGGCATTCAGAACACTCACGGAGAGAGTCGAATTCGGCTTTATCTGTGAGTGTTCTGTTCTGCCAGCTAACTTTTCGTAGGAATTTGTGCTGGTTTCCGCAATTTTTCCGCCAATCCGTTTACCGTGTGGGTTAGCTGGTGCGTCCCGGCCAGCGCGACCTCCGGAGGTACGGATGAACAAGGCAGAGCTCATCGAGGAACTCACGAAGCGACTCGACGCGGATCGAAAGACCGCGACTAACTATGTGGAGCAGGTGATCGACACCATTGTTCGCGCCGTGAACAAAGGTGAAAGCGTCACAATCACCGGCTTCGGAGTTTTCGAAAAGCGCCGTCGCGCAGCACGTGTAGCTCGCAACCCCCGGACCGGCGAGACCGTGAAGGTGAAGGCCACGTCTGTCCCCGCCTTCCGGCCGGGTGCACAGTTCAAGGCAATCGTCTCAGGTAAGCAAAAGCTGAAGGCAGGCCAGCCCGCGGTCAAACGCGCTTCGGCCGAGACTGACGCCCCGGCCGGTAAGACCCCAGCAAAGCCGACAGCGGCCAAGAAGACAGCAGCGAAGAAGGCCGCGACCAAGACAACTGCGGCAGCTAAGAAGGCGCCAGCAGCTAAGGCGCCAGAAGCTAAGGCGACTGCCGCGAAGAAGACGGCAGCGAAAAAGACGGCCGCGAAGAAGACGTCGGCGGCGAAGAAGGCGGCACCGGCGAAAAAGGTTGCCGCCAAGACCGCTGCCGCAACCAAAACTGCGGCATCAAAAGCCGCTGCTAAAAAGACTCCGGCAAAGAAGACCCCAGCAAAGAAGACAACCGCAAAGAAGACCACTGCGAAGTAGCAGTGGATTTCCGGGTTACGCCCGCGGGCTTTTACGACGAATAGGCGATAAGTCGCGGCGTGAAGGTAGCCGTCGCGTCTGTCTTTAGATTGTGCTGGGAATGTAGTCGGCAGCAATCAGATCGCCGTCGTGCGTGGTGAGAATCCAGACGCTGCCTTTGCCGTTATCGGAGTCGGGAAGCCGTACCCCGTCGACGTTGGCCCACCGCCGCAGCACCGGCGGGATTACTCTGCCCTGACTGCATACGGCATGAATGGCGCCGGTCTTGTTGCCGAGTTTCCGGATCCGCTCGTATCCGGCTTCGGGGTCGGCGGCGAACGCCACTTCCGACAGGGTCGGCTCGGGTTTGATTTCGGCGCGGAGTGCTTCGGCCAATGGCATCAGTGTTTGCATGCAGCGCAGCATGTCTGCCGCGTGCAACCGGTGAACGCCGAAAAGTGGTAGCAGTTTCGCCAACGCGGCAGCCTGCTTGGTCCCGCGTTTGTCGAGCGGTCGGTCGCGGTCGTCGCTAGCCCAGTTTTCGGGTGTCCCGGCCCAGGCATGCCGCACGACGACCATCGTGTGCAACTCCAAGATAGGTCGCGCCGCGAAGGTGTGCAGGACGGCCTCGTCGGCGGCATAGCTGACCTTGTTGATCGCCTCGGGAATGGGAAGCCACTTGAGATCGTCGCATTCGCGGCTGGCTCGGAAACTTCCGCCCACGGCTTCGACGGCCCAGTAACTGACCCGCTTGGGTACGCCGGAACCGAGCTTGTAACCAACGGTTTGCAGGTAGTGGCCCATCCGAGCCTCATAGCCGGTCTCTTCGACGATTTCCCGAGCCGCAGTTACCGGCAGGATCTCACCCGGCTCGGCTTTACCTTTTGGCAGCGACCAATCGTCGTAGCTGGGCCGGTGCACCAGCGCGACTTTGACGCCCGCTGATTTGCTCGGCTTCCACAGGACCCCTCCTCCGGCCCACACGATGCGTGTTGGATCGGGCATTACGACTTGGTCGACTCGGCGCGGTGGCGCTTGCGAATCATCATCTGGCGCTGATGATCTCGGACTTGCTCGCCCGCCGCGGGTTGTGCCTGCCACGAACCGTCGGCCTGCAACTCCCAGCACCGGGTGCGCGGATCGAGTGCAGAATCGAAAATATCCTGCAGGTCGGCGGTCAGTCGGCGATCGCGGACTTGCACCATCACCTCAACGCGACGGTCAAGGTTGCGGTGCATCATGTCGGCGCTACCGATCCAGTATTCGCCCTGCGTGCCAAAATGCAGGATGCGTGAGTGTTCCAAGAACTGGCCGAGGATCGACCGGACCACGATGTTGTCGCTGAGGCCTTCGACGCCCGGCCGCAGGGCACAGATGCCGCGGACAACCACCTCGACGGGTACGCCAGCCTGAGATGCCCGATACAGTGCGTCGATCACCTGCTCGTCGACCAGCGCGTTGGCCTTGAGTCGGACGCGTGCTTCGATATTGCCCGCACGCTTCGCGGCGATCTCCCCGTTGATGCGGTCGATGATGCCGGTCCGGATGCCCGCCGGAGCCACCAACAGGTTCCGATATTCCTGCTTGCGTGAGTAGCCGGTCAACGTATTGAACAGGTCGGTCAGGTCGGACCCGATCTCGGGGGCCGCAGTGAACAGGCCCACGTCTTCGTACAGTCGGGCAGTCTTCGGGTTGTAGTTGCCGGTACCGATATGGCAGTAGCGGCGCAGTGTGGAACCTTCGCGACGGATCACCAGGCACGTCTTGCAGTGCGTCTTCAGTCCGACGAGACCGTAAACGACGTGCACGCCGGCCTGTTCCAGCGCGCGTGCCCATTTGATATTGGCCTGCTCATCAAAGCGGGCCTTCAGTTCCACGAGGGCAACGACCTGTTTGCCCGCGGCGGCCGCGTCGATCAGGGCGTCGACGATCGGTGAGTCACCCGACGTTCGGTAGAGGGTCTGCTTGATCGCCAGCACGTGCGGGTCGGCAGCGGCCTGCTCGATGAAGCGCTGCACGCTCGTGGAGAACGAGTCGTAGGGGTGCTGGACGAGGACGTCGCCCTCACGGAGCGTGGAGAAGATACTCTTGGGGGTTTCACGCTCGCCGAATGCCGGGTGCGTCGCGGGAACGAAAGGCCGCTCCTTAAGCTGCGGGCGGTCGATGCCGTAGATCTGCCACAGGCAGGTCAGATCCAACAACCCGGGCACCGTGATGACGTCGGCCGGGTTCACGTCGAGTTCGCGGAGCAACAGGTCGAGCATGTGCTCGCTCATGTCGTCGCCCACCTCCAAGCGGACCGGTGAACCGAAGCGGCGTCGAGCCAACTCCCTCTCGAGTGCCTGCAGCAGGTCCTCGTCGCGGTCCTCATCAACCTCGAAGTCGGCATTGCGAGTCACGCGGAACACGTGGTGGTCAACGATTTCCATGCCGGGAAACAACTCGGACAGGTTGGCCGCGATGAGGTTCTCGACCGGCAAGAATAGTGCGGGCTGAGAGACGTCAGGGGCATCTGACGGCACCAGTTGGTCGACGCGCACAAAGCGGTTCACATTGTCGGGCACCTTCACTCGCGCAAAGTGCTCGCCGTCGTACTGGCCCGCGTTGCCGTTGTTGGAATCACCGGAGCCCTTGACGGTGACGGCAAGGTTCAAGCTCAGGCCAGAAATATAGGGGAAGGGGTGAGCCGGGTCGACGGCCAGGGGAGTCAGGATGGGGAATAGCTCATTGTGGAAGTGCGCCTGCATCCGTTCGCGCTGGGGCAGCGTCAACTCGTCCCAGCCGACGATCTTGATGCCCTCGGCGTGCAATGCGGGCAGCACCGATTCGCGGAAGGTGCGCGCCTGCCGGTCGGCGATCTTCTGCGCGCGAGTGGCGATCATTTGCAGCTGTTCCCGCGGGGATCGGCCATCAGCGGACCTCACCGAAAGTCCGGTCTCGTCGCGCCGCTTCAGGCCAGCGACTCGCACCATGAAGAACTCGTCGAGGTTCGAGGCGAAAATCGCCAGGAACTTGGCCCGCTCCAGCAGGGGCAGCGATACATCTTCGGCGAGCGCCAGCACCCGCGAGTTGAAATCGAGCCAGCTCAGCTCGCGGTTGAAATATCGGTCGACGGGTAGATCGGCGGCCTCATCGGGATCCACGGTTTCCGCAGGCAGCGCGGTAGGTAGGGCAGTTTGGGTCTCGTCATCAATCTCGTCCGTGGCACTCACGGGTCAATTGTGAACTATCGGCCCGGTGCTGTCTCGTCAGCTGGCCGGTTTGGTCTCTCGCGCGTGTCGGTTTGACCCTTCCAATGCCGCCGCCGTCCGCGGTCCCAGCCCCAGCTCCCGCGCGGTAGCGAGGTCTTCCGGCGTGTCGACGTCGGTCCGCAGTCGTGGCCACTGCAGTCGGTTCGGATCGAGTTCGACTGCTCCTGCGGCCCGGTGCGCCGCCGCCGAACCGGGCCCGAATCGGGGCGTCAACGGGCCGCTGGTGCGGACCACCAGTAGTGCGGTCCCTTCGCCAGACCGGTCGGCGACGAAGGCGGCTGGTGCGCCGCTGTCGATCGCGGTACGCGCTGCCGCGAGTGCCTGCCGGAGGGTTGGTGTGTCGAGGGCGGCCAAATCGGCCTGCAGTGCGGCGGCCAGATCCGCAGTCGCGGCGCTGGCAGCGATCCCGGTCAGCAGTGCCGTATTCAATGGCGACAAACCACTGATGAGTGCTGGCTCATCGATGCCCAGACCGCCGAATTCCTGGGCAAGACGGTGCACTGCCGGGTCGGGACTGACGACGGTGAAGCGCTTCACCTCGGCACCCCTGACCGCGGCCATGGTGTCGGCCAGCATGGCCGCGACCACCTCGCGGCGCTGGACGTCTGACGGAACCTCTTGTGACAGACGTGATTTGGCAGCGTCCAGCGCTTTGACGGCGAGGACGACGGCCACCGAAGACTTCACGGGCATAGTCACCATGGTGCAGTACCGCCTTCGGCATGCGGTACTCGGCGCGGACTGTGCCCCCTGCGGATAGGCTGGAGCGATATTCGTCTCGGAAGGTGCCATGGGTTCGGCACAGGTCAGTGAAGGAGTGCGACGTTGCGTGCAGTAGTGATGGGTGCAGGATCCTGGGGGACCGCGATGGCGAAAGTTCTCGCCGATGCGGGCAACGACGTCAAGATCTGGGCACGGCGCAGCGATCTCGTCGACCAGATCAACTCCAATCACGAGAACTCCGATTACCTGCCGGGCATCACACTGCCTTCCGGGATCCGCGGCGTCACCTCGGTAGCCGAGGCGCTCGCCGATACCGATCTGGTGGTGTGTGCGGTGCCGTCGCAGTCGTTGCGCGGCAATCTTGAGCAGTGGCGCGAGCATCTGCCCGCTGACGCCATCCTGCTGTCCCTCGCCAAGGGCGTCGAGACGAGTACCGGGATGCGAATGAGCGAAGTGATCGGCGAAGTCACCGGCTTCCCGGCCCGCCAGATTGCGGTCCTGACCGGACCTAACCTTGCCAAAGAGATCGCGCAGGGGCAGCCAGCCGCGACGGTTGTCGCGTGCGTTGACGAAGATCAGGCCAAGCGGGTGCAGGAAGCCGTCGCGACCGGCTACTTCCGTCCGTACACCAACACCGACGTCATCGGTTGTGAGATCGGCGGTGCCGCGAAGAACGTGATCGCGTTGGCTTGCGGAATGGCATCCGGCATGGGATTTGGGGAGAACACCCTGGCGACCATCATCACCCGCGGACTGGCCGAAACGATCCGTCTCGGAATGGCGCTCGGTGCCGACATCACCACGCTCGCCGGACTCGCGGGCATCGGCGACCTGGTCGCCACCTGCTCGTCACCGCTGTCGCGGAACCGAAGCTTTGGTGCCCGCATGGGCGAGGGTGCCACGCTCGAAGAAGCGCAGGCGGCCACAAACGGTCAGGTCGCCGAGGGCGTGAAATCATCGTCGTCGGTGCTGGCGCTCGCCGAACTGCACGGGGTTGAGATGCCATTGACGCAAGCGGTCCACAGCGTGTGCCACGAGGGCATGTCGGTCCCGGAGATGGTCAGCTCGCTGCTCGGACGCAGCACCAAGCCAGAGGTCTACGGGCCCGCCTAGCTCTGCCCACTCGGGGACTCTGCCTACTTCGGGGACTCTGCCAGCGCGGGGATTTTTCCTACGCGGGACCGAAGTCGAGGGGTGCGCGCGGCAGGTGTTGATCGATCAATGCTGAAACATCGGTGATCGGTGCGTTGCCCGCGCCGACCGGAACCCACATCGCAACGTAGGGCCGGTGGTCGACGCTCACGTATGCCTGGCCTTCGCCTTCGACCGAGTCGGTCATGAACCACTGGATTGGGTTGATGACCTGCAACGAACTCGTCGGTGCCAACCCTGCGGGGCGGGTGACCCCGCAGCGGAGAACCACCGGTTGCTCGCCGGGCTTATCCCACCGGACAGTCGTGCCGTCGATCGTGCGTTCGGAGTAGTCGCCCAACGTTGTGGGCAGCACCTTGATGAACTCGGTGCACTTGGCGACGTCGGCCTGGACGGTGCCATACGACTCGACCGGTGCCGCCTTCTCTTCGTCCGGGGCCGAGGAAAAGTTCATGGCCGCGTAGACCAGGAACCCGATGATCACCATCGTGGGGACTGCCACCAATGTCGCGATCAGGGCCGGGCTCAGTTTGGGCTCTTCGGGCGTCTCTTTAGGGCTGTCCGTCGTGGGCTTGTCAGTGCCGTCGCTCATGCCTCAAGTGTGGTCGAAGTTGTCTGCTGGGTGAAATCGAGAGATAGGCGAGCAACGGGCTAGCGGTAGCATCGGGGCCGTGAAGACGGTCGGAGAAGTCGGGGAGCGCGCGCTGATCGCGATGTTCACGCAAGCGGCACGCTCAAGCGCTCGTGACTCGACCGATGTGGTGATTGGCTCCGGTGACGATGCCGCCGTCTTTACCGCACCAGGCCCGGTTGTGGTCAGCACCGATACCGCAGTCTCCGGTCGTCATTTCCGGTTCGATTGGTCGAGTCCGCGCCAGATTGGCTCGCGTGCCGTGGTGCAAAGCGCCGCTGATATCGGTGCCATGGGCGGTGTCTTAACGGGGGTGGTCGTTTCGATTGGCTGTCCGCCCGCCACTCCCGTCGACCGAGTCTTGGAAATCAACGCGGGCATCGTTGCACAGACCCACCGTTACGGTGCTCGCGTGCTTGGCGGCGACCTCGTCTCGTCGTCAGAGGTGATCTTGACCGTGACTTCGCTCGGCGTGCTGCAGGCCGGACCTGCGGTCACGCTCGCAGGGGCACTCGCGGGTGACGTCCTCGCGGTCAGCGGGCCACTCGGTGGCCCGGCCGGGGGACTGGCGGCGCTTGCCGCCGTCGACCACGGCGCGGACCCGGTCCTTCTCCAGCAGTATTCGTCACTGGTGGCGCAGTATCGACTGCCTCAGCCCGACCTTGCGCAAGGCCGCATCGCCGCCGAAGTTGGTGCGCACGCGATGACTGATATCTCCGACGGCCTCGTTGAAGAACTCATCACCATGGCCCAGGCCTCCACCGTTCGGCTCGACGTCGATGCGAACAAAGTCCCGCACGCGAAGGATCTGGACCGATTGGGTGGTGCCCTGGGGGTCGAACCGCATCGCTGGGCCCTGGCCGGCGGTGAGGAGCACGAACTCCTGGCGTCCTTCGCGCCCGGCACGGTCCCGGACGGCTGGACAGTCGTCGGGGTCGCCACCGAGGGGGAGCCGGGTGCCTTCATCGACGGTCGACCAGTCGGCAATATTCGTGGGTGGCAGTCGTTCACCAGTACCTGACCTGATTAGATCGACCGCATGGCTGTATATGCACTCGGCGATCGCGAGCCGACGCTTGGCGAAGACGTCTTTATTCATCCCGATGCCACCGTCATCGGCTCGGTAACGCTCGAGGACGGGGTCTCGGTGTGGCCGGGGGCGGTACTACGCGGCGACTATGGCTCCATCACGATCGGCCGACGCACCAACATTCAAGACGGCACGATCATCCACTGCACCTTCTCTGAGCACACAGAGATCGGTGCCCAGTGCGTAGTGGGACACAACGCCCACATCGAAGGAGCAGTTATCGGCGATAACTGCCTCATCGCGTCGGGATCGATCGTGCTGAACCGTTCGGTGATCGGTGCCGGCTCGGTGATTGGTGCCGGTGCCGTCGTGCCCTACGGTTTTGAACTCCCAGAGCGGTCCATGGCGCTCGGCGTGCCAGCCAAGATTCGCGAGGGTTATCAAGTTCCCGAGAATCACACCGAGATGAACGCGAAACTGTACTTCGAGAATGCGAAGTTCTACCGCGAGAACCTGCGGCGGCTCGACTGATGAGTGCCAAACCCCTCGCCGAGATCATTGACCCCAGTTGGGCGGTGGCCCTGGAACCGGTCGAAGCCAAGATCGCGGAAATGGGCGACTTCCTGCGCGCAGAGAATGCGGCCGGCCGCAGGTATTTGCCCGCAGGAGCCAACGTCTTGCGCGCCTTCACCGACCCTTTCGACGACGTTCGCGTACTGATCGTCGGGCAGGACCCCTATCCGACGCCCGGGCATGCCGTTGGCCTGAGCTTCTCCGTCGCGCCCGATGTGCAACCGGTGCCACGATCGTTGCAGAACATCTACAAGGAATACTGCGACGACCTGGGCTTCCCCATGCCAACCAACGGCGACCTGACGCCATGGGCACGGCAGGGCGTGCTGTTGCTCAATCGCGTACTGACGGTATCGCCGGGCGAGCCCGCATCGCACCGCAAAAAGGGGTGGGAAGAAGTCACCGAATGCGCGATTCGGGCCCTCGCTGCCCGCGATGAGCCGCTCGTCGCGATCCTGTGGGGCAATGATGCTCGCAGCCTCGCCGAATGGTTACCCGATGTTCCGACCATCGAATCGGTGCACCCATCGCCGCTGTCGGCGTCACGCGGATTCTTCGGGTCAAAGCCATTTTCCCGCGCCAACGAAGAACTGATGGATCTGGGCGGCGACCCCGTCGACTGGCGGCTTCCCTAAGCTCATCCAGACTCCCGGGGTTCGCCACCCGCGACGCCGCTGGTCTAGCGGACGCCGGGATAGTCGGGGCGCCGCTTCTCAAGGAAGGCGTTGATGCCCTCGATACCCTCGGCCGTATTTCCGAGTGCCGAGATAGACGCGGCTTCGGCGGCGAGGTGATCGGTCAGCGAATTGGTCGCCGAGGCCTGCAACAGCTTGCGGATTGCCGAATACGATCCGCGCGGACCCGCGGCGAGTTGGGCTGCGGTGTCGTAGGCGGTGTCGACTACGGAGTCATCCTCGACGACCTCCGACAGGATCCCCAGTTCCAAAGCGCGAGTGGCGTCGAGGATTTGGTCGGTCATGATGATGTGGCGCGCCCGGGCCGCGCCAACTACCCGCGGCAGCAGCCACGACATACCGCCATCGGGAGACAAGCCAATGCCGGGGTAGGCCGGACGCATCTTGGTCGATGTGCCGCCGATAGCAACGTCCGCGTGCAGAACCAGGCTCATTCCCGCACCGGCGGCCCAACCCTGTGCCGCCGCAACGACGGGCAATTCGGTTTCCCACAGGAACTCGATCATCGAGTGCATATCGTCGGCCAAGCCGCGCAGGTAGTCGCCACGATCGGGAGCGTCGGCGAACTTAGCGACATTGCCGCCCGCACAGAAGTTCTTGCCCGCGCCGCGCAACACAATGGCCCCGGCGTCGAGCTTGCCGCGAGTCACTGAACGCAGTGCTTCACGGGACTCCATCACGAGTTCATGATCGAGGGAAGTGCCCGCTGCGCTGGTGGACACGGTCAGGGTGAGGACGCCTGCGTCGTTGACGTTGATGAGATCGGAAGCCATGGCGACAACTTTACGGAACGCTCGGTAGGGGGAGGTGAGTGGGCGGGAGGCGATAATTTGTCAAACATAAAATCGCCGCCCGACATGTCGTCGGGCGGCGATTTTGGTAAAAACTTAAGAGCCTTAGGCGGAGACGGTCTTGCCGGCCTTCAGGCAAGAAGTGCAGACGTTCTTGCGCTTCTTGTTGCCCGGGGCGACCTCAACGCGCACAGACTGGATGTTCGGGTTCCAGCGACGGTTGGTCCGGCGGTGCGAGTGCGAAACCGACTTGCCGAAGCCGGGGCCCTTGCCGCAAACATCGCAAACTGCAGCCATGGTCGTACTCCCTTGGTAGAAAATCGTGGTCAATGTTCCGCCGATCTCGAGCGCGCAAAGAGCGCAGCACTAATCGGCAACCAGACAAGAGTAACTGGGATATCGGTGACAGTTCAAATCGGGCCCATTGCCGCTGGCCATCGCCCGCGTACGCCGAAGGGGAGGCGCGCACCGTTGTCGGAGGCAGACGGTAGCCTCGGACACACAGACGGCACACCGAAATAGGCACACCGATTTTGGTGGGGACGGAAAGGCTGTGGTGACAGGATCCGGTGATGGCAGCACTGCGATGAATCCGCACTTGCTGCGCGATTGGGCGCAGGCCTGCGCCGAGGGCCTGACTGCCATGCGGTCAGAAATCAACGACCTCAACGTCTTCCCCATTCCGGACTCCGACACCGGCAGCAACATGGCGAACACCATGACCAAGGCCGTCGAAGTCCTCGCCGACCTGCCAACAGACGCTGGTGCCGCCACTGTCACCCGCGCTCTGGCCGATGCCGCCGTGGCGAATGCCCGCGGCAATTCCGGCATCATCTTGTCGCAGATCCTGGTCGGATTGGCCGACGCCGCCGACCTCGCGGTAGTCGAGGACGACCCCAGTTTCAATCGACTGTGCACCACTGGACTGCGACTGGCTGCGCTCGGTGCCCGCAGAGCGGTCAGTGCCCCGCGCGAGGGCACCATTCTCACCATTCTTCGCGTCGCCGCCGAAACGGCATCGAACAACGTTTCCGAATCACCCGCCGATTTTGCGCGCGCAATCGCTGATAACTGCGCCGAAGCGCTCGAGTTAACGCCCGAACAGTTACCGGAACTGGCGAATGCTGGCGTCGTCGATGCCGGTGCACGCGGTTTCTTGGTGATGGCCGATGCCCTCGTCCTGGTGATCACGGGAGTCTCAAACAAACGCCGGTCATACCGGGGCATCCTCACCGCGGGTGGCGGCGGTACCGGTCACGACCATTCGTGCGAGGGAGCAGGCGACACCGACTTCGAAGTCATGTACTTGCTCGACGGAGCCGAGGGGGCGCAGATCGGTGCCCTGCGCGAACGCCTCACCGAACTCGGTGACTCCATCGTGATCGTCGGCGACAGTTCATCTGAAGCCGAACGATTCTCGGTTCACATCCACACCAACGATCCCGGTGCCGTCGTCGAAGTCGGTGCGGCACTAGGTCGCCTCACCGACATTCGCATTAGTTGCTTTGCCCTCGACGCGATACGCGCCGCGCCGGGTGCCAACGAGCCGCCAGCCCGGTTCAAGCGGGCGGTTGTCGCCCTCGTTACCGGCGACGGTGCCGCCGAACTGTTCGCCGAAGCGGGCGCGTCCGCGGTGCGCGCCGATCACGGTATCCACCCGGCAACCCTGACAAAGGCGATCCTCGACACCGACAGTGCGCACGTGGTGGTGATGGGCAACGGCATGATGTCGTCCCAAGACCTCGTGCAAGTGGGTGCCGAGGCCCGCTCCACGCAGCGGTCCGTTGTCTTTCTGCCGACCCTGTCAATGGTGCAGTGCCTGTCAGCTCTGGCCGTCCACGACCCAGACGGCGAGCCCGACGTTGATGCATTCGCCATGGCTGAGGCCGCAGCGGGCACCCGCTGGGGATCGCTGGTCCACTCGAATAGCAAAATGATGACGCTCGCAGGTACCTGCGAAATTGGTGACACGCTGGGCCTAATCGGCTCCGACGTCCTGGTTATTGCGCCTGAGCAATGGCAGGCCGCGACGGCGCTGCTCGACCTCATGCTCGCGACCGGCGGTGAAATGGTCACGGTGCTCGCTGGCCGCGACCTTGATGAGTCGTCGCGTGAGCGCATCGCCCAACACCTCCACGCGAGTTACCCGGGCATCGAACTCGCCATGTACCAAACTGGTCAAACCTCCGACCTGCTACAGGTGGGGATCGAGTGATGTTGACGATGACCTCACCGCTCACCGACTCCGGCGTCGAAGCGGCGCTGGTGAAGAAGCTCGCAAGCCTGGAACTCACGACGGTCGGTGAACTCCTCCGCTACGTGCCGCGCCGATACATTCGGCGTGGCCATCTCTCGGAATCCCAGCGCCCGGAACCTGGCGAATGGATTACCGTCATCGGTCGCGTCGAGAAGTCCGACATGATTTCGATGAAGCGCAGGTACGGCAAGTTCCTGAAGATTGTCGTCAACGACGGTCGTGCCCGCTACGAAGCCAGCTTCTTCAACGCCCATTGGATCCAGAGCAAGATGAAGCCCGGTACTCGGGTGGCGCTCGCTGGCACGGTGAAACTGTTCAACAACCAAATCCAACTGTCGCACCCCGACTGGATGGTGATGCCCGACGACGACGGGATCGACGTCGTTGGCAGCCCCTCCCTGCTGAATGAACTCCAGGCCGACGAAGCCGATGCGGGCGGGTCGAAGTCAGGGTCTACTGCTTCCCCTGACGATGTGGCGAACTTTTCTCGCGACATCATCCCGATGTACCCGGCAACCAAAGAAGTACAGACGTGGGAGATCTGGCGCGCTGTCCGCCAGGTTCTCGCCGATACGATTCCTGCCGCCGATCCGCTGACCGATCAGGAACGGACCGAACGTCGCCTCATCACCAGCGACGAAGCTATCCACCGGATCCACTTGCCCGACTCGCTCGACGATATTGACGCCGCCCGTGACCGGCTCAAGTTCGATGAAGCGCTCGCCATTCAGACTGAACTCGCGCGCCGACGTCTCAGTGTCGTCGACGAGACGGCGCGGCCGTGCAGCCATGTGCCGGGCGGGTTGGAAGACAAACTCCTCGCCACCTTGCCATTCCAACTGACAAGTGGTCAGAAAGACGTCATCGCCGAGATCGGCGAAGACCTGGCCGACGAGCATCCGATGAATCGACTACTGCAGGGTGAGGTCGGTTCCGGTAAGACTCTCGTTTCGTTGCTGGCGATGCTCCGCGTCGTCGACAACGGCCACCAGTGCGCCATTCTGGCGCCCACGGAAGTGCTTGCCGCACAGCACTACCGGACCGTCATGACGATGCTCGGGGATCTCGCTCGCGCCGGTGAACTCGGAGCCGCCGACGGCGCGACCCGCATCGGGCTCCTCACCGGTTCGCTGCCGACCGCAGCCAAACGGCAGGTGCTTCTTGACGCGGTGACTGGCGAAGCGGGCATCGTTATCGGCACCCACGCGCTCCTGGAGGAACACGTCGAATTCTTCGACCTCGGCATGGTGGTGGTCGACGAGCAGCACCGCTTCGGCGTGGAACAACGCGACGTCCTGCGCGGAAAAGGTCGTGACGCGACCCGCCCGCACTTCCTCGTGATGACGGCGACGCCCATCCCGAGAACTGTCGCCATGATTACCTTCGGTGACTTAGACACGTCGACGATGACCGAACTGCCTCGCGGGCGTCAACCGATCACCACGAGCGTGGTGCAAATGGGCAAGCAGTCGTGGGTTGACCGCACGTGGGCCCGAGCTGGCGAAGAAATTGACAAGGGTCGTCAGGTGTATGTGGTGTGCACCAAGATCGGCGACGAGCAGACCAACGCGAAGGCCGCGAAGAAGAAGGGTGTCAAGAAGGCGGACGGGCCCGAACCTGAAGACGACACCATCTCGGTCCTCGACATGGCCGATCAATTGGCGGGCGGACCGCTTGCCGGACGCCGAATCGGGATTCTGCATGGTCGGCTGCCAGCTGACGAGAAGACCGACGTAATGGATGCGTTTACCCGCGGCGAGATCGATGTCTTGGTCGCCACCACCGTCATCGAGGTTGGCGTTGACGTTCCGAACGCCACCATGATGGTGATCGTGAACGCCGAGCGGTTCGGCGTCAGTCAGCTGCACCAGTTGCGCGGTCGCGTCGGGCGAGGTCAGCACGCCGGACTTTGCCTGCTCATGACGTCGGCCTCCGAGATGGGCCAGTCGATGGAACGACTCCGCGCCGTCGAAGGAAGCACCGACGGTTTTGAGTTGGCGCGTGTCGACTTGATGCAGCGACGGGAGGGCGACGTCCTCGGTTCGCTGCAGTCGGGTGGCAAGAGCTCGCTGAGTTTTCTGTCGCTGCTCGATGACACCGATGTCATTGCCGATGCCCGCCAGCTTGCCGAAGAGATTGTGCTCGCCGACCCGGAACTTGTTGCGCACCAGCCGCTTGCCGAACTCGTCCAGTCAATTCTGCTGCCGTCGCGCGCCGGGTACCTCGAAAAGTCGTAGACCCAATCTGGTCGGCACCCTGGCCTTTTCGGCACAAATGGCGGATTCTATAGGTGTCGAAGTCAGCTCACGCGGGGTGGAGGACGGCCATGCGGATCTCGAGAATCTTGATGCGAAAGGGAAGCGGCGTCATTACCGTGCGCGCGAGCGCGACGGTGCGGAGCCTGCTCGCAACCCTTGATGAATGGAATATCGGGGCGGTGGTGGTGCTCGATGAGAACGGGGCCCTCGCCGGTATCGCGTCCGAACGAGACATCGTCCGACGCCTACATTCCGGGGGTGCATTGGTCCTCGATGGCCCAATCTCCGGAATCATGACCCCGATTGTGCACACATGCTCGCCGAACGACCCGATTGAAGGCCTGCGGGAAACGATGACTGAGCACCGCATCCGGCACCTTCCGGTCCTTGACGACGGGCAACTCGTTGGCATCATCAGCATCGGTGATGTGGTCAAGAGCGCGATCGACGAACTCGTCACCGAACGCGAGCATCTCGTTCAGTACATCCAGCACTGACCCGGTTTGGTGCGCCTGCGGCGTGTTGTGGAACCGAACGGTGCCCGCGTGCGTCTAAAAGGGCATGCGCTGGTTCTCAGATGTGCGCCGAGTGGTCCGCGAAAGCTGGTGGCGATCAAGGCAACGCTGGAAGTGGATGCAATCGCACCATCGGACAGGTCAAATCCGACTGGCCCCTCGGCAATGGATTGGCCTCGCCGCGTTTGCAGCGGTCTCGCTGTTTGTTGCGTGGGGAACGCACGTCGCGCCGCAGTCGCAGAGATTGCCAGCGGCCACGGTTACCGCAGCCCGGACGGACCTGGACTCGTTGACGGTCCGCGACCATCGCCCACCCCACGACAGCAACTACAACAGAGCCAGCTTTGGTCCGGCATGGACCGACGACGCGTCCGTCGTCGGAGCGGGCAATGCCTGCGACACCCGAAACGACATCCTGTCCCGGGACCTGGCGGTAACGGCGCGAACACCGATCAATTCGTGCCCCGAAGCCGTTGCGGCCGGAAGCTTCACCAGCCCATACACCGGTCGTCGGGTGATCTTCGCGCGGGGACGCGGATCCGCGTCAGTGCAGATCGATCACGTCGTACCGCTTGCCTACGCCTGGGACATGGGTGCCCGCGACTGGCCAGCGGGTAAACGGTGGGCGATGGCCAACGACCCCGCGAACCTCGTCGCGACCGATGCCGCGAGCAACCAGGAAAAGTCCGACGCGGAACCGGCCCGCTGGATGCCACCGCTGCGCGGCTTTCACTGCCAGTACGCTGTCGCGTTCATCTCTGTGCTCATCGCCTACCAACTGCCAATCGACGCGCCATCAAAGAAGACGCTGAAATCGGCGTTAGGAAACTGCTGACGTAACGCAATTGCGGGCCGACTAGAGGCCCTTGAGCATTTCCTTCATGGTGTCGATTTCCTTCTGCTGGGATTCGACGATGCTGCGTGCCATGGCGATCGAGTCGGCGTTCTTGCCGTCTTCGATCTCGTCTTCGGCCATGTCGACGGCACCTTCGTGATGCTCAATCATCTGCTCCAGGAACAGCTTGGCGGCGGCATTGCCCTGAGCCTCACGCAACTGCTGCAGTTCAGCCTCCGACAGCATGCCGTCCATCTCGTGGTCCATCGGCACGCTGACCGGCTCGCCCCATGTGGTCAGCCACTCTTTCAGCTGGGCGATCTCCGGGCCCTGGGCGTCCTTGATCTGCTTGGCGATATCAGTCACCTGCTGCGGAATGTCGGACTTGCCGAGAATGATGTCGCTCATCACGAGGGCTTGTTCGTGGTGCGGCAACATCATCTGCGCAAACATCGTGTCGGCGGCGTTGTGCTCGCCGGTTGCCGGCGCGCTGGCCGAAGGCATGTGATGGGGCGTCGACATCGTCGACATATCGTGCGGCATATCCGAGGGTTCTTCGTTGGGGCTGCAGGCGGCAACACCAACGGCTACCGCGACGGCGACGATTGCGGTGACGACGGGACGAGTTCTCACGATGACAATCCTTCAGTAGACGATTTCCGATGCATACAACATGGAGGCTTGATGCCAGCCAGTGTGCCCGATGGACTCGGCGGGTTCGTTAGTCGTTAAGTAAAGGTTTGCTCAAGATGTCGGTGCCCGGCACCGGGCGAGGGTGCCCCGCACGGCGGATACCGGTGATGATGAAGGCATGTCAGCACGGGCGATGGTGGTGGAAGACGAGGCGGCGTTGGCGTCGTTGGTGGCGCAGTATTTGGAGCGTGCCGGGTTCGAGGTGAGCGTGACCGGCGATGGCATCGCGGCTGTCGCGATGTCGCGGAGCGTTGATCCGGATGTGGTGGTCCTTGACCTAGGCCTACCAGGCTTGGACGGGGTCGAAGTGTGCCGGCAACTGCGGACCTTCTCCGACGCCTACGTGGTGATGCTGACTGCGCGCGCCGACGAAGTCGACACCCTCGTCGGACTGTCGGTTGGTGCGGACGACTACATGACGAAACCGTTCAGCCCGCGCGAGTTGACTGCCCGAATCCAAGCCCGCATGCGTCGACCGCGTAGCGGGTTCACCGGGGCGGGAGCGAGCGAGCAGTCGCGCGTCTTCGGTGATCTGGCGATTGATGTGCCGGGTAGGGAAGTGATGGTCGCGGGCAAATCGATCCACCTGACCCGCACCGAGTTCGACATTCTGACGGCCTTGTCGTCGTCTCCGGGAACGGTCTACTCCAGGGCGCTCCTCATCGACACCGTGTGGGGACCGCAGTGGGTCGGTGACGACCACATGGTTGATGTGCACATTGGCCACTTGCGTCGAAAACTCGGCGACGATGCCGCTCGCGGCCGGTACGTGCGGACCGTCCGTGGCGTGGGCTACCGAATGGGGACCGGCGAATGACCGAGTCACCCCAAGCGCCTCCGGGTCGGCGGGCATGGCGGTTCGCGGTCGGAACCGGGTTGATGCTGGCGATGACGGTGGTAGTGCTGGCCACCGCCGGTAGCGCGCTTCTGGTCGCATGGCTGATGGCACCGAATATTTTCCACGACCATCTCCATCAGGCGGGGATTGATCAGAACTCCAATCAGGCGATGCACGTGGAGCGTGCCTTCACCGACGCGGTGGGATTGTCGTGGGGGTTGGCGGCAGTCGTATCCGCAATCTTGGCGCTGGCCTTGAGTTGGTACCTGGCTCGACGGGTGCAGCGGACGGTCACCGCCGTGGCGGCGTCGACCGCGCAGATCGCCGACGGTCGCTACGACACCCGGGTCGCAGACGGCGGGCTGGGACGCGAGTTCGACGATCTCGCCGACGCCGTCAACCGACTCGCCCAGCAGTTGGAAGCCAGCGAGGCCACGCGCCGGCGCATGCTGTCAGATCTGGCGCACGAGATGCGGACGCCGTTGGCAACCATCGACTCGTACCTGGAAGCGATTGACGATGGGGTGCGACAACCCGACGGTGACACGATGGCGATTCTGCACGCCGGAACCGACCGTTTGCGGCGACTTGCCGAAGACGTCTCATCGGTGTCGCGGGCACAAGAGCGGGCATTGTCGGTGATTCCTGTCCGCACCACTGACCGCGCCTTGCAGGAGACCGCGATCGCCGCGGCTGCTCAAAAGTACGCGGCCAAGGGAGTAGCGCTGCGACTGGACGACGCGCCAGCCGTCACCATCGAGGTTGACCCGGCACGCATGGGGCAGGTCCTCGGAAACCTGCTGAACAATGCGCTCCGGCACACGCCGACCGGCGGCCTTGTGCGAGTGTCGTCGAAGCAGGAGCCATCTCACGTCAAGCCGTGGAAGGCGGGCTCTAACTCATCGGGCTCGGGCCACGTCCTGATCTCCGTGTCCGATACCGGCGAGGGCATCGCACCAGAACACCTGGCTCACGTCTTCGACCGCTTCTACCGAGCCGACACCGCCCGCGATCGCGACCACGGCGGGAGCGGCATCGGACTCACCATCGCGCGGGCCCTCGTCGAAGAGCATGGCGGCACACTGTGGGCGGCGAGTGACGGCCCAGGTGCGGGCGCGGTGTTCACCATGCGCCTGCCGGTGGCGTGAGTGGCCGCACGGCTACCCTGGAGACATGAGTGCACCCACCACCGTTGACGTGACCGCCGTGGTTACCGAGCTCGCTACCGCCGCGAAGAAGGCGGCACGCACGCTCGGGTCGTTGACCACCGCAGATAAGAACGCTGTCCTCCTGGCTGCCGCCGAGGCGATCGATGCCGCATCCGATGACATCCTTGCCGCCAACGCGATCGATGTGCAGCGCGCCGAAGACCAAGGGACGGAATCGTCGCTCGTCGATCGTCTCCGCCTGACAGCAGAGCGTGTCGCGGGTATCACCAGCGGGTTGCGGCAGGTCGCGGGCCTCCCTGACCCCATCGGCGAGGTGTTGTCCGGAAAGACGCTTCCGAATGGTCTGGAACTTCGGCAGGTCCGCGTGCCGCTCGGCGTGGTCGGCTTCGTTTATGAAGCGCGACCAAATGTGACGGTCGACGGCTTTGGTATTGCGTTCAAATCAGGCAATGCCGTGCTGTTGCGCGGCTCGTCGTCCGCGGCGAGTTCCAACGCTGCGCTCGTTAAGGTCTTGCGAGAGGTGGTGGAAGCCCACAAATTGGACCCCAATGCGGTATCGCTGCTGCCGAGTGAATCCCGCGAGTCGGTTACTGCGCTAATCCAGGCCCGCGGCCTCGTCGACGTGGTGATTCCGCGCGGAGGTGCGGGACTCATCAACGCGATTGTCGAGAATGCCAAGGTCCCAACGATCGAGACCGGTACCGGCAATTGCCACATCTTTGTGCATCGCGACGCCGACCTCGACATCGCCACACGGGTAGTGCTGAATGCAAAAACCCGCAGGCCGAGCGTGTGTAATACCGTCGAGACGGTGCTGATCGACTCCGCGATCGCCGACACCGCACTCGCTTCGATCACGCAAGCTCTGCAAGCTCAGGGCGTCGTGGTTCACGGTGAGGAGCCGGGTATGGAACCGGCCACCGAAGAAGACTGGCACCGCGAATACCTTTCGCTCGATATCGCCATCAAGGTGGTCGACGACATCGACGCCGCGATCGACCACATCGATACCTACGGCACGGGGCACACCGAAGCCATTATCACCGGCAACCTCGCCGCAGCGACGGAGTTCACCGACCGCGTCGACGCCGCCGCCGTCATGGTGAATGCGTCCACCGCGTTCACCGATGGCGAGCAGTTCGGGTTCGGTGCCGAGATCGGTATCTCGACGCAGAAATTGCATGCCCGCGGCCCGATGGGATTGCCGGAACTCACCTCAACCAAATGGCTGGTGTGGGGCAACGGACAGGTGCGGCCAGCGTGACGGGCAGCAACATCACCAAGGGCAGCAGCAACGTCACCACCGATACCGCAAACATTGCGCCGGTCTTTACCGATGTCGATGATGTCCGGTCTCGGTTGAAGCAAACCGGGTACCTGGCTGATGAAGCCACGGCGACGACAGCTTTCTTAGCCGACCGACTCGGGAAGCCCCTGCTGGTGGAGGGGCCTGCCGGTGTTGGCAAGACCGAACTGGCGCGCGCCTTAGCGCAAGCCACCGGCTCGGAACTGATTCGCCTGCAGTGTTACGAAGGCATCGATGAGGCCCGCGCCCTCTACGAGTGGAATCACGCGAAGCAGATCCTCGCGATCCAGGCCGCCGGTCAACGCGACTGGGAATCGACCAAGGGTGACATCTTCTCCGAAGAGTTCCTCCTGGCACGACCGCTGCTGACCGCGATCTCCCGCTCCGAGCCGACAGTCCTGCTGATCGACGAGATCGACAAGGCCGACGTCGACATTGAAGGATTGCTCCTCGAGATCCTCAGCGATTTCGCCATCACCATTCCGGAGATGGGGACCGTGACCGCCGCTCGTCGACCGATTGTTTTGTTGACGTCGAACGCGAACCGTGAACTTTCCGAGGCACTCAAGCGGCGTTGCCTCTACCTGTACATCGACTTTCCCGATGCGGCTCTGGAACGGGAAATTCTCGCCTCCCGCGTCCCCGAGCTCCCCGAGCGCCTGGCCGCCGAGATCGTCCGGGTCGTCGGTGTGCTCCGCACCCTCGATATTCGGAAGAAGCCGTCGGTCGCCGAAACCATCGACTGGGGCAACACGCTCTTGGCGATGACGACGCCCGCCGAAGCCGAAGCGGGAACGATCGACGATTCGCTTGTCGCGCGGACGCTCGGCGTTGTGCTGAAGCATCGTCCCGATGTGAAGACGGCGCTGCGCGAACTCAAGTTGGGTTGAGTTCGGCATGACGGCACAACTGGTCGATACGCTCACCGGGTTCGTCGAAGACCTGCGTACCCGCGGCATCACCGTGGGGCCGTCGAGCCTGATCGACGCGGGACAAGCGATGAGCGTCCTCGACCTTCTCGACCGGGAGTCTCTGCGGGAGGGTTTGGCGGCCACACTGCTCAGTGACCACATGCACCGAGACACTTTTGACCTGTGTTTTGAACTGTGGTTCCCGCTGGGTTCAGCGGCTCGACGCGGTGCCATCGAGGTCCCGCGCGACGACGACGGCAACATCGACGTCGCGGCGCTGCGAGACCTGACCGCCGATCTGCTGGCCGACCCCGACGCGATGACCGACGGCCGCTTCGACCAGTTGGTCGCGATGATCGTCGGTGAAGTGGGACAGTACGAATCGGCCCGCGGCGAATCGTATTCGGTGTATCAGGCGATGACGGCGATCTCGCCGCAAACCCTGATTGCGCGGATCGCCGCGGCGATGGCCGGCGGCCAAGACACGCAATCGGGGGAGCGTGCCGGTACCGATCCGTTGAATCGTCGCGCTGCCCGTGCCGCGACCGAGCAACTCCGCGACGCCGTCACTACCGAAACTCAGCGTCGGATGGCGGAAATTCGTGGCCGCGATGCGGTCGGCGAGTACGCGGTTCCGAAGTTGCCCGAACTCATCGACTTCTTCTCGGCCAGCCCGCAGGACATGTCGAAACTGCGGCGAACGATCGACCCGATTGCCCGCCTACTGGCAGCAAAACTGGAGTTCCGGCGCCGCCGCAACAAACATGCCGCAGTCGATGTGCGAGCCACGCTCCGAGCGTCAATGTCGACCGGTGGCGTGCCGATCGACCTGCGTCGTCGCAAGCCGAGACCGGGTAAGCCGGAACTGGTCGTCATCTGCGATGTCTCCGGTTCCGTTTCCGGCTTTAGCCAGTTCACCCTCCAACTTGTTTACGCACTGCGGCAACAGTTTTCCCACGTTCGAGTGTTTGCCTTCGTCGACACCGTCGACGAGGTCACCGAATTCTTCGACCGCGGCAACAGTGATGAGCAGTTCGGCGAACGCATGCACCGGATGCTGACGGAGGCATCGATCAGTACGCGCGATGGACACTCCGACTACGGGCACATGCTGAAGGGTTTCAATCAGCGTTATGGCGATTCATTGACGCATCGGAGCGCGCTGCTGATCCTTGGCGATGCTCGCAACAACTTCCGGCCAACCCATGCGGACGCGCTTGCCGAGATGCGGGACCGCGTTCGCAACGCCTACTGGCTCAATCCCGAACGCCAAACCGCGTGGGACACCGGCGACTCCGATGCCAGTAAATATGCGGACGTGATCGAGATGTTTGAATGCCGCAATGCGGACCAACTTTCGAAGGTTATCGCCGACCTGCTGCCGGTATAGCGGCTCACCCACGGGTAAACTCAACCGCCATGTCACAGGCCGAACGCAAACCCCGCCGCATTGGCGTGATGGGCGGCACCTTCGATCCAATCCACAATGGGCACCTCGTGGCCGGTAGTGAGGTGCTGCACCGCTTCAATCTCGACGAAGTGATCTTTGTGCCAACGGGTCGCCCGTGGCAGAAGGAGGGCGATCACGCTCCCGACCCCCACCGCCAGGTTAGTGCCGCCGAGCACCGGTATTTGATGACGGTCATCGCGACGGCCTCGAACCCGCAGTTCACGGTCAGTCGCGTGGACGTGGACCGCGAGGGCGTCACCTATACCGTCGATACGCTCCGCGATCTGCGACGCACGTATCCCGACGATGATCTCTACTTCATCACGGGCGCGGACGCGCTAGAAACGATCCTTTCCTGGCATGATTGGGAAGACCTGTTTGAACTCGCGAACTTTATCGGGGTGTCACGGCCCGGATACGAACTGAATGCCACGCATCTAACTGAGCATCTGGCTACTAAGCCTGCCGATGCCCTGCAGATGCTGGAGATCCCCGCGCTGGCGATCTCCTCAACCGATTGCCGTGTGCGCTCCGCTGCCGGCCGCCCCGTCTGGTACCTGGTGCCCGATGGCGTCGTCCAGTACATCGCCAAACACGGTTTGTACCGAAAGGAACCAGCGTGACTGCTGCACCCGAAGCCCGCGAAATGGTGGCGATTGCCGCACTTGCCGCAGCTGAGAAAGGTGCCACCGACATTGTCGCCCTCGACGTGTCCGACACCCTCGTCATCACCGATGCTTTCTTCATCGCCTCTGCCGACAACGAACGCCAAGTGAACTCGATCATCGAAGAAATCGAGGACAAGCTCCGGGAGTCGGGGCATAAGGCGCTGCGACGTGAAGGCACCCGCGAGGGTCGCTGGGCCCTGCTCGACTACGGCGACCTGGTCGTGCACGTTCAACACGACGACGAACGCGACTTTTACGGCCTCGAACGGCTGTGGAAAGACTGCCCAGCGATGGAGATCGAGGGCATCGAGGCACCGTCGCGTGACCGTGCCAACGAGGTCGATCCGGACCTCGCTGGCTCAGGCGAATGATCCCTGAACCCGACGCCGGTGACACCAGCGTCGAACGGTTGACGCCGGTCGTTCGCCGACTCATTTTGATGAGACACGGCGAGACCGAATACAACGCTGGTCGGCGCATGCAAGGACAACTCGACACGGACCTGTCGGCCGTCGGCGTCCAGCAGGCGCAGGTGGCGGGTCGTGCCCTCGCGACGCGTGGCCCGCGGATCATCCGGTCGTCGGACTTGCGGCGCGCACACGACACGGCGCTCGCTTTGGCGTCGTTTACCGGCCAGGACGTAGTCACGGATCCGCGACTGCGTGAAACGCACCTCGGGGAGTGGCAGGGGCGCACGCACACCGAGGTCGACGCAATTGATCCCGGTGCCCGCCGCAACTGGCGCGACGATGCTCACTGGGCCCCACCCGGCGGTGAATCCCGCGTGCAGGTGGCGGCACGGTCGGTGCCCGTGGTGCACGAACTCGTCGAGCAGATCAGCGATTGGGGCCAAGGGGAGAATGCCGAAGCGCCGGTAATTCTGGTAGCGCATGGCGGCGTGATCGCCGCGCTGACCGCAGGCTTGCTGGCGTTGCCGGTCGCGAATTGGCCGATCTTCGGGGGACTAGCCAACACGAGTTGGGTCCAACTATCTGGTCATGCACTTCCCGGTGAGGCGCCCGTGTGGCGTCTGGACGTGTGGAATGCGTCGGCCGAATCCGCAGAGAGCACGGTGCAGTAGCAGCGATGGGTTCGATTATGGTGCTGGGAGACTCGCTCTCCTATTACGGCAACAAGGGTGGCCTCTCCGCCGATGACCCGCAGATTTGGCCGAATCTGGTCGGCGCGGAATCGGGTCGCGACGTGGAACTATTTGCGCGCATCGGCTGGACCAGCCGCGATGTCTGGTGGGCCATCACTCAGGATCCCCGGATCTGGGCGGCCCTCCCCAAAGCTGACTTGCTGATTCTGGCATTCGGCGGCATGGACTCGCTGCCGTCACCGCTACCGACCGCGCTGCGTGAGCAAATCCGATACGTCCGTCCAGAAAAGCTGCGGCAGGTAGTGCGCGGTGCGTACAGCTGGCTGCAGCCGCGACTGTCGCCGATTGGCTGGCCGATGGCGATCCCGCCGTCGGAGACGATCTACTACTACGAGAAGATCCGTGCCGCGCTGCAGCATTTGCGCCCCGACCTGCCGATCATCGTGTGCCTCCCGCCCACCCACGACAGCCCGTACTACGGCAACGTGCACCCCGGGCGCATCCCGACCACGGTCGCGATTAGTCAGTGGGCTACCGAGCACGACCTTCCGACCGTTGATTTTTACCCGGTCACCGCCGAGGACTTCGCCAACGACGACGTCGAAATGAATCCCGACGGTATCCACTGGGGACTGGACACCCACGTCCGGATCGCTGAGGTCCTTGCGCCCGCGGTGAAGCAGGCGGTCGGTTAGCGGCAGGCCGGTGGTTAAGGGCAGGCGGGCGGTTAACTAACCGACACCGAATCGGTTCCGCAGGCTCGACCGGCTACCGTATAGAGGTGCCTGTTGTTGTCGTCACCGATTCTTCCTCGCGGTTGCCAGCGTCACTCCTTGACGAGCACTCGATCCTGCAGGTTCCGCTGTATCTGCGGACCGAGGATGGCGCCGAATATGCCGAAGGCGGGCCTGACGTGCCCGAGAACATCATCAGCATGCCGAAGGTCACGACGTCCGGTGCCAACCTTGCCGACCTCACCGAGGCCTACAAGCGGGCGTGGGAGGCCAGCGACGGTGACGGCGTTGTTGCCGTTCACATGTCTCGGCGACTGTCGGGCACCTGGGGTGCGGCGCGCATGGTCGCCGACGACATGGACGGCAAAGTCCGCGTGGTCGACTCGCGGTCGGTCGGGATCTCTGTCGGGTTGACGACACTCGCTGCGGCGCAGGCCGCCGAAGGTGGTGCCAGCCGCGATGCCGCGTACGAGGCAGCGGTGCGCGCGGCGGCGACCGCCGAGTCGATGCTTTGCGTCCAAGCTCTGGACCACCTCCGTGCGAGCGGCCGTATCAGCACTGCGAGCCATCTGCTCGGCTCGGCATTGTCGATTAAGCCGATCCTGCATATGTCCGACGGTCTCCTCGCCCTCCGAGAACGGCACCGCACGTCGACCAAGGCGATCGCCAAGATGCTCGACGCCGCCGTGGAACTTGCTGGCGACGACGCTGTGACTGTCGGAATTCAACATTGCCAAAACCCCGAACTCGCGGCGGAAGTCCTTGAGCGGGCGAGCGAGCGCATCGAGAAGATCACGTCGAGCATCGTCGTCGATTTGGGCGCAGTCCTCGGCACGCACGTGGGGCCGGGTGCCGTGGGAATTACGCTCGGGTACGGACTGACACCGATCAACTGAGAGTTCGCCGGCCCCCGCAGCGCTTATCGAGGTGTATTGCTGAAGAGTCGCTTTTGCTGGCGGGTAGGGCGGGCCATGCGGATGACGATCTGATTGTGACCGTTGAAGCTGGCTGTGGCACCAATCAACGCACGGAGTCCAACGCCGGGTACTCGGGCAGATCAATCCCGTCGGCTTTCGCGAATTGTGCGGCCAACAGTGGCCGCAGTGGCCAGTGATTCATCAGGGTGTAGGTGAATCGGCCCAGGATCACGGCGAGACGACTCTTCGGCGCATAACCGCCAGCGCCGCCGGGCGGCAATTGCTGCGCATTCGCAGCGAAGGGGCGCATCACTGCTTGGTAGCGGGCGAGTGCGGTTGAGATGTCGTCGGACCTGCTGAGCTCACCGGCCAGAATGTACGCGCCCACCAAGGCGAGCGTGGTACCGAGACCGGTGAGTGGTGTCGGGCAGTAGCCGCTGTCTCCCACGAGGGCAACGCGCTTCGTGACAAATTCCTCCATGTGGACTTGCGCGAGGTCGGCATACGCCCAATCCGGCGCGTCGTGCATCTGCTCGAGGAGTGACGGTGTTACCCACCCGGTCCCGTCGAATGCGGATTCCAGCATGGCCCACTGGCTCTCGCGATCCCGGAGTGGAACGGTGTCGGTGCCGCGCACTGCCAGCGACGCCTTCACCGTGGTGCCGGTGCTGTCGGGGCGTAGCGACACGGCCCGCCCGCCGGGCGCAGTGTGGAGCAAGTACCAGCCATCAAGGTCTTGATCGACGGTCGCGGTGAACCACGCGTAGCGCAGTCCTATTGGGTGGAGGTGCCTGGTGTCGGGTCCGAACACGGCGCGCCGAACTGCGGAGCTGAGTCCGTCTGCGCCAATCACCATGTCAAAACGACGATCGGTGGCCTTCTCGAACGACACCGTCACGCCATCGTCATCCTCGCTGACTGCGGTCACGGTGTCGTCCCAGTGGAACTCCACCGAGGTAGGGAGTGCGTCAACAATGATTTCGGCGAGGTCGCCGCGGAGAATCTCGTGGGTCGAGACGATGCCGTTGCCGTCGAAGGCTTCGACCGGAAGCGCACTCCGGCGTCGGCCCTTTGCGTCGACAGTCGCGATGCCGTGCTGATGAAGCAGTCGGGCATCGGTTTGATCGCGTAGGCCCATCCGTTCGACGACCGTGCGGCCCGCACCCCGCAAATCGACGGTCTGACCTCCCGGCCGTAAGGCTGGTGCGCGTTCGACGATCGTGACGTGGTGCCCCTGCTGAGCGAGCAGAAGGGCGGTTGCGGGGCCGGCGATTGATGCGCCGCTGATGAGTACGTTGAGTTTCTTCATGCCGTGAAACTACGCCGTACGAAGTGCACTTCGATACGGTGTTGACAAGGTATTTCACCGAAAGTGCACTAGAGCACCCGTCGAAGGGATTCCCGTGGGCCGCGCGGAACAGATTGCCGAAGTACTTCGCATGCGGATCATGACGGGGCAACTGCACCCCGGCGACCCGGTCCCATCCACGCGCGCCATCATGCGCGACCACAACGTCGCCATGGCCACCGCCAGTCGCGTGCTGTCGTTGCTGCAAGCCGACGGTCTGGTCGAATCGAAACGGGGGCGCGGCAGCGTGGTACGGCCACCCGGTGGTGAGGATCCCGCGGTCCTGACGGCCGCGGGCGTCGTCCGAGTAGCGATCGGTATCGCCGATGCGGAATCGCTGTCGGCGCTGTCGATGCGTCGTTTGGCCGCCGCCCTCGAGATTCCGACGATGTCCGTGTACCGCTATGTTCCCAGCCGTGACGAACTCGAGTTCGCGATGATGGACGCGGTGATGGGGGAGATCGAACTTCCAGTCCGGTCCGGCAACTGGCGTACGGACCTCGAAGCCGCCGCACGTGCCTTGCGCTCAGCGATGGTGAAGCACCCGTGGCTTGCGGGCGCGCTGTCGTTGACGCGTCCCGCGTTGATGCCGAATGCGGTGCCGCTGACCGAGTCGATGCTGGAAAGCCTTCGCATCGCGGGCCTGGGGCCGGTACAGGCCTTCACCGATTACCTGTGCCTGCTGAATCTGATTAGGGGACTGGGGCTTTCGGCGGAACCCGAACTCGCCGACCAAGCCGAGACCGGGCTCACCAACGATGAATGGATGGACACCCAGATCGCCGACCTGCGCCGAATGGCGCCGTCTGCCGATTTTCCCAACATCAGTGCAATCATTAACTTCGGCTACCCGTACAACCAAGATGTTCTCTTTGAGACCGGTCTGCGGCGGTTTCTCGATGGGCTGAGTGCGGACTTGGCGAGTACGTCGCCCAACTAGTGGCGTTTCTGTGGACAACCGGAAATCGTTCCACAGATTCCCATAAGGCCAGGTCATGGGCCGCCCGCTATCGGAAGATTCGCCTAGCCTTCGGCCATGGGGAACAAGCAGCGGGTGGGCCGCAACCGCAGAAGTGGGCCCGATCCTTTGGCGCGACTGGCACCGCCGGCCGCCCCGCCAGTCGAATCACCGTGGGGCGTGACGGGAATGCCAAACTGGCTCGACACCCCGCCGGGAAGGCAGGCGTGGGCCGAGCACGAGCAGTTCGAGTGCCTCGACGACGCCGAGCAAAGCGGGACGGAAGACTCGCAAGGCGACGGCTGGCACGACGGTGGTGACGATTGGCCAGGGAGCGACGACCATCTCGAAGCGTCTGGGGTCGCACATCATCGTCGTGCCGGGCTGGATTCCCTCGGCGACGGTGACGACGAAGACGACTGGGAGGAGGAATGGACGCCACCAAAGAACCGGCTCACCATGCTCCCACCCGCGGCCATCGGCCTGATCATTGTCGGGCTCATCGCCTGCGGGATCGCGGGGTTCTCGCTGCTGAAAGGCAATGAGCCGGTCGCGCCACTGGTCGCTTTTGAATCGAGTGCGGGGCCACGCGAACCATCGAATCCCCCGAAGTCGGTGCCAGCGGCGAGTACTGCGCCGGACGGCCAGATGGTGGTGAGTGTAGTGGGCATGGTGAAACACCCCGGCCTGGTACGACTGCCGCCGTCGGCACGGGTCGCCGACGCGATTGATCGGGCCGGTGGCGCACGCCCCGGAGCGGACCTCTTGAGCCTCAATATGGCGCAGATGCTGCGCGACGGCGAGCAAATTCTCGTCGGCAAAGCTGGCGACGGGTTGGTGAAGAGCGCGGTGGTCGGAACGAGCGGCGCACCAACCGACCCCGGTCAAACCCCCGCTGGAGGGAGCGTGCCTGCGCAGGGGACGGACCTGGTCGACCTCAACTCCGCGACCGCCGAACAACTCGACGCGCTCCCCGGGGTCGGTCCGGTTACCGCGGCCGCAATCCTCGCCTGGCGCGACACCAACGGACGGTTCTCCTCAGTTGAGCAACTCGCGGAAATCGAAGGGATCGGCCCGGCGCGCCTAGCGAAACTGACGCCGCTCGTCACCGTCGGATGAACACCTCCGACCTTCGCCTCGCGCTGCCTGCTGCGGGCTGCTGGGCAGCGTCCGCCGCCGCTCTGGCTGCGCCAATCGCCGTCAATGTTGCGCTGGCAGGTGTGCTGGCGGTTGTCGGATGTGCGGTCGCGGCGTGGGGGTGGCGAGAGTCTGAGTCGAAACGCGAATGGGCTGTCACCATCGCCGCCGCGTGCGGAGTGACGGCGGCGTCTGCCGTGGCGGTGACACTGCGGATCGTGGCCGTCGACGCCGCGCCGATCCGTGCGGCGGAAGGCAAACCGGTCGTGGAGCTGGAAGTGACGGGCGACCCAAAGTATCTGCCGCACAGTCAGATGCTTCTGCCAGTCAAGATTCGGACCTTAAGTGGACGCAACCAACGGCCGGTCGCAGCGCAACTGGCGGCGACGGCCGGACCGGTGGATCCCCTGCCCGGTGAACGGTATCGGGTTCGGGTCCGTGCACGACCGCCAAAACCCGGACCGTCGAACCGGTTGAGCGCGGCCAGGCTCAGCGCTGTGGGGGAGCTGCGCCTGGTTCGTGGCCCACCTTGGTGGCAGTCGGTGGCCGGTCGGGTGCGCGAGCGACTCCGCGACATTTCCGCGTTGAGCCTCCCCGAACGGGCTGCCGGGCTGCTTCCCGGACTGGTCCTCGGCGATACCAGCGGCCTCGATCAGGAGACGTCCGATAACTTTCGTGCTGCCGGACTATCTCATTTGATTGCTGTCTCCGGGAGCAATTTCGCGCTCGTGTGCGGTGCCGTCATTCTGGGGATCCGGATGACGGGTGCTTCGGCGAAGACGGTGGTCGTGCTGGGGGCATTCACCATCGTCGGCTTCGTTATTCTGGTTCGCCCAACCGACAGTGTGCTGCGTGCGGCGGTGATGGGGTCCGTTGGCTTGGCCGCCGGACTCGGTTCACGGCGGGCGCAAGCGTTGCCCGCGTTGGGGACTGCGGTGATCATCGTCGTACTGCTGTGGCCACAGATGGCGCTGTCACCCGGGTTTGCCCTCTCCGTCGCGGCGACGCTGGGCCTGGTTCTGTGGGCGGTCCCGATCCGCCGGGCCCTGGTTCGACGCGGACTACCGGAGTGGCTGGCAACCCTCGCAGCGATGACGCTGGCCGCGCAGATCCTCACGACGCCGCTGCTGGTCCTGATCACCGACACGGTAAACGTGCTTGCGGTGCCAGCGAATCTGCTGGCGGTGCCGGTTGTTGGGATGGCCGGCCTGCTCGGTACCGCAGCAGCCGTGATTGGGGCGCTCGGACCGCGCTACGGCCCCGGTGGGGTTCTCGCCGAATTTCTGATTCGGGCAGCCGGCCCACCGACGCGTTGGCTCATCGTCGTCGCGGACTGGCTCGGCGCACCCGGCTGGGCCAGCATCACCATCCCGGCGTGGTTTGGATTCGTCCTAATTCTCGTGACCGGTGCCTGCTGGGGTATTTGGCATGTGCGTCGCGTGGCGGGCGACGACCGCCGTGTCGTACCCGTCTGGCACCATGGCAAGGGTGAATGATCGGCTGTTCTTGCTGCTCGGCGACGATGACTTCCTGACTGGACGAGTTATCTCGCAGGTGACGGCTGAACGCAGCCGCGACGCCGGGACCGACGTTCCCGTCACTCGGGTCCGCGCTGGCGAAATGACCGTTCCCGAAATGGCTGAACTGCTGAGTCCGTCGCTGTTCGCCGAAGAGCGAATCGTCGTGATTTCGGCTGCCGCAGAAGCTGGCAAAGAACCGGCGGCGCTGGTAACAGCCACGGCGAAGTCGATCCCCGAGGGCATCACGCTGATGGTGATCCACACCGGGGGCGGCCGCCAAAAGTCGATGGTGGGAGAGCTGAAGAAGGCCGGGGCGCAAGAGTTCAACTGCGCCGCACCCAAATGGCCCAACGAACGCGCCGACTTTGTCCGCGCCGATTTCAAACTCCTTGGTGCCCGCGTGAACGGTGAAGTGGTCGACCTCGTCACCGATATGGTCGGCTCCGACCTTCGGGAACTGTCTGCCGCCTGTCATCAACTCGTCGCCGACACCGGTAACAAAGTCACCGCCGACGCCGTGCGACTCTACTACACGGGACGGCCCGAGGTGACCGGCTTCGAAGTCGCCGACAAGGCTGTCACCGGCGATCTCGCCGGTGCCCTCGAATCGCTCGCCTGGGCCCAACACCACGGGACGGCGCGTGTCCTGCTGGCCGACGCCCTGGCCGAAGCCGTGCACTCGATCGCGCGCGTCCGCTCGATGGGCGGCGACAAGTACTCCCTCGCCTCCGAACTCGGCATGTCGCCGGGTCGCGTTGGAAAAGTCCAAACGCAGGCTCGCGCCTGGGACTCGCAGTCCATCGGCGAGGCACTGCTCGTCGTCGCACAACTCAATGGCGACGTGAAAGGTCAGGCCGCCGACGCCGACTACGCCCTCGAGCACGCCGTGTCGACCGTCGCCCAACTACGCCCCCGCCGACGGTAAACCCCAGGTCCCCACCCACCCACCCACCCACGCGTCACCTCCCCAATCCGTTCTCGCATGATGCGTCGATTCCCGCACTATGT
>NZ_JBARYI010000070.1:0-16454 GCF_049647785.1 Gordonia sp. (in: high G+C Gram-positive bacteria)
GGCAGCGGCATGTCGCCACGCAAATCAAAGCGCAGACCTGTGGCGGACGGATGACGGCAAATCGGTCCAACCGTAGGCGCATTCACTAGCGTTACCTTCGGCGTTGGCCGGAGGCCAGAGACGATTGCAACAGTGTCGAGCAGGGGAGTTCGCCACGTGAGTTATCAGCACGGTGGGCAAGGATTCAGCCAGCCAAGTTACGGCCAGCCAAGTTATGGCCAGCAGGGGTGGTGATCCTGCCAAGATCCTTGCACTCGCTGTGGCCGGGTTGAGTCTGTTGACCGTGATCCTTGGGCTTTTCCATAACGGTTTTTTCTTGCTCTGGGGTGTCGCCATCGTGATGCTCGCACTGATCAGCGTGATGACTGACAAAGTTGACACGAAGACTATCGCCGCGATTGTCTCGGCCCTCGCCGTTGGTACGGCGGTGGGGAAGGTTTACAACGTCATCTATTCAGCGGTGAAATCTGACGAACTTCTTCCTGGCCAGAACTCCACCTGGGATTACGTCTACCTGGCATTGAACGTGGTCCTCGCTGTTGTTGCGGCGCTGTGGCTTCTCGCAGAGTTCCGTCGCCCGGAGGTGGCATCGGAGTCGGTGCCGACCAGCTTTGGTGTGGATTCGGCCGCGGTGAACGTTGCTCCGACGGCCATGCCGGCAACGCCGGTGGTTGCCCCGGCGACCGATTCGATGTCGCAGAGCTACGGTCAGGCTCACGGAACCGGGCAGTGCCACGGCCAAAGCTACGGGCAGTCGGCTGCCCGAGTCGGGTGCGGCACCCACCGTCGTCACACCCCGCACGACCGCCACGCCCAGCACGACCGCCACGCCCAGCACGACCGCCACGCCCACGTCGGCCGCCGGTAACCCCGGTGGCGCGACGACGTCGTCGAACTAGCGGCTACTCGCAGGAGTCGGGGGTTGCACGCACGGCGATGACGCCCGCAGGTCGACGCGGAGTTCGGCGTCGGCTGGCGGTGTGGTGACGGTGAGGCTGACTTGGAAGCCGCGGTTGTCGCGCATCACGATGTCGCGGGGGTCGTCGTTGGGGCGGGTTGTTGGGGCGGGCTGTTCGGTGAACCCTTTGGCGGACAGACCGAGTGCGGCTGTCCGCCATTGGTCGATTTGAGTGTCGGTGGGATCGTCGTACCAGCGCATCACTCGGTAGCGCCAGGGTGGCCCTTCAGGTAGCGCCGATGGAAACGAACTCTTACAGCCGTACTGTGTCAACGTGGGCCGATCGCTCGCGTTGACCGGAACCCTGCCGTCCACCGCGTCGAGGTTGGCATTGAGGATCTGTTCCACGTCGGCTTCGGACATCGAGATCGCGTCGGGTTTGTTGTCGGTGCTGCAGCCGCTGAGTCCGATGGTCAGGACAACGGTCAGCACCGCGAACAGGTATTTGGGTGTCGGCATGGTTACCTCGATCCAGTGAGGGGAAGCGGGCCGGGTGCGAGAATAACTGGTCCCGGAGATGTGTTCTCGATCCGCGAATCGGCTGCGCGCCAAACATATTCGGTCGGGTCACCGCCGGTGATTACCTTGACCATGTTCTGGAAGGCATCCGATTGGGGATCGTTCCAGTAGCCTCCGTGACCGTCGCTGCCCCACACAAGTTCGCCGGGGTGCCCCTCGTTATTGCGCCCGTAGTAGCCGGTATCGAGTCGCGTTACGCCGGGAGTGGTGTCGGGGTCGCCGCCGTGTTGCGTCGATAGGCCTTGGAAGTATTGGATCGGGTCGCCGGGGGCCGTCATCGAATAGCGTTCGACGCCGGGGTTGGGGTTGTTCCACGGCTGGTTGTCGAGGATGCCGGTGCCTGCCGATGAGGCGTAGATGACGCGGTCGGCATTGAGGCTCTGTTCGGCGGTGCCGACGGTGGACCCGCCATACGAATGGCCGATGAAGGTGGTTTTGGCGTCTGGCGAGGTGGTGGCCAGCGTGCGGTCGAGTTCGTGGCCGAACGAAACGAGGTCCGGTGCCATCCGTTTGGCGAGGGTGGTGTCCATGGCGTCGTTGTCGGAGAGGGGGTCGACGAACGCGGTGAGGGCATTGCCGTGGGGGAATTCGCCGTCCATGTAGACGATTACGGGGCCGCGCGACTGGTTGGCGAGGTTCCACGCCGAGCGGTGGTTCGATTCGCTGCCATCGAGACTGCTGTTGGTTCCGGGGACGTACACGGCCACGTTTTTGGTGCCGGGCCCGATCGCGCCGATCACCTCAATCATGTTGCCGTGCTTGGTGTTTTCGAACGCCAGGAACGTTCGCTCCATGACGCCGTCATCACCGCCACGTCCTGGTGACAGTGGATCTTTGATTGGGGTGAGCGTTTTCTGCAGTTGGCCGATGCGATTGTTGTTGGGCGGTTCCTTGCGGAGTTCCGACGCCAGCGCTGCCCGGATGTTGACTTCGTTGGCGTCGATCCGGGCCTGGAACGGGACGCCATCCATGTTGCCGATGGCGTCGGGGTCGGCTTGCGCCACCCGGCGGAGTTGCTCCGGGGTCAGGGTGCCGAGCAGCGTCGCCCGTTGGTCGGGCGTCATTGTCGTGAGGCGTTGGACGAGCGCGTCGGGGTCATCATCCCGATGCCGACCACGTTGATGTCGGCTTGGCCTTGCACCATGGACGCGAGGTCGGACACTAGTCCGGCGAGGCGTGACCCGTAAGTTTCGTCGAGGTCGTTGACGGTCTTCAAGCCTTCATCGATGACGGCCGCGATCTGCTGGACCGCGTCCTGCTTATCCTCGTCGGGATGCGTCACGGATCCGTCGTCGTTGAGGGAAACCGTCGGCGAGGGCACCGTCCACTTCGCCGAGCACGTGGTCTTTCGCGAAGCCGAGATCGCGTGCGGCATCATCGGGTTCGTCGACGATCTGCAACAGCACGTTGCGGACTTCACGCGCGTGGTCTTGTTCTTGGGTGATCCGCTGGTCGGCGGCGTCGTGGGTTTTGCCGAACCACGAGGTGGCGCTGTCGATGGCGCGCATCGCGGAGTCGATGGCTTCGTCGAGCGAGTCGGCGTTGGTGCTGTTGGCCTTGGATGCGGCCGCTAGCGATGCGGTGTCCCAGGTACGCAGTTGGCTGATGGTGGGCCGCATCAGCGTTCCGGGATGGCACGGAAGCCGTCGGCCGCGGTGTCGTCAGTTTCGACGGCGCGCGAGTTGAAGGCGCGCAGTCCGTCGGCGAGCGTGGTGAGGCGTTTGGCGATGGAGTCGGTCGCGGCGGTGGCGGGATCTGCGACGGTGCGCATCGCCGCAAAGGTGGCGCTGCCCTCGCCCTTCGCTGCGGTGTTGGCCGAGAAGTCTAGTGCGCCAACGGTATTGCCTTGGGTTCGCCAGTTGTCGGCGATCTTGCTGACGTTGGCGGGCAGGATGCCAAACTGGGCCGAGGGTTGCAACGGTTGCCCCGGCGGCGCCGGAACTACTCCGGGTTCGGCCGCCATGGGACTGCGTGGCTTCGACGTCGGCTCCGGGGGGCCTGCCGTGGGCGTGGGCGTCGGACGGGGTGGCGGTGGCATCGCGACATCTCCAGAGATCGTGCCCGCTAGGTAAGTGCGGCCGTGTGAATACGATCATCATGTCTGATTCAAGGGTGCCGAGTGGGGCGTTGGTGTTGGCGAGTACTGCTTTCTCGATTCTGGTGGAGTTGCCACCGAGGCATATGCCACCGAGTTTGAGAATATTGCTGGTCAGCGGTTTACCCCACCGGATAAGAGAAAATGAGAAGGATGGTTCACAGATGACGAATCATTGGTCCGAGATTGTTACCGACCTGGCTTATGAGTTAAGGGATTTGGCTCAGTTGGAGTGTGGCGACGATTGGGATTCGGTTGTGGAATACTATCATCGAGGATTGGGTGTCATAAACCAAACTGATCGTGTTTTCACGTCCGAAACTGTGACTGGGCTTCTGAAGAATCTGACTCAAGCGCGGGGGATACAAAGGCGGCTTTCGAAACATATTAAGGCTGAGGCGATTAATGAGTCGTGGCACACGGTGATTATTACAGTTTGGCGTGACCCTGTTGATGTTGATGTTCGGTTCATTAATGACGCTGACGAGGCTCGGCGCCTTGACGATCTTATCTATGATCTTGACCGCTCAAAGATCAACGAAGCATTGCGGCCACCTGCCAGGGATATCGACGGTGGTTCGTTTCAGTAGCGGTTTTCTGAGTTTGGGAGGGGTTTAATTTTGTCTTTTGATGGTGAAGTTTTGGTTTTGGCTGAGCGTATTTGGTCGGGGTTGGTTGAGCGTGGTTGGGCTGCTGTGCGTGAGGTTTCGGAGGTGGGTGTTTATGAGGGTTTGACTGGTGTGGCGCCCGAGGCGGGTATGGGGGCGTTGTGGTCGGTGCTGGGTGGGGTTGATGTGGGTGGTTTGCCGATTGATTCGGAGGCGACTGCTGGTGCTCGGTGTGCGTCGATGGCCGAGCAGGCCGAGGCGTTGGGTGTGGGTGAGCCTTTTGATGAGTTGGATGGGTCCGCCGAGGGGGATGTTCGGTTGGTGTGGTGGGACCGGGGGTGGGTTCCGTTGTTTATGAGTGCCGATGATGCTTTTGCTGTCGATGGTCATCCCGGTGCGGGTGGGCGTGCAGGTCAGGTGATTTATTGCGACCTTGATTACGGGTGCGGGCGGGAGGCGTTGTGGCCCTCGCTTGTTGATTTTTTGAACGACATGCTTGCGGTGGTTTCCTCTGATGGTTTTGTGGTTGAGGGTGATTCGGGGATCGGTTGGTTGGCTGATGATGCGGGGCAGGATCAGTGGATGTTGCGAATTTTGCTTGATGTCGGTTTTGCTCGGCGTGATGGTCGGCCGGTGCCGTATCCGGCGTTGCGGTGATTGCGATGTCCGGTTCTCAGGTGGAGTTGGTTGAGGTGATGGCGTGACGAGCGTTGACGGGTTCGATATTTCTGCGCGGTCTTGGTGGGTCACTGATGACTACATGCTGTGGAACGGGGAGTGGTACCGGTTCAATCAGCGTGGTGATGATTTGTGGGTGTACTCGTCGAATCTGTTGCCGTTGCCGGAGGGATTCGCGGAGATGACGACGCGGCCGTTGCAGACGAATGGTTTTGTGAAGACCTCGGCGGCGCAGGTGGGGCCGGTGGTGCGGGTTCAGACGTTGGTGTTGTGGAAGAACGTGCTGTGGGATGTGCTGGGTGTTCGTGGTGATGGGGAGGCGGTGTTGTTGTCTCGGTTGACGGGGTTGCCCGATGACTATGTTGATGGCCGGCCGTATCCTCCTGAGCTGCTGTTTCGTGGGTGGCCGGGGGTGGTGTTTGAAGATCGAGATCTGATTTCGGTGTGGGTGCGGCCCGCTGAGTTGGCGGGGGTGCGGGTGGATGTGACGCCGGTGGAGTTGCCGCGGGTGCTGCGTGATGAGCGCCTGTCGTGGTGGCGTGAGTCGTTGGTGCGTTCGCCTTTTGTGTCGGGGGAGGATGCGGTGGTGTTGGTGCGGGAGTTTGTGGCTCGGACCGAGATTGTGGTGGGGGAGTATCCGATGGAGGATTTGGTGGCGTCGCGATTGCGTGATGGTTGGCGGGTGTGGGCGCAGCCTCCGCAAGTGCGCGACGTTGCTGATCTGAGGTTGGGTTGGGCGGTGTTCTATGTCGCTGATGATGGGGTGGTTGTTCGGTCGTCGACGTCGGTGTCGTTTGAGGAGTCGGAGCGGGGTTTGTCGAATGAGCTTTTGGCTCGGTTGATGGCTGCACCGCGGATCGCCTCGTCGGGGCCGGTGAGCGTTGGTGTTGGGCCGGAGCTGATGGGGTAAGGCTTTTGGCTTGCCCGGTGCGATTGGGCGGAACAGTTCGGGAAAGGTTGGCGCAGCTTATGAGTGATGCGACTTCTTTCCTGTGCCTGCAGGCACGACCGGGCATCGATGGTTCTGGTCCGGAACAGGCGGGTGCCTCGATCGTTGTGGGCTCCGGGGGCCGCAATTGGTTTAGCTGACCGCTGACCCGTAGATGAATTTCAATCACAATGGTGGCCCCGGCGCCCTGCGGTTCGGCTGGGCGGTGTTTTACGTCGCCGACGACGGTGTCGTCATCCGATCTTCGACTCAGGAATCGGTGACCGATGCGGGACGGAAACTGTCGAACGGATTACTTCAGCGGCTACTGGTGGGACGGCAGATCGCGTCGACCGGACCCGGCAGTCGTGGCTTTGCGCCGACCGTCCTGAGCCCGCAGACCCAAGGCTAAGTGGCGGACTAGCCGACTACGAGCGAAGCGTGCTGACACCGAGTACCGCGACTGAGCCAACCAGCACCAGTCCGGCGATGGTGAACCCGATGCCAGAACGGCGATTGCTGTCGCGCTGCTCGGCGTAAGTGCGCACACGAGTCTCTCGCCCAGCACGTCCGGATCGCACCGACGTGACGCAGTTGTTGCTTTGGGACATGGCGTTCCCGTTACAGAGGGCCTGCGAACTGGTCAGGTTGTTGACGCCTGCGCCCAGCATGAAAAGCCCGGCGATTAGGGCGATGCCCAGCATGACGAACGTGAGAAACGATTTTTTCATTAGTGGGCCATCGTATACATCGCACGATCACGGCCCGTTGCCGCCGTCAGTGACGATCGGGGCCTACTTGAACGCTGCAGAAGCGGTCGGGTTGCACTTGGTGGATCCAGGCCGTCCAGATGATCCGGTGCATGCCGACGCTTCACCAGCAGTGGGTCGCGTTCGCGCCGCCAAATCGGCGACAGCCAGGGGTTTTGTTACTTTCCGGGACCGTCGGACGGCTCCTCATCCGCTTCGTCTTCCTCGACGCGTTCGGTGACTTCGAGCTGGAAGTCGTCCCACTCGTCTTGCTGAGCGCCCAGGATGACGGCCGATTCGAGCATTTCGCCACCCTTCACCTCGCGGAGAATCATCGGGTCGCTCCGCAGATCCTTCACGAGTGCGACACACATCAGCACCAGGGCGACGGCAAAGGGGAGCGCCGAAATAAACGTGAGGTTCTGAATGCCGGATAAGGCATCCTCGCCGCCAATCACCAGCAGAACAGCGGCGACCGCGCCCGTGGCGGCACCCCAGAAGACCACTACCCAGCGGCGCGGGAACAGGCTGCCGCGCTGCGACAACGTGCCCATCACGATCGACGCCGCATCCGCCCCTGACACGAAGAAGATCGCGACGAGGATCATCACCAGGACCGACGTAATTCCAGTCCAGGGCAGTTCCTTGAGGACGTTGAACGTGATCTCTTCGGTGGTGCCCTTACCTAACGGGGAGTGGCCCTTCTTTTGATCGGCGATCGCGGTACCGCCGAACGTAGTGAACCAGAACAAACTGACCACGCTCGGTACCAGGATGACACCGGCGACGAACTGTCGAATCGTGCGGCCGCGGCTGATCCGAGCCAGGAACATGCCGACGAACGGCGTCCACGAGATCCACCATGCCCAGTAGAAGATGGTCTGCGTCGACAGGTACTCCTGCATGGCGTCGCCGCCCGTGGCACCGGACTGCGAGATCATGCCGGGAAGGTCGTTGAGGTAACTACCGATTGTCGTCGGCAACAGATCAAGGATGAACACCGTCGGCCCGGCGACAAACAGGAACACGGCCAGCAGCAGCGCCAACACCATGTTGATGTTCGACAGCCACTGAATGCCCTTCGCCAGTCCCGACACTGCGGACAAGATGAAGCAGCAGGTCAGAATGGCGATGATCACCACTAGAACACTGGTGCCCACGTTTTCGATCCAGCCGCCCGATTCCAAACCCTTCCGGATTTGCAATGCACCCAAACCGAGCGACGCCGCGGACCCGAACAGGGTCGCGAAGAGGGCTAGCCCGTCAATCACCTTGCCAGCAGGGCCTTGAGTGCCGCGTTCGCCGAACAGTGGGACAAATACCGAGCTAATCAACTGCGGCCGACCGCGTCGGAACACGCTGTACCCAAGCGCGAGGCCCAGCACCGCGTAGATGGACCACGGATGCAATCCCCAATGGAACATGGACGTCGCCATCGCGGTGCGGATGGCGTCATCGGACCTGGCTAGCGCGGTCCCGGGTGGCGGATCCATGAAGAGCATCAAAGGCTCGGCCATGCCGAAAAAGATTAAGCCGATGCCCATGCCGGCGCTGAACATCATCGCGATCCACGAAATTGTCTTAAACTCGGGCTTCTCGCCGTCGGCGCCGAGCGGAATTTTCCCGTACTTGCTGAACGCCAGCCACAGGGCAAACACCACGAGTGCCGTGGACGTCATGATGAATACCCACCCGAAGTTGACCAGAAGCCAATCGAGGATTGTTTGCGCGGTGGAGGCCAGCGTGTCCGACGAGGCAAAGCCCCAGATCACGAAGCCGACACATATGGCGGCGACAACGCCGAAAAAAATCCAATCGGTTCTCGGCGGTCCCTCCTCCGGGGTGGCACCGCCCTTCGACGTGAGGTGCAGAACCTCGTGATTCTCCCCATTTGAGTTATCTACAGTCACAGTCGTGCTCTCCCCTTATCGACGTGACGGAGTCGATCACGGAGGGGCCTCATAATGACGGCCGGTCGACTCCGATCAAGCGGCCTCAACGTATCAAAACGTCCGACCGCAAGCCCGCCGCCCAAATTGGGCTTGGTTGCATAGGCCTCCTTAGTGTCCTACCGTGCGTTGAGTCACACATCCAACTGCAGGAAGACCGCGACCCGTGCCTGATTTGTCTCAAGTGCAACTGCTCACCGAACTCGAACCCGCTGCAGAAAAGGAACTGAACCGGCATTTGTCGTTGGCGCGGGACTGGCATCCGCACGACTACGTGCCGTGGGATCAGGGCCGCAACTTTGCTGCCATGGGCGGCGAGGATTGGGATCCCGAGCAGTCGCAGCTGAGCCCGGTCGCCAAGGCCGCGATGACGTTGAACCTGCTGACGGAGGACAACCTGCCGTCGTACCACCGCGAAATCACTCAGTACTTTTCCCCTGACGGCGCGTGGGGCACCTGGGTGGGCCGCTGGACCGCCGAAGAGAATCGGCACGCCATCGTCATGCGCGACTACCTGACGGTGACCCGCGGCGTTGACCCCGTCGCCCTCGAGAATGACCGCATGGTCAATATGACGAAGGGCGCGCACTCCGACGACCTCAACGGACTGATGCGCGGTGTTGCCTACGTTGCTGTTCAGGAGCTCGGCACCCGCGTGAGCCACCGCAATACCGGTAAGGCGTGCAATGATCCGATCGCTGACCGGATGTTGCAGCGCATCGCGGCCGACGAAAATCTGCACATGGTGTTCTACCGAAACATCTGCGCCGCCGCGCTCGACCTCGCCCCCGACCAGGCAATGGAGGCCATTGCCAGCGTCGTCATGACTTTCGAGATGCCCGGAATCGGCATGCCGAACTTCCGCAAGATGAGCCTGATGATGGCCAAGCACGGGATTTACGACATCCGTCAGCACCTCGACGACGTCGTCTGGCCGATCATGCGGAAGTGGAACATCTTCGAGCGCAACGACTTCGGCGGTCGCGGCGAGAAGGCCCGCGAAGAGTTGGCCGCGTGGTTGGAGAAGACCGAGGTCGATGCCAAACGCTTTGAAGAGCAGCGCGACCGGTTCCTCGCTCGCGAAGCTGCCAAGAAAGAAAAAGTCGGGGTCTAAGCGAACGTTCGTATTTGAATCCCCGATTTGGGGGTTAACTGACCGCAAAACGCGATTTTGGCCAAATCGGGGATTCAAATACGAAGAGTCAGTACGCGGTGAATGCCATCGCGCCGCCGCTCTTCGGGGGAGCAGTCGCGGTTCCGGGGCCCAGGAAGTCGCGACCGATCCACACCGTCGGCGTCAACTGCCGGTACTCGTGGGTGCTGACGGAGATACCAGCGAAGTCGCGGACGAAGTCGGCAGTCCAGACCGGTTCCCGATCGGCAAACGAGCGCGGTGCGTAATGCACGGGAGCCCCGGCATCCAACCCTGTGATGTATTCCTTGTGCACCCACGGCTGGCCTTGCGGTCCCGTCGTAAAGTGCAGGGCATCACCGAGTTTGCTTTGCATGGTGACGAAGTTCTTCGCCGAGGCGTAGTCCTTGAGTCCGGTCGCAGACTGCTGGACGGGTAGCAAGTACAGGCGATACTTTCCGGCTGGTGGCCGTTGGCCTGCATCGGCGGCCTTGAACAGTTCGACGATCTGTGAACTGCTGCATTCGTCCATCAGGCTGTGGATGGTGGTTTGTGCGCTGCGCTCGTCGACCGCACAGTTTCCGCCGGGGGTAGCGGGTTGCGCGTCGGCCGATCCGGCAAGGGCAGTGCCTGCAAGAAGGGCCGTTGCTGCTGTGGCGGCGGCCGTCGTACGAATCCTGGTGGAGTTCTTCAACGGGAGAATTCCTTTGATCGATCGATGCGCCAGCAGGCCCGACTCGGCCGATCGTGGCTGCAACGAGGGGTTTGTCGTCCGAACGTACGGCACGATAACGGTAGGTGGCGGCTGGCACCTAGCCGCTGGTCCGGGCGCGCTCAGATTTGACGGCACTCAGTGATGTCGCCAACGACGATCCCGCTACTGTGAAAGCGCACGCACGACCGTCCCGGCGAGCGAGCAGACACGTCCGTCGCAGTAGGAAGGTCCGAATATGGAGAGATTGAGCGGACTCGACGCGTCGTTTCTGTACCTGGAGACGCCGTCACAGGTGATGAGCGTGGCGGCCATCGTTGTCATCGACCCGTCGACGATTCCCGGGGGCTACACCTTCGAGGGTCTGCGCCGCGAGATGGGACGACGCGTGAGCGGGCTCCCGGTATTGCGTCGCAAACTTGCGGACTCGATGACCAACGTCGACCATCCGGTGTGGGTGGAAGACGAAGGGTTCGACATTGAACGTCACGTCCACCGCATCGCAATCCCCGAGCCCGGCACCATTGACGAGATGGCCCAAACCTGCGGCCACCTCGTCGGGCAAGTCCTTGACCGGAAGAAGCCGTTGTGGGACCTGTGGGTTCTGGAAGGCATGGCCGACGGCAACTTGGTGCTGGTTCTGCGGATTCATCACGCGTGCGTCGACGGCGCGACCGTAGCCGAAATCCTCGACGAACTCGCCACGGCATCGCCGGAGGCACCCACCCTTGACGCCATGCGGGTGGCTGAAACTGCCGGTGGCGCTTCGCGTTCGGACATTGCGGTGGCTGGCGCGTTCAACTACTTCCTGCAACGGCCGATCGCCGCTCTGAAGCTGATCCCCAAAACTCTTCCGGTGCCGTTCGACTGGATCAAACGCGCCCGCGGCGGCGACGGTATGCCCGCCCCGTTCGTTGCCCCCCGCACGCCGTTCAATGCTCCGTTGACGACCCGTCGCAGTCTCGCGTTCGCGAACATGCCGCTCGACGACCTTAAACGCATCAAGAATCACTTCGACGTGAAGCTCAACGATGTTGTCCTCGCCATGGCTGGCGGCGCCCTGCGTGCCTACCTGGAAGAGCGCGGCGAGCTTCCCGACGCCCCGCTTGTTGGCATGATTCCGGTATCGGTGCGCAGCGCGGAAGAGAACGACCTCATCGAGGCTGGCACCAACAAGGTGTCGGGCATGTTCACGCGCCTGGCCACCACCAGCGCTGACCCCGTCGAACGCATCCGGTTGGCTGGCGAATACGCCAACCAGTCGAAGGATCATCACCAGGGGATCGACGCGAACATTTTGCGCGCCTACGCCGAGTTCGCGCCCGGCCAGGCCCTCGGGTCGTTAATGCGGATGTACACCGACCGCCAGATGTCGGGGATGCACCCGCCAGTGTTTAACGCGATCATTTCCAACGTCGCTGGCCCCAACCGCCCGATGTACGTGCTTGGGGGACGCGTCACGGCCGTGTACCCGATGGGGCCGATTTTCCACGGACTAGGACTCAACATCACAGTCATATCCGTCGATGGAATGCTCAACGTCGGACTGCTCTCGTGCCCGGACCTCGTCAGCGACCTGTGGGACTTGGTCAACGGGTTCCAAACCCAACTCGATGAGTTGCTGGCAGTCGTCGCCGCCGACCTCGAAAAGCAGGACGACGAGGTAACCGGCGAGTAGTCGGCGATTCTCGCGCCCCTGAGCGGTCTGTGCGGGTAGCTTCCAAATCAGGACTGCCGGGGGCGAACGCGTACCGCTGCGGAAGCCACACCGGCCCACCGAACACGGAGGCCCACATGGAATTCGACGACGTCATCCGGACCACGTTCGCGGCCCGCGAGTTCACCGGCGACCCGGTTCCTGACGAGATGCTGTGGCAGATCCTCGATACCGCGAGATTTGCACCCAGTGGTGGCAATCGCCAGGGCGCGCACGTAATTGTGGTGCGCGACCCGAAAGTGAAAGACCAGATCGCCGAATTGAGCAAGCCCGCAGCCCGCCGTTACCTGGCGCAGAAACGGGCTGGGGAGGTGCCCTGGAACACGGTAAGTAAGACCTCCGTGACCGAAGCAGATCTTGCCTCGACGCCCGGCGTTGACGCGTTCGTCGCCCCGTTGCGCGCAGCACCGCTGCTGCTGGTGGTGGCTGTCGACCTGTCGCTGGTCGCGGCCATGGATTCCGAACTTGACCGCGTCGGCATCGTCGGAGGTGCCTCAGTGTATCCGCTGGTCTGGAACATTTTGACGTCGGCGCGGGCAGCAGGTTTGGGCGGCACCATCACGACCGTCGCCGCCGCCCAAGAACCCGCGATGCAAAAACTCCTCGGCATGCCCGCAACCTTCGCCGTCGCCGCAGTCCTGCCCATCGGACGGCCCGTCAAACAACTCACGAAACTACGCCGCGAAGGCGTCCATGAATTCGTCACCCTCGAACGCTTCGACGGCGAACCGCTGGGCGGGGTGCTGGAAGGTGAATCGGGGGAGTAGGTCAGCACCGTATCGCTACTCCGAATTCAGCTCCCGCAGCCACGCCGAGGCGGAGGCGTCGGACGGGGAACGCCAGTCGCCGCGGGGCGAGAGGGAACCGCCGGAACCGATCTTCGGACCGTTTGGCATCGCCGTCCGCTTGAACTGGTTCGCCATGAACCGCTTCAAGAAAGTCGTCAGCCACTTGTTGATGGTGGCGTCGTCGTACTCGTTGCGTTCGGACTCGGGCATCATCTCCGACCACTCGCCGTGCTCACGGCTGCCCCACGCCTGCTGCGCCAAGTACTCAATCTTGCTGGGGCGATAGCCGAAACGAGTGAGGTAGTAGAGGAAGAAGTCGTGGAGCTCGTACGGGCCGACGGCATCTTCGGTGCTCTGCACCTGGCCGTCTTCACCAGCGGGAACCAACTCCGGCGAGATCACGTCGTCCAGGATCTCCTGCAGCATCTCGATGGTTTCCGGCAGGTAGTGCGCCGAGTGAATCTTCCAGCGGATCAGGTGTTGGATCAGGGTCTTGGGGACGCTGCCGTTGACGTTGTAGTGCGACATCTGGTCGCCGACGCCGTACGTGCACCAACCCAACGCCAGCTCGGACAAGTCTCCGGTCCCCAAGACAATGCCGCCGAGATGGTTCGCCAAGCGGAACAAATGTGACGTCCGCTGGCCGGCCTGAACATTCTCGAAGGTGACGTCGTAGACGGGCTCGCCAGCGGCAAATGGGTGCCCCAAATCGGTGAGCATCTGCATGCACGCCGGTCGAATATCGAGCTCGTTGCCCGACACCCCCAACGAATCCATCAGCACGTGACTGCGGGCCAACGTGGCCCCGCCAGTCGCGAATCCCGGCATCGTGTAGGCGTGGATGTTAGTGCGCGGCAAGCCCATCGCGTCGAGCGCTTGAACCGCGACGAGCAACGCGAGGGTGGAATCGAGGCCGCCGGAAACACCGATCACAATCTTGTTGATGCCCGTCGAACGCAAACGCTGGACCAGCCCCTGTGCCTGAATGGCGAGGACCTCGCGGCACCGCTCATCACGGTCGGCGGCACCGGTCGGGACGAAGGGGAAACGCGGGACGGCACGCCGCAGCGTCGTGTCCGATTCCGGAACCCCGAGCGTGAATGTGACTCGGCGTAGCGCGCGGGCCTGGTCGGCGAAGTCACCAACCTGGTCGCGCAAGCTGATCATGCGGGCGCGCTCCTGGCGGATACGGTCGAGGTCGACGTCGCTCACGATCAATTGCGGTTCCATCAAGAACGGCTCCGACCGCGCCAGGAGGCTGCCGTTCTCGGCGATGAGGGCGTCGCCGTCCCAAGCGAGGTCGGTCGTCGACTCGCCAAAGCCCGCCGACACGTAGACCTGCGCGGCAATGCAGCGAGCCGAATGGCCCGTCACCAACGACCGCCGGTACTGCTGTTTCCCGACGGTGACAGGGCTGCCGGACAGGTTCAGCAGGACGGTCGCGCCAGCGAGCGCCGCCCAGGTACTCGGCGGAATCGCCACCCAACCGTCCTCGCACACCTCCGCGTGAATCCGCAGGCCAGGAAGATCCTCGGCCTCGAAGATTAAGTCGTTGCCGAACGGAACACGCTGCCCGGCAACGGTAATGGTGTCGCGAACCGTGTCGCGGGCGGCCGCAAAGTAGCGCTGCTCGTAAAACTCGCGGTAGTTCGGCAAGTACGACTTCGGTGCCACGCCCAACACCTGACCGCCGTGAATCAGAATCGCGCAGTTAAACAGCGAGTCGTCGACCCGCAACGGCGCACCCACCACAACCACGGGCGCCAAATTCTCCGTCGCCGCAATCACCGCAGCCAACCCCGCATCGACCTCGTCGAGCAGCGCATCCTGCTGCACCAAATCGTCGACGCTGTAGCCGCACAACCCCAACTCGGGGAACGCGACCAACGCCACCGACTCCTCGTGAGCGCGATGAATTAACTCGATGGTGCGCGAAGCATTCTGGCGCGGGTCGGCAAGAGCGACCTGAGGGACGGCGGCAGCGAGGCGGACGAATCCGTGTGAATAGGGCGACACGCATTCAGGCTAATCGCTAACGGCATGCCACGATGGAAGGTGTGGCGGCCCCGTCGCCCGTAGTCCGTGGATTCTTCACACGTTTGGATTCTGGAAAAGGTCAGGTGTTCTACGCATGTCCAGGTTGTTCGCGCGCTCGTCGTTCGTCATGGCGCTGGTCGCTACCGTCGCATTGCTCGCGGGGGCCTTCGCCGGCACCGCGGCCGCTCACTCCGCACTGATCGGGTCCAACCCCGACAACGGCGCCAAGGTCGCCGTCGCACCCGCCGAGGTCGTGCTGACATTCAACGAAGACCTCAAGACCGAATACGCAGTCCTCAAGGTCGTCGGACCCGACAACCACTTCTGGCAGCAGGGTGAACCCACCGTTCAGGGCGCCCAAATGTCTGTCGCGCTCAACGGTCTCGGGCCGGTCGGCGAATACAAAATCAACTACCGCGTGACGTCTGCCGATGGTCATCCCATCGAAGGCCAGCGGACCTTTGAACTCACCGCCGCGGGCAATGGCACGCCCGGTGCGCAGGCCGACGACTGGCAGCCGGAAACCGATCACGGCGTCCAAGCCTGGCCGTTCATCATCGGTGGCGTCGTCGCAATCCTGCTGATTGCAGGCGTTCTCGCGATGCTGCTGTCGAAGCGTCGCCGCTGAGCAAAGGCATGACCGGGAGCGATGTGACGTCGTTGCGCGGTGGGATCATCGCGGCCGGTCTGGCACTGGCTGTCGTAGGGGTTGGTTTCTGCCAGATCCTCGCCCGGCCCGAAGCGTCGTCGTGGGCCGGAGCCGTCGCATTGACGGCGCTATGTCTGCTGGTCGGACTGGGGACGCTGCCGCAGCTAGGCGGCACCCCGACCGTTCCGGCGATCGTCACGGCCGCCGGCGTGTGGGGCGTCGCCAGCGTGATCGGCGGTTGGCTCCAAGTGGCCGATCGTGCCGGGATTTCCCCGTTCGACGTCGGGCTGTCCGACATTTCGACCAGCGTCGAAATGGGACTGCCCGTGCTGGTCGGGGCACTCGGTTCCCTTACTGTGCTCGCCTGGTGCGCTTTCGCATTGCGGGGTGATCCGCCGATTGGGATCGTCGCGATGGTCGCAGCACTCGGCATCCTCGTGGTGTCGGTGACCGGGCACGGCGGCCACTCAGCTTGGGTGCCCGTGGTTCTCGGCGTCCATGCGCTGAGTGCCGCCTGGTGGGCGGGAACCCTCGCCGCGTTGATCGTGACCGTACGCGGCAAAGGCGGTTGGGCGCGGATCCTCCCCGAATTCTCTTCTCGCGCATTGCCAGTGGTCGCCGCGTTGACCGTGACCGGCGTGATCGCGGCGGTCGTGCAACTCGGAATCGGCTCCCAACTGTGGGACACCGGGTACGGGCGGACGGTCGTTGCGAAAACACTGCTGCTCGCGGTCACGTTGGGCCTCGCGTGGTGGCACCGGAGGTCGTGGGTGCCGCGCGCACGCCGCCACGGCGTCACCGAACGCGAATCGATCATTCGCGCAGGCAGCGAACTGCTGATTCTGGCGGTCGTGCTCGGGCTTGCGGCCGGTTTAGCGACTACCGGTGTCACCTAGTTTCGATTTGCGTGGCGACATGCCGCACAGAGCGGCATG
>NZ_JBARYI010000071.1:0-17845 GCF_049647785.1 Gordonia sp. (in: high G+C Gram-positive bacteria)
GTCTGACATGGAGCGGGAATCGACGCATCATGCGGGAACGGGCGGGGTTAGCGCTGCAGGAAGGCCCGGACGGACGACTCGAAGGCGTCCTTGGCTTCGATCATCACCCAGTGACCACAGTTCGGGAAGATGTGGAGTTCGGCGTTGGGAATCAAGCGCATCGGCGCAAGCGACATATCGGGCGGGCTCACGCGATCGTCGCGACCCCAGGTCAGCAGCGTCGGGCACTTCACCTTGTGCATCATGGCCCAGTAGGGCGGGGTATCAGCATTGGCCTGGTACTGCTGCATCATCGCGAAGGCCTTTGAGCCGTACATCATCGCGGCGGTCTTCTGGGCGTCCGGATCGTTGGCAGCTTCCCAGCGTTCCTCGATCAGCTCGTCGGTGACGACATTGCGGTCCCAGACCATCGAGTTGAGCCAGCGGAGGAGCTTGTCGCGGTCGGGGGTGTCGGTGAACTCCTGCAGCAGGCGAATGCCCTCGGACGGGCTCGAGCTAAAGATGTTGGGGCCGACGCCGCCAATGGTCACAAGCTTCTCGACGCGCTCGGGGTACTTGATGGCCAGATTGATGCCGACCACGCCGCCCATCGAGTTGCCGACCATGGCAGCTGACGGGATGTTGAGCGCATCCATGAACCGGATCACCGAAGCACCAGCGGTCATCACCGGATGGCCTTCGACCGGGTCGGAGACACCGAATCCCGGGAATTCGACGATGAAGGTGTGATGGGTCTCGGCGAAGAATCCCAGGTTGCCGCGGTAGTTACGCCAGCCGTTTACGCCCGGACCCGAGCCGTGCAGCAAGATCAACACGTCAGAGTTCTGCTCGCCAGCCTCGTGGTAGCGGATCACGCCCTGGTCGGTGCTGATCTCACGCTTGGTTCCCTCATAAGTCACGTCCATGCATCCACAATAGAACGCGTTCTAGTTCGGTGGTAGTCGTACTCTGGACACATGCAAATAGATGCCTCCGTCCCACTTGTTGCCGCCGGTCTGATTGGTGGCTTCGCCGCCGCTCGATACTCCGGAAAACGGCCACTCGGCGGGGTCGTCCTCGCCGCAGCCGGTGCGGCCGCCGGACGTCGATGGTTGCCGCGTGGCGCGGCGGTTACGGGCGCTTTGTCGGCAACGTACCTCGGCGCGTTCGGAATCTCACATCCCCTCGCCAAAAAGCTCGGCGCGTGGCCGTCGGTGCTGGTCATGGCAGGTGCGGCAGCGTCCATCACCGGCGTAACCCTCGCCGCAGTCGACGCCGGGAAATAAAGTTCTGGCCGCCGACGGTAAAAATTCACAGATTTTCGGAGGACAATTGGTGGTCGGTGCCACAGCGCCGTGAAAACACGTTTTCGAGGGGACCACGTTGAACCGACGGAAGTCATTGGCAGCCGCCGCAGGCCTGATCGGCGCGGCACTATTGGTCGGCGCGTGCAGCAGCGCGCCGCCGCCCCCGCCGCCACTGGCTCAAGTCACCGTTCCAGTTGCGACGGGCAAAGCCATCAACCCGACGACGCCGATCGTCGTCGACGCCGTCGGCGGCAAACTGACGACCGTTACCGTCACCAACGCGCAGGGCAAGCACGTCGCGGGCGGCCTCGATGGACCCGCAACGCATTGGACGACCAGCGAAGACCTCGGTTACGGCGGCACCTACACGGTTAACGCCACCGCCGTAAACGCCGACAAGAAGCCCACCGCCAAATCGTTTACTGTCACCACCATCGACCCCGCAACCACCGCTTACGCGAATGTCATCCCGTCGCCGGACGTGGTCGACGGCGTCGGCATCGGCGTCGGTCAACCGCTCGTCTTCCAGTTCACCCAGCCGGTGAAAAACAAGGCGGCCGTCCAGAAGTTGCTGACCGTCACCACCACGCCAGCTCAGCCCGGATCCTGGTACTGGATCGACGACCAGAATGTTCACTACCGCGGCCCCAACTACTGGCAGGCCGGCACCAAGATCCACATGGAAGCCAAGATCTACGGCGTCGACCTCGGCGACGGGGTTTACGGCGCGGAAGACACGTCCGTCGACTACACCGTCCACGACTCCTGGGTCGCCAAGGCCGACGGTTCCACTGAGCTGCTCACCGTGTTCCACAACGGCCAACAGGTCAAGCAGATGCCGATGAGTCTCGGCGAACCCAACAACCCATCACACAACGGCCCGCACGTGATTTCCGAGAAGGCCGCCCAGACAGTCATGGACTCCTGCACGTACGGCGTTTGCCAGGGTGATCCCGGCTACTACCGCGAAACCGTCTACAACGACCTCCGCATCTCCAACGACGGCGAATTTGTCCATTCGGCACCGTGGTCCGTGGGTCAACAGGGCAGTGCCAACGTCTCGCACGGATGCGTTAATCTCAGCCCGGCCGACTCGCAGTGGATGTTCGACCACTTCGGCCTCGGCGACGTTGTTGAGGTCACCAACTCGGGCGGCCCGCCCCTGCCGGTGTGGGACACCTACGGCGACTGGGAACTGTCCTGGAAGCAGTGGCAAGAAGGCAGCGCGATCTAAGAGTAAGAGCAGGGCGATCTAAGAGCAGGACAGTCTAAGAGCAGGGCCGTCTAGCTGGTCGCTGCCTGGGCTAACGTTTCGGCGTCCTCGGCGTTGAACTTTTCTTCCAAGGTCACCGGGCTGTAGTCGACGTCGATCTCTTCGACGGGACGCCCGCGAGCCGATTCAATGGCGTGCAGTCGGCGCTGCGCGCGGTCGGCGGCGTAGGCGAGGAAGACCTCGTTGTCGATGCCGAAGGGCTGCTCGTCGAACTGGGTGTTGACCCACTTGATCATTTCCATGGCGGTCGGCACCAATTCGCCGAAGCGATCCATCGCAACCTGCCAAAGGGAATCGTCGGCGGCGATATGTCGGCGGCAGGTAAACGTGCCCCACGCCATATGGCGAGTCTCATCCTCGGCGATGCTGCCGATCAGTTGCTGCATACCCGGCAAGATCCCAGACTCGACACAGATGCGACGCCACGCGTAGTAGCCGGTCAAAGCGAGGCTGCCTTCGATGACATGGTTGTAGGTGACGCTGGCGCGAATCTGATTGACCGGCGACGGGTCCGTCCGCAAAATCCGGAGGGACTGGGGGAGCTGTTCGTAAAAGAGTTCACGGTAGTACGGGTTTTCCGAGACGTACGGGTGCAGGTCTTCGGTGAGACCGACGGCATCCATCCAGAGTCGGAAGCCTTGCGCATGCTTGGCCTCGTCGAGGCAGAACTGCGATAGGTACATCTCGTCGCCGAAGCGGCCCTCGGCAGACATCGCCGACATGAACGGTTGGATGTCCTGGGTGACGGCCTCCTCGCCTGCCACAAACTGGGCAACCAGGTAGGTGGCACTGCGGCGCTGCTCGTCGTTGAGTTCGGCCCAATCCTTGGCGTCTTGCGTGAAGTCGATTGCTGCCGGATTCCAGGTCTTCGCGTTGCCCTTGGTGAACAGTCTCAGCGGGAACGACTCCCAGTTCATGCCACCCGCACGGAGCGAAGTAAACCCTTGGCGCACATCAGATTCTGGAGAAATAGCAGTCACGGTAGATCACTCCCGGCAACGTTGTTTGGCTTGCCTCGACGCTATTCCCTTGCGGGCACCAACGATGCCGGATTGGTCCGACTGGCCGATACTGCGGTCAATCGTCACCACGATGCGCCGAATCGCCCTTCCGGATCGGTGGCGGCAGCCACTGAGCGGAGGCGGTCCAATACGTCGGGAGACCACACGCGGGTGTGGTCGCCGGGCGCGACCACCCGGTCGGGGAAGTTCGCTTGAGCCCCGATCGACCACGGATGTAACGCGGTCATCAGGGCACCGCCGACGGCGTCGACCGCTTCGCGCAATGGCGGCGGATACGGCCCGATCGCACACGCAAGGAAAGGCGCACCGCGCCCGGAGACAGCGTTATCGACGGCGGGTGCGTCACCGAGGGCCCCACCGAGAAGCCGGAACTCGGCGATGATCAGCGGCGCATTGGAGTCCGGTCCAGCAACCTGGAGCATGGCATCAATGGTCGCGGGCGCTAGTTCGCCGAGAAGGCAGCTGCTGTCCCAAGCGGGCATTGGTTCAGTCGGGTCCTGATGGACAGAGCCGATCTGCGTGTAGGGCATCCGCCCCACCATGTCGGCAATCGGTGGCGTGACGGCCCGCATGGGCGCTAGGAGCCGGGCACCGTCCACGTCGGTGCCGACGTGGACGTAGCGCAGGTGCACGCTGAGTCGGCCGCGCAAGGGCGGTGGTACATCGTCGGCGTCGGGCAGTCGTAGGAGCGCAATGGACGCGGTGGTGCTCGACGGCAATGACGGTGCCCACTCGCCGAAGGCGTGCATCACTTGGGGCGCGAGGTCGCCGGGGAAAAAGATCGCGCCGCCGTACACATCTTTAATCGGCATCAGGCCGAATGTGATCTCGGTGATGATGCCGACTGGTAGTTTGCCTCCGCGCATGGCCCAAAACAGGTCGGCGTCGTGCTCCTCGTCAACCTGGCGGAGATCGCCCCCGGCGTCAACCATCTGGAACGACCGCACGTGATCGGCGGCAAAGCCGAAGGTGCGTGCCATTGGCCCCATCCCGCCGCCGAGGGTGTAGCCGACGACGCCGACGTCAGGGGACGACCCATTGAGGGGGGCGAGTCCAAATGGTGCGGCGGCATCGATGACGTGCTGCCAACGCGCGCCCGCGCCAACGGTGGCGGTGTCCCGGTCGGCGTCGATGTTGACCGAATTGAGTGCCGCCGTATTGATTAACATGCCCGCTGTCACCGGTTGCGCGGCTCCGTGCCCGGTAGCGTGCGGGAACACCGGGATGTCCAGTTCGGCGGCATGCCGGACGGCGGACTGGACCTCGCTGGCGTGTCGTGGAGTCACGGCAATGTCCGGTGAGGGAATGGCTGCCGCGTTGAACGCCAGGCATGCGGCCTCCCACTCGGCTGTTCCGCGAAAGAGAATCGGGAGTTGAGGGTTCGCAGCCATTCTGGCACCTTGCTCAGCGGTGTGCGGTCTGTTGGCCGAACGGGTGACTAAAATTCAACAGGGCACGACGGCGCCTGTCTGTAGTCTGTTCGGCCGAATGTGTGACCTATCTGAGGTGCGAATCAGCGTAGCCGATTACCAAATCCGAACCCGCTCGTCCTCCGGCAGATACAGCGCGTCCCCCTCACTGACGTCGAAGGCGTCGTAGAAGGCATCTACGTTCCGGATCACTCCGTTGCAGCGGAACTCAGGCGGTGAGTGCGGGTCGATCGAGAGGCGACGAATCGCTTCCTCATCGCGGGTCTTGGTTCGCCAGATTTGCGCCCAACTGAAGAAGACGCGCTGCTCGCCGGTAAGGCCGTCGATCACTCGCGGTTGTTCGCCCGACCGCTCCTGTGCGATTTGGTAGGCCACCAGTGCGATCGACAATCCGCCGAGGTCGCCGATGTTCTCGCCGAGCGTGAATTCGCCGTTGACCTTGTACTTTTCGTCCAATCCCTCGGGCGTGAACTCGCTGTACTGGGCGGCCAGGGCGGTGGTGCGTTTGCCGAATTCGGCACGATCGTCGTCGGTCCACCAGTCCACGAGGTTGCCGTCACCGTCGTACTTGGCGCCCTGATCGTCGAAGCCGTGACCGATCTCGTGGCCAATCACCGCACCGATACCGCCGTAATTGGCGGCATCGTCGGCATTCGGGTCGAAGAACGGCGGCTGCAGGATGGCGGCCGGGAAGACGATTTCGTTCATGCCGGGGTTGTAGTAGGCATTGACCGTCTGCGGCGTCATGAACCACTCGTCACGGTCGACTGGCTGACCGATCTTGGCGAGTTCGCGTGCCGTCTCGAATGCTGCGGCACGACGCGAGTTCCCGATCAGGTCCGTCGGATCCACCTCGAGGGTCGAGTAGTCGATCCACTTGGCGGGGTAGCCGATCTTCGGCGTGAACTTCTCCAGCTTCGCGAGGGCCTTCTCTCGCGTTGTGGGCGTCATCCACGGCAGATCGACGATGTTACGGCGGTACGCCGCGACCAGATTTGCGATCAACTCGTCCATCCGGGCCTTGGCCTCCGGCGGGAAGTGCCGCTGCACGTACACCTCGCCGACCGCAAAACCGGCCGCATCTTCGACGAACTGCACGCCGCGCTTCCAGCGATCACGGATCACTTCGGCGCCGGTCAGCGTGCGGCCGTAAAACGCAAAGTTCTCGTCGACGAAAGCGCTCGACAGGTACGGCGCGACCGTCCGCAAGAGCCGCCACGACAGCCAGCTCTTCCACGACTCCAGCGGCTGCGAAGCCAGCAGCGCGGCAGCCCCCTCGATAAACGACGGCTGCCCGATGATCACTTCGTCGAAGGTGGCACCGGCGTCGAGGCCGGTGAGCCAGGCCCCGAGGTCGAATCCGCTGGCCAATTCGGTGAACTCGGTGAGGGTCCGCAAGTTGTAGGTCGCTTCGGCATCGCGACGGCGCACCACATCCCAGTGGTTGGCGGCGATTGCCGTTTCCAACTCGAAGATGGCGTCAGCCTGTGCCTGCGGGTCGGGGAGTTCGGCGAGCGCCAACATGGCGGCGATGTGCGCGCGGTAGGCCTCGCGCGTCTGCGCGTGGTTTTCTTCGCGGTAGTACGACTCGTCGGGCAGTCCGAGCCCGCTCTGCGACACGTGGACCAGGTACCTGTCCGACTGCCGCGAGTCGGTGTCGACGTACATGCCGAAGAGCCCGCCAACACCGTCGCGCTGCATTTGGCCCAGCAGGCGGGTGAGTTCGGAGGCGTCGGCAATGGCGGCAATGGCAGCCAGCTGATCGGCGATCGGCGCGATGCCGACTTCCTCGATGCGGTCGGTATCCATAAACGAGGTGTAGAGGTCGCCGATCTTGGCGGCCGGAGTCCCGGCCTCGGGATTACTGTCGGCGCATTCTTCGACGATGGTCCGGACATCAGCTTCGGCGTTGTCGCGCAGCACGTGGAAGGCACCATCGATACTGCGGTCGTCGGGAATCTGGTGCTCGCGCAACCATTTTCCGTTGACGTGGGTGAAGAGGTCATCTGCTGCTCGGACGGAGTTGTCGACCCACTCGAGGTCGAGCCCGGAGGTCTGCTCGATAGTCACGCTCTCCATAGTGTCATCTGGCGGCGATCTATTCCCCGAGGCGCTTATCCATGCTCCAAATCAATACCTCGGCGTCGGTGATAGCGCGAAGGCTCGACCCGCCAAAATCCTCGGCGCGTAGGGCATCTGAGGTATTCAATGTCTCGCCGTCGACCTCGATGCTGCCGCGTGTGAGGAACAGATGCGTAAAGCGGGAAGTCGGGACGACAATTCGGTCACCGGCGGACAATCGGGCTGCCGACAGGGTGGCGCCGGCGTTGCCGATGCGGATTGCGGCGTCGACGGTCGGTGCACCGGAGGCGACGGGGACCAGTCGGCCCGGTTGGAGTTCGCCTGCGAGGTCGAACTGCTCGTAGCTGGGATCGCGGCCGTACTCGTCGGGCATCACCCACATCTGGACGAAGTGAACGTCGTCCTCGCCGGTCTCGGCGTAATCATTGCGTTCGGAGTGCAGGATGCCGGTGCCTGCGCTCATACGTTGAGCGAGGCCCGGGTAGACGACGCCGGAATTGCCTTCGGAATCTTGGTGGACGAGAGATCCGGATAACACCCACGTGATGATTTCGGTGTCGGCGTGCAGATGCATATCGAAACCTTCACCGTGGGTAACAATGTCCTCGTTTTGCACCAGTAAGACCCCGTGGTGGGTGTTGGCTGGGTTGTAGTGGTCACCAAATGAGAACGAATGTGAAGATCGCAACCATGGCGTTTCGGTGTGGGCGCGTTCCGCGGAACGGGTGATTGACCAGGTCATAATTCCAGTATCCGCGACATTGGGGAACACGGGAAAACCGTGGGTGTTGTCGGATTGTGACCACATAGTTTCTAGAAAGCTAGCGTGGGGCCAGTGAAACGGGTGGGAATAGAGTGATAATTGGGACTATGGGTTTCAGGCGTCGACGCGCAGTGATAGCAGCGGTCTCGTCCTTCGCCGTCGTGTTGTCGATGGCCGGGTGCTCTTCGGACAACGCAACCGATGCTTCACGCGCAGTCGGTGCGTTCGCTGACGCGATGGGCAGACAGGACACGCAGGGCGCTGCGGAAATGACGACGTCACCGAGCCAGGCCTCGGAGTCGCTCGGCGTGACCTTCGCCGGCATGCACGCCCGCGATGTCTCGGTTTCTCCGTCGCGGCTCGTCGAGTACAGCGACGGCAGCGCCTCCTTTACCCTCAACACCAAATGGAACTGGGCCGACCACAGCTTCGAAACGAAGACCGCCGGTTCGGCGCGCCGATTGTCGTCCGGGTGGAAAGTGCAGTGGGACCCAGGCCTGCTGTACACCGGCTTGACCGCAGACGGTCGCCTTCGGGAGATCCGCACCGACGCCAAGCCCGCCCCCACCGTCCGCAGCGCGAGCGGCAAGCCATTCATGCAGATGGAACCGGTAGCGCAGATCACCGTCGACCCGGCGAATACCAAGAACCTCGACAAGACCGTTCGGGCCCTGGCCGCGGCGATTGCACCAGCCGCGCCCCTGGTCACCGTCAACGTGATTAACGGGAAGCTCGCTGCCTCGCCCGGTCAAGAAGTCACCGTCGTGACCCTGCGGGATGAAGATCTGAAGGTCTTGAGTTCGGACCCGTCGCGCATCGCCGGTGTCAGTGTCAATAAGACCGGCATGCTCGTGATGTCCGACCGCCGCCTCACCACCCCGCTGGCCGACGGCCTGACGAACTACTGGAACGCCATCCGCGATGCGACGGCCGGTTGGCAGGTCCAGATGGTGGTACCGGGCACCCCGCCGCAGAAACTCGCAGGTCACCAGGGTGGTGCCGGGCCCGATGTGCTCACCACGATTAACCAGAACGAACAGCTGACCCTGGGGGATGCGGCCGTCGAAGTGGCTCAGCCAGCGACCATCATGACGTTGAACGGACAGACCGGTGCCATCTTGGCGATGGCCCAGAACGACGCCGCAGCCAAGGCCAAGACCGAAGCAGGCATCGCCTATCCGGTGGGCACCACCTTGGATCCGGTCTTCGCCGCCATCGACAAAGCGGGCAAGGGCGGCGACGACAAAACTGCCACCGGAGTCTTGCATTCGCTGGGCCTGGGTGTGCAGTTCACGGCACCCGGTGTGAGCCTGCCTGCGAGCGCCCAACCCCGAGTGGCTGCGGCCGCCTATCACCCGGCCGACTTCACGGCGTCGATGATGAGCATGGCGGCTTTGGGGGTCGCGGTCGAACGATCAACCGCTGGGAAAGACGGAGCAGCGCCGACCCTCATTAAGGGCGTCGAAACCAAGGTGTCCGCGGAGATGGGCAAGCTCGATGATGGCGTGATGGCCGCGATCCGGGCGGCGATGACCCAGACTGCCAAGACCGGCGACGCCAGCGATCTGACGAAGGCTCCCGGGCTGAAGGCGCTCGTCGGCACCAACGGGCCGCAGGGACCCGGGTGGTTCGTCGGCACGCAGGGCGGCAAAGTGATCGTGGTCTACTGCGAGGGTGCCAAGTCCGGTACGGCCGCCCTTCAAGTGGCCCAAAAGTACTTCAACCTGAGCTAGCGGTACCTCACACCGAGCTCGCGGTGCGGCGCGACACCGCTAACGCCACCGCGCGCCAGCCGAGGAGGAGTAGGCCGGTTGCGAGGGTGGCGACAATGACGAACGGCAGCGCCGTGCCCTGCCCGGAGACGGCGCGCAAGACCATGCCGAAGACGACCGTCGAAATCCACACCACCACACCCGCTGGCCAGAGGGCAGCGGGGGCAAAGCTACGGCCACCTGGCACTGCCGCGGTGATCACCCAACCAATCGCGGCACCGACCAGGAACGGCCAAAACGTCGTCAAAAACCCGGTGACCGACAGGGCTTCCTCATGGCTGGCGCGGCCGATGATGGTGAAAACCGCAATGGCGACGACATCGGCGACCAGCGGGGTCGCGAAACGCGAAGTGGTGGCACTCATGCCCTCCACCGTAGCGACCGCGGTGACAGCTACGCGGTACCCGGTGCGTCATCGGGATTAATCGAGTCGGGATTAATCACGGGATTGGCCTGGGTGGTGTCCTCGGCCATCTCATCCTCGAGGCTGCGGCCAGTCTGGAATCGTCCGCGGTACCGGATGGCGATGATGACCCAGCCGATCACCGAGATGATGACGTAGCTGACGATGCGGTAAATGAGCACGGCGGTCACCGCGTCGGTGAGTGACATCCCCGCAGAAGTCAGCGCCGCGACCAGGACTCCGTCGACCACGCCGATGCCCGCGGGCAGCAGCGGAACGGCGGTCCCGACGGCCTTGCCCGCCGCATACGCGACCATTAAGCCGGGAATTGATGGATGTGCGTTGACCGCGTAGCAAGCTGCGGCCAGGCAGGCCACGTCGGCGATCCAGTTGAACAGACTCCAACTGAAGGCACTCAGCGCGTGGCGGCGATCGAGTTTAACCGCCTGCAACTGGTTGATGACCTGGTGAAGCTTGTCGGCACCGTAGTCGGAAGGCTTATCGCGCAGGTCGTTGAACCACGACAGTAGTCGGGCCGCGATCGTTTCGAGGACCTGCGGGTGACTGGCCATGTACTGGACAATCGCGATGAACACGATTAGCGCGGACGCACTGAAAATCACCGAAAAGGGGCTGGTCTTTGCACCAGCGAGGAGGGCGCCACCGAGGCCGAGCATCGCCAAGCCCGCACCGGCGAGCAACCCGGACATCACCAACTGCCACGACGCGACGACAGGGGTGGCACCCCACCGGCGTGACTCGCGGTAAATAAACGCCGGTGCCAACACCTGACCGCCGGGCATAGTCTGCGATACCGCGTTCGAGGCGAGGATCACCGCCAGCGACTCGCGCTGTCGTACCCGGACGCCAGCCGATCGCATCAGAACCCGTTGGACGTGCCCAAAGCTGTCCATTGACAGCAGTGCGGCGATGATCGACAGGACTACGAACTCCCACCGGATCTGATCGACCTGAGCCCAGGACTCGGCGAGTCGGGGCCAAATGATAATGCCTTCGGCGATCAAGATCCCCAGGACAACGACGATGAGTGTCCATTTAAGCCACCGGCGCCAGGGGCGCGAAGACTTGGCTTTCGATGGATTGTCCCCAGCGACTTCTCCGGTGCCGTCTGGGGCGTCGTCGTCAGGCATGGTCATCAGCTTAACTGCCGAGTAAGAACGGTCCTACTTGTCGTCTGACTGTTCTGACCGACTCCGGCGCAGCAGATCCTGCACGCTGATCTGTGTGCCAGTGTCGCCGCGGTCCGGACGGAGTTCGCGGGCAGGCGGCGGTGTCGGTGCCGGTATCGGTGCTGGTGCCGGTCGAGGAGGCGGCGTCGGTGCCGACTTTGGTGCGGCCTTGGACGCGGGGGACGGCTTAGGGGCCTGGGCAGGCTGCGGGACAGAAGCAGTCTGCGGGGCAGAAGCAGTCTGGGGGGCAGGGGCTGGCTTCGGGGCCGAGGGTGTCGGCCGGGGAGTTGGTGGGACCGGGGCCGCCGCCTGAGGCTGCGCCTGCGTGACTACCGGACGTGGCGGAACCCGCCGCTGCGGTGTCGGGGCACCCACTGGCCGACGGGCCGGTCGCGGTGCCGTGGCGGGTGCGGGTGCTGGCTTCGGTTGCGGTTGCGGTCGCGGACGTGCTGGCTGCTCGGGGGCGGCCTGGCGGACGCCGCCCTGGCCCAACTTCCAGGAACCGGTATCCGGACCAGACTCACTGCGTTTGGGCCGTCGGGGAGCCGCCGGCGCCACGGCGTCGTCGACAAGCTCATCGAGGGTGCTGTCCGCGGTGGGCTGGGGCACCGGGCCGCGGCGAGCGCCGCGCGGTTCGGCCTGACCGGCCACACTGCGCGGTGAGACCGCGGCGGGCATCCGCATGGCGGTGGTTGGCGCTTCGGCAGCCGCGACCACTCCGCCCGAGGTACCGCCCGGCAGCGACTCGAAGTAGTCCGGCCGCTTGTCGTTGGGTTCGTCGGTCAGGATCGTCTCGCCGAGACCGATCTTTTGCTGCAAGCGCTGCATCCATCGAGGCGACCACCAGCAGTCATCGCCCAGCATCTTCATGATCGACGGCACCAGCAGCATGCGGATCACGGTCGCATCGAGGATGAGGGCGGCGATCATGCCGTACGCGATGTACTTCATCATCACGATGTCCGACAGTCCGAACGCGCCCGTCACCACCACCAGGATCGCGGCCGCAGCCGTGATGATGCGGCCGGTGTGGGCAGTACCGACGCGGATCGCCTCCGTCGTCGACGCGCCCTGCTGTCTGGCTTCGACCATGCGGGACAGCAGGAATATCTCATAGTCCGTCGAAAGGCCGTAAATAATCGCGATGATCAGCACCAGAACCGCGGCAAAGAGCGGTCCCGGGGTGAAGTTGGCGATCGACGAGCCGTGGCCATCAATGAAGATCCAGGTCAGGATGCCGAGTGTGGATCCCAGCCCCAAGGCGGTCATCAGAGCGGCCTTGATCGGCAGGATTACCGAACCGAATGCCAGGAACATCAGCAGCCCGGTCACCAGAACCAGGAGGATGGCCATTATCGGCAACCGGGTGATGAGGGAGTCGATGGAATCCTGGGTCAGCGCTGGCATACCGGTGATGTAGACCGTCATGCCCTGGGGATCGATGGCGCGGAGTTCCTTGATCGCCTCGGGCGCGGTTTCGCGTTCGAGCAGGCCAGCCGACATTTGGGTGACGCCGAGCCCATTTTCTTCGTCGCCCCAAATCCCTTCGAGGGCGCCTTCGTCGGCGGACGGGGAAAACGACTTGGTGAATCCCGGGATTTTGTTCGCTTCGTCAGCGATCGTCTGGATCTTGCCTGCCGCGTCGTCGGTGTTCTGGTCGTAAACGACGACGATCTTAAGGTCTTCGGTGCGTTCGGTGGGGAAGTACTTGTCGAACGATTCTTGCGCCTGCCTGTTCGCATTGTCCGGAGGCAGGTAGGCCTCGGTCATGCCGCCGAACGCGATGTTGCCGAACGGGATGATGAGCGCGAGGAGCAGCAGAACGGTGGGGACGGCGGTCTTCATCGGGTGCTTCATGACCCAGCCCGCCAGGCGACCCCAGAAACCGTTCTCCACTTCTTCCCGCGTCTTGGTGCGGTTCAGGAACGGCAAGCTCAGGGCGTCAATGCGGGTCCCGAGGACAGCGAGAATGGCAGGCAGAACCGTGATCGAGAGCAGCGCGGCGAGGCCGACCGAGGCGATCGCGCCGTAGGCGACTGACTTGAGGAACGACTGCGGCATCATCAGCAGGCAGGCGAGGGCAGCGACGATGATGGTCGCCGAGAAAACAACCGTCTGACCGGCGGTCATCACAGTTCTTCGAACCGCAGCCTTGACCGTATAACCCTCGGCTAACTCTTCTCGGAATCTGCTCACGATGAAGAGGCCGTAGTCGATCGCGATACCCAGGCCGATCAGGGTGACGACCGACTGGGCAAAAATATTGAGCTCGGTGAGCTGTGCGAGGACCTTCATGATGCCGAGCGACCCGGCAATGGTGAGGCCACCGATAAACACCGGCAGAATTGCCGCTACGACGCCGCCGAAAACAAAGAACAGCATGATCGCGACCAGCGGTAGTGCAATCAGTTCGGCACGTTGGATGTCCTCGTCCATGCCTTTGCTCATGGACCCGGCGATCGGCTGCAGACCAGCTAGTTCAAAGGTGGTACCGGGGAGGTCGTACTTGCCAGCCAGGTTGTCGAAGAAGGGCTCAATGGTTTTGTAGTTATTGAGAATTGAGGTGTCGTCGTCGCCAGCCACACCGATGGAGACGAAGCCGTGTTTTCGATCGGCGGTCCACATTCGGTCTTGCTTCATCTTGGCGGCCGTGGCGCCCGCACCGCCGCCCGATGTATCGAACGGATCGATGATTCCCGCGTGCCCGTCGCCGGTCTCGCGGCTGACGATCTCCGGGTATTGGCTGGTCAGGTCGTTGATGATGTTTTCGATCTTGGCGCCGAACGCCGGATCGTCGACGGTGGTCCCCTGCGGTGGGGTGATCAGCAGAATGACATCGGACTTGTGATCACGGCCGAGAGCCTGGTCGGCAATCTGCGCGCCCACCACCGACTGCGACGTCGGGTCGAACCAGCCGCTCTGCGACAGATACTGGGGCAGGTTGATGCCGTAGAGGCCCAAGCCGCCCATGAGGGCAACGAGGACGGCGATAACCGTGTAACGCATTCGGTAGACGAATGAGCCGATGGATCCGAACACGCCGGTGTCCTTCCTCTTGCGGGGACCGAAAGCCCAATTGTTTCAGTGTTAACTGAGAAAACGTCGCTGACGATTCAGGTTTGGGGGCGCGGCCTACTTCAACAGCGCACTCAACGGGCGGAACGGGGTCAGCCAGGCACCCTCGTCTGGCAGGGAATCCAGCCCGATTCGCGGCAGCGCTTCGCGGAACACGCCGGGGATCTCTTCGAGGTCAATGAACTCGATATCATCGCAGGTCACGGCCCAACTGGCGTGTTCACGGAAGCCGATCACGGTGACCGGAATGCCCTCGGCGGCAATCTCCAGAAGCGGCTCGCGGAAGGCCTGTCCATCCGCTGAGGCGACGATCACTCCGGCGAGGCCAGGTGTATACCGTCGCACTTGGATGTGATCGAGCATATCGGTGTCGACATCGCTGTCTTCGGTGAGTTTTGGCTTCGCGAAGACGGCGTAACCCACGTTGCGGAGCGCCTCGACCCAGGGCCGCACCACGTCGGCACTGCCCGGAACGATATTGGTGAAGACCGTTGCTTCGGGTTCCACCTCGGTGCGCAGGGTGGCGGCGAGCGCCGCGTTGCGCTTCAGGATCCAGCGGCCGAGTGCGTCGAATCGCGGTCGGTGCGCCGCGGTCGGACGGCCGCCGAGAATCCCACCGAGACCCATGTCCATGTTGGGGGCATCCCACACCAACAGCAATCGGGGAACGGTGCTGGCGCCGGAAACTGCCTCGGCGAAGTCGGTGGTCATGATTTCTCCTCGGCGCGCATGGGCTTCACGTAGACGAACTCATTGACCTCGCGGCCCTCCACCTGGGCACGACCTTCGAACTTGGTGGTCGGACGTTCCAGGAGAATCGGGGAGTCAAAGGTGAGGGGGACCACGTGGGGGCGGTCAGCACGTTGCGTCGCCAGCAGTTCGGCGATCCACAGTGCGTAGTCCGCGTGGTCGGTGGCGATGTGAAGGACGCCGCCGGGCTTGAGTCGATCGGCGATCAGTTCGATGGTCCCGGACTGCAGGAAACGCCGCTTGTGATGCCGCGATTTGGGCCAAGGATCAGGGAAAAATACGCGGACGCCGGTCAGCGAATCGGATTCGACGAGTTCGCTGAAGACAACCGTCGCGTCGCCACGGATCATGCGGACGTTCGTCAATCCCGCGCGGTCGACGAGACCGACCAGCTGAGCCAGTCCCGGCTGGTAGACCTCGACGGCGACCACATCGGCGTCGGGTTCGGCTTCCGCCATCGCTGCGGTCGAGATACCGGTGCCGCTGCCGACCTCGATGATGAGGGGCGCGGTGCGACCAAACCAGGCGGGCGCGTCGAGTTCTGGTTCGTCGACGCGCTCGGGGCCCGTGAGCAGGTCCCGGCCCAACTGGGGCCACAGGGTCTCCCAATTGCGCTTCTGCCCATCGGAGAGCGAGCCGCGTCGGAAGCGGAAACTCGTGACCCTCGGATAGAGGCGCGATCGGTCAGTATCGGGCGCCGATCCCTCGGCGGCGTCGGTGTTCACCTATCCATCGTGACCTATTTGTGCTGCTCGATCACAATAGACACCCCGATCGGATGGCATTACGGGTGCTGAACCGGGTGTAAGCCACCAAATTGTCCGAGATGAGAGAAGTGGGACTCACCAGGCATTTTGATGGGTCTTGTCCCCAGGAAAATGTCTATCCCACGCGGGAAAAGCGCATTACCGTAGATAGATGCAGGAGTTACTGGTCGTCCTCGGCTTGGTTCTGTTTCTTCTCGGGCTCATCACCGGTTTGGCGGTCCCGGCGTCGAAGAACCCGCGCATGGGTGTGGCGAGCCATCTCCAAGGCATGACCAACGGACCGTTCCTCATGCTTGTAGGTCTGCTGTGGCCCCTAATGAACATGCCTCACGTGTGGGGCGTCGTGACGGTCGTGCTTCTGGCCTACGGGACTTACGCCAATTGGCTGGCAACCCAGTTGGGGGCACTCTGGGGTGCGGGACGCCGCTTCGCTCCGGCCGCGACCGGCGATCATCGTGCGTCGGCAGGCAAAGAGCGCGTCGTGGACTTTCTGCTCGCTTCGCTTGCGCCGGCCATGATCGGCGCGACAGTGCTCCTCATTATTGGGGTCGTTCGCTGAGTACGACGCGACGCGAACCGAGTGTGGGGAAATTGTCTGACTTGACCAATTGTGTCGGACTCAAGCGGTAGGTTCATTCCACGCAAACACCTTGGGGGAGGTGGACGGGGTGAATCAACCGCTAGTCGTCGAAGTCAATGGGCTACCCGGAGCTGGGAGCACAACCCTGGCGCGGGCACTAACCAAGTGTTTTGGGGTTGTCGCGCTAACTGATGCGCCAGCAGGCGACGCTCCGCCCGATCTGCTGGTTCGAGTCGTCGGTGCGCAGGTTCGGTCGGCCGATACCGCGGCGATCGCCATGACGGAGGCACCGATCCTGGTAGTCGCCTCCAAATGCGATACGCGTCGGGCGGATCAGCGGCCCAGCGCGCCCGGGCGACAGGTTTATCCGGTGTCCGGGCTGCTCGCTGGGCTCACAGTTACCCAGGAGGACGTCGAGCTGCTCTCGGAATGGCAAGGCGGTGGCCTCGTGGTCCCCGTCGTTGCCGCAGCGTTCGCGGAGCACCCGGAACAAGCACGGTTACTCGCCGCATACGGTCGCTGGGGCCTCGCGCGGGCGATGGCCGCAGTCGCCGAACAACCGGGCATCGATGCCCAGGCGCTCACCGGGCACCTGCGAGCGGCAAGCGGAATCGATGCGCTCGCCCCGCCGATCCGGGCCCTTTCGGGTCAGATTGCGGCACGTCGTCGAGCTCACCGATTGTCGGGACTGCGGCTGCTGGCGGCCCGGGGATTCGACCGCACCGCAGCCGAATATCGGCTCGCGGCGGAGAGCTTGCGATGACACTTTTCATTGCCGGGACGGCTGGCGCAGACATGGACGGCCTCGCGGATGCGTTGATTGCCCGCGGGTTTTCCGACCCGGTAGCGGTCGTCTTCGAGCCCATGCAGCTTCAAGCACACATCGCCAAGTGCGAACCGACGCGAGCGGTGGCGGTCCTGGCCCTCGACTCGTCGATGCCATCCGCAGAGGAAGAGACGCGACTGCTGGCGGAGTTCACGGCAGCAAAGATTCCGACGGTCCTCGTCGCCTGCCGGGTCGATGCCTACCCCTCGTGGCCAAAAACCATCGCCGACTCGCGACAACGCCTCGACCCTGGCAAGCGTCTCCCTGTTTTCGCCACGTCCGTCGAACTGGCGGCGGTCCCGGGTGCGGCCTCCGGGATCGACGAACTCCTCGACTGGTGCCGCAACCCGGATCGACCCGGTACCGATACGACCGCCGCACCCGTAGCGCGGGCGTCGTCATCGGCGGTGCTGCGCGCCGATCGTCTCGCCGGGTTGCGGGCTGGAATCGTCGCCGCCCGCTCCGAATCGGTGACCTCGGTGCGGTCGGCCGTCGCCGAACTGGCCGGGCGCGTCCCCGAAGCATGCACGAGCGACGGATTCGTCGACTGGCTACCGCAGACACTGACGGCCCTCGATCGACGGGCGGTCGGATCGCTTACGCAACGCTTGCACCAGGTGCACGCC
>NZ_JBARYI010000072.1:0-42451 GCF_049647785.1 Gordonia sp. (in: high G+C Gram-positive bacteria)
CGAGGGTTGGGCGGGGCGACTTCTGAAGAGCCCTCCGCAGCGACGAAGCGCTAGCGAAGGAGCGAGGACTGCCGAAGCAGAAGTCGCCCCGCCAAACCCGGGCACCCCCCTGCCGAAGCAGAAGTCGCCCCGCCCAACCCGGGCACACCAACCCCCGGACTACGACCCCTTCTTTCGCCCCGCTGCCCGCCGTTCGGCGCGGTTTGCTGGCGGTGCAACTGGTGTCAGGTAGAGCCGGGATTCTTCGTCTTCGTATTTTCCAAGGCCGATGTGGGCTTCCATGTTGCCGATTTCGGTTTCGACGAGGTCGCCGTCTTGGATGATGGGTCCTTCGTCGTAGATCATCACTGCTGTGTCGACGAGGACTTTCGCGACGTCGTCGGCGGGGAGGTCGCTGGGTGCGATTTCGACTTCGTATAGTCCCAGACTGGCCATTCCGTAGGTTTCGGCGGCGGAGATTCCGGAGTCGGTGCTGATCATGAGGTCGACCCAGAGGATGAGCGGCAAGCTGGGTGTCACGTCGAGGGCAGCTTGTCGGTACGAGTTGGGTGTTGCGAGGAGTTCTGACGACACCATGAAGATGCCGCTGATCGAATCTGTGCATGCTGCGATGGAGGCGGTGACGCGGGACAGGAGGGTCGCTTCTTCGATGGGGTCTGATTCGGATCCCAGCAGTTGTTCGTCGTCGACGGCTTCGATCTCGTTCAAGGAGATTGCGGTGATGACCAGTGAGTCGCCCGAGGCATCGGGTAGGGGTAGTGATTGGTCCCAGAGTGGGCTGTCTTCGGCTGCTGCGGCGATTTCGACTTCGCCGTTCATGCTCACCTGGGTGGCTGCGATGAATGTGTCGTCGAACCGAAAGACTAACGCGACGTTCTCTGCGTCTGGTTCCGGTTCGTCCGCTGCGGGTAATAGGTCGACGCCGTAGGACTCGTACTCGAGTGCAAGGTCGGCACCCCAGTCCTTTTCTACCTGCGCCATTACTCGCTCGGCGGTGAGTTCTGTGTCGATGCGATTGAGCAGGAGCGTTACGAACAAGGGGTCCACGGGGTCTCCAGAGTTGAGCGGGTGGGCAGTTTGCGAGCGGGGCGGATACCGGCTGGGCAGCCGGGTATGTGACTGGCAGAATCATTATGTGACGATTCGTGTTGATTCCGCTCAGTCTGGCATTCCGGGGCCGGGTGGGGTTGTGATTGAAACTGCGTGTGACCGATCGTTGGCGGGACCGATCGCGAGGGTCGCTGCGGTGACGTTTCCGCTGGCTTGTCCGCCGCATTCGACGGCGGCGAATATTGCAGCCCACATCGATCAGGTGCTGTCGCCGGAGCGTTTTGCCGACTATATCGCCGACGAGGATCAACAGGTGTTGATCGCTCGCTCTGGGCCCGAGGGCCCGATTGTTGGTTATGCGCTTCTGGTCCACGCTGTGCCGGATAATTCTGATGTGCACGGCGCTGTCATGAATGCTCCCGGCGGTGCGGAAGCTCTTGCGGCTCAGAGGGTTACGGAAGTTTCGAAGATGTATGTGCTTCCGGAGCATCACGCGACCAACAGCGAGCACCGACCGGCTCACCTACTGATGGAGGCGGCGCTTGCGGCTGCCGCAGATCGCGGTTCGACGTTTGTTTGGCTCGGTGTGCATTCGGGAAACGAACGCGCCAAGCGGTACTACGCGAAAATGGGGTTCACGCAGATCGGCACCAAGTCGTTCAATATGAATGGCGCGATTGAGCACGACTTCGTGCTGGGTCGAACGGTCGGCTGACCTAGCCCGCAGGTTCTACCGACGGTACGATTCGCGCTCCGTCGTCGTCGACGATGAATGCTTGGTCGTCGTTGAGTGGCAGGAGTGTCGCGCGCTCGCCGTATTCAGTGAGGGTTCGTTCGATGAGTTCTGGCGGGTATGGCGGCAATTGGCCGTCGGCGTGGGGAATCACGACGGTGTTCGTGAGGCCGAGGCCGCGGAAATCCGCAAGGTCGAGGCCGAGGCCTGGGTCGTCCATTAGTGCGGCGGGTTCAATGTCCGGTCCGGCAATCATCGCGCCGGCACTGAGCCCGATGTAGGGTGTGCCCGATCGGACGAGGTCGGTGATGACCGAATCGGCGCCGCTGCGGGTGAGGCCTGACATGAGCGCGAAGGTGTCGCCGCCGGAAACGTAAACCGCGTCCACGTCGGCCAGAATCTCCGCGAATCCGCCTCGCCGGATGTCAACGTTGATGACGTTGTATCCGAAACGAACCAGCCGGTCCCGTTCTGGGCCGGTGAATGGCGCATCGAGGAGATGCCGTTGTGCCTCGTCGAGATAGCCGATCGACACCTGCTTACCGTCTGTGACGGGAGGCAGATACTCGAGCAGTGCACCGGCACCCAACGACAGCAGGATCAATCGGCCCTGTGGATTCGGAGCTTCGGACATGTCGCTAACTTAGTCGTTCGCCTCGGCGAAACGCGAGAGCGCCAGTAGGCGCGAGGTGGCGCGAAGGTATTTCTTGCGGTAGCCACCAGCCACCATTTCGGGGGTGAAGAGCTCGTCGAGCTTGCCCCCGGAGACGCTGACGGGGATCTCCGCGTCGTACAGGCGGTCGGCAAGAGCCACGAACCGCAGTGCGACAGCCTGGTCGGGAGCGGGGTGCACCTGCTCGATGCAAACCATCTTGACGCCGTCGACAAGGGACTTGTACTTCGACGGGTGAAGTTTCGCCAGATGCGCGACGAGGTCGTCGAAGGTGTCCATGGTGGCACCGGAAGTGTTCTCGGCGATCTCCGCGAGTTCCGCATCGGTCATCGGTTCCGGAGCTGGCGGAAGGTCACGGTGACGGTAGTCGGGTCCATCGACGCGGACCGTCTCGAAGATCGACGACAGCTTCTGGATCTCACGCAAGAAGTCCTGCGCGGCGAAGCGGCCCTCGCCCAACTGTCCGGGCAAGGTGTTCGACGTGGCGACGATTGACACGCCCCGGGCGGTCAGTTCCGCGAGCAGTCGCGACACGACCATCGTGTCGCCCGGATCGTCGAGTTCAAACTCGTCGATGCACAGCACGCTGTGGTTCGAGAGGCGTTCGAGCGCGTCGATGTAGCCGAGTGCACCCACCACGTTGGTGACTTCACCGAAGGTCGCGAAGGCTTTCGGCCCGGGCATCGAGTGGTAGATCGACGCGAGCAGGTGCGTCTTACCAACACCGAATCCACCGTCGAGGTACAGGCCGATGCCGTTTGGGGGTGCCGACTTGCGGAAGAAACTCTTCTTTCCACCGGACCGAACCTTCGATGCGCGTGCGACGAAGTCGCGCCCGGCCTGGACGGCCGCAGCCTGGCTCGGCTCCTTCGGGTCGGGGATGTACGAGTCGAAGCTCACCTCGTCGAACATCCGCGGCGGAACCATTTCCCCGATGAGTTGGTCGGGAGCCAAGACCGGATTCCGATCGCTAAGTCGTGCCAGCATTAGCCAAGGGTAACGATCCCAACCATGATGGACCCATGTTCACCCTGACTAAAGCGACTGACGTCACAACTGGCGATCTTGCTGAGGCGTACAGTTTTCCCGACTCCGACCGCCCGGTCGTGCGAGCAAATATGGTCACAAGCCTCGACGGTTCGTCGGCGGCAGACGGCAAGTCGGGGCCGCTTGGGTCGGCCAATGACAATGCCATCTTCCACCTGCAACGCGCACTCGCCGACGTCATCGTGGTCGGTGCCCAGACTGCGATCGACGAGGGTTACCGTCCGCCGACTGTCGATCCTCGCTTTGCCGACCTTCGTCTCTCGTTGGGACTTTCGCCGGTTCCACAGTTGATCCTTGTTTCTCGATCGCTACGGATCCCGGCTGATTACCCGACCCTCGCCAGTCCGCTTGTTCGGGTCGCTACCTGCACCGACTCCCCCGCCAACGCTCGGCGAGCCCTCATCGAAGATGGTCAGGCAACCCTCCTGTATTGCGGCGAGAAGACAGTCGATCTGCATCTGCTGATCGACCGCATCGCTAATGACGGCGGTCGTCGGATTTTATGCGAGGGTGGGCCGCGTTTCCTTGCCGAGATGACGTCCGTCGGCCTCCTAGACGAGCTTGCCCTCACGGTTAGTCCCGCACTGGTTGGCGGTGACGGTCCTCGGATCGCCCACGGCGTCAGACTCAGTCCCCCGGCGGCGATGCGGATCCGTCACGTGATGGGCGACGATGACGGTTTCCTGTACCAACTGTGGGAGCGAGTCGCCGGGCATGTGGTGTCCGGTTCCGACTAGGCTCGCGTGCATGCGCTTTACCGCTCACCCCCGTGGTGTTCGCCCCAATGCCTTTCGAGCCAGTACCTTTCGAGGCCCTTCCTTGCGAGGCCGCGGTGTGGTTATCGGGGCTATCCTCAGCGCCGTCACCTTGCTCTCGTCCTGCGCGGTCGGCCCGGATACCGGCCCGAACATTGTGCGTGGCGACACGGGCAACGCCGCCAATAGCGAAGTACCTAAGCAGCCGGGGCTCAGCGCGCCGAAACGCGACCTCAACTGGCGCTCGTGCAATAAGCAACTGACCGAGAAGTACGCGTCCTCCCTGCCGAAGACCGCCGAGTTCGACGGCATCAAGTTCGATTGTGCGCGGTACGACGTCCCCGTCGATGCCAACAACCAGGGCGGCACGACGATTCGTGTCGGTGCTGTGCGCGCCCGAACCCAGGAGACACCCGCCGACGCCGTGCCGATCGTGTTGACTAGCGGTGACGACATGCCAAGTTCCCGAACGCTGCTGTCGTTGGCGAGTGGGGCCGGCATCAAACTGCTCGACCGTAATCCGGTCGTCGCCATTGATCACCGCGGCATGGGAACGTCGGGACTCATTGACTGCCTCACGAACACTCAGCGCGCCGCATACGACGTCAACGCCGCATCCCCCACCGCTGACATGACGACCCGGGCTCAGAAACTCTCCGAAGTCGCCCGCAGCGCCGCCGACCAGTGCAATGACACCTTGAGCCCCGACCAGCTGGCGTACTCGGCAGCGGCCGCAGGGGAAGACCTGGAACAGTTGCGTGAGCGCTGGGACGTGGACCGCCTGGCGGTGTTGGCTGTCGGCACCGGATCGTCGGTGGCGTTGGCTTTAGCCGGAAAGCACCCCGACAGTATCGGCAGGTTGATCCTTGACTCTCCCGTCGGATTCAATGTGAGCGCCAAAGACGCCACGGCCAGCCGGGCACGGGGTCTGCAAGCCACTCTGGCAGCGTTTCTGCAGCGTTGCGCGGCGCTCGGATGCTCCCTCGGCGCCAATGGGCCCGCAGTTTTGGGGCGACTGATGTCTTCCGGTGCGACACCGAGCAACGGCGCGTTGGCGGACACCGAAGTCCTGGCTGCGATCACGACGGCTCTCGCCGTAGGTGACACCTCGGAGGCTGGCCTCAAGAGCCTCAGCACCGCGTTGACCGACGCCGACCGCGGTGAGACTGCCGCGTTGAAAGCCCTCGCCGAGGCTTCTCGACCGATCCGACTGGCCGACGGTCAGGTAGTGGCCCGTTGCAACGATCTGCGAGGACACCCTGGAACAGCTGAGATTCCCGCACTCGCCAAAGATTGGTCGGCTCAGAGTCCCTTGACCTCGAATACCACCGCGCTGGATTTGGTCCGCTGTGATGGTTGGGGTGTTGCGGACACGCCGCCGGAACCGACGAGTTTCGCGGTAAACCCGCTGCTTCTGATTGGCCAGAATGACCCGATCAACGGTGCTGATGCCGCCCATAACCTGGCACCGCTGTTCTTGGCCACTGGAACCAACCAGACGACTGTCACCTGGGACGGTCTTGGCTACTCGGTGACAGCGGGGTCCGGATGCGCCGTCGCCCTGATCGACGAATACCTCGGCACCAGCCCGCTTGCCGCGCCGATGCAACGCGCCTGTCCGACGTAGGCAACCGATGTAGTACGGTGCGCGGGTGAATGTTCTTGACCGCACCCTGTACCCGCGTGTGGCGCCCCAGCGCATCATCCCGATGATTCTGTGGCCCATCACGGTGATGATGATCATTCATCGGTCGCTGATTTTGGGCGTCAACGGTCACCGCACGGATGACTTCGCCCCGGTGTACAACGCCGCGTTCAACTTCCTGAACCGCCTGCCGGTTTACAACGAAAACTACGGGACGGTAGACCCGCATTATCTGTATCCACCATCGGGGACCCTCCTGATGGCGCCCCTCGCGGTCTTGGATCCGCAGACGTCTCGCTGGATTTTCATCGGCGTGAGCGTCGCCGTCCTGGTCTTGTGCGCATACCTGCTCACTCGCCTGTTTGGCTTCGAGTCCAACTCGTGGGTGTTCCCGGCGGTGCTGTTCTTTTTCTTCAGCACCGAGACGGTCGCGCACACCCTCATCTTCACGAACTTCAACGGGTTCGTCCTCCTCGGCCTTATCGCATTCTTGATGCTGATGATTGGCCGCCACGACCTGTGGGCGGGTGTGGCGATCGGACTCACCCTCGCGGTGAAGCCTGTCCTGGCGCCGTTGTTGCTCCTGGTGCTGCTCAACCGACAGTGGAAGGCACTGATCACCGCGATTGGTATCCCGGTGGTGCTGAACGCGTTGGCGTGGCCGATCTCCGCCGACCCGATGGACTTCATCAGGCGCACGGTCCCCTACCTGGGCGAGACTCGCGACTACTACAACAGTTCCATTACCGGGAACGCCGCCTATTTCGGTATCGATAGTTGGCTCGCGTGGGTTTTGCGTATCGCCTTCATCGCGATGGCCGCATTCTCCCTGTGGTTCCTGTACAAGCACTACCGCAAGACCGACGAACTGCTCTGGTGGGCAACATCGTCGGGCGTCCTGCTGTGCACCACATTCCTGGTCGGTTCCTTGGGCCAGGGCTACTACTCGATGCTGCTGTTCCCGCTGCTGATGACCGTGTTCCTGCCCGGTTCGACGATGCGGAACTGGCCAGCGTGGCTCGGTGTCTACGGCTGCATGACGTTCGACGTTTTCGTCTCGAACAAATGGGAACCCTTCGGTCGCTACCTCGAATACAACAAAGTCCCGCTGGGATGGTCGTTGTTGATGATCTCGGTGTTCTGCGTCCTACTGTTCCGCTTCTTGGATCTGCGGAAGGCCGACGCCCAACCCAAGGTTGCCGTCGCCATTAGCTGAGCAAGCCTCGTCGTCTATGCGCGCTAGGCTGGTTTCATGACCGAGCAGACCGATTTCAGCAAACTCACCGATGAGCAGTGGCGTGAGCGGTTAACTCCGCAGGAGTTCGCGGTGCTGCGGCAAGCCGGTACTGAACGCCCCTTTGTCGGCGAGTACACCGACACCACTGACGAGGGCACCTACCGCTGCCGTGCGTGCGGTGCGGAATTGTTTACGAGCACCACAAAGTTCCCATCCCATTGCGGTTGGCCATCGTTCTTCTCACCGCTCGCTGGCGACGCGGTGATTGAGCGCGTCGACAACTCGATGGGGATGAGTCGGACCGAGGTGCTGTGCGCGAACTGCAACAGCCACCTCGGCCACGTCTTCGCCGGTGAGGGTTACGACACCCCCACCGACCAGCGCTACTGCATCAACTCGATCAGCTTGACCTTTGAGTCAGGCAAGTGAGTTAGTCCTTCAGGGAAGTGAGTTCGCCAGCGTCAGCGGTTCGATGCGCGGCCCCGTGAAGAACGGAATTTCGACACGGACGTGGCGTCGAGCTTCGGTGGCGCGCAGGTCACGCATGAGGTCGACGATCCGGTCGAGTTCTGGACCCTCAAACGCCAGAATCCACTCGTAATCGCCGAGCGCGAAAGCGGGCACCGTGTTGGCGCGCACGTCCTTGTAGTCGCGGGCTTCCTTGCCATGATCGGCGAGCATCTTGCGACGCTCTTCGTCGGGCAGGAGGTACCAGTCATACGACCGGACAAACGGGTACACGCAGATGTAGTCCCCCGCCGGTTCGCCTGCCATGAACGCCGGAATGTGGCTCTTGTTGAACTCTGCAGGCCGGTGCAGTGCCGAAGCACTCCAGAACGGGTCGCTGGCTCGGCCGAGGACCGTTGAGCGGCGGAACGTGGCGTAGGCGTCTTGCAGCTGCTCGATCGTTTCTGCGTGCCACCAGATCATGAAGTCGCAGTCGCCGCGCATGCCGGCAATGTTGTAAATGCCGCGGACGACGACGCCCTTCTCAGTGACCTCGTCGAGGAAGCGGTCGAGTTCGGCGGCCACCGCTTCCCGGTCGTCGGGCAGTTCGCCTGCCCGGACCTTGAAGACTGAGAACATCAGGTAGCGGATGGTGGAGTTCAATTCAGCATAATCAAGACGACTCATACCCCCATCGTGCCACTGCGCCGAAGGAAGGGAACCCTCAGGTCTGCAGGTCTGCAGTGAGTTTCCCCACTGCGGAGGTGGCCGTTCCGATGCACGCGGGAACCCCGACTCCGGCATAACCGGATCCAGCGACGGCAATCCCCGAGGGCAATTGCGGCATTGTCGACGAAATCATCTTGAGATGTCCGGGACCGTAGTGCGGCAGACCTTCCGGCCACCGCTGCACCACCGCGTCGATGATTGTTGGGGCCGGGACGCTGGCGGCGGCACACACTGTTGCCAGGTCGGCGATCGCGGCCGCTACCAGTTGGTCGTCGGTGTCGGTGACTGGGGCACCAAGTCGCCCGAATGACATGCGGAGGGTCCGAACTGGCCCGCTGCGCAGGTGCGGCCACTTCTGGCTGCTAAACGTGATGGCTTTGATACGCAGCGGTGAATCGGTGGCCACCAGCACGCCCGAATGCTCAGGCAAGGCGGTCTCTGCGGGTACGGCGACCGCTACGACCGCAGACCCCGCGGCCTCGACCTCGCCAAAGGCTCCGGCCACCTGGGGCGAAATCTCGCGCAGCAGGCGGGCCGCGGTCCAGATCGGCACAGCGACGACAACGCCGTCGTACTCGATGTCGGTTGGTGCACCGGACAGGACGTAGCCCGTCGGTGTCGCGTGAATACCGGCAATTGAGATGCCCTGCTGGATTGGATTCCCAACGGCCTCGGTCAATGCCGTGACGAGTTCGCGGTATCCACCGCGCAGCGCACCGAAAACTGGACCGGCACTACCGCGGCCGGCAGCGAGCACCGCTTCGACAGCCGCGGTCAGCGACGGCGCTCCCTCATCCAGCGCTTTGGCTAGGGCAGGGATCGCCTCGCGCAACCCCAGTTGGTCCGCGACAGCCGAGTAGACACCCCCGAGCATGGGGTTTACCCCTCGCTCGACTACGGAGCGACCGAATCGTTCGCCAACGAGGTGCCCGACAGCCGGATCGTCGCCGACGGTCCATTCGAACGGTCGAAGGGGTTCGGTTGCCATGCGTTCCAGATCGGCTTCGGCGGCCAGGCCGGTCATCGGCTCCGGTCCGACGGGAATACCCATGAGTGCCGGCGTGGGCAGCGGGTGCAGTCGTCCATCCTGCGCGCCGCCCGTCCAGATAGCTGGCCGCATCGGTCCCGGCGCCACGATGTGGTCGGCGAGACCGAGTTCGGTCACCAGGTTGAGCGCCTCGGGTCGACGCACAATGAATGCTTCGGCACCCACATCCATCGCGACGCCACCGACTGGCTTCGTACACAGAAGTCCGCCCGGGCGGTCGGCAGCGTCGAAGAGCTCGAGGTGCATGTCGTCACCGAAGCGCTGCCGGAGCCGAAAGGCGGACGTCAGCCCGGACACACCACCGCCGATAATGGCAATGCGCGGCTGGGTCCGTCCCTGTCGAATCACCGGGTCAACTTCACAGCGAGTGAATGATCTCAACCGCGCGCGTGATGACCTCGGCCTCCGTATTGGGCAGCACGCCGTGACCCAAGTTGAAGATGTGGCCGGGCGCGCCCGCTTCAACCGCACGCTGTCCTGCCGCAACCACGCGAGCTATCTCCCGTTCCAGCACCGTGTCGTCCCCCGCCAGCAGCACCGTCGGATCCAGATTTCCCTGGACGGCGACGCGATGACCGACGCGGGCCGCGGCCTCGTCGAGCGGGATTCGCCAGTCGACGCCGATCACGTCGGCACCAACCTGGGTCATCGAATCGAGTAGTTCTCCGGTATTCACGCCGAAGTGAATGCGAGGCACACCGTAGTCGGCGATCTCCGCCATCACCCGGGTGGAGTGCGGCGCGACGTACTCCTCATAGGTGGCCTTTGACAGGGCCCCGGCCCACGAATCGAAGAGTTGAACGGCGTCGACGCCCGCATCCAACTGGACGCGGAGGAACCCGATCGTGATGTCGGTGAGCGCCCCCATCAACTGATGCCACAGTTCGGGTTCGGCGAACATCATCGCCTTGGTGTGTTCGTAGGTGCGACTCGGGCCGCCCTCGATGAGATAGGACGCCAAGGTAAACGGGGCTCCCGCGAAGCCGATGAGCGATTTCTCGTCAGACAGTTCACCGAGAATGGTGCCAATCGCTCCGGTGATGGCGCCCACCGAACTCGGATCAAGGCGAGGGATCGCCGCCACATCGGCAGCGGTGCGGATCGGCGAGGCGATAACCGGACCGGTACCCGCCACGATGTCGAGGTCGATCCCGGCAGCACGGAGCGGCACCACAATGTCCGAGAACAGAATTGCCGCATCGGTGTCGTGCCTGCGGACGGGCTGCATCGTGATTTCGGCGACGAGGTCGGCGTCGAAGCACGCCTCAAGCATGCCTCGGCCGACGCGCAGGTCGCGGTATTCGGGCAGCGAACGCCCAGCTTGGCGCATAAACCATACGGGACGACGCGCGGGCGTCCCTCCGGTAGCGGCGGCAATTAATGGCATCCGGGTCGGCGAGCGACGGCCTCGAATCGAAGTCATGGCCACAACTGTGCCACCTTCGGCAAGGCTTAAGCCATCTCGGCGTGAGGTCCCTCACTTGGTGGGCCACTCGAACGGCCCGATCGGCACTGCGGCGCGCCTCCGACGTCTCGTCATCGGTGAGGCTTAATCTGGCGCCGTGACCACATCTGGAGCTCCGAGCGAGCCGGCCGAATTCCGCGACGCGGTGGCCTCGCTACACGACGCCACTGTGCGCCGCGAGATCGAGATCGGTTCGATCCGACCGCCGCAGCGGCTGGCACCGTACAGCTACGCCCTCGGCGTTGAGGTGAGCCCGCCGGATGACGGCGACGCCAGCAAGGTTCCCACGGACTCTTCTGGCAGCGCATTCGGTCGCTTGGTCTTGCTTTACGACCCCGCAGGACAAGAGGCCTGGAACGGCACATTCCGTCTCGTGGCGTTCATTCAGGCGGAGGTGGAGGCCGCACTTGCCGCCGATCCACTGCTCCCGCAGGTCGCGTGGACTTGGCTGTCGGAGGCATTGCGCGTCCCGGACGGCACCACCGAGTCCACCCCGCCGCTCGGGAAAGACGAGCCTGCGGTTCGCGCTCTGGGTGGAACGGTCACCGCAACGACATCGGTTCGTTACGGGGACATCGCCGGACCGCCGCAAGCCCACCAACTTGAACTGCGCGCATCGTGGACGGCGACAGGCAATAACCTCGCTCCGCACCTGGAAGCATTCTGCGAGGTCGTCGCTTCGGCTGCGGGTCTACCTCCCGCTGGCGTCACGGCTTTGGGGTCGGTCCAGTTCTCGTGACTTCGTCCGACCATGACCGGAGCACTCCCGCCGAAGCAGATTCAGCGGCACCTGCACCCACTTCGGCTCCAGAGGCTGTCATCAGTCCCCTGACCGCACCGGCAGACGGCGTTCCGCCGGTTCTGTCCTCGCCGGCCGAGTTTGCCGAAGCAGCTCGCCTCCTGGAGTCGGGCACCGGCCCGATCGCCCTCGACACCGAGCGTGCCAGCGGTTACCGGTATTCACAGCGCGCCTATCTCGTGCAGATTAAGCGCACCGGCTCCGGCAGCTTCCTGATCGACCCCATCGAGCATCCCGACGCCCTGGCACCGGTCATCGACGTACTAGACGGCCCGGAGTGGATCCTGCACGCGGCCGACCAAGATCTACCCTGCCTCCGCGAACTCGGCTTCCGGGCCGAGACGCTGTTCGATACGGAACTCGCCGGACGCCTCCTGAACTATCCCAAAGTCAATTTGGCGGCAATGGTCGCCGAATTCTTACACCTCGGATTGGTCAAGGGCCACGGTGCCGCCGACTGGTCGCGTCGGCCCCTCCCCGCTGACTGGCTGAACTATGCGGCCCTCGACGTCGAAGTCCTCGTAGAACTGCGCGACGCGATGATGCACACCCTCACCGAATCTGGCCGCATCGAATGGGCCGAGCAGGAATTCGCGTATGTTCAGGCACGACCGCCGTCCTCGCCGCGAACTGACCGGTGGCGACGCACGTCTGGCATCCACGACCTCCGCACGGCGCGACAACTCGCGATCGTTCGCGAACTCTGGTCGGCCCGCGAAGCGACGGCTGAACGCCGCGATATTGCGCCCGGCCGCATCCTGCCTGATTCGGCGATCATTACCGCCGCGAAGGCTGCCCCCGAGAACGCTGCTGCGCTTATCAAGTTGCCGGTGTTCGGTGGTCCGCGTCAGCGCCGTCAGGCAGATCGTTGGATGCGTGCCATTACGGCGGCGCTCAATCTCAGCGATAGCGAATTGCCGTCAAAGAAGGCTCCGCACACCGGGCCACCCGCATACAACCGCTGGGAACAGCGGGATCCGGAAGCGGCGGCGCGCGCCGCGGTGATCCGCCCCACCGTCAAGGATTTCGCCGACGAGATCGGCATCCCGCAGGAGAATCTCGTCGCCCCGGATGTGCTCCGGAATCTGTGCTGGGAAGGTCTTGCTGCCGGTCAAACGGTTGACAACTGGCTCGAAGCCAATGGTGCTCGACCGTGGCAGCGCAACTTGGTGGCACCCCGAATCACCGACGTTCTGCCCTAATCGCACACGGCACAGTTTTGCTTCCCGCCTCAGCCGGTCCTGGCTGATCGTCTCTCGGCGGGGGCGCAATCGCGCCGACTGTGCGTGCCGATTCAGAAATACCAGGCCACCGCCCTATCGTCACATGGGTGAACCCCGAGATTGTGCACCCTGCGACAGCGAACCTTTCGGTACTGCGGCGCCATTCGACGGTCGCCACGCTGACGCTGGCTGTCGTGCTGTTGATTGGCGCGATCGCTGATCCCGTTGGGCTGCTCACCGTGGTTGGTTGGTCGGGGGCGTCGATCCGATCCATCGACGGATTCTGGGAACTCGCACCGTATTTGCTGCTGGTGCCGATCGGTCTGGCAGGCACCTGGTGGACGGTTCGCCTCTTTGACGGTGCTCATCGGCGCTTTGCCCCGGTGTTCGCCGGAACATTTGTCTCACTGTTGGTCGGTAAGTTCGCGACCGCGCTGGCTTCGGTTGCCTTTGTTGGGTCGGGCGCGTTGGCGACGGCGGCCTGGTCGACCGCCTTCAGCGTGGCGAAAGTTGGCGTTGCCGCGTTGATTGTCGCGACCGTCGTCGTTATCTGCTGCCGACGCGGATCGAGCGACGACACGACATCGGACATCCCGGAGATCGAGTGGGTCGGGATCCTGGCGTTCGCCGCGATCGCTCCGGTTATCGCAGGTATGTGGTGGACCGGTGCCACGTATAACGACGCGATGCCCGCCCCGAATCCGGTGCGCGGCCCGTGGAGTGTGGTTTTTGGCGTGATCGTCCTGGCCGCCGGGACCGCATTCGCCGCCTGGCTTTTCCGTCGACGTGGCATGACCTCCGGACTCTCGCACCCCGCCCGCTTCATGCTCGGCTGGTATGCGGCGATTGTCGGTGGCGCGATCCTCGGAGTGGTCTCGACCGCCATTGGTTTGTTCACCGGCGACGGATTCTCCGGTGATCTGTGGCCCGTGATGTCGGGCTATATCCGGATCGCCGACGCCGTCTCCTATGGCCTATGCCTCGGCTGGATTGTCGGACTCGGCACCCTGCTCCCGGCAGTTACCCGCCAGCGGTCGGCGCTCGCCGTGACCATTGTGCTGGCCGTCGTCGCGGTCGTCGTTCCGACGGCACTGTTCAGCCCGGTGAACCGGTCCGTCGCGGTACCCCTCACAACCGAAGGCGGCGATCTCTTACCCTTGCACGTCCGCGGCGACGTGATCGCCGATGCGGCGGACCGCGAGGTGCTGCTTCGCGGCGTCAACGTGAACCAACTCGTTGACTTCTACGCGGCCCGACCCGAGGTTCCGGCCACCCGCCCGCTCACCGAAGCGGACTTCGTCGGCATGTCCGACTTGGGATTCAACGTGGTCCGGCTCAATCTGTCGTGGTCGGCGCTCGAACCGGTCCGCGGCAAACTGGACCCGGCCTACCTCGCCAGGATTCGCACGGCCGTCGACCAGGCGGCCAAGCAGGGCATGTACACCGTCCTGGATATGCACCAGGACGGCTGGTGGAACGGTCCGTCGACCGATGAGACATCCTGTCGACCGGGCACGGCCCCGATGTGGGGCTACGACGGCGCACCCGACTGGGCGACTCTCACCGACGGTGCCCCTCGCTGCGAGTTCACGGGCCGCGACATGTCGCCAGCGGGCGATCGCGCGTTCAACCACTTCTATTACGATTCCGAAGGCATCAGCACCGCCCTTGCCCGCACCTGGGGCGAACTCGCGGGCGCGTTTGCCGATCAGCCTGCGGTGGCCGGTTTCGACCTGTGCAACGAACCTGGCTTTGGCGAATCTGCTCCGCTGACGACATCGTTGCTCCTCGGCCAGTTTTATGATCGCGCCATCAACGAGATTCGGGCAGCCGGTGCCAAGCAGATCGTGTTCTTCGAGCCCAGCATTCTATGGTCGGGCCTCGCCTTCGATGGGGGTCCCGCAAGCGACTTCACCGACGACGCCAACATTGTCTTCTCCCCTCACCTTTATGCGCAGTCCATCACCATGGACGCTTCCCTGGGGTTGCCGCCGTTCGTCAGCATCGAGCGCGGATTCACCCTCGCCGAACGGGTCGCGAAGGAATACGACGTTCCGGTGTGGAGCGGCGAGTTCGGCTACTGGGGCGACGATTCCACCGAGTACTTGGAACGGTTCGCGGCCGAACAGGATGCCCGCAGGCAGGGCGGAGCGTACTGGGTGTGGAAGCAGGCTTGCGGCGATCCACAGAACGGTATCCAAGATGTCGGTGACGGACTGATGCAGCAGAACTGCAAGTCCGGCGGTGACGCCGCAGCACCGCCGAAGTCGGATCTGCTGACGATCCTGACGCGCGCCTACCCACTTGCCGCCCCGGGACAGTTGGATTCGCTCAAGTCCGAGCGTGGACAGATGGAACTGACAGGCACCGCCGGTGCGGGCACCTGCGAACTACGCGTGTGGATTCCGGGCACCGCCCGTCCCCAGGTGACGACCACGGGGGTCTCCGACGTGCAGTTGACCGCCCACGGCAGCGGATTCTTCCTCACCGGTTGTGCCCGCGGCGATTACCGCGTGCGCACCTGATCGACAGAACTGTCGCGTCAGGTGTCGTTCGATCGCTTTGGGTGTCGTTATTGAACGACACCCAGTGCGAGTTGGTGACGCCTAACGCAATTAATTCGCGGGCGAGTATTCGCTCGCGCGCCCAGGCAGGCTCAGGTCGACTTCTTCTTCGAGGTCCGCGTACTTGACTTGAGCGGTGTCTTCGACGAGGCCGTCGGCGATCGTCTCCGCAGTCAGGCCGCACTCGGCGAGGATTGCCTCGCGGGTGGCGTGGAGGATGAACTTCTGCGGCACACCGCGACGGTGTACCGGGACGTCGATGCCCGCGCGTTCAAGAGCTAGTTCCACGGCACTGCCGACACCGCCCTGGATGCCATTGTCTTCGATGGTGACGACCGAGGTGTGGGTGCGCGCCAGTTCGATGACCGATTCCGGAACGGGTAGTACCCAGCGCGGATCGACGACCGTGGCCGCGACGCCACGGGCATTCAGCAGTGCGGCGGTGTCGATGCCGAGTTGCGCAAACGACCCGACCGCAATAATCAGTACACCACCGGGATCAGCGGCTTCGACGAGCACATCGACCCCGTCGTTCAGCCGTCGGACGGCCGGAATCTGTTCCGGCACACTACCCTTACCGAAACGGACGGCGGTGGGGCCGGCACCGAAGTCGAGCGCTTCGGAAAGTTCCTCGCGGATCGTGGCCGCATCGCGGGGCGCGGCGACACGCATGCCGGGAACCAACGCCATCAGCGACAGGTCCCACATGCCGTGGTGACTGGGGCCGTCGGGTCCGGTGATTCCGGACCTATCGAGGACCAGCGTGACGGGCATCTTCAACAGCGCGACGTCCATCAGGAGTTGGTCGAAAGCGCGGTTGAGGAAAGTCGAATAGATCGCCAGCACCGGATGCATCCCGCCGAGGGCAAGACCGGCGGCCGACGCCATACCGTGCTGCTCGGCGATGCCGACGTCGAACATGCGGTCCGGATACCGCTCACCGAATGCGGCGAGACCGGTTGGGCCGGGCATGGCGGCGGTAATGGCGACGACTTCCGGACGCTTACGCCCCTCAGCGACCAGTGCCTCGGAAAACACCGAGGTCCAGTCGATTGCCGACTGGGCCAGCGACTCGCCGGTCAATGGGTTCATCTTGCCGGTGGCGTGCATTTGCTCTGCCACGTCGTTTTCAGCCGGCGCATAGCCGTTGCCCTTGCGCGTCACGGCATGAACGATGACCGGCCCGCCGAAGTCCTTGGCTCGGCGCAACGCCGATTCCATTTCTTCGAGGTCGTGCCCATCGACCGGCCCGACGTACTTGATCCCAAGATCGGCGAACATCGCCTGCGGTGACACGAGATCCTTGACGCCCGACTTCATACCGTGCAGCACGGCGTAGGCGGCGTCGCCGACCACCGGAATACCGCGGAGGGTCTTGCGTCCGCTCTCGAGAAGCTTCTCGTAGCCCGGTTGCAGGCGCAGCGCCGACAGGTTGCGGGCAAGGCCACCGATGGTCGGCGCATACGACCGCCCGTTGTCGTTGACGACAACAACCACCGAGCGGTCCCCTTCGGCAATGTTGTTGAGCGCTTCCCAGCACATGCCGCCGGTCAGTGCGCCGTCGCCGACGACGGCGACCACGCTGCGATCCTCACCGCGAAGTTCGAAAGCCTTGCTGAGACCGTCAGCGTTCGAAAGGGCGGCCGATGCGTGCGACGACTCGATCCAGTCGTGCGGGCTCTCAGTGCGGTCCTGGTAGCCGCTGAGGCCACCTTGCTGACGGAGGGTGTCGAAGCCGTCCTTGCGGCCGGTGACGATCTTGTGGACGTAGCACTGGTGGCCGGTGTCGAACAGGATGGCGTCGGTCGGCGAATCGAAGACTCGGTGCAGGGCCAAGGTCAGTTCGACGACGCCGAGGTTGGGGCCGAGGTGCCCACCGGTCGCCGCGACCTTTTGAATCAGGAATTCCCGGATCTCGTCAGCGAGTTCAGCCAGTTCCTCCGGCGAGCACGCACGTACGTCAGCCGGCGAATCCACCCGATTCAGCACGCCCATCCGTAGTCCTCCTTCACCACTGCAGCGGTCCGAGCGACCGCGCAACAGATTCAGTCTACGGACTCGCCTAAACAGAACCTGAATGGCTCAGTGTCGCGTTCGCGACACCGTTGCCGGGTAATGCGCGATTTTAGCGCGTCAGGATCGCAATAGCTTCGAGGTGATGGGTCATCGGGAAGGCGTCGAAACCCTGCCACGCCCGAACCCGGTACCCCTGCGCTGCGAAGCGCCCGACATCGCGAGCGAACGAGGCGGCATCGCAGCCCACGTGAACGATGGCTTCCGGCTGTGCGGCGACGATGCCGTCGACGACCGAAAGTCCGGCCCCCGTGCGCGGCGGATCACTGATGACAATGTTCGGGCGGTCGAGGCTCGCGAGGGCGTCGGCAACACCACCTCGGTGCGCCTTCACCGCATCGTCGCCGAGCGTTACGGCTGCCGCCGCGAGCGCATCCGTATCGGAATCGACGAGGTCGATTGAACTGACGGTGAACCCGTGGTCGGCGCTGCCGTCGAGGAGTGCGGCGGTGAAGACCCCCGCACCACCGTAGAGATCCCACGCATGTACCTCACCCGTGATGCCGACGGCACCGAGCATGCGGAGTGCGGTCGCGGTGTAGACCTGCGGCGCGTTGCGGTGCGCCTGCCAGAAGCCGTTGACTGGGATGCGCCAGGTCCGGGTGCCAACACGGTGTTGAACCAGTTCGTCGCCTTCGAGGTGACGAAGCGTACGGGGCGCGCTCCGTGCGCTGCGAGTGCGCTGGGCGCCACGCCGGTGTTGATCACGGCCTGGCTTGCGGTTACGCCCCTTGCCGAAGTGCGGTGCCGACAGTTCGGCCGCATGCCGGTTGCCGTCGGCGTCGGCCATCAGGACCAGTTCGGTGCCGGGCGCTGCACCGAGCGCATTGACCTCGCGGAGAAGCCCACTGACCGGTGCCGCGCACGGGACGGTAATGATTTCCGACGATCCGCGGCCACGGAGACCAGCACGACCGTCGTTACCGACCGCCAGCCGCGTGCGGATCCGCCAACCGGTTGACTCGGCGGCGAGCGCTTCGATTGACGGCGCGGGCAGTGCGTCCAGGTCGAGGTGTCCGATGCGTACGAGCACGTCGGCCAGGGCCGACCCAGCGAGTTCCCGTGCGTACTCCGGTGCCACAAAGCTGAGGTCGCAGCAACCGGCGCCAGCCGCCGCCGCAAAACACTCCGGCGGTCTCCGATGCTCGGACGGTTCCAGGATCGTTTCGGCGATCGCCTTCATGTATGCGCTGTGGGAGTCGTCGGTGATGCGTGCGATCACTGTCTCGCCCGGTAGCGCGCCGTCGACAAATGCGACGCGACCGTCCGACCGGGCAATCCCTGCACCGCCGTTCGCGTAGCCGGTGACCTGGAGTTCCACGAGTCGATCGGGGGTGCTCATTCGCGCGGGCCTGCATCCTTGCGTTTGTTATTGCTCTGGTTAGTGCTTTGACGGTTAGTGCTTGGACCGTTGGTGCTTGGACCGTTGGCGGTGCCGTCGGAAGCAGTGACGACCGTGCCGGTGCCGGTGGCACCGGGCGCAGATGTAATGCCTCGGCGTGCAGCGCCCGGTCCGAGGTACTTGGTCTCCGCTCGACGCGCTCGGGATTCCGAGGAGTTCAACTGCCACGGTACCGATGTCACCATGACGCCCGGCTCAAACAGCAGTCGCGTCTTGAGTCGGAACGCGGATTGGTTGTGCAGAATCTGTTCCCACCAGTGCCCCACGACGTATTCGGGGATAAACACGGTGATCACGTCGCGTGGAGATTCTCTTCTCACCCGACGGATGTAGGTAATGATTGGTCGCGTGATTTCCCGGTAGGGCGACGCCAGCACCTTCAAGGGCACGCGGATGTCGCTCTCTTCCCATTCGCTGACAAGGATCCGAGTGTCGCGGTCGTCGACGTTAACGGTGATGGCTTCGATGGAGTCGGGGCGGGTAGCGCGGGCGTACCGCACCGCGCGTCGTGTCGGCAGATGCAGGGTCGACACCAAGATCACCGCGTGGCTGCGACTCGGCAGCACTTCATCATCGGCGGTCAGTTCGGCGATCTCGAGTTCTTCTTCGATCGTCGAGTAATGCTTGTGAATCATCTTCATCAGAATGAACAAGATCACCATGGCAAGGATGGCCATCCATGCGCCCGCGGTGAACTTCGTGAGCAGCACCACGATCAGCACGGTTCCGGTCATCACCATGCCAATGGCATTGATAACGCGCGACCGCCGCATGCGCCCCCGCGCATCCGGGTCGGTTTCGGTCTTCAGGTGCCGGGTCCAGTGCCTCACCATGCCGGTTTGGCTGAGGGTGAAGGAAACGAACACGCCCACGATGTACAGCTGGATCAATGAGGTGACTTCGGCACCGAAGGCGACGACGAAGGCGATCGCGGCCAGCGCCAGGAACACGATGCCATTCGAGAAGGCGAGTCGGTCACCGCGTGTGTGCAGCTGGCGCGGAAGGAATCGGTCTTGCGCCAGCACCGAACCGAGTACCGGGAAGCCGTTGAACGCCGTATTGGCCGCCAGCAGCAAGATCAGTGCGGTGACGACCGCGATGAAGTAGAAGCCGGGCGGAAACCCCCGGAACACCGCTTCGGCGAGTTGCGCCAGGATCGACTTCTGCTGGTAGTGGTCGGGAATGCCCGACAGGTCCTGCTCCGGGTTGAGGACGTACTTGGCACCGATCTTCTGGGCCAGCAGCACAATGCCGAGCAGCAGGGTGATCGAGAAGGTACCGAGCAGCAGGAGCGTCGTCGCCGCATTGCGCGACTTCGGCTTCTGGAAGGCGGGCACGCCATTGCTGATGGCCTCGACGCCGGTGAGCGCCGCACAACCGGACGAGAACGATCGAGCGACGAGGAAGGCCATTGCCAACCCCATGAGATGGGATTGCTCGGGAATGATTCCGAACTTCGAGGTCTCCGCTTCGACGGTATCGCCGAGGAAGAAGATCTTAATTCCGCCCCAAATCAACATCACCATGACGCCCGCAATGAATGCGTAGGTGGGCAGGGCGAGGATGCCGCCGGATTCTTTGATGCCGCGCAAGTTGACGGCTGCGAGCAGCGCGATGCCTGCCACGCAGAACAAGACCTTGTGCTCGTGGACAAACGGGACGGCCGAGCCAATGTTCTCTGCGGCCGATGTCACCGACACGGCGACGGTCAGCACGTAGTCAACAAGGAGCGCAGCCGCGACCGTCAAACCGGCGTTGGGTCCAAGGTTCACGGTCGCGACCTCGTAGTCGCCGCCGCCCGACGGGTAGGCGTGAACGTTTTGTCGGTAACTGGCGACCACGACGATCATCACCAAGGTCACGGCAACCGCCACCCAGGGCGCGAGCGCGTAGGCACTGATGCCGGCGATCGAGAGAACCAGGAAGATTTCTTGCGGTGCGTACGCCACCGACGACATCGCGTCGGACGCAAAGACGGGCAGGGCGATACGCTTCGGCAGCAGCGTGTGACCCAGCCGATCACTGCGGAACGGACGCCCTAGGAGCAGGCGCTTGGTCGCTACCGAGACCTTCGACATCGTGGTGGACACTCAGCAACATTAAGGCCCAAACCGCAAAGACACCCAGCAGGGTGCGGAATCAGTCGGCGCACAGTAACGTCGAACTTCGTGCGCGTAATCATTTTGGGCTGCGGCCGCGTCGGATCGGCGCTGGCTGGAGCGATGTCCAGCCTCGGACACGACGTCGTCGTCATTGACCGCGACGAGACAGCTTTCCGCCGGTTGGGCGAGAAATTCACTGGCCGAACGGTCACCGGCGTCGGATTCGACCGCGATGTGCTCAACGAGGCGGGGATCGCCGACTGCGACGCCTTCGCTGCGGTCTCGTCCGGCGACAACTCCAACATCATTGCGGCCCGCGTGGCGCGCGAAACCTACAGCGTTGAACGAGTCGTCGCCCGGATCTACGACGCTAAGCGCGCTGCAGTATTTGAGCGACTCGGGATTCCGACCGTCGCGACCGTTCCGTGGACAACCCAGCGCTTCGTCGCAGCGCTCGGCGAGACGACACTTCACCCGGTGTGGCGTGATCCGTCGGGCAGTCTGGTGCTGGCAACCATTGACTTTCATGAGTCGTGGGTCGGTGCCACCACCACGAAATTCCAGGAACTCACCGGCGCGCGCATCACCTTTCTATCGAGGATGGGGATGACGGTCCTTCCCGATCCGCGCACGGCCATCCAGGTGGACGACGTGATGTACGTTGCCGTGCTGGCCACCAATCTCGATCACGCCCGCGCCATCGCGGGCAACGAAATGCCGCGGGAGTAAACATGAAGGTCGCTATTGCCGGAGCCGGGGCCGTCGGGCGGGCCATTGCCCGCGAACTTCTCGTCAACAACCACAACGTCACCCTGTTCGAACGGAACCGCACGCACATCGATCCACTAGCGGTTCCGGGCGCCAATTGGGTACATGCCGACGCCTGCGAATTGTCAGACTTGGAACTGGCCGAACTGCAAACGTTCGACGTGATGATCGCCGCCACCGGCGACGATAAGGCCAACCTTGTTGTCAGCCTCCTCGCGACCACCGAGTTTGCGGTCAGCCGCGTTGTCGCGCGAGTCAACGATCCACGCAACGAATGGCTCTTCAACGACGACTGGGGAGTCGACGTAGCGGTCTCGACGCCCCGCATGCTCGCTTCTCTCGTCGAAGAAGCCGTCACCGTCGGCGACCTCGTGCGCCTCATGACTTTCCGGCAGGGCCAAGCCAACCTGGTCGAATTAACTCTTCCCAATGACACGCCGCTCGCCGGTAAGGCGGTCCGCCGCCTGCAACTCCCCCGCGACGTCGCTCTCGTGGCTATCATCCGTGGCCGCCGCGTCATCGTCCCCGAGGCCGACGATTCCCTCGAAGGCGGCGACGAGCTTGTGTTTATTGCTCCCGAGGATGCCGAGGATGAGTTGCATCGGGTGATCAAGGCCCCGCTGTAATCCTTGGTTCGTTAGGGATGCCGAATCGGCAGACTTTACCTACTACTCATCGTAGTAAGTAAGGGGATTTAGTCCCTGGTTTACTCAGCGAAATACGCTGTTTACCCAGGTCATGAGAGGTCCGACACATAATTGGAATCTGGAATACCAATAGTGTTTTGATCGCTGCATGCAACTGACACGGTTCACCGACATCGGTCTCCGGATCGTGATGGCATTAGCCGCCAAACCGGAAGCCACGCACACTTCGCGACAGCTCGCCGACGACCTCCACCTGAGCTACACCCACGTCGCCAAAGTCGTGAGCCGGCTCTCCGAACTCGGTGTGGTCAACTCCCGGCGCGGACGTTCCGGTGGCCTCGCCATCACTGAACTCGGACCCCGTGCCGGTGTCGGCTGGCTCGCACGACACCTTGAGGGCGATCAGCCCGTCATCGAATGTGAGGGAAGCACTCCGTGCCCCCTGCGTTCGGCGTGCCGACTCCGCGGAGCGCTTGCCCGGGCCGAACAAGCCTTCTACGACAGCCTGGATCAGCTGACCGTGCAAGACCTCATCGCCGATCCCACCGGAGCCACTCTGCTGAAGTTGCTCCCCCCAAACTCACCGCCCGCCCGCCCCCACGACGACGACGCGGTGCAGACCGAAGAAGTGCCATCACACGAAGTGAGGAGTATTCGATGATCTCGTCAGAAACCAAGCTGGTGCTTGAAGCGACCGTCCCCGTGGTCGAAGCCGCGCTGCCAGAAATTACGCCGCGCTTCTACGACCGGATGTTCACCGCCCGCCCCGAGCTACTCCGCGACCTTTTCAATCGCACCAACCAGGCCAGCGGTGCACAGCCGCAGGTCCTCGCTGGCGCCGTCGCCGGGTTCGCCCGTCTGCAGCTGGAGCCCGATCCGGCCAAACTGCGCTTCATCATCGACCGCATCGCACACAAGCATGCATCGCTGGGCATCGTCGCTGACCAGTACCCGATCGTTCACGAGCATCTCTTTGCCGCCATTGTCGATGTTCTCGGCGAGGCCGTGACACCGGAGGTGGCTGCAGCTTGGGACGAGTTGTACTGGGAGATGGCGAACGTTTTGATTGGCCGCGAAAACGAACTCTATGCGGGTGCTGGCGTGGAGCCCGGCGACGTGTGGCAGTCGGTTCGCGTGTCCTCACGCGAGCAGGTCTCCCCCGATGCTGTCGCGTTCACCTTGACCGCGCTCGACGGGGGCGGCCTCGGTACCTTCGTTCCCGGTCAATACATTTCGGTGCAGACCCCGATGCCCGACGGTGCGAATCAGATTCGTCAGTACAGCCTCACCGGTTCCACTTCCGATCCGGCTTGGCACATCAGCGTCAAACTCGACGGTGAAGTCTCGACTCAGTTGCACGAGAATTTGTTCGAAGGCGACCTACTGAAGGTCAGTACTCCGTTCGGCGATCTAACCCTCCCCGAGGGCGATGAACCGCTGCTCTTGGCGTCCGCAGGCATTGGTTGCACTCCGGTCATCGGTTTGCTCAACCATTTGGTTTCGACCGGCGATACTCGACCGATCACGGTGCTGCATGCCGACCGCTCACGCAGTCGCCAGCCGCACCGCGGCGATCTGGCCGAATTGGTCGATCAACTGCCGAGCGCAGAATTGCTGCAGTGGTATGAGAATGGTTTGGCCACCGATGAGGCGACTCGCATCGGCCTGATGAATCTCGACGAGGTGACGATTGCGCCGGATACCGTGGCCCTGCTGTGCGGGCCGACGGGATTCCTGGGAGCAATTCGCGAGTCACTGCTCGCCCGGAACGTTCCCGACGAGCGAATCCACTACGAGGCTTTCGGTGCCGCTAGGTAGACAGCGACAATAACTGGTCTATTCGTCGACGGTGTGAAGTTCGTAATAGGGGTTGTACATGACCTTTGCACCGTCGACGGAGGCCACTCGGCCGCGAACCGTCAGTCGTCGGCCAGGCTCAATGCCGGGGATGCGGTTGCGTCCCATCCACTTCAAGATGACGGTGTCGGTCCCGTCAAAGAACTCCGCGACGACCCCGGTTTTGGTGGTCTTCGACCGCGTCTCGACTGACCGAAGTTCGCCGACCATCGTCGCCTCATCACCGCGCGTACAGTCGACGGCCCGCTGTGCCCCCGGCTGCTGGCACTCGCGCTGGATGCGATCGTCCTCGATCTCGTCGAGATCTTCGGTCAGCATCCGTCCGAGTCGTTTCATCAGACCCGAATTCGTCATCGCAACCTCCGCTGCGCGCAACTGTGGAGTTCCCATCGGCGGAAAACTCGCTTTCACCGTCACCATACCCCCGACTTTCCCTTCCGACGACCGAGGCATGATCAATGGATGACCACGTTGATCGTGATGCCCGGCACCGGGTCGGATGCAGACTTTGTCACCAGGGCTTTTTCGCGCGCCGCCGAGTCAATTGACGCTCGTGTCTGCGCCCTCGAGCCAGCCGCTGACCTGGTCGAAAACTACCGAGCCCGGCTCGATCAACTTGCCGATCACTTCGCCTCGACCGGTGAGCCTTTTCTGGTCGGCGGGGTATCGATCGGCGCATCGATCGCGGCCAACTGGATCCTTCAGGCACCGGGGGCACGGCACTGCATTGGCGTTCTGGCCGCCTTGCCACCGTGGTCGGGACCGGCCGGTGATTCGGTCGCTGCGGCGTCAGCCCGGATCACCGCCGATGCGATTGAACGGGACGGGCTGGAACCGACGATCGCGCAGATGGTGTTGACCAGTCCCGAATGGTTGGCTGCCGAACTATCCCGGTCGTGGCGATCCCTCGCCGATCATGGCCTTCTCGAGCAGTTGCGGGTCGCGTCCACCTACGTGGGGCCGACGCTGACGCAATTGGCGGCGCTGCCGGTCCCGGTGGGGATTACCGCGGCCCCCGACGATCCGTTGCATCCGATCGCGGTCGGACGGTCGTGGGCGCAGAGCATCCCCCACAGCGTCCTTCGCGAGGTACATCTCACCGAATTCGGGCGCGACGAGCGACTCCTCGGCGACGCCTGCCTGCAGGCGTGGCAGGCAGCGTCGGAGAAGGTGCCCCGCTAACGCCGAGAAATCAGCGACGACGCTTGCGGAACCGTGACATCGCCGACCCGCGTGAGGGACTCGCCGCCGATTCGTCAGTTGCCTCGTCGGCATCGGTGACGGACTCTTCAGCGACCTCCGCGTAGGCGTCACCGGTGGGTTCCTCGGCACGGTCCGGAGTTTCGGAGTAGACCGTGGCGGCTGCGCTTTGCATCATGGCACCTCCGGGGACAATTTCGGCCTCGGGTTCGGGGCGCGCGGTCGGTGCATTCGACAGCGGTTGCGATGGGAACGATCCGGTCTCCGGGTCCACCCCTGTCGCTTCCACGGCCTCTTGCGACATCTGCTGCTGCGCGGCAGAGACCTGTTCAGCGAGGACCGGCGGCAAGACGATCGGGAGTAGTTCCCGAGGGGGCTGTGGCTCATTCCCGCGGCGCACGACCGTCTCTGCGAGGACTGCGCGAGCCAACTGCGCCAACTGCACTTCGCTCTCGGCGGGCCCGCTTGCTACACAGCGAACCATCCAGCGGGGGCCATCGACGCCGATAAACCGGTGGCTGCCATCGGGAACACGGGCGATGACCTCACGGCCCCAGTGTCCGTCTTCGATCGCGGTCTGGGCGCCGTCGGCCCGCAGTGACTCCGCGAGTTCACGGACCACCTCGCGCCACATGCCGCCGCTCCGCGGGGCAGCAAATGCGTGCATGCCGATCCGACCTACCGGCGTCACCAAGTAGACGGCCTCAGGCTCGTGCGTGGCGGACATCTCGACGGTAACCTGGCCGCCTTCGACGACAGGCATCAGGAGCGAGCCCAAGTCGAGGTGGGAGTTTGCCAACTCCCCCAGCGGTGTAAGCAGGTCGCCGGTGTCGTACGGACCAGCCGTGTCGCCGATCGAAAACTTTTCTGGTGCGGCTTCGTTCTTCGCTGCCATTGTTATGCCTCCGAGGTCAAGATCGCGTGTCCACCACTGGAACCGTATCCGCCAGCTCCGCGCTCGGTGTCGTCGAGTTCGTCGACCTCAATCACCGAAGGAAGTTCCACCCGCTGCACCAGCAGTTGGGCGATGCGGTCGCCGCGCGTGATCACAATGGGCGCTTCGAGATCGTGATTGATGAGGCAGACTTTGATTTCGCCGCGGTAGCCAGCGTCGATAGTGCCCGGCGTATTAACGATCGACAGGCCGGCACGCGCGGCCAAACCGGACCGCGGATGGATCAATCCCACCGTTCCCACCGGCAGGGCGATCGCAATCCCGGTGCCGACCAGTTGGCGACGGCCCGGTTGCAGGACCAAATCGGTCGCGGCAAACAGGTCTATTCCAGCGTCACCGGGGTGTGCGCGAGTAGGGAGCGGGAGTTCAGAATCGAGGCGACGGATCCGCAATGGCGGATACGTATCGGGCGTCACTTGCGAGGTCACCCTCGCAGACTACTCGGGCGCTCGCCCATTAGGCTGGAAGCTGTGAGCAAACCAGCCTCGAGCCCCGCCCCGCAGCAGGACCGCTATGCCGAACGACTTTCTGTTCCCTGGTGGTGGTGGTTGGCCGCCGTGGTCGTCACCGGAATCCTCGGCTACGAAATCCAATTGGCCGCTTACCGGGCGGCGTGGAGCTTTGTCGCCTATCCGGTCATCGCCATCCTGATCGCCTGGATGCTGTACTCGATGGGTCGCACCCAGGTCCGGGTCACCGCCGACGGTTCGTTGCACGCAGGGAAGGCCATATTGCCCACCGATGTCATTGCCCGTGGCGCGTCGATCGCCGCTTCCCAGCGGAGTGCGGCGATGGGCAGGCAACTCGATCCTGCGGCCTACGTGATCCATCGTGCATGGGTGAAAACGATGGTGCTCGTGGTGCTCGACGATCCCGACGACCCCACCCCCTATTGGCTCATCTCTACCCGTCAGCCCGGCGCGGTGCTCGCTGCGCTGGGGATGGGTGATGCTGGCAGCGATGCCGGGAAGCAAGACGCCGCGCAAGGCTAGTTGCCTCGCGCGGCGTCGTAGATCTATCTCGGCGCTGCGGTTGATGGCATCAACCGCGGTGCCGCTATTGGTGGAGGTACTAAGCGCAGTCGACGCAGATCATCTGAGTGCCATTCTGCTCGGCAAGTCGGTTGCGGTGGTACACGAGGAAGCAACTGGAGCATGTGAACTCGTCATCCTGCTTCGGAACCACACGAACCGAGAGTTCCTCACCTGACAGATCGGCACCCGGAAGCTCAAACGATTCAGCCGTTTCTGTCTCGTCGATATCTACGTTGGCGGACTTCGCTTCATTGCGTCGAGCCTTGAGCTCTTCGAGCGAGTCTTCCGCGATGTCGTCGTCGTTGCTGCGGCGCGGAGCGTCGTAATCGGTTGCCATGATGTGCCTAACGTGGGTCTGTAGGTGGTTAATGGATTGCTAAGGGAGACCGCACTTGTGGCGTAGCTCTCCCGCACCTCACATCGTCATCCGATGATGTCGGGCGCCCGAATTCTAGGCTCACTCAATCGCCGTGTCAACCCCCTCATGGTCGGGTCGTTCTACCGCCTCTTTTCTGCGGGAGTTCGCACCGAAAACGAGAGTTTCTGCGGGCGCGCCGACCACCCTGACGAACCTGTTCCGCCCGGCCCTCTACAGTTGTGCAATCCCCGTTCTCGGAAGAAGGTGCAGGCACCGTCGTGGTCTCGAAAATCGCCACCGGCTACACGACCGATGTGAAGGGCCGCCCATTTCGGCGGCGCCAGTGGTTACCCGCCGCGATCGTTGTCGCAGTGTTGGCGGCGGGCGCCATCACGGCCTGGTCCTTCGCATTGAACAGCGGCGGCACCGAAGCACACCCGACCGACTGCAATATGCCGGTAGCTGCCAAATCAGCGGCACCCGACGCCCCGAAGCCGCCCGAACTGACCGTTGTCAGCAATACCGACATGCTCTCGGTGGCTCCAGCGGGGCTAACGACCTTCGGTGTTCGGGTCCTGAATTCGGCGGCACCCCGCGGTTCGGCGCGCTCAGTCAGCGATGACCTCGCCAACGAGGGGTTCACCGCTGCCGATCCAGCGTTCGGCGACGACACTGTCTACCCTGATCAGAATCTTCATTGTGTTGCGCAGATTCGGTTCGGCCAGGCCGGACAGGCCGGTGCCGCCGCAGTCTGGCTCGCTGCCCCGTGTGCACAGTTGGTCAACGACGGTCGAAAGGGCACGGACGTCGATCTGGCGCTCGGCGAGTTCTACACCAACACCAGGCCGACGCAAGACACGCAAGCGGCACTCGAGGCATTGCGTTCGGTGGATCCGAAGAATCCTAAAACCGCCATCGACCGCTCACTCATCGAGACCGTCCACAACCAGTCCTGCTAGCCGGGACGAGGCGTCAAACCGCCTCGTCGGGCATGGCGTCAAGGGCGCCAATACTGCCAAGTAGGGCGAGGAAGTCTTCAGCGATTCCCGGTGCGGCGGCAATCGTCGCGTGACCGTCGCCCGATCGCGAATCCGATGGCGGGAGCACTACCCGGGCGCCGGCTTCCTCCGCGATGAGGCCACCGGCAGCCCAATCCCACGGGCTAAGTCCATGCTCGATGTGGGCGTCGACGGCACCGGATGCCACCATGCAGAGGTCGATGGCGGCTGCCCCGACGCGGCGGATATCGCGGACGTTGGGAAGTAGCTTTGCGATGAAGACGCCCTGCTCCACGCGGCGCGTCTTTGAGTACGCAAACCCGGTCGCCACCAACGCCAGAGCGACGTCATCAATCGGGTTGCAATTCAAGCGAATCGGCTGGACGTCCGAGGCGAGGCCAGTCGCCCACGCGCCGCCGCCACTGCTGGCCCAATACGTGACCCCCCGTGCGACATCGACGACCGCTCCGGCAACGGAACGACCGTCGACCTGCGCCGCGACCGACACCGCGTAGGCGGGGATGCCGTACAGGAAGTTGACGGTACCGTCGATTGGGTCGACGACCCACCGGACACCGGTCGGCACCGTCACCGAGCCGCCCTCCTCTTCGCCGAGGATCTCGTCGCCCGGCCGATGCCGATGCAGTAGCTCGCGGATCAACTCTTCAGTTTCCGTGTCCGCGACCGTCACCGGATCCGTCGGCGTCGATTTAGCCGTGACGGAATCATCGGAGGCACGGGTGCCGGTCGGCGCAAAGAGTTCGACTCGTCGGTTCCGCACCTGTGCTGCGGCCTCCTCGGCCACCGCGCGCGCAATGACGGCGAGCTCGGCTGGCTGCGGAATGGAAGTCGATGAAGCAGAATCAGACCGGGCAGGATCAGCTGAGTGAGTCACGGCCCCAAGTCTAGTGACCCGACGCGCGACTCCGGTCGCCACGGTGACTGGCAACTGTGTCTAAGATCGCCTCAACCAGCCACGAAAGGCGTACTGCTCACCATGACCGACGCTGAAGTCACTGTTTTGGGATCCACAAATGCCCGACCTGGGGCCGACAATTCGACAAGTCCGTCGTCGCACCTCGGGTTCGGTATCGACATTGGGGGCTCGGGGGTGAAGGGTGCGATCGTCGACCTTCGCACCGGAGAGTTTGTCGGTGAACGCCACCGGATCGACACACCCCAGCCTGCCACCCCGGAAGCTGTGTCGGAAGCAGTCATCACCATCGTCGAACACTTTGGTTGGACTGGCCCCGTCGGATTGACCGTTCCCGGTGTGGTGCGCGACGGAATCATGCGAACGGCGGCCAACATCGACGCGTCCTGGAAGGGCACCGACCTCGTGTCGATGTTTAGCACCAAGCTCGGCGGCCGACGGGTCAGTGTCCTCAACGACGCCGACGCCGCAGGCCTGGCCGAGCTTCGCTTTGGCGGAGGCGCCGATCTCGACACCGATGGCACCGTCATCTTGTTGACGTTCGGCACCGGCATCGGATCGGCTCTCCTCTACAACGGGACACTTGTTCCAAATACCGAGTTTGGACACCTGGAAGTCGGCGGCAAGGAGGCCGAGCATCAGGCTTCCGCAAAGGTTCGCGACGACAAGGGGTGGTCGTTGAAGAAGTGGAGTTCTAAGGTCTCGACCGTCTTGGCCCACTACGAAGCGATCTTCTCCCCCGACCTGTTCATCGCTGGCGGCGGAATTAGTAGCAAGGGCGACCAATGGATCCCAATGCTGACCAATGCGACCCCGGTCGTCGCGGCCAAACTCCGCAATCGGGCGGGAATCGTTGGCGCTGCGATGGCGGTCGACGACGGGCTCTCGTTCTAGCGAAACCTCACTTTTCAGCCTCCGCCAGTCGCTTTCTCGGCTCTTAGACTGGTATGCGCATGTGCTCATCGCAGTGATGTCGTTACAATGGAACACATCGGTCCCGCACCGAAGACTCAAAGCCCTCATCGCCCACGGATGTCCGTCCCCGTTTTGGGGACGCGCCCAGCCGTGCCGCGCGTTCGTTCTGTCGAAAGGTTGTACGTGGCAACCAGCAAGTCCACCGACGCAGCAGCTGAAGCTACCGACGCTGACGCACCGGTAGCTAAGAAGGCTCCAGCTAAAAAGGCACCCGCCAAGAAGGCTGCGGCCAAGAAGGCACCAGCGAAGAAGGCACCCGCCAAGAAGACTGCTGCAACGACCGCCAAGAAGACGGCCGCCAAGACTGCAGCGAAGAAGACCGCTGCCAAGAAGACCGCCGCCAAGCGTGCGAGCACCAAGGCTGCCGATCCGTCGGTCGAGGTCGAGGTCGACGAGGCTGACGTCGCCGGCCTGGACGACGTCGACGACTCGCAAATTGATCTTGCCGACGCGGATCTGATTGTCGACGACGACGATGATGAGGTCGACGCCAAGCCCGCAGCCAAAACGGCAGCCAAGCGTGCGCCCCGCGCCAAGAAGGACGCCGAGCCCAAGCCCGACTTCGTGTGGGACGAGGACGAGTCCGAGGCCCTGCGTCAGGCCCGCAAGGATGCCGAACTGACGGCCTCTGCCGACTCTGTGCGCGCTTACCTGAAGCAGATCGGCAAGGTCGCCCTGCTGAATGCCGAGGAGGAAGTCGAACTCGCCAAGCGCATCGAAGCTGGTCTGTTCGCCACCGAACGCATCCGCCGCGTGATGGAGGCAGGCGAGAAGCTGTCGGTCGCTCAGCGACGGGACCTGTCGTGGATTTCGCGCGACGGCAACCGCGCTAAGAATCATCTCCTCGAGGCCAACCTGCGTCTGGTCGTGTCCCTCGCTAAGCGCTACACCGGCCGCGGCATGGCTTTCCTGGACCTCATCCAGGAAGGCAACCTGGGTCTGATTCGTGCGGTCGAGAAGTTCGACTACACGAAGGGCTACAAGTTCTCGACGTACGCCACCTGGTGGATTCGTCAGGCGATCACCCGCGCGATGGCCGATCAGGCTCGCACCATCCGCATCCCGGTCCACATGGTTGAGGTCATCAACAAGTTGGGTCGCATCCAGCGCGAACTGCTTCAGGATTTGGGCCGCGAGCCCACTCCGGAGGAGCTGGCGAAGGAAATGGACATCACTCCGGAGAAGGTTCTGGAGATCCAGCAGTATGCCCGCGAACCAATCTCTCTCGACCAGACGATCGGCGACGAGGGTGATAGTCAGCTCGGCGACTTCATCGAGGACTCCGAAGCGGTCGTCGCTGTTGACGCCGTTAGCTTCACCCTGCTGCAGGATCAGCTGCAGGATGTGCTCGACACGCTTTCCGAGCGTGAAGCTGGCGTCGTCCGGCTGCGCTTTGGCCTGACCGACGGTCAGCCCCGCACATTGGACGAAATCGGCCAGGTTTACGGCGTGACGCGCGAACGCATCCGCCAGATCGAATCGAAGACGATGAGCAAGCTCCGCCACCCCAGCCGCTCCCAGGTGCTGCGCGACTACCTCGACTAGTCACGCACCACGGTAGCCAGATCAACCAACGACGACGCCCCGGATTTCCTCCGGGGCGTCGTCGTTGTCTGGTGGATTGTCAGCGGGCTCTTTGTCAGCTGTCTTTCAATGCGGCAAGTCCCGCTGCCAGCAGTGGTGCCACGCCCTCGCCCACATCGGCGAAGCCTGCACCAACTGTTTGGCCGTTGACATATCGGTAGTGAATTCCTTCGACGATGCCCGCGAGTTTGAAGCAACCGAAGGCGATGTAGAAGCCGAAGTCGGAGAGGTCTCGACCGGTGGCCGCCGAGTACCTGGTGACGATCTCGTTTTCGGTGAGAAAGCCGGGAGCGACGGCGACATCGGTGACGCCCCCACCGGCTGCCCCGAGGCGGTGATACACGCACATCAATGCCAGGTCGGTCAGGGAGTCACCAATCGTGGCCATCTCCCAGTCAAGAACGGCGCGGACCGCGTCCTGATCGTCGATCAGGACGTTGTCGAGTCGGTAGTCGCCGTGCACGATGCCGGGAGCAGCCTCAGGCGGCACCCGCTCCGCGAGGAGTCCGTGGAGCCGCTCCATTTCGGGGAGGTCGCGGGTGTGAGCGGCGTCGAACTGCTTGCGCCAACGGGATACTTGGCGCGCCAGGAAACCCTCCGGATGACCAAACTCCCCCAGCCCAATCGCGGCCGGATCCACCAGGTGGAGGGTCGCGAGGGTATCGACCAATCGTTCAGAAATGGTTCGGGTCCGTTCCGGTCCCAGCGGCGCCAACTCCGCAGCGTGCCGGTATGGGGTGCCGGTCACGGCCTCCATCACATAGAACGGGGCACCGAGAACGTCCGCGTCGGTGCACATCCCGTACATCCTCGGCACCGGAACCGCTGTGGCTGCGAGCGCCGACATCATCGAGTGCTCGCGACCCATGTCGTGCGCCGTGGCGAGCAACTTGCCGACGGGCGGACGCCGCAAGATCAGGTTCGTTGACCCATTGTGCAGTCGGTAAGTCAGGTTCGACTTGCCGCCAGCAATCAATGTGGCGTCGAGGGCTCCATCAATTGGCCCAATGTGCTCGGTGAACCAGGGGGCCAATCGGTCCAGGTCAAGTCCCGGAAGCTCGCGGGTCGCACCGTCGGCAGTTGACATCAGAACACCAACACCGTCACGGTCTCGGCGATGCAGACCGGCTTTTCGCCGCCGTCAACCTCAATGGTGACCTTCTCGACGATCTGGTAGCCAGCGCCACCTTCGGTCACCTCGATCAATTCGAAGCCCGCCCGAACTTTGGAACCGACCGGCACGGGTGCGGGAAAGCGCACCTTGTTGGCTCCGTAGTTGATGCCCATCTTGACCTCACCGGGGCCCCAGGCACTGTGGCGCAGGACTGGGATCAACGAGAGCGTCATGTATCCGTGAGCGATGGTGCCGCCGAACGGCCCGTCCTTGGCTCGTTCGGGGTCGACGTGGATCCACTGGTGATCACCGGTCGCGTCGGCGAACAGGTTCACCTTTTCCTGGGTGACGTCGAACCAGTCGGAGTATCCGAGGTGGCTGCCGACCGCAGCAACGAGTTCTTCTGCACCGTTGAATACGCGCATTGTCTTAACTCCTAATCCTTGGGTCCGCCGGCGACATAGAGGACCTGACCGGACACGAATCCGGCACCTTCGCTGGCGTAGAAACTGACGGCATGGGCGATGTCGGCGGGCTCACCGACGCGACGGACGGGGATCTCCTTGGCCATCGCTTCCTTGAACTGATCAAAAGTGATGCCGAGGCGGTCTGCGGTCGCGGCCGTCATGTCAGTGGCAATGAATCCCGGGGCGATCGCGTTAGCGGTCACACCGAAGGGACCGAGTTCGAGGGCCAGGGTCTTGGTGAATCCCTGCATTCCGGCCTTGGCGGCCGAGTAGTTCGCCTGTCCACGGTTGCCGAGGGCCGAGGTGCTGGACAGGTTGACGATGCGTCCCCACTTGGCTTTGGTCTGGTACTGCTGCACTTCGCGAGACATCAGGAAGGCGCCGCGCAGGTGCACTGCCATCACCGAGTCCCAGTCCGCGAGGGTCATCTTGAACAGCATGTTGTCGCGGATGATGCCTGCGTTGTTGACCAGGATCGTGGGCTCACCCAGTTCTGCGGCGACGCGGCTGACACCGGCTTCGACCTTGACTTCGTCTGCGACATCGACGCCGACCCCGATGGCCTTGCCACCAGCGGCGTTGATCTCGTCGGCGACGACCTGGCAGGCAGCCTCGTCGAGGTCGAAGATGGCCACGGCATGGCCGTCGCTGGATAGGCGACGGGCAACTTCGGCACCGATGCCGCGGGCCGCTCCGGTGACGATTGCTACGCGCTGAGTGGTCATAGGTGGTTCTCCTTCAATGGTGGTGATGCCAAGACGATTGGTGGAACTCATTCTGGTGGGACTGCTACTGGTTGGGACTGTCGGTACTGCAGGACGACGCGCGGTCTGGCCGATCGGGACTTGCCGACCGCCACGCATTCGACCGTATTGCTATCTCGGTGCAACTACAGGCCGTTGGCGATTTCGTTGGTTTTCGCGTCGACCCGCTGCTGCAGTTTGTTCATGCCACCAAGCCAGCGGTCCGTGTTTCCAGCCCTGACCTGGTAGTAGTCGAAGACCTCGGAGTGCGGCAGGATGAGGAACGAATCCGAGTCCAGTGCGGCGATTACCTCGTCGGCGACGGTTTCTACGGTGAGCGCGACGTCGTGGCTGAGGATTTCCTCGACCGGGCCGGATTCACTCAGCATGCGGGTCTGGACGCCTTGCGGACACAATGCCTGCACGACTATTCCCCGGTGTCGGTAGGTGGCCGACAACCATTCGGCAAACGCCACGGCCCCGTGTTTGGTGACCGAGTAGGCAGGGGCACCAAGCATTGTCAGAAGTCCGGCCGCAGATGCGGTGACGACAAACCGTCCACCGCCGCGTTCGAGCCATTCCGGGACGAGGGCCCGTGCAGCGTGCACATGCGCCATCACGTTCACGTTCCAGGACAGTTCCCAATCGGCCGCGGCCGCATCGAGTCCCCGCCCGCGATCGACGCCTGCATTCGCGAACCAGGCGTCGATGGGACCGAATGCGTCCCGCGTGGCAGCGATCACCGCGGCAACACCGTCGGCCGATGCCGCATCGCCGGGAACGGCAAGTGCCACACCCCCTGACTCGGTGATTGTCGCGACGGTACGGTTCACGCCCTCGGCATCCAGATCGGCGACCACCACTTTGGCCCCGCGTCCTGCGAGTGCGGTGGCCAAGCCAGCACCGATACCGTTTCCCGCACCGGTAACGACAACCGTCTTATTTGCCGGGTCGAAGCCCACCGAACCTGAGGTGGCCACTACACACCACCACCGAGCAAGACGCCGCCGTCGACGACGAGGGTTTGACCGGTCATCCAGCCAGCGTCGTTGGACAGCAGGAAAGCAACCACGGAGCCAATGTCTTCGGGTTGGCCGAGACGCTTAAGCGCATAGGCTTCGGCGACCTGTTCTTCACGGCCTTCGTACAGGGCTGTCGCGAAGCGCGTCTTCACCACGGCGGGGGCGACGGCATTGACCCGAATGTTGGGTCCCAGTTCCACAGCGAGCTCTTCGGTGAGGTGAATGACGGCAGCTTTCGACACGCCGTAGAAGGCGATGCCCGGGGCCGGCCGCAGTCCGGCGATCGAGGCAATGTTCACGATGGCACCGCCGTGTTCGGCCTGCCATGCGGAGTTCACCGCTTGGACCCACCGGAGTGCGGAGATCACGTTGACGTCCATGATCTTCCGCGCGGCTTCGGGGTCAATCTCCATCAGCGGACCGTAGACCGGGTTAATCCCGGTGTTGTTGACCAGCAGGTCGGCGCTGCCAAAAGTCTCGATGGTCTTAGCGACGGCATCGGCCTGGTGCTCAGGGTCATCGCCTCGGCCCGCAACAGCGAGCGCAACGTCCGGTCCGCCGAGCTGAGCGACAGCTTCATCGAGCGCTTCCTGCTTGCGCGCTGTGATGGTGACCTTGGCACCTTCGGCGACCAGTCGTTCGGCGACGGCCAGCCCAATTCCTCGACTTGCTCCAGTCACGATCGCGGTCTTGCCTGCAAATCGTTGGGGGTCGATCTTGGCCACGGGAAACTCCTGTCGATGAAGTAATCTCAACCTGTAACTAAGCGCTTGCTTAGGGTGTTAGAGTCCACATTGCACGACAGTGAGACATACGTCAACCGTCCCACCTTGAGACTGATCTCATACCCAGCTGGCATCGCGTCCCCGAAACTCTCTTCCCGGACGCTAAAGGAGACCGCATGACCGACGCAGCGAATGTCCCGGCAACGGAGAATGTTCCTACCCGCGATCGACTATTGCAGGCGGCGCTGGTTTCGTTCGCCGAACGCGGATTCCTGGGCACCACAACCCGCGACATCGCCTCGGCGGCAGGTATGAGTCCCGCGGCGGTCTACGTGCACTACCGGTCGAAAGAAGATCTCCTCTTTGAGCTCTCACACGGCGGCCATATGGACACCATTGCCGAAATTGACTCGGCCGACGATGCTGCCCAACCACCGGCGGTCCGCCTGGCGGCCGTGATGCGCGCATTTAGCGAGCGCCACGCGATGCGTCATACGAGTTCACGGATCGTGAATTACGAACTCCATTCCCTCGCTCCCGACCACTTCACTGAAATCAGCAAACTCCGGCGCACCATTACCGGTCGCATGCGAGCAATCGTCGACGCCGGGATCGAGACCGGGGACTTCGACGTCGCCGACCCCCAGACAACAACCAATCTGCTGCTGTCGATGGGGGTAGACATCGCCCGTTGGTACAGCGACGACGGCCCGTTGAGCCCAACCGAATTGGGCGATTTCTACGCAAAGACCGCACTCCGCGTCGTTGGCGCAGTGCCACCGAGTCCTCCGAACAGACCAACTCCAGAGAACTGAAAGAAATGATTTGCAACACACCGACACCGCGCGGGAACATTTGAGCGTCGACAAACGTCTGACAGAGTGAAGGACGACGACCGATCCGCGGTTCGTCGGCTAGGGACGGAGGACGACATGACTACTATCGCCACGACCGCACCCACACGGATGCCGCTAGTTGCCGCTGACCGTTGCGACCGGTGCAGTGCCGCAGCCAAGGTGCGGGCGACTTTGCCCACGGGCGGCGAGTTGCTTTTCTGCCAGCACCACTACAACGACCACGAGGCACGCCTCGTCGAGATTGGCGCCGTTGTCGGCTAACCGCCGACGGTAATTGGAAAATCAATCCCCGATAGCGCAACACCCCGATCAAGGCCCTGCAAGAACCTCACCAGGTTCGCAGGGCCTTGATCCGTTCCCGGAGCTGATCGGCGGTGGCCATTGCCGTCGGCGGGCCACCGAGCCGGGTACGCAGTTCGTTGTGGACTTGGCCGTGCGACTTGCCGGTCCGATGATGATGTAGCGACACCAAGGTGTTCAACTCTTTACGCAGCACGGTCAGGTCTTGCCCCGTCTGCCGTTCGGCGGCATTGGGTGCAGCTTGTGCTTGGGCGTCATCGGCGGGTCGCGCCTTCGCGGCACTGCGTCGGGTTACTTGATCGGCCTGCCGTTGCTGCAGCAGGGTGCGGACCTGTTCGGCGTCGAGCAGTCCGGGCAAACCGAGGTAATCCGATTCCTCGTCGGAGCCGACGAGCGTCGTCGTCCCGAACGATGAACCGTCGTAGATCACCTGGTCGAGTTCGGCGTCGGCGGCGAGTGACTCAAAAGTCTTCTCGTCCTCCCCCGTGTTCTCGTCCTTCGACTTGTTGGCTTCAGTGAGCGCTTCGTCGTCCCAGCCTTCGGGTTCACGGTGCGGCTTCCCCAACACGTGGTCACGTTGGGCTTCCAGCTTGCTCGCCAAATCGAGGAGCACCGGCACCGATGGCAAGAACACACTCGCGGTTTCACCGGGGCGACGCGACCGCACAAACCGTCCGATGGCTTGCGCGAAATACAGCGGCGTCGAAGCATTGGTCGCGTACACACCGACGGCTAGTCGCGGCACGTCGACGCCTTCGGAGACCATGCGGACCGCGACCATCCACTCGTCGTCGCTGGCCGCGAACTCGCCGATGCGCGACGATGACTTCGGATCGTCAGATAGGACGAGGGTCGGCTTCTTACCCGTCATCGCGAACAGGAGTTCGGCGTAGTCTCGGGCGGACTGCTGGTCGGTCGCGATGACGAGGCCGCCGGCGTCCGGAACGCCCGAGTTGCGGAGCTTCGTCAATCGCCGATGAGCCGCAGACAGAACCGCGGGAATCCAGTCTCCGTGCGGGTCGAGCGCCGTGCGCCAGGCACGCGAGGTTTGTTCGGCGGAGAGCGGTTCGCCGAGGCGTGCCGTGAATTCTTCGCCAGCACTGGTCCGCCAGCTCGCCTGGCCCGAGTACGCGAGGAACACGACGGGGCGGACGACCCCATCTCGAAGCGCATCGGAGTACCCGTAAGTGTGGTCGGCTTTGGAACGCTGCGAGCCACCCGGCTCCGGCTCGTAGGTGACGAAAGGGATCGGTGAATCGTCGGACCGGAATGGCGTACCGGTTAGCGATAGACGACGTGTCGCGTCGCTGAATGCTTCGCGGATGCCGTCGCCCCACGATTTTGCGTCGCCACCGTGATGAATCTCATCGAGGATGACCAGGGTCCGGTGCTGCTCGGTGCGAACCCGATGCCGCGACGGATGAGCCGCAACCTGGGCGTACGTCAGAACCACGCCATCGAAGTCCGAACTCGTAGCCCCCGTGGAGTTGGAGAAGTTGGAGTCGAGGGCAATTCCGACCCGCGCAGCGGCCTGCGACCACTGATGTTTCAGGTGTTCGGTTGGGGCAACCACCGTGATGCGGTCGACGGTTCGGTCGGCGAGCAACTCGCTGGCCACTCGGAGGCCGAAAGTCGTTTTACCTGCACCAGGAGTGGCGACCGCCAGAAAGTCGGTCGGTCGTCGAGTGAGGTACTTGGTTAGGGCTCGTCGCTGCCATGCACGCAGCGGAGCACCGGAAACCGCGCGTCGCGCGGCCTCACCGTTCGTCTCCTCACCGTCGTTTAGTTCACGGTCGTTGACCGTATCCACCCCGTTGTCGACCCGCGCGCTGGTCACCGTGTTTCTGCACCCTCCTGAAGAAAAAGCCCTCTGGAGTCTAGCCCCTCCGCCTGAGGATCCCATGCCGCGCGAGGCGACACGGAGTGGCTCACGTGGCGGCCGGTGCCACCCGTTTGGGGGGTCATCGTTCATGCTGATAGGTATCGAAACTCACGAACCACCTTCGGTAGATACCGACACAGACCCGAAACAGGACGGTCGGCCAAGCCGACCGCGCCTGGGTGAGATCGTGCGTCGGCTTCCGCGCCTAGCGTGGGCGACCACGGTCAAAGCCTGGGATGACTCGATTATCGGTTGGGCCGCGCAGGCGGCCTTCTGGCAGGCTCTCTCGCTCCCGCCGCTCCTCTTGGGTGTGCTCGGCAGCCTCGGCTACATCGCCGACTGGTTCGGCCCCGACACCGTGGAGATCATCACCGCCCGAATCCTGGCGTTTTCCGAACACGCTTTCACGCCGAATGTGGTGGACGACTTGATTGCGCCGACGGTCGAGAACGTACTGGGGCGCGGACGGGTCGCCGTCATTTCGGTCGGCTTCCTGATGTCGCTGTGGGCCGGTTCGTCGGCTATGAGCTGTTTTGTCTCGTCAATCGTTCACGCACATAAGCAGCATCAGATCCGAAATCCCGTGTGGCAGCGAATCTTTGCTCTGATCATCTATCTGTTCTTCGTCGTCTCGTGCGTGTTGGTGCTGCCGTTGGTCGCATTGGGACCGACGTATCTGCATCAGATCCTTCCGGATGCGTGGGATCCGGCGATCTCCGATCTCGTCGACTGGGGTTACTTCCCCTTCGTCGGAATCCTGCTAATCGGTGCATTGGTTTGCCTGTACCGGTTCGCGCTTCCGCATCCGCTGCCATGGCATCGACTGCTGCCGGGAGCACTGCTGGCGGGTGTTTTCTTCTGGCTGGCGACGTACGTTCTGCGCTTTTATCTCACGGCGCTTACCCGCGCTGGCTACACCTACGGTGCGCTGGCCACCCCGATCGCCTTCCTCCTGTTCACGTTCTTTCTCGGGTTCGCGATTGTTTTGGGCGCCGAATTGAATGCCGCGATCGACGAAATGTGGCCCTCGGCGGGCAAGGGCGGCACCGTCCGAAACTGGGTGACCAGCCAGACGGTGGAACTTACCGACACCTTGCGTAACCGGGCGTTGCAGAACCGGTCAGAGCTGGGCGAGGTCGGGCCCGCGGTGCACACAGATGCGCACCGGGCCGACCCCTAAGCGGTCTTTTGCCGCTTTACTTCTTCATCTTTTCGTAGATTTTCTTGCACTTTTCGCACACCGGCGAGCCGGGCTTAGCCGCCTTCGTGACGGGGAAAACTTCACCGCAAAGTGCGACGACATGCGTTCCCATGACGGCACTTTCGGCCATCTTGTCCTTCTTCACGTAGTGGAAGACCTTGGGAGTGTCGTCGTCCTTTTCGGTCCGTTCATCAATGTCCGGGCGTTCAATCGTCTGAGTTGCCATAAACCCATTGTGACCCAATGTGCCACCATGGATGGTATGGCGGATCAAAATCGACACGACGGGTACACGGATCGACCGGACACCGACAGACTCGCCGACCACGACAGCTTCCTGATCACCAGCGCCGCTCCCGATCGCGACGCCGTGTTTCGTGCCCGCAAACGTCGCTACTTCCTGATGATGAGCATCCGCATCCCCGCGCTCATCATCGCGTCGATCGTCTATGGCGTCACGCAGAACGGGTGGATCGCTGTCGCCATCATCCTCGTGTCGATCCCGATCCCGTGGATTGCAGTCCTGAAGGCCAACGACACCGAACCGCGTAAACACGGTGAAGTCCCGACCTATCACTACGGCAGTGCGCATTCGGTAACCCCGGAGTTGGGTGCCGAGCCCGCACCCGCGCCAACTGATCGTTTCGACGACGATTCCGCCCACCCGGTCATCGACGCCGAACCGGACGACGGCACGCCGCGCGCAAGCTGATTTTTACCTCGGGAGTAAACCTTCAGAAACTTCTCAGAGTGCTCGGGAACCTTTTCGGTACCGAATGCGTTGGACCCATTGAACGCACGACGAAAACGCATTCCAGGAGGTCGCATGGCTCACTCGACGATTGCCCGCCCGTCCGAATCTGAATCCACCCGTCTACGCCCCGCGTTGACGGAACGGGATCTTGATGCGCAATCCCCCTCAGCGGACCTTGTCCGCGTCTACCTCAACGGCATTGGCCGCACCGCGCTGCTGAACGCCGAGCAAGAAGTGGACCTGTCGAAGGCCATCGAGGCTGGTTTGTACGCGAAGCACCTATTGGCAACCAAGAAGCGGATTTCGCCCGCCAAGAAGCGCGACCTGAACATCCTGGTTCGAGAAGGTGAGCGCGCTCGCGACCACCTGTTGGAGGCCAACCTTCGCCTGGTGGTGTCGCTAGCTAAGCGATACACCGGTCGCGGTATGCCGCTGCTCGACCTCATCCAAGAGGGCAACCTCGGCCTGATTCGTGCGGTCGAAAAGTTCGACTACGCCAAGGGCTACAAGTTCTCGACGTACGCCACTTGGTGGATCCGCCAGGCGATTAGCCGCGGCATGGCCGACCAGTCGCGCACCATTCGCCTGCCCGTCCACCTCGTCGAGCAGGTCAACAAGCTGGCGCGCATCCGCCGCGAACTGCATCAGCAACTGGGTCGTGAAGCCACTGATGAAGAGCTCGCGCTCGAGTCGGGTATTCCGGCAGCCAAGATCGCCGACCTGATGGATCACAGCCGCGACCCGGTGAGCTTGGACATGCCCGTCGGCAACGACGAAGAGGCACCCCTGGGTGACTTCATCGAGGACGCCGAGGCCACGTCTGCCGAGACCGTGGTGATCGCTAACCTGCTGCACTCCGACATTCGGACCGTGCTCTCGACCCTCGACGAGCGCGAAATGCAGGTCATCACCATGCGATTCGGGCTCGACGATGGCCAGCCGCGCACCCTCGACCAAATCGGTCGTGCGTTCGGGCTGTCCCGTGAGCGGGTTCGTCAGATTGAACGCGAAGTGATGGGCAAGCTCCGTCAGGGTGACCGCGCCGACAAGCTCCGCGCCTACGCCAGCTAGCCCCCTTCCCGCA
>NZ_JBARYI010000073.1:0-32086 GCF_049647785.1 Gordonia sp. (in: high G+C Gram-positive bacteria)
CATCATGCGAGAACGCTAGGAGGGGTGGGGCTAGGCCGGGGCGGAGGCCCGTTCGATTTTGCCGCCGAGTGCGGTCAGCTGCTCTTCGAAGTTCGGGTAGCCGCGGTCGATGTGCTCGACGTCGTGGACCTCGGTGACACCGTCGGCGACCAGTCCGGCCAGGACCAAACCCACGCCAGCGCGGATGTCCGACGACCACACCGGTGCGCTCGATAGGCGAGTCACGCCGCGGATCACCGCGTGGTGGCCATCGGTGCGCGCATCGGCGCCCAGCCGCACCATTTCTTCGACGAAGCGAAACCGCGCCTCGAAAACGTTCTCGGTAATCATCGACATGCCCTCGGACACCGTCGCTAAACCAATGGCCATCGGCTGCAGGTCAGTCGGGTATCCCGGATACGGCAAGGTCGCCGTGTTCACCGCGATCGGCTGTCCCTCTTGCACCACCCGGAAACCGTCATCGAACCGCTCCACCTGCGCACCGGCGTCTTCGAGCTTCTTCAACACCAGACGCAAGTGATCCGGGTCGACGCCGCGGACGCGGATGTCGCCTCGGGTCATGGCTGCGGCAACTCCCCACGTCCCCGCCACAATGCGATCACCGACGACGTGATGTCGTGTCGGCGTCAACTTGTCGACACCGGTAACAGTCAACGTCGGCGAACCTGCGCCGTCGATCAATGCACCCATCTGGATGAGCATCTCGCACAGATCGACAATTTCCGGTTCGCGGGCCGCGTTGTCGATCGTGGTGACACCGTCGGCCAAGACCGCAGCCATCAGAATGTTTTCCGTCGCGCCGACAGACGGGAATTCCAGGCTGATTGCCGCCCCGGTCAGCTTTTCTGCCTCGGCGACGACACACCCGTGCTCAATGGTGCTGCGGGCACCGAGTGCGCGGAGCCCGGCCTGGTGCATATCGAGGGGACGCGAACCGATGGCGTCGCCGCCCGGCAGCGCGACCACCGCGCGCAGCCGGCGGGCCATCAATGGGCCCAGAACGCACACGGAGGCACGGAATTGCTTCACTGCATCAAAGTCTGCGTGGTACTCCGGTTCGGCTGGCACGTCGATCGTCACCACGTCGCCTTCGATCGCGACCTTCGCCCCGAGACCACGCAAGACGTCGCCCATTAGGGGGACGTCCGCAATCTCGGGCGCATTCGTTAAAACGGTACGACCTTCCGCCAATAGCGCGGCCGCCATCAGCTTCAACACACTGTTCTTGGCCCCACCGACGGTCACCTCGCCTTGCAGACGAGCCCCACCAGTAACCAAATACCGATCACTCACGGACACAGCCTAGCCGCCAGTCGCGTAGGTTGACTGACATGGCAGTCCATCTCACTCGTATTTACACCCGAACCGGCGATGACGGGACCACAGGTCTTTCCGATTTCTCGCGCGTTCCCAAGACCGACACAAGGGTCGGCGCCTACGCCGACTGTGATGAGGCGAATGCAGCCATCGGTGCCGCCCTGGTGCTTGGCGGCGACGTGCCAGCCGACATTGCTGAAGTATTGAAGATCGTTCAGAACGACCTCTTTGACGCCGGTGCCGACCTTGCCACCCCGATCACCGAGAACCCGAAGTACCCGCCGCTGCGTATTCAGACCAGCTACATCGACAACTTGGAAGCGTGGTGCGATCGGTTCGGCGAGGAGCTCACTCCGCTCGACTCGTTTATCCTCCCCGGCGGCACTCCCCTGGCGATCTTGCTGCATCAGGCGCGGACGGTGACCCGCCGTGCCGAGCGCGCAGCGTGGGCGGCCATTGAAGCCAACCCCGACGACACCGAGATTGCACCAGCCAAGTACCTGAACCGCCTGTCGGATCTGCTCTTCATCCTCGGCCGCGTCGTCAATGTCCGCGCAGGCGTCGAGGATGTGAAGTGGGTTCCGGGTGCCAACCGCACCCGCCCCGAATAGCCATTGTCCGTCAGAGATTGATTTAGGCCGCCGGCCGACGTCGTGCACGACGCGGCTGGCGGGCCTCGATCCACGACTGGAACGCCGTGGACACTTCGAGACCCATCGCTAATTCGTATCGGTCGCTGGTGCTCGTGCGGCCAACAGCGATCTCCACGATCCGGAAGTCCGGATCCATGATCTCCAGTTCGGTACCGACCGGGCTTCGACGGTCCAACACCTCAATGCGTCGACGAGAGATCTTGATGGTGGGACCTGGGCGCAAGGACCGCAGGCGATAGTAGGCCAGCGAGTCTTCCCCGTAGTGCACTGATCCGTGACGCCAACCGTGTTCGGCGTCGGCCGGAATCGTACGCATCAGCACTGGAGTTCCGGCGCTCCGCACTTCTAAGACGCGATAGACGACGCCCGCGGCAATGAGCAGCGCGCCAATCACGACGATGACGACGATCCAAATCCAGAATGGCAAACCCGAAACCTCCTCTCATGCAGGTATACACCAGGTTAGCTGGCCCGATCCTGTGAGACCTCGCGGACGACGACAGCCGCCCTGCATTGCAGGACGGCTGTCGTCGTCAATCTCACAAACTTACTTTGCTGGTGTTAGCTCAACGCTTCCACGGCGCGTACCCGAGACTTAGCGTCCAGGTACTTGTGGCTGCCCGGTTCGGCCGATTCCAGGATGGCGCGCTCAGCGGCGACGTCAATCTCGGAAACGAACTGGGCGGCCTCGGCAAGCACGGTGATCGACTCACCGGTCACCGAGAGAAAGCCACCTTGCACTGCGAATGCGGTGCGCTCACCGCTGGCTTCGGTCACCACGACGGCACCGCCGGGCGCGAGCTCGGCCAGCACCGGTGCGTGGCTTGCCAGGATGCCCAGCTCACCGACCGTTGTCTGAGCCACGAGGAACGTCGCTTCACCGGAGTACAACTCCGAGTCAGGCGAGACCACCTCGAGGCGGAAAGTTTTGTCAGCCATGAGTAGCGACTACTTTCCGAGGATCTTCTTGGCTGCGGCCTCGACGTCGTCGAGTCCACCGCAGCTGTTGAAGGCCTGCTCCGGGTAGTGATCGAACTCGCCCTTGCAGACGCGGTCGAAGGCGTCGATGGTGTCGGCGAGCGGCACAACCGAACCAACCTGGCCGGTGAACTTCTCGGCAACGAGGAAGTTCTGGCCGAGGAACTTCTGGATACGACGGGCGCGGCCGACGGTAACCTTGTCCTCTTCCGAGAGCTCGTCCATACCGAGGATGGCGATGATGTCCTGCAGTTCCTTGTACTTCTGCAGGATGCGCTTCACCTCGTTGGCGACGCGGAAGTGCTCCTCGCCGACAATCGATGCTTCCAGGATGCGCGAGGTCGAGGTCAGCGGATCCACGGCCGGGTAGATACCCAGCTGCGAGATCGGGCGCGAAAGCTCGGTGGTCGCATCCAAGTGGGCGAAGGTGGTCGCCGGAGCCGGGTCGGTGTAGTCGTCGGCGGGGACGTAGATCGCCTGCAGTGAGGTGATCGAGCGGCCCTTGGTCGACGTGATGCGCTCCTGGAGCTCACCCATCTCGTCGGCCAGCGTCGGCTGGTAACCCACGGCCGAAGGCATACGACCCAGAAGTGTCGAGACCTCGGAGCCGGCCTGCGTGAAGCGGAAGATGTTGTCGATGAAGAGCAACACGTCCTGGTGCTGAACGTCGCGGAAGTACTCGGCCATGGTGAGGGCCGAGAGAGCGACGCGCATACGCGTGCCTGGGGGCTCATCCATCTGGCCGAAGACCAGGGCGGTGTCCTGAAGGACGCCCATCTCTTCCATTTCCAGGTGGAGGTCGGTGCCCTCACGGGTACGCTCACCGACGCCTGCGAACACCGAGGTGCCCGAGAACTCGCGAGCGATACGGGTGATCATTTCCTGGATCAGAACGGTCTTGCCGACACCGGCACCACCGAACAGACCAATCTTGCCGCCCTTGACGTACGGGGTCAGCAGGTCGATGACCTTAATACCGGTCTCGAGGATCTCGGTCTTACCTTCGAGCTGGTCGAAGGCCGGAGGCTTGCGGTGGATACCCCACTGCTCGCCATCGCGACCGGTGCCCGGTGCATCCAGGCAGTCGCCCAGCGCGTTGAAGACGTGGCCCTTGACGACGTCGCCGACGGGAACCGAAATCGGCTTGCCGGTGTCGACGACGGCGGCACCGCGGACAAGGCCGTCGGTGGGCTGCATCGAAACCGTGCGGACGACGTTGTCGCCGAGGTGCTGTGCAACCTCAAGCGTCAGGGTCTTCGCGACGGCCGGGAGAGTGATCTCCGCGTGCAGGGCGTTGAACAGGGTGGGCACGGCGCCGCGGGGGAACTCGACGTCGACGACGGGGCCGATCACCCGGGCGACACGACCGGCGGTCGCCGTGGCGGCACCCGCGTTCGTATCAGTGACTGCTGCAGTCATTGGTTACTTCACTTTCCTTCAGGTGTGTCTGTTAGCGATCAGTTCGACAGCGCTTCGACGCCGCCAACGATCTCGCTGATTTCCTGGGTGATCTGCGCCTGACGGGCCGCATTGGCCTGACGGGACAGGGTCTTTTCGAGCTCCGTCGCGTTGTCGGTGGCCGCCTTCATGGCGGTACGACGTGCGGCGTTCTCCGATGCGGCCGATTCGAGCAGCGCCGCGAAGATTCGCGATGCCACGTACTTCGGCAGCAGTGCGTCGAGCAGTTCCTTGGCTTCCGGCTCAAACTCAACCTCGGCCGAAACCGTGGCGTTGGCCGGATCCTGCAGGATGTCGTCGCCCATGACCAACTGCTCGACCTCGAACTCGATGTCGATAGGTGCCATGCGGCGAACGGCAGGCTTCTGGGTCAGCATCGACACGAAGCGGGTGTACACGACGTGGAGTTCGTCCACGCCTTCCACTGCTCCACCGTTAGGTAGGTCGACGTTGGCACCGGAACCAGCGAGGAACGAATCCACCAGGTGGCGGACTGCCTCGGCACTGTCGGAGAACTTCGGCTGCTGTGAGAAGCCCGACCAGCTGGACGCGATCGGACGGTCACGGAAGGTGTAGTACCCGATGCCCTTGCGGCCCATCACGTACACAACCGGCTCTTTACCTTCGCTGCGCAGGAGCGAGAGCAGTTCCTCGGTCTCCTTGAGCACGTTGGAGTTGTAGCCACCACACTGTCCGCTGTCACTGGTAACAACCAGAATGGCGGCGCGGCGCGGATTCTCCCGCTCGGTCAGCAACGGACTGTCGAGCGAACTCGATGCGTTTGCGAGCGTGGTCACGACTCGCGTGATCTCCTGGGCGTAGGGACGGGCGGCAGCCACCCGTGCCTGTGCCTTGGTGATCCGCGAAGTCGCGATCAGCTCCTGCGCTTTCGTGATCTTTTTAGTCGATTCAATCGACTTGATCCGCGAGCGCAGCTCCCGAATGGTTGCCATGTTACTTCTGCTTCTTCGTCACTCGGATCGTCTCGGGCTCAACGTCCTCGGCGGCCAAGGGGTCAGCGTCAACCTCGACGACGCGCGAACCGTCGGCAGCGATGAAGCCAGCCTTGAAGTTGTTCGTCGCGGTGGCCAGTGCAGCCTTGTCCTCGGCGGACAGCTTCTTGCCGCCGGCGATGTTGCCGTAGACGCCCGAAGCGGTGTGGTGCAGTTCGCCCAGGAGTTCAGCTTCGAAGCGACGGATGTCAGCAACCGGAACCGAGTCCATGAAGCCTTCGCCACACAAGTACAGCGAAACAATCTGGTCTTCCACCGATGCGGGGCTGTACTGGTCCTGCTTGAGGAGCTCAACCCAGCGCGCACCGCGCTCGAGCTGTGCCTTCGAAGCGGCGTCCAGGTCCGAAGCGAAAGCCGAGAAGGCTTCCAACTCGCGGAACTGTGCCAGTTCCAGACGCAGCGAACCCGAAACGTCCTTCAGGCCCTTGGTCTGTGCGGCACCACCGACACGCGACACCGAGATGCCGACGTTGATGGCGGGACGAACACCCTTGTTGAAGAGGTCCGATTCCAGGAAGACCTGGCCGTCGGTGATCGAGATGACGTTGGTCGGGATGAACGCCGAGACGTCGTTGGCCTTCGTCTCGATGATCGGCAGACCGGTCATCGAACCGCCACCGAGCTCGTCGGACAGCTTGGCGCAACGCTCCAGCAGACGCGAGTGCAAGTAGAAGACGTCACCCGGGTATGCTTCGCGGCCCGGCGGGCGACGCAGCAGCAGCGAGATGGCGCGGTAGGCCTCAGCCTGCTTGGAGAGGTCATCAAACACGATGAGGACGTGCTTGCCCTGGTACATCCAGTGCTGGCCGAGAGCCGAGCCGGTGTACGGTGCGAGCCACTTGAAGCCGGCCGAGTCCGATGCGGGGGCAGCGACGATGGTGGTGTACTCCATCGCGCCAGCCTCTTCGAGGGCAGTCTTGACGCCCGCGATGGTCGAACCCTTCTGACCGACGGCGACGTAGATGCAGCGAACCTGCTTCTCCGGGTCGCCGGTGGCCCAGTTGTCCTTCTGGTTCAGGATGGCGTCGATGCAGACCGCGGTCTTGCCGGTCTTACGGTCGCCAATGATCAGCTGACGCTGGCCGCGGCCGATGGCGGTCATGGCGTCGATGGCCTTGATGCCGGTGGCGAGGGATTCCTCGACGGGCTGACGCTCGAGGACCGAGGCTGCCTGCAGTTCGAGGACGCGGTCGCCCTCGGACTCGATGGCGCCGAGGCCGTCGATCGGGTCACCGAGAGGATCGATGACGCGGCCGAGGAACTTGTCGCCAACCGGAACTGACAACACGTTGCCGGTGCGCTTGACTTCCTGGCCCTCTGCGATGTTCTCTGCGTCACCGAGGATGACGGCGCCGACCTCGTCGAGGTCGAGGTTCAGAGCAACGCCACGGATGCCGCCGGGGAATTCCAGCAGCTCGTTGGCCATTGCGCCCGGGAGGCCGGCGACGTGAGCGATACCGTCGCCGGTGTCCGAGACGGTTCCGATCTCTTCGCGCGAGGCCTGGTTGCCCACGTCTTCGGTGTAACTTGCGATCGCGCTCCGAATTTCATCGGAGGAGATGGTCAACTCCGCCATGTTCCTGCTCTTCCTGGCTTTCTGTTCTTCGGTCTTGGGAATCGGGGTGGTAGCGATGGTGGCTACCGGAGGCCGCGACGCATGGTCGCGAGCTTGCCGGAGATGCTGCCGTCGATGCGCTCGTCTCCAACACGGACCACAACGCCACCCAGAAGTTCGGGGTCGATGTCGACGTGCAAGGTGACGGGTGACGCGTAGATCTCGGTGAGCTTGGCGGCGAGAGCATTACGCTGCTCGCTCGACATCTCACCTGCGCTGGTGACGTAAGCGACCTTGCGGCCGTTGCTGGCTGCTGCCAACTGCGACAACTCGTCGATTGCGTCTCCGGGAAGCTCCTCGGACGTCGCGACCGCGTTAGCGGCGAGACGCTCGGTGATCGGCTCCACCTTGCCAGCGATCAGCTTGCGCAGAAGCGCGAGACGATCGTCGGCGGTGCGGGTTCGGTCGGAGAGGGCCTGCTCCAGTTCATTGTCGCCCTTGATGACGCGGGAGAGACGGAAAAGCTCGTCTTCGACGGCATCCGCCTTGCCCTCGTTCTTGGCCGCCTGCAGCAGGGCTTCGCGGCCCAGCTGTTGGAGACCTTCAACCAGGTCGGCATCGCTTGACCACGCCCGAGCCGCAGTCGAGGCGACGACGGCTGCAGTGGTGTCGGAGACCTTGCCGGTCAGGACCTTTTTGGCAATCGCGGCACGATCATCGGCTGCGGTGCTTGAGTCGGCGAGCGCGATGCGCAGCGAACGGTTGTTGCTGACGATGTCGGACACCGTGAGCAACTCCGTGCCAGCGGTAACCGCATCGTCGGACGATGCGGCGGCTCCACGAAGGATGGTTTCCAGCTCAACGCGGGCCCCTTCGAGGGCTTCACGGCTTGACGCTGCGTACATCTAGCTACATTCCTTGTCTAGGCACGATCGCCTGTGTCGGCTTGCCTGAAGATGTGGCGGAGCGAGGGACAGAATTATCTTCCGCCCGCTCGCCTACCGGCACCATCCTCGCGTCCATCGGAGATTACTTGGCGGTCTCGCTCGACACGCCGTCAAGCTCGGCGAGGAACCGATCAACGGTTCCGGCCTTCTTGACGTCGTCCGACAGCGAGGCACCGACCAGCTTTTCGGCCAAGTCGACCGACAGTTTGCCGAGATCGCCGCGGAGCTCGGAAACAACCTGCTGACGCTGAGCGTCGAGCTGGGTGTTGCCGTTGGCGATGATGCGATCGCTCTCGACCGTTGCCTGAGCCTTCATATCCTTGACGATCTGAGCACCCTGGGTGCGTGCTTCGTCTCGGATGGCTGCGGCTTCTTCACGAGCGCCTGCCAGCTGTTCACGGTAAGCCGCCAACGACTGTGCTGCTTCGGCCTGTGCGGCCTCGGCGCGGGCAATGCCACCTTCGATGGCGTCGTGACGCTGTTCGAGGGACTTGTTGTACATCGGAAGCACAAACTTCCAGAAGACAAACAGGACCACGGCGAAAGCCACCAGAGACCACGTGATGTCGTACACCGGCGGGATCAGTGGATTGATTTTCTCGGTGCTGTCTCCAGCGGCGAGAATCAAACTGGTGTTGGTCATGTTGTCTCTTATCAGAAGATGAAGCCGGCGACGATACCGATCAGCGCCAGAGCCTCAGAGAGTGCGATACCAAGGAACATGGTGGTACGGATCTGGCCTGCGAGCTCGGGCTGGCGGGCGATGCCCTCGATGGCCTTGCCGGCCACGATGCCAACACCGATGCCGGGGCCGATGGCTGCGAGGCCGTAGCCGATGGCGCCGAAGCCCTCACCCGTGATGGTTGAGTCTGCAGCGAGAGTCTGGGCGATGCTCATCTTTGCGATTCCCTTTCTTGGTGGCTCCCCGCCCGGACGGGCGAGTGAGTCAGTTTGTGACGGTGCGGCACTTTGCCGACCGAAGTATTCAATTTGGTTAGTGCGAGTCTGCGTGGATCGACTGGTCGATGTACACGGCGGTCAGCAGCGCGAAGATGTAGGCCTGCAGCGCAATGACCAGCAACTCGAAGAATGTGAAGCCGACACCGGCGAGGAGGCCACCGATTCCGGCGAGCGTCCAGATGCCGCTCTGGTCGATGATGAAGTACTGCGTCGCGGCGAAGAACAGCGCCAGCATGATGTGGCCGGAAAGCATGTTGGCCATAAGACGGACGGTCAGCGTGAACGGACGCAGGATGAAGGTCGAGACAAACTCGATCGGTATCAGCAGGAAGTGCACCGGAAGGGGCACGCCGGGCAGCACGATCGACGACTTGATGAAGCCGAAGAAGCCGAACTTGGCGATACCCACCCAGCAGTAGGTGATGTAGGCGACGGCGGCCATCACGATCGGCATACCGATGCGGGCGTTCGACGAAATATTCAAGAACGGAATAATTGACGTCAAGTTCAGGAAGATCGTCGCGAAGAAGATCGAAGCGATGATCGGGAAGTACTTCCGACCATTTTCCTTGCCGAGAATTTCTTCGGCGATATTGATGCGCGCCCAGTCGAGGAAGCTCTCGGCGACATTCTGGATGCCGGTGGGGATGATCTTCGGGTTCCGCATAGCGAGCGCGAAGAACGCTGCGACGAGAACGGCGACCACGACCCGGATAAGCATCAGGCGATCCATGCCCCACCAGGCCGGATCGTCCTGCGTGCCACCGAAAAGCATCGGTGGGTAGAAGTCGTCCAACGTGGGGCTGTGGAACTCGTCGGCAATGAGGGTGACGGCGCTCAGCGTTCTCTCCCGTTCTCGGGCCCGCGCTGACTTCCGCCGGCGGGTTCCATCGTTCAGTGTGCGAGGTACGCCCGGTGCATTGAACTGCACATCGGCGCATCATCCCGCGGTGAGCAGACTAGCAAGTCAGACGCGTGGCCGACCAATCCGGGGCGAGATTCGCTCAGTATCTTTTGGCCCCATCGGTTCTACTATGACTTGTAGTAGCAGGTCAGGAGACCCCTGGTGAGTCTAGTCACAACTACTTGTCGTCTCTAGACTCGGGCACCACATAGGACTGCTGGGTCTTGAGCACGCCGTACAGCTCGCCACCGAGAACCAGGACGATCGCCCCAAGCAGCATGCTGACCAGCGCACCCTTGTTGTAGAAGTCCATATCTTTGATCGTGGCAGTCACACCAATCACAATGATCACTTTCACCAGGAATCCGCCCATCAGCGAGCCCATGACGATCGTCGGACTGGCCTTCGACGTGAGCAGGATGGTGATCACCGTGACAAGGATGAATCCGCCACCGATGCCAGCGCCGACAAGTACTCCCCACAGCCCCGGTATGCCCTTCCACGGCCACCAAATCAGCAGTCCCGCGACGATCAGAATGCCGAGCCCTTTTAGGCCGTATGCCAGGCCGGCACGAAGCGGTGCTGCCGGATCGTCGGCAGCGTCAAGTGAGGCCTGATCGACTCCGCTGTCGGCAGGGTCAGGCGATTCGGGGAGTTCGTTCTCGTCATTGGTCGACACGAGAACAACGTTAGCTAGCGATGCGCCTATCGGGCGAACCGGCGACGAATACGGGGAGCAAAAGTCGCGGCCAGCGCAACCAGTAGGCCGCCGACAAATAGCGGCAGCACGACGCTCGCCGGAAGGATCGTCGCGGCGGCCACCGAAAACGCCAAGACACCCACCCACAGGTAGATCAGCAGCGCCACGCGACGCTGCGAATGACCCAACTCGAGGAGTCGGTGGTGCAGGTGCATTTTGTCCGGAGTGTAGAAACCGACGCCGGAACGGGTACGGCGAACGACGGCCATAATCATGTCGAGCATCGGGATGAACATTACCGCCGCGACCAGGATCAATGGCGACAGCAGCGTAAACATATCGGCGGGGCCGTAGGCACTGCGTGCCACGCGACCCGATGCACTCGTTGCCGCCGCAGCAAGCATCAAACCGATCAACATGGCACCTGAATCGCCCATGAAGATGCGCGCTGGCGAGAAGTTGTGCGGCAGAAAGCCCAAGCACGCCCCGGCCAAAGCCACGGTGATCAAGGCCGGTGGGTAGTAGCTGACGTCGCCGCCCTGATCGTGCAGCAGACCGAGCGAGAACATGCAGATGGCTAGTGAGGCAATTAACCCCAGCCCGGCGGCGAGACCGTCGAGGCCGTCGACAAAATTGATGGCGTTGATGGTGGTGACGGTGATGGCCACGGTCAGAAGCCCCGCTTGCAGGGGGTCCAGGACCACCGTGCCGATGTCGGCGAACGGAACGTACAGCAAGTACCAACTGACGCCCATAATCACCAGGACGCCCGCAGCGGTCAGTTGGCCGACGAACTTGGTCAGCGCATCAAGTCCCCACCGATCGTCGACGATGCCGACCAGCACGATCACCAGGCCAGACGCGAGGACGGCCCACATGTCGTTGGTGTACGAGAAACCCCTATTGAGGGCAGGTAGCTGGGCGGCGAGGCCGATGGCGCACACGATGCCGATGTACATTCCGACACCACCGAGACGGGGCGTCGGGATTACGTGAACGTCGCGTTGTCGTGGCACGGCGACGGCGCCGAAGCGCACCGCCTGGACACGCACCAGGGAGGTCAGGAAAAAGGTGATGCCCGCAGCGGTGAGCCCAACAAGAGTGAGCTCTCGTAACGGCACACCGGTCCCCCCGCCGGATGACTCCAGTGCGACGTTAAGCAGCACCGCTACCGCTCCCCGACCGGCTTTTCACCGGTCAGGTCGAGAGAGGCGACGGCGGCGGAAATGCGGGCCTGAGTGGCCACATCGTCTGGATCTGTGCGCATGGCGGCGACCATCAGCTCGGCCACCGTCGCCATATCGGACGGCAGCAGCCCGTCGTCGGCCATCACCGCACTCCCGAACCGGATCGCGGAACCTTCCGTCAGCGGAGCTTCGTCGAAGGGCAGAACGGCTTTGTCGACGATGATTCGGCATGCCGCGAGGCGGCGGGCTGCCTCGCGGCCGCTGATCCCCAATGACGAAACATCGACCACTCCAATGTGGGTGTCGGTGCCACCGGAAACCACTCGGAGCCCGCGGCTGGCGAGTTCAGTCGCCAAACTGGAGGCATCATCGGCGACGGTCCGCGCGTAGGTGGCGTACTCCGGCCGAAGGCATTCACCGAACGCGACAGCTTTGGCCGCGATCGAATGCATGGCAGGGGCACCCTGCATGAAGGGGTAAACCGCTCGCGATAACGCCTCGGCGTGCTCCCCCCGAGACAGCAGCAGTCCGCCACGCGGCCCGCGCATCACCTTGTTCGTGGCCACGGTGACCACGTCTGCGTGTGGCACGGGCGAAGCCATGACGCCACCAGCGACGAGCCCCGCCAGGTGAGCTGCGTCGACCCACAAAATGCAGTCGGCCTCGTCGGCAATCATGCGCATTGCCGCAAAGTCCCAGCTCCGCGAGTACGACGTGCCACCGGCAACCAACACCCGGGGACGGTGCAGCAACGCCAGTTCACGGATCTGGTCATAGTCGATCTGCTCGGTTTCGGGGCGGACCTCGTAGTTCAGAACCGAGAACCACCGGCCCGACAGGTTAGCCCGCGAACCATGCGACTGATGGCCACCGTGCTTCAAACTCAACGAGAGGACTTGATCGCCCGGTTGTGAAAAAGCGGCGTAGACGGAGAAATTGGCCAGTGCCCAAGACAGCGGTTGCACGTTGACGTACTCGGCACCAAAGAGTTGACGGGCCCGCTCGATGGCGAGCTCCTCGATCTCGTCAACCACTTCGGCACCACCGTGATAGCGGTGTCCGGGGTATCCCTCGGCGTACTTGTCGGCGAGAATCGATCCGACCGTGGCCCGCACCGCTGGCGACGCGGTCGACTCGGCCGCGAGCATCTGCAGGCTGCCTCGTCGTCGATCAGCTTCGGCCTCGATCAGGCCGGCGATCACCGGGTCGGACGCTAAGAGTGCATCTGCGGGATTGAGGTCGCTCACGAGACGGTGCCTCGCAACTCCGCTGGGTCCATATCGAGTACTTCGGCCAGGTCCTCAGCGGTGATGGCACCCTCGCGAAGGATCTTCGGCGTGGGCCCCGTCAGGTCGACGATCGTCGAGGCGACCGCTTCTCCGGATGGTCCGCCGTCCAGGTAGACGGCCACTTGATCGCCGAGTTGATCGCGCGCCTGCTGCGCGCTGGCGGCTGGCGGCTGCCCGGAAATATTGGCGCTCGACACCGCCATTGGTCCCACCTCGCGCAGCAACTCGATCGCCACCGGGTGCAACGGCATCCGAATCATGACACTGCCCGAGGTGTCCCCCAAGTCCCACGCCAACGACGGCGCCTGTTCAACCACGAGGCTCAAACCGCCCGGCCAAAAGGCCTGAACGAGTTCGCGCGCCTGCGGAGACATCGAGCGGACAAGGCCGTCGACCGTATGCCAGGAGCCAACGAGAACCGGCACCGGCATGTCACGACCGCGGCCCTTGGCCGCCAGAAGTGCCGAAACTGCTTCGCTGTCGAACGCATCGCATCCGATGCCGTAAACCGTGTCTGTAGGCATCACGACCAACCGCCCTGCGCGCGCGGCACCTTCGGCCGCGCGGATACCGGCTTCTCGCTCATTCTGGTCACTGCAATCGAACACTGCGCTCACGCGTCCCATCTTCCCACGCCGACTGCCCCGCGGTGCGCAGGGTCGGCCTCTGCCCTGTGGACGGCAGTGACGAATCGGGGTCGTCCCGCGAGGTCGTCGTGCGCGACGACCTCGGCAAATCTTCTGGTGGCGACAAGGGTGTCGCAAACCTGTTGCGCTGTGGTGTCGTCGTGCTCGATCGCGACGGGGGTACCTGGACGCAGCGCGCCAGCCAGGATTGGTGCCATCGCGTGGATGAGGTCCATGCCGGTATCTCCGGAGAACACGGCCTCGGGCGGGTCATGAGCCACCTCGGGCGAGACTTCCGCTGCCGCGGGGACATACGGCGGGTTGCTGACCACGAGGTCGGCGTCGGCCAGCAGCGGGGCCATCGTCGCGGCGTCGCTGACATCGGCCCGGACGAGCCGGACTCGAGCGGCCAACCCCAGCTCGTCGATATTGCGTTGCAGGTAGTCTGCGGCGGTATCGGACAGTTCCACCGAGATCACCTCGGTCTCGGGGACCAATCGGGCGATCGCCAGACCGAGTGCTCCGCTACCGGCACACAGGTCGACTACGCGGATCGGGCCAGGTGTGGCCGATCCCTGTCGCATCCGCTGGAGTTGCTTCACGGCCCATTCGACGATGAGTTCGGTTTCCGGTCGAGGCACAAATACACCCGGACCGACGGTCAACGCCAAACCCGCGAAAAAGGCCCGAGTAGTAATGTGCTGCAACGGAATTCGCTGCAGTCGACGCTGAACGGCGGCTTCGATCCGCTCCCGTTGCTCCGCAGTCACGTCGTCGATCAGCAACAGTCTGCCCGGTTCAACTTCAAGCAACTGAGCGATGAGCTCGGCGGCATCTGCGCCAGCCGACTCCACACCGGCGGCGGCCAGGCGAGCCGCAGTGGCACGACGGAGGGCGTCGGCGCTTAGGCGCTCGCCGTCGATCACTGTTGAAGGCGCGCCTGCTTGTCGGCCTCGACGAGCGCATCGAGCAGCGCATCCATCTCGCCGTTGAGCACCGCGTCCAAATTGTTCGCCTTGTAACCGATCCGGTGATCGCTAATACGGTTCTCCGGGAAGTTGTAAGTGCGGATGCGCTCGGAGCGGTCGACGGTGCGGATCTGCGCCTGACGGCCGGCCGCGGCTTCGGCGTCAGCTTCTTCTTCGGCTGCCGCTTTCAAACGCGCCATCAGGACCTGCATGGCTCGCGCCTTGTTCTGAATTTGCGAGCGTTCGTTCTGGCAGGTCACCACAATATTGGTCGGCAAGTGCGTGATGCGGACAGCGGAGTCGGTGGTGTTGACTCCCTGGCCGCCCTTACCCGAGCTGCGGTACACATCAATCCGCAAGTCTGACTCGTCAATGTGAATTTCTTCGATCTCATCGGGCTCGGGGTAAATCAGCACACCCGCGGCGGACGTGTGGATGCGCCCCTGCGATTCGGTGACGGGGACCCGCTGCACTCGGTGCACGCCGCCCTCAAATTTCAGCCGCGACCACACGCCGTCGCGCGATGGCTCGCGCGCCTTAATCGAGAGTGTCGCGTCCTTGTAACCGCCCAAGTCAGACTCGGTGACACCGAGGACCGTCGCTTTCCATCCGTGCTTCTCGCAGTACTTCAGGTACATGCGGACCAGATCGGCGGCGAACAAGGCCGACTCTTCGCCACCGGCACCGGACTTCACTTCCACGACAACATCGTCGGCGTCGTGGGGATCGCGAGGTGCCAGGAGGTCGGTCAGCGCGGCGTCGAGTTCGGCAACCGTCGCCTCCAAACCCGGTACTTCCTCAGCGAACGCGGAATCGACCTCGGCGAGTTCGCGGGCGGCCTCAAGGTCGTCCTGAGCGGACGTCAACTTGGTGTAGGTCGTCATGATGGGTGCCAACTCGGCGAACCGCTTGCCGACGCGGCGAGCGTTAGCGGGATCGTTGTGGAGGGCGGGGTCGGACAGTTGATCCTGGAGCCCAGCGTGTTCGGCGAGGATGTCGTCGATGGCGGACGGTCCCTGCGTACTCACTGTGGGGTCTCCTTAGTCGCGATGAAGTTACTGCAATGAACGATATGTGACGGGCCAGCGCTTCGGACTTTGGAAGCACCGGAAAATACAAACAGGCGCCCGACCTGAGATCGAAGGTACTGATCTCCAGTCGGGCGCCTGATGTGAGCTACTTTTCGCGCTTGCCGTAACGCTTCTCGAAGCGTGCGACGCGGCCGCCGGTATCCAGAATCTTCTGCTTGCCGGTGTAGAACGGGTGGCAGTTCGAGCAAACTTCCACCGTGATCTGGCCGCCCTTGGCGGTGCTCTTGGTGACGAACTCGTTGCCGCAACCACAAGTGACGTTGGTCAACTCGTAGTCGGGGTGGATTCCCTGCTTCATTTGATGTCCCTTCATGGGGGTCGCCGGGTCACCGCTGAACTTTTTGCAGTGGTGTGAACCGGAACCGGACTGACCGACGAATTATTCCACAGATCCGGCTGGGCGTACCAATCCCCTGCCTCAAAACCCCGCCGCGCAGACAGTGAAACAGGTCTCTTTTCGTGCCTAGGTACTCCTGAACTGGCACTTTCAGGGCTTACCCTGGATGCGGCGTTTCCTCAGACCTGTGGAATCACCGACCGATCTCAAGCGACTGGGGAGCGATAGGACGACATGACGACAGCGAACCCGACACGTGAACGCACTGCTACTCGTGCGGCCAAGCGGCCTCGCTGGTCCCGTCGTAACCCCTACCCCGCCACTGTCGTTGCGAACAATCTCCTGACCGCGGTCGAAAGCGAGAAGGAAGTTCGCCACCTCGTCCTCGACATCGACGGTTCCGGCCTGGAGTACGAGCCGGGCGACGCCGTCAACGTGACGCCCGCCAACGAGCCCGCATTGGTGGCCGCGATCATCGAGCGACTCGGTGTGCCCGGCGAAACGATCATCGAAGACCGCAAAGGTGAGCGCACGCTTACTAACGCTCTCACCCATGGTTTCGAGATCACGTCGACGTCGCCCTATTTGCTCGAGCACCTGGCCACGGCCCGCGGAGTCACCGTAATCGCCGATCTCCTTGCCGCCGACCGTTCCGAATTGGACGCGTGGTCGCGCGGACGTGATGTCCTTGACCTGCTCAACCTGGATCCGTCGTGGAGTCCGACGCCCGAGGCTTTCCTCGCGGAACTGCGGCCACTTGCCGCTCGGACCTATTCGATCTCGTCGGCACCGTCGGTGCATAGCGGCACATTGCATCTCACTCCCGCCACTGTCCGTCACCGGGCAACCGAAGCGTGGGGCAATGGCCGAGACCGCGGCGGTGCCGCTTCGACGTATCTCGCCGATCGCGTCGAACCCGGCGATACGGTTGGCATTTATGTGACGCCCAACAAATCGTTCCGTCTCCCCGAACCTGACACCGACATCATCATGGTGGGTCCGGGTACCGGGATCGCACCGTTCCGCTCGTTCTTGTACGAGCGGTCCAATGACGAAGGCAACGGCCGCAATTGGTTGTTCCACGGTGCGCGTCGGCAGGATCAGGATTTTCTCTACCGCGATGAGATGTGGGCGATGGAGGCCGACGGCAATCTCCGCCTCGACGTCGCCTTCTCCCGTGAGCAGGAAGAAAAGGTGTACGTCTCGCATCTCATGGACGGCAAGGGCGAAGAACTTTACAGCTGGATCCGCGACGGCGCCGTCGTCTACGTGTGCGGTGATGCCAATCGCATGGCGCACGACGTCGAGCAGACGCTGATGACGATCATCCGCGAATACGGCGACTTTGACGAAGCTGGCGCTCGCGCCGAGGTCGAACGTCTGCGCGAGGCTGGCCAGTACCGCAGGGACGTTTACTAGCTAACTCGCTTCGAAAACGCTTATGCCGTTGTTCGAGCCCACATACTGGGCCCTAACAACGGCATAGGCGTTTTTGCGTTTGTGATCAGTCGTTGTCGAGGCCACCGGGGGCGGACTTACTCACCTGCATCAGCAGTTCGACGTTGCTGCGCGTCTTCTTCAGCTGCGACACCAGCAAGTCAATGGCAGCCTGAGAATCCAGACCCGACAGCAGGCGACGGAGCTTGTGGACGATCGCGAACTCGTCCGGCGACAGCAGCAACTCGTCCTTGCGGGTACTCGACAGGTTGAGATCGACCGCCGGGAATACGCGGCGTTCGGAGATCTTGCGATCGAGCTTGAGCTCGGCGTTACCCGTGCCCTTGAACTCCTCGAAGATCACCGTGTCGCCGGTTGAACCGGTCTCGACCAGCGCCGAAGCAATGATCGTCAGCGATCCGCCATTTTCGATGTTGCGAGCGGCACCCAAGAAACGCTTCGGTGGGTACAGCGCCTGCGAGTCGACACCACCGGAGAGGATGCGACCCGAAGCGGGCGACGCATTGTTGTAGGCGCGGCCCAGTCGCGTGATCGAGTCGAGCAGGACAACGACGTCCTGGCCGCCCTCGACCAACCGCTTTGCTCGCTCAATGGCGAGCTCGGCAACGCTGGTGTGATCTGTCGGCGGGCGGTCGAACGTCGAGGCGATGACCTCGCCCTTCACCGAGCGCTGCATGTCCGTCACTTCTTCGGGACGCTCGTCGATGAGGACCACCATCAGGTGGCATTCGGGGTTGTTCGTGGCGATCGCATTCGCGATGTGCTGCAGGATCGTCGTCTTACCGGCCTTCGGCGGCGACACGATCAGCGCACGCTGCCCCTTACCGATCGGCATGATCAAGTCGATCACGCGCGTCGACAGTCGCTCAGCGGTCGTTTCCAACCGTAGGCGCTGGTTCGGATATAGCGGCGTCAGCTTCGCAAAGTCGGGACGATTCTTTGCTGCCTCGACATCGCCACCGTTGACCGTGTCGAGACGGACCAACGGGTTGAACTTCTGGCGCTGATTGTTCGGGTTGTCGCCCTCGCGCGGAACCTTGACCGCACCGGTGAGCGCGTCGCCGCGACGCAAGCCGTTGCGGCGCACCATGTTCATCGACACATAGACGTCGTTGGGTCCGGCCAAGTAACCGGAAGTACGAACGAATGCGTAGTTGTCGAGGACATCGAGGATGCCTGCGACCGGCGCGAGGACGTCGCCCTCGTTGACCTGCGTGTCCCCTACGTTCGGATTGCCGCCGCCATCGCGGTCACGTCCACGACGACGCTCGCGGAAACGACGTCCGCGACGACGGCCGCCTTCACCGTCATCATCGCCATCCCGATCGCGGTCGCGGTTCTGGTTTTGGTTCTGACCGCCCTGATTGCCCTGACCCTGGTTCTTTTGGCCCTGGTTCTGGTTGCCCTGGCGGTCGTTCTGGTGGTTCTGGCGGTCGCCGGAATCGGAGTTCTTCTCACCCTGATTCCGATTCTCGCCCTGGTTGCGGTCCCGGTCCCTGTTGCGGTTGCGGTTGCGGTTGTTACGTCCGCCGCCTTCGCCGTCGCCGCCTTGCTCGTTGTTGCGCTGCTCGCTGTTGCGCTGCTCGTTGTTGCGCTGCTGGCTCTGCTTATCGTCGCGCGACTGGTCAGCATGCTTTTCGGGCTGCTTCGGCGCATCGGTCTTGGGAGCCTCGGCCTTCCGAGTTTCAGCCTTCGGGGCTTCAGTCTTCGGGGCTTCAGTCTTGGGAGCTGCAGCCTTGGGGGCCTCAGTCTTCGGGGCTTCGGCCTTGGGGGCCTCGACCTTCGACGCTGCAGCCTTTGGTGCGTCGGCTTGCTTCGCCTGCTGCGGTACGGGTTCGGTCTTGGCGGTTGCGGGCTTGCCCGCAGCCTTCCCACCGTGTTGATGGGCTCGGATCACATCGATCAGATCGCCCTTGCGCATCCCCGAGGTGCCCTTGATACCCAGATCGCCAGCCATCGAGCGAAGTTCTGGAAGCAGCATCGCGGAAAGTCCCGTACGGGCCCGCTTGGGTGCCTGCACATCCGTTTCTGTCACGGAATTCCTTTCGTTCCCCGGTTTCAGATGCCGGGGCCCCCGCCCAGAATGAGCGGAGGAACAAAATTGTTTTCTTCGCCAGAGAAATCGGGTGGAGATCAGACACGCCCGTCAGATCTAGCGGAAGCATCATGAGCGTACCACCGGGCGGCGTCGAAGTTAGGAAATGACCTCGACACCATCGGCAATTTCTACCGAAATCATGGTGAATCCGAGGCTATTCGCCAATTCGGCCTCGATCGCGCCGAGCGGATTAGTGCCCAGGACCAGTACCGACGGCCCAGCACCCGAAACGGTAGCGGCATGCCCGAGATCCCGCAACGAATGAACCAAGCTGGTCGTGTCCGGGAGCGCCTCAGCACGGTAATCCTGATGCAGTCGGTCCTGGGTGGCATCAGTCAGCGTGCTCGGATCCATCGTCAATGCCACCACGCCGAGTGCGGCACGGGAAACGTTGAACACCGCATCGGCGCGCGGAACCTCGGCGGGAAGCAAACCGCGCGTGGCCTCGGTCGACGACTCAAAGTCTGGAACAAACACGGTCGCCAGAATCGACGCGTGGACATCAAGGCGGCGCGCGAAGAACTCGCTGGCACCGTTCGACCACGTCACGACCGCCGAGCCCAACACGGAGGCGGCGGCATTATCGGGGTGACCCTCGAATTCACTCGAGAGCTGAACCAATTGTTCGGCGGTCAATCCCCCACGACCGCCAGCTTCGACGAGCGCCGACGCGGCGGCCAATCCACCGACCACGGCGGCAGCCGATGACCCCAGCCCGCGCGAATGCGGGATCGCGTTGACGCATTCCAGGTGGAACCCCGGAACGGCAACACCTGCGGCCGTCAGACCGCAAACAACTGCGCGCGCCACCAGGTGGGTGCCGTCGAGCGGCACCTGCCCCGCCGCTTCGCCGGTCACGTCGACCGTGATGCCACCATTGGCGTCACCGTCGGTGACGGTGACGGTGACCTCGTCGTAGATCGACAGGGCAAGACCGAGGCAGTCGAAACCCGGGCCGAGGTTAGCGCTCGAGGCAGGTACCCGCACTCGAATCGAAAGCCCAACCGGCAGTACATGTTCCGCGTTGGGTGCGCCAATGTTCGCGCGTGAGGTCATGGCCGCTTCCACGTGTTAGTTCACGCCCAGCGCGGTGGCAACCGCAACGGGGTCGACCTCGATTGCATCGACCTTCGGCATGCCGAGAAGCGCGGTATCGGGGTCTTTCAAACCATTGCCGGTGACGGTGCAGACGACGGTCTCACCCGGCTTCACCCAGCCTTCTTCGTGCGAGGCGAGGAGCCCGGCAACCGATGCTGCCGACGCAGGCTCAACGAAGACGCCTTCCTGGCCTGCCACCAGCTTGTACGCCTCGAGGATCTTCTCGTCGGTGGCCGCGCGGAACATGCCGCCCGACTCGTCCTTGGCGGCGACGGCCTGGTTCCAACTGGCCGGCGAGCCGATGCGGATAGCCGTGGCGATCGTCTCCGGGTCGCTGACCGGCGCACCGTTCACCAGCGGTGCGGCACCGGCAGCCTGCACGCCAAGCATGCGCGGCAGCGAATCGATGATGCCGTCCGCGTGGTACTCGCGGTAGCCCTTCCAGTACGCGGTGATGTTGCCAGCGTTGCCGACCGGCAGCGCGTGAACGTCGGGCGCCTTACCGAGGACGTCAACGATCTCAAACGCCGCCGTCTTCTGCCCCTCGATGCGCGCCGGGTTGACCGAGTTGACGAGTTCGATCTCCGGGTAGTCGGAGGTAACCTTGCGGGCCAGTTCCAGACAGTCGTCGAAGTTGCCCTGCACCTGGATCACCTTGGCGCCGTGCATCACGGCCTGGGCCAGTTTGCCCATCGCGATCTTGCCCTCCGGAATGAGGACAGCGCAGGTGATGCCTGCGCGGGTGGCGTAGGCGGCAGCCGAGGCCGAGGTGTTGCCGGTCGACGCACACAACACGGCCTTCTTGCCGTTGTTCACCGCATTGGTGACCGCCATCGTCATGCCGCGGTCCTTGAACGAACCGGTCGGGTTGAGGCCCTCAACCTTCAGGTACACCTCGCAGCCGGTGATCTCCGACAGCACAGGGGCCGCCACGAGCGGCGTCGCACCTTCAAGCAGGGTGACGATCTTCCAACCGTCGCGGACCGGCATGCGATCGCGGTAAGCCTCGATCAAGCCGGGCCATCCACGGTGAACGGGGTGGTACTGGGTGTTAGTCATCGGTTCCCTCCAAGCGGAGCACGCTGGACACCTTCAGTACGGAGTCCATCTGTTCAAGTGCAGCAACTGTTTCCGACTGTGCGCGGTCGGATGCGCGATGAGTAACGACAATCAGGCGGGCGTTGTCGCCTGCACCTTCCTGTCGGACGGCGGCAATGCTGACATCGCGTTTGGAGAACTCGCCCGCGACCTGCTGCAGGACACCCGGCTTATCGGCGACCTTCATCGACACGTAGTAGCGGGTCGGCACCTCGTCGATCGATGCGATCGGTAGCGATGCGTAGGTGGACTCCAGCGGGCCGCGACCGTGGTAGACGCGGTTGCGGGCAGCCATCACCAGGTCACCAAGGACAGCCGATGCGGTGGGCGCGCCTCCGGCACCCTGCCCGTAGAACATGAGGCGACCAGCATTCTCGGCTTCCACAGCCACGGCGTTGAATGCGCCGTTGACCGTGGCAAGCGGATGCTCCAGCGGCACGAGGGCCGGGTAGACGCGCGCCGAGATCTTTTCCCCCTCGGGCGTCTGGATGCGTTCGCAGATCGCCAGGAGTTTGATGGTGCAGTCGAATTTCTTCGCCGCGTCCAAATCCTTCGAGGTGATCTTGGTGATGCCTTCGCGGTACACATCCGACGCGGTGACGCGCGAATGGAAGGCGATCGAGGCCAGGATCGCCGCCTTCGATGCGGCGTCGTAGCCCTCAACGTCGGCAGTCGGATCGGCTTCGGCGTAACCGAGGCGGCCCGCCTCGGCGAGCACCTTGCCGTAGCTTGCGCCAGTCTCGTCCATCTCAGAAAGAATGAAGTTTGTGGTGCCGTTGACGATCCCCGCCACGCGGTTCACCGAATCGCCCGCGAGCGACTGCGTCAGCGGGCGGATCACTGGGATGGCCCCGGCGACGGCGGCCTCGAAGTACAGGTCAACTCGATGCTCTTCGGCGGCCTTCGACAGTTCGCCGGAGTGTGCGGCAATCAGCGCCTTGTTGGCGGTGACGACCGACTTCCCCGACTCCAGCGCCGCCAAGATGAGACTGCGGGCCGGCTCGATGCCGCCGATCAGTTCAACGACCATGTCGACGTCGTCCCGGCTGATCAGTTCGGCCGGATCGTCGGTCAGCAGGGCGGAATCGATGCCGTCGCGGGCAACACTCAGGTCGCGGACGGCGACGCCGCGCAATTGCAGCGGTGCTCCCACGCGGGCGCGCAGGTCGTCGGCCTTCTCGCTGAGAATCCGGACAACCTCGGTGCCGACATTGCCCATGCCCAATACGGCTACGCCGATCGGACGCGATGATTCGTTCATTGCGGCTCCATCTCCAGGCTTAAGAAGTCCTCAACCGTTTCGCGCCTCAGCATGAGACGTGACTGGCCGTCGTTCACTGTCGCAACCGCTGCACGCGGCACCATGTTGTAGCGACTCGACATGGAATAGCAGTAAGCGCCGGTTGCACCCACCACGAGCAGATCGCCCGGTGCCAGGTCTTCCGGCAGCCAGCAGTCGCGGATAACGATATCGCCGCTCTCGCAGTGCTTGCCCACCACCCGGCAAACCACGGCTTTGGCCGTCGAAACTCGCGAAGCCAGCCGGACGTCATATTCGGCGTCGTACAGCACGGTACGAATGTTGTCGCTCATCCCGCCATCGACCGACACGTAGCGTCGAACGGTGCTGCCGTCGAGGGCGACGTCTTTGATCGTTCCAACGCGATACAGGGTGACCCCGGCCGGTCCGGCGATGCCGCGGCCAGGTTCCACAGCGATGGTCGGCATGGGGAGGTCGAGGGCCTCACTCTCCTTGCGGACAATCTCGGCGAGCGCTTCGGCGAGCACGCTCACCGGCGGCGGGTCGTCGCTCTCCAGGTACGAGATTCCCAGTCCTCCGCCGAGGTCGAGGATCTTAAGCTGACGGGTCTTCTCGACGCCGAACTCTTCGACGACTTCAGCCAGCAGTCCGAGGACCCGGCGTGCGGCGAGCTCGAACCCATCAATCTCAAAGATCTGCGAACCGATATGGCTGTGCAGACCGACGAGTCGGAGGTTCTCGGTGGCGAAAACGGCGCGGACCGCGTCCATCGCCTTGCCGCCGGCGAGAGCGAAACCGAACTTCTGGTCCTCGTGTGCGGTCGAGATGAACTCGTGCGTGTGCGCCTCAACGCCCGGTGTGACGCGCACCAGCACGTCCGCGACCAAGCCCCGCTCGCCGGCGAGACGGTTGAGTCGTTCAATCTCGATCATCGAGTCGAGCACGATGTCACCGACACCGGCTTCCAGGGCGGCAATCAGCTCGTTTTCGGCTTTGTTGTTGCCGTGCAAGGCGATGCGTTCGGCCGGGAACCCCGCGTGCAAAGCGATCGCGAGTTCGCCGCCGGAGCACACGTCGAGCGACAGCCCTTCGGACTCAATCCACTTCGCGACCTGCGACGTCAAGAAGGCCTTGGAGGCGTAATGCACGCGACCGTACGGGCCAAACGCGTTCTTCATGTCGGCGCACCGCGAACGGAAGTCCGCCTCGTCGTAGATGAACAACGGTGTTTGGTACTCGGCAGCGAGCTGATCGACCGGGACGCCGCCGATCACGACAACGCCGTCGTCGTTCCGGGTAGTTCCGCGCGGATATACCTTCTCCGGAATTCGAGACAGCTCTTCGGGCTGATTGGGCCGCTCCGCCAGATGCGGGGCGGCAAGGATCTCGGCATGCCGAGGGCCTGCGGGGTGTGCCATCACATACGCTCCTGCATCACGTTCTGGATAAGGACTCGTTCACGAAACTTTCTTCGGGTCGCCATTACATCTTTTCGGGCGCACTGACGCCGACCAGCGCGAGACCGTTGGCGAGCACCTGGCGGGTCGCCTCGCACAGCGCCAGTCGTGCGGCGTGAATGTCGGCAAGTTCCTCGTCGCCCTGCGGCAACACCCGGCACTTGGCGTAGAACCGGTGGTAGGTACCAGCGAGGGATTCAAGGTAGCGCGAAATGCGATGCGGCTCGCGCAGTTCCGCGGCTGTCGCAACGACCTCGGAGAAGTCGCCGATCGTGCGGATCAGGTCGCCTTCGGATGGATCGTCGAGCAGATCCAAATGCTCGGTGCTCAGCGTGAGGCCCAACTCCGCAGCGTGTCGTGCCAAAGCCGACAGTCGTGCATGGGCGTACTGCACGTAGTAAACGGGGTTGTCGGATGACTGCTTCCGAAGCAGGTCCAGGTCAATATCGATGTTGACGTCGATCGACGACCGGATCAGCGCGTAGCGGGCGGCGTCCACACCGACGGCGTCGACGAGGTCGTCGAGCGTAATGACGGTCCCCGCGCGCTTCGACATGCGGACCGGCTTCCCGTCCTTGACGAGGTTCACCATCTGCCCGATCAGGATCTCCACGGCATCCGGGTTGTACCCGAGCGCAGCGGCGGCGGCCTTAAGCCGCACCACATAGCCGTGATGATCGGCACCCAGCATGTAAATCAGGTGGTTGGCGCCGCGCTGGTGCTTGTCACGCAGGTAGGCGATGTCGCCCGCAATATAGGCGTGGTTGCCGTCGCTCTTGATGACGACGCGATCCTTGTCGTCGCCGTACTTCGTCGACCGCAGCCACCAGGCACCGTCGGCTTCGTACAGGTTGTCGCTGGCCTTGAGTTCGGCGATCGCTTCGTCGACGAGGCCACGGTCGAACATCGAGTTCTCGTGCGTGTAGACGTCGAAGTCGGTGCCGAACTCGTGCAGGGTGCTTTTGATGTGACTGAACATCAACTCGACGCCCTCGGCGCGGAAAGCCTCGCGGGCGTCGTTGACCGGGAGATCGAGAATGCCGGGAATCTTCTCGACGACAGTTGCGGCGATCTCATCAATGTACTGACCCGCGTAGCCGTCCTCCGGGGTCGGCTCGCCCTTCGCCGCAGCGATAAGGGAGTTCGCGAAGCGGTTGATTTGCTCGCCGTGGTCGTTGAAGTAGTACTCGCGGGTGACCTGCGCTCCGCGAGCTGACAGCACGCGGCCCAGGGCATCGCCGACCGCCGCCCAGCGTGTGCCGCCGAGGTGGATGGGGCCCGTCGGGTTGGCCGACACGAACTCCAGGTTCACGTTCAGCGCGGCAAGCTCGTCTCCGCGGCCATAGGCCTCGCGTTTGTTGAGAACGGTCGCCACGGTCTGGTTCTGCGCGGCCGCAGCCAAGCGCAGGTTCACAAAGCCCGGTCCAGCAATTTCTGCCGAATCGATACCCGGATCTGCTTCAAACTCTGCGGCCAACCACGTCGCCAATTCGCGAGGATTGACACCGGCGCGTTTGCCGAGTTGGAGGGCCAGGTTGGTCGCGTAATCCCCGTGCTCGGGACTGCGCGGACGCTCCACCACCACGGTTTCCGGAATCAGCGACAAGTCGAGGTCATGAGCCGAGAAAACCTTCTGCGTCGCAGCGCGAAGCAGAGCAGCAAGTTCAGTGGGAGTCACAGGAACATATTCTATTGTCCGCAGGGCGGTTCGCGACAATCGGGGGATGCGGCGTCACTGCAGGTTGAGTTGCCACGAGACACCGAACCGGTCGTTAACCCAGGCGAAGGCTTGCGAGAAGCCGTAGTCGCCAAGCGGCATCAGCACTCCGCCGCCCTCACCGAGCAGCTCGACGAGACGTTCCAACTCGTCGCGCTCGGTCACGTCAACGAACAGTGAACTCGACGGCGTGAAGTCGAAGGCGTGGTCGACGGCGCTGTCGGAGACCAGGATTTTCTGACCCGCTAATTCCAGTTCGGCCAGCATGATCCCCTGTGACGGGTCCGGATGCGGCTGCGAGGACACGACGCGGCCGTCGGGGAACGCAGTCAGGTACAGGTCGATCGCGGAGGCGGCTACGGCCCCCTGAAACATGAGGAACGGGCGGATCTGCGTCATACCGGCAAGCGTAATGGCGACCGGCGTGCCCGTCGCTACGGTTAGCCCATGACTTCCGTTGTCGTGGTCGGCAGTATCAATCTCGACGTCATCACCCGGTGCGAGCGATTTCCCGATCCCGGCGAGACTCTCGCGGGGATCGACGTACATTTCGGGCCGGGAGGCAAGGGAGCCAACCAGGCTCGGGCGGCATCGATGGCTGGTGCCGAGGTGTCCTTTATCGGTGCCGTCGGTGACGACGCTGCCGCCACCACCGCTGGAACGGCCCTCCGGGACGCAGGCGTCACGACACACCTCGCGACGGTTTCCGGACCAACCGGCGTCGCCGCCATCACCGTCGACGGATCCGGCGAAAACATGATCGTCGTCGTACCCGGGGCAAACGCCGAACTTGCGCTGAGCCCGGCTGACCGCAACCTCATCGCTGCATCCGACGTCCTGCTCCTGCAGCTAGAGATTCCTCCGCCGGTCGTCCTCGATGCCGCCCGAACCGCACGCGCGGCAGGGACGGTGGTCGTGCTGAATCCATCGCCCGTGCGGGAGGTACCGGACGAACTGTGGTCGTTGATCGATGCCGCAGTCGTCAACGAAACCGAAGAAGCCGCCCTCACCGAAGTATTGGCTCGCGTGCCGACCGTGGTGACCACTCTCGGCAGTCGTGGAGCAAGGATGCGGTGGGCATCCGGGTCGGTGCAGGTGGACGGGCAGACCGTCGATGTCGTCGACACCACCGGCGCCGGTGACGCCTTCACCGGGACACTGGCCGCGAACTGGCATTTGTCCGCCGCCCAGCGGTTGACCCTAGCCAATACGGCTGGCGCACGCGCGACGACAACGATGGGTGCCTAACAACCAAGCAGCTCGGCCAGTTCGACAATGCTGTGGACGTGGAAGCGGTCGGCTGGATCTCGCGAAACCAATTTAGGCTCCGGCCCCCATTCCGTCGGGCGCTCAACGTAGGCGGTCTGGAGGCCGAAGCTCCGCGCAGCCTCCAAGTCCGCGGTGTGGGTGGCGACCATCATGACTTCGGCCGGTTCCACCTGAAGCAGTCGTGCCAGTCCGAGGTACACCTCGCCCGCTGGCTTGTAGTGCCGCCAGAGGTCGGAGCCCCCGATGAAATCCCAGGGGAAGTCACTGGTCTTGGCCATCTCATTCAGTAGCGCGACGTTGCCGTTACTCAGTGCGCTAATGGTGAAGTGTGCCTTCAACCGGTGCAGCCCCTCCGTGGAGTCAGGCCAGCCGGGCAGCATGTGCCAGGCGTGCACTGCGCGGTCGAGTTGAGTCTGCGTCGCGACAGTTCCGTGCTGTGCCCGCAGCAGTCGATCGAGCGTCTCGCGGTGAAGGTCGTCGAGCAGTGTCCAGGGCCGCGTGCCGTTCTCTACTTCCGCCAGGATCGGGCCGTACGTGCGGCGCCAGTCGCGAGCCAACTGCGACGAATCAATCTCCGGAAACACCCGGGCCAGTACCGAACTCACACCGGAGTGCCAGTCGGAGACGGTGCCGAAGGTGTCGAAGGCGAGGACCTTGACGCCCTCAGGCACGCGAATACTCCGATGCTTCGCGGATCTGGTCGGGCGTCGGTGTGATTCCCGTGTACAGCGTGAACTGTGCCGCCGCTTGGCCAGCAATCACTGCATCACCACTGATCGTCTCAACACCGCGGGCCCGCATCGCCCGGACCAGCGGGGTTTCCGGCGGCATCGCCACCACGTCCAAGCAACCGGAAGCGGCGTCGACCACGTCGGCCGGGAACGGGAAACTGTCGGCGGCGGGTCCATCCGCCATGCCAACCGGAGTGGCATTGACCAGGATTGTCGGACGCGCCAACCCAAGATCAGCGGTGTGAACAAACCCGTACTTTGCCGCGAGTGCCGCGCCGGCGGTCGGATTACGGGCCACCACCGTGACGTTCAGGAAACCGGTATCACGTAACGCCGCAACGACAGCTTTTGCCATTCCCCCACTACCCGCGACAGCCACCGCTGCCGAGCGATCGAACGAGGACGCTGTCAGCAGGTCCGCAACGGCTTGGTAGTCGGTGTTGTAGGCGCGCAAGACACCGTCGTCGTTGACGATGGTGTTGACCGACTCGATCGCGGCGGCCGAGCGTTCCATTACGTCGACAAGTTCAATGACGGCTTCCTTGTACGGCATCGACACGGCGGCGCCGCGAAGCGGCAGACCGCGGATCCCGGCTACCGCACCCGCGATGTCGGCCGGGGCGAAGGCTTTGTAGACGAAGTTCAAGCCGAGTTGGTTGTACAGGTAGTTGTGGAACCGAGTCCCAATATTCGACGGTCGCGCCGCAAGCGAGACGCACATTACGGTGTCGCGATTGAGTGTCCGCGCGTGCTGTGCGTCTAAGGAGTCACCTGTCATGCGCTCGAGATTATCTGCTCGAAAACCCTCACGCACACTGACGAAGATTTGGAATCAAACAACACCGATTTGCGCAAGTGCGACTTTCCAGTATACCAGGTCAATTTGACTCCTTGTGGCGAGTTTGACATAAGTCGAATAATTCACCATCGTGGGTTGGTATCGCCGAAATTTTCGAGTTCTAAACTACCGTCCATCTACGGCGATAGAAGTGGAGTTGGCGAGGGCGCCCACTAGGGAATCGCCGCCAATGAAAGGTTTGAATATTGAAAACGTCTAATCGAGTCGCCATTATTGGAGCGGGACCGAGCGGTATGGCCGCTCTGCGCGCATTCAACTCAGCCCAGCGCACAGGCTCGGACATCCCGGAAATCGTCTGCTACGAAAAGCAGGATGATTGGGGCGGCCAGTGGAACTTCACGTGGCGCACGGGAACCGACGTCTACGGCGAACCGGTCCACTCCAGCATGTATCGAAATCTGTGGTCGAACGGCCCGAAAGAAGCCCTGGAATTCGCCGAATACACCTTCGACGAGCACTTCGGTCGCCCCATATCGTCATACCCTCCCCGCGAGGTTCTATGGGACTACATTAACGGTCGTGCGTCGAGTTCGGGAGTAAAGGAAAGCGTCCGTTTCGCACACGCCGTTCGACGTGTTGAATTCGATGACGCTTCACAGCAATTCACTCTCACAATTGACAACCTCCGCGAAAAGACTTCCCATGTCGAAATCTTCGACGAAGTCATCGTGGCTACGGGGCACTTCACTGTTCCTAACATGCCCGACATCGACGGAATTGAATCGTTCCCCGGCGAAGTCATTCATGCACACGAATTCCGCGGAGCCGAACGCTTCGCTGGGCAACGGCTGCTCATCATCGGCGGTTCGTACTCCGCCGAGGACATCGGCATCCAGTCGCACAAGATGGGTGCCCGTCAGGTCACGATGAGCTACCGGTCGCAACCGCAGGGCTTTGCGTGGCCAGAGAGCGTCGAAGAGAAGCCGCAGGTTTGCCAGATCGACGGAACCATCGCAACATTCGCCGACGGCACGGCACGCGAATTTGACGCCATGATCCTGTGCACCGGCTACCTGCACCACTACCCGTTCCTGCCTCGCGACCTCCACCTGAACTCGCCGAACAACCTGTACCCCGAAGGCTTGTACCGCGGCGTCACCTGGCAACAAAACCCCAAGCTGCACTACTTGGGCGCCCAGGACCAGTGGTTCACCTTCAACATGTTCGATGCACAAGCATGGTTTGTCCGCGACCTCATCCTTGGTCGGATCGCCATGCCAAGCACTAACGAGCGCGCCGCGAGTATCACCGAGTGGTCGGACCGTTACGCCACCGTCGACGATGATGCCGCCGCCGTCCAGTTCCAGGCCGATTACATTCGCGACCTGATCGAGGCCACGGACTACCCGATGTTTGATCTCGACGAAGTCGTCCGGATCTTCCTGTCGTGGAAGGCCGACAAGAAGAAGAACATCCTGACCTACCGCGACCAGGCGTACACGTCAGTCATGACGGGAACCCCGTCGTTGATCCACCACACCCCGTGGATCAACGAACTCGACGATTCCCGCGAGCGCTACCTGATGAGCCAGCCGCGCGCCGACCGCGCCCAGGCCGGCGACAGCAAGCCCGAAGTTATCAAGTAGCTTTCTTCACCAACGCTGAAGCCGGGACGGTCGTACCGTCCCGGCTTTTGCGTCTTCTCCCGACCCGGCGCTGGATATATCACCGATACTGAACGGCATGACTGCAGAGTTGCCCGAGCCCATCAAGGTCGACGACCGCTTCGAGTTCTCCTCCGACCGCGATCGCCTCGATATCGACGTCATCATCAGGTTCCTGTCGAACGACGCCTATTGGGGTCAGTGGCGCAGCGTCACCGATATTCGGGATTCCATAGATGGTTCATGGCGCGTGGTCGGTTGTACCGACTCCACTACCGGTGAATTCGTGGCTTTCGCTCGGGCGATTTCGGACGGTGTCACGGTCGCCTACCTCTGCGACGTATTCGTCGTCCCGGCCGCGCGCGGGCACGGGTTGGGCAAGAAGTTGGTCGACGAGATGATCGAGCGAGGCCCCGGCGCACATTTCCGCTGGCTGCTGCACACCGACGACGCCCACGGCTTGTACAAGCAGTTCGGCTTCACCGAGCCGGACTCCACAGTTTTGGAACGCCGACGCATCCGGCCCATACCGCCGCGACCGTAGTTGTTGTGTGGCCGCGGGTCGCACTAGCGACCGCGTTGGCCGCTGGCCTCATCCTCGATGAGGGTAATTCCGAAATACTCAGCGAAGACCGGTGCTAGCTCACTCGCCTGAAATGGCGTCATCGTTACCCCTTTCAAGCTTTCCGCACCTCCGGAAATTCTACGCAATTCGAGCGTCCGCAAGTCGACGTTCTGCAGCTTTGACTCGCTGAAATCGAGACTATTTACGGTGGTGTTGACGAATGAAACTCGATTTGCTTTCGCGCCCCTCATGTCGAGTTCGTCGATGATGCAATCAGAGAAAAGCACGTCCGTCAGTTCGGCAAAACGCAAGTTAATGTAGCTGACCTTAGAGTCACTGAGGTGCACTGATTGCCAACGGGCTTCATAAAACTCTACTGAACCAAGACGCGAGCCATTGATTTCCACGTTCCGAAGCCGCGACCTGGGCGCCTGGAACCTTGGCGAGTTCAAACCGTCGAGTCTGGTATCAACAAAGCTTGCGGCAAGAAAATCCGCATTGTCAGCGGAGAGGTCCCGAAATTCACATTCGGTGAAGGCCGTTCCCGTGAGGTCTCGATCACTCAGGTCGAAGGCAGTAAATCTTTCACTGTCGTAACTCTCATGCGGCTCAAGTCGGTCGATTTCGCTGTCAACAATATGATCGAGATCAATTCTTTCAAGCCTGGGAGAAAGAGCGCTCCGCTTCTTATTCATGCATTCCTAACAACGGTAATAGTCCTAGGGATAATTCAAGTATCGACCGTCATACACTGGGACGAAACTGTACACGCGCCCGGTGACACCCTCGAGAGCCAAATCTCAGTTGAGCTTTCGCTCCCCAGATGCGTGCAGCGAAGTTCCGTGACGCAACGATTGGGCACGCATCTGGCACGAAAGCCGCTGGGCC
>NZ_JBARYI010000074.1:0-27792 GCF_049647785.1 Gordonia sp. (in: high G+C Gram-positive bacteria)
CCCGCACTATGTCAGACGTAGTGCGGGAATCGACGCATCATGCGAGAACAGCGGGAGCGGAGCGAGCGCTATGCCTCGAACTTGTAGCCGAGGCCGCGGACGGTGATGAGGTGGCGGGGCTGGGAGGGGTCGGGTTCGACCTTCGACCGCAGTCGCTTGACGTGGACGTCGAGGGTTTTAGTGTCGCCGACGTAGTCGGCACCCCACACGCGGTCGATCAATTGGCTGCGCGTCAAGACGCGGCCGGAATTGCGCAGCAAGTACTCGAGAAGGTCGAACTCTTTCAGCGGCAACGTGACCTCATTACCGGCGACGGCAACGGTGTGTCGCTGCACGTCCATGCGGACCGGGCCCACCTCGACGACGCCGATCGCCGCATCTTCGTCGTCGGCCACCACACCGCCGCGGCGCAGCACGGCGCGAATACGGGCGATCAACTCGCGAGCCGAATACGGCTTCGTCACGTAGTCGTCGGCGCCCAATTCCAGTCCGACAACCTTGTCGATCTCGCTGTCACGAGCGGTCACCATAATCACCGGGACGGCCGAGCGCACTCGAATCTGCTTGCAAATCTCGGTACCCGACACGCCGGGCAGCATCAAATCCAGCAAGACGATGTCCGGGTTGACCCGCTCAAAGGTCGAAACCGCCAGCGCGCCGTCGTTGACGATGCTCGCCTCGAAGCCTTCCTTGCGGAGCAAGAAAGCCAGCGGGTCGGCTAGCGATTCTTCGTCTTCAACGATCAGTACGTGCGTCAACTCGTCAGTTCCTCTGTGTTCGTCGACGGTCCACCGGGCGGTGACGTCGGGTCGATGGGGATGTACAGGCTAAAGGTCGATCCGGTGCCGGGCCGTGACCACAAACCAATGTGTCCGCCATGGCTGGCCGCGACGTGCTTGGCGATAGCAAGACCGAGGCCGGTACCGCCGGTCGCGCGAGAGCGCGCCTTGTCGACTCGGAAAAACCGTTCAAACACCCGCTGCTGGTCCGCCGGGGCAATTCCGATCCCGCGGTCGGTGATGGCGATCATCACCATCTCCTCGTCGTCGAGGGTGACTGCCTTGCGGCTAACTGAGACCACCTCGCCGGCGGGCGAATGGTTAATGGCGTTGATCAACAGGTTCGACAATGCCGTCAACAGCAGCGTGCGGTCGCCCTGGATGAAAAGGCCGCTGTGGCCGTCGGTCACCAGATCGATCTCCGCGACCTCGGCGGAAACCCCCGCCGCCGCAACCGCGTCGTCGACGAGCGCATCGACGTCGACCTGCGTGAAGTCCGGGATACGACCTTCCTGCAGCCGCGAAAGACCAATCAACTCGTTGACCAGCGACCCCATCCGGGTCGCTTCCTTCAAGACGCGGCGACCGAAGTGCTCCACAGCTTCCGGATCGTCGCGCGATTCGAGCATCGCCTCGGTCATCAGACTGATGGCACCGAGCGGGGTCTTCAGCTCGTGGGAGACGTTCGCGGCGAAGTCGCGCCGGGTGGCCTCCACCCGCTGGTTGGTGGAGTCGTCGTCTCCGAACACCAGGGCGTACCCAACGCCGTCGAACGTTGCCAACTGCGCAATGCAACGAACATTCTCGACCTGGCGGGGCATGGTGCGGCCCGTCGACAGGAAACCCAGTGACGAGTGCGGCGGAACAAAGTCGAAGTGTCGGTCGATGCCGGTCAGGAAGACCTCGGTGACAACCTCTGCGACGCCGTCGGCGAGTTGGTCACGCAGCATGCCAAGCTCTGCGGCGCGCTTGTTGTAGAGAATGACCTGGTGGTATTCGTCGACGACGACAATCCCGGTCGCGGTGTGCGCGACGATCAGCCCGAGTAGATCGGGGCGGAAACGCTGATGATCGACGATCACCAGATCTTCAAGTGGCGTGTCGGCAGCACCGGCTCCGGCCGCACCCATCGGCTCCTCGCCCCGCACGTCTCCCTGCTTCGCTCAACTGACATGAACAGCTTCTGACCGTTCCGGTAACCCGGATACCCCCGAAGCTTACGTTGAACCGGCCGTTGTTCGCAGCCTGTGGGCTCAGTATTCGAAGCGTGTTCACGGCACGTTCGCCTGGGTTGCAGACAAGTAAACCCCCGGGGTGCCGGGGGTTTACTCGGTTCATCTCAAGAGGCTTTAGGACGCGACGATGTCGTTGTACTCGGGATGTTTCTTGACGTAACTCTGAACGTACGAGCAGACCGGCACGACTGTTTGGCCGTTGGCGCGAATGTCGTCGAGGACATGCTTGACCAGTTCGCCCGCGTAGCCGCGGCCACCGAAGCGGTCGTAGACCACGGTGTGCGTCAGGGCGAGACGATCGCCATCTTGCGTGTAGTCCACATAGCCGACTTCGAGCGGCGCGTCCGCTTCCAAAACATCGGCGCGATAGCGCTCGCGGGAAGCGATGTGAGTTATCTGAAGAGTACCGTCAGCCATAGCTTCTAATGTAGCGCAGGCCACATGGGTGCGCCACGCGTGGCAGAGCTACTTATTGCCCTGTGCGGCAACGGCTGCCGCGCCTGCGGCCGCCGCTTCCGGATCCAGGTAGACGCCGCCCTTGGTGACCGGACGGAGGTTGTCGTCTAGGTCGTAGCGCAGCGGGTTGCCGGTCGGAATGTTGAGCTCGGAGATGTCGGCATCGGAGATGCCGTCGAGGTGCTTGACGAGGGCCCGCAGCGAGTTGCCGTGCGCTGCGACGAGGACGGTCTTACCGGCGCGCAGGTCGGCTTCGATGGACTCGGTGTAGTACGGGATGAGGCGTTTGACGACGTCTTCGAGGCACTCGGTCAGGGGAACTTCGATGCCCGTGTAGCGGGGGTCACCGACCTGGCTGTACTCGGCGTCAGCTTCGATGGCCGGCGGCGGGGTGTCGTAGCTGCGGCGCCACAGCATGAACTGCTCGTCCCCGTACTTGGCCTTGGTTTCGGCCTTGTTCAGCCCCTGCAGGGCACCGTAGTGACGTTCATTGAGACGCCAGTCGCGGACTACCGGAATCCAGTGGCGGTTGGCGGTGTCGAGCGCGATCTGCGCGGTGATGATGGCGCGACGCAGCAGCGACGTGTAGAGCACGTCGGGGAGCAGGTTGTGTTCAACGAGGAGTTCGCCAGCGTGAACCGCTTCAGCGCGGCCCTTGTCGGTGAGGGCCACATCGACCCATCCGGTGAACTGGTTGGAAGCGTTCCACTCGCTCTCGCCGTGACGCATCAGAATCAGGGTGCCGTTGCTCATAACGGCCAGTTTCCCATATCGCTCACCAACTCCGGCAACCACCGCGTAACCCGACGTGCTCGATTACGACGGGGCGTCTCCAACCGACCACACGGGCAGCGCATCGGGATCATCGAGCGGGGCAATTTCGGGGAGTTCAGACTCGTCGATGAGGTGGGCGAAGGCCTCGAGATTTCGCATCGACTCACCGCGCGCCTTGCGCCACGCCCATTCACGTTTGATGGAGGTCAGGAAGCCAATCTCAAGGATCTGATTGAAGTCGCCATCGGCAGCCTCCAGTACTTGACCGAGGATGCGGTCGACTTCATCGCGCGTCAATGCGTCCACCGAGATTCGACCGACGAGGTAAATGTCGCCGATGTTGTCGAGGGTGTACGCAACGCCGTACAGCCGCCGGTTACGCTTCAGCAGGTACTTGTAAACACCTTCGAGATTCTCGTCGGCTCGGCGGCATACAAAGGCTTCGACGCGGACGCCGTGTGCGCCTGCGGTCAGCAAGACCGTGGTTTTGAGCTTCTTCTCGCCCGGCAACTCGATGACGAAGTGCTCGGATTTGGCCCCGCCGGAATCCTTCCTCGCGTACGGGATTCCCGTTTCGTCGAGGACCGCGACCAACGCGGCAATTGTTTCGGCCGGGTTCTGTTTTTCGTTCACGCCAAAATCCTCGCTCGGTTGCGCCAGTGTTGGGAGCCGAACCGCGTCTGGTCCAGCGGTCGCGTGGCGCCCAGGGCAGCACCGGCGCGCGCGTAGCTTTCCAGTAGCGCGTCGGTGGTGTGCTCCCACGAAAACTGTTGGGCGTGGGCTGCGGCCGCTCGGCCCATTTGTGCCCGACGTGCCGGGTTGTTGATTAGTTCGGCAAGTTTGGGTGTCCAGATTTCGATGTCGTGTCCGTCGACGAGGACACCGGATCTGCCGTCGTCTACCGCCACGGAGAGTCCGCCAACGTTGGCAGCGATCACCGGTACACCGCAGGCCTGCGCCTCGATGGCGACGAGCCCAAAGCTCTCCGAGTAGCTCGGCACGGCAACTACGTCGGACGCCCGATAAACGTGGACCAGTTGGTCCGGAGCCTGCGGCGGCAGGAAGTCGACGCGGTCGGCCAGTCTCAATTCGTTGACCAGGTCGATCAGGGCGGTTGGTTGCGCGAGACCACTGCCCGATGGCCCTCCGACCACCAGCACGCGGAGGCGCCCGGTGGAGTCAGCGCGAAGTAGCGGGGCCATCGCCGAGACGAGCACATCGGGGGCCTTGAGTGGCTGGATGCGGCCAACGAAAGTCACGAGCACATCGTCGGCGGCCAACCCCAGGCGAGCGCGGGACTCGGCACGGTCGCCCGGCGAGTATTGATCGAGGTCGGCACCCGGCACCACAACGTCGATCCGCGACGGGTCGGCCCCGTACATGTCGACAAGTTCGGCGACTTCGGTCTGCGTGTTGGCGATGAGACGGTCGGCTTCGTCGACGACTTGCTGTTCGCCGACAACGCGCACCATGGGCTCGGCCGGGTCGCCTTCGGCGAGGGAGGCGTTCTTCACTGCGGCCAGCGTGTGGGCGGTGTGCACCAACGGAACACCCCAGCGGTCGCGCGCCAGCCAACCAACCTGGCCGGACAGCCAATAGTGCGAATGGATGAGTTCGTAATAGCCGGGCTTCTGCGCGGCCTCGGCACGCAGCACGTTGGCCGAGAATGCGCAGAGTTGACCGGGGAGGTCACGCTTGTCGAGGCCGTCGAATGGTCCGGCGACCACATTGCGGACGGTCACTCCGGGGGCAGCCTCGACCACCGGTTTGTCGCTCGACGACGTCGCCCGGGTAAAGATCTCGACTTCGATGCCGCGGCGGGCCAGGCGGGTCGCGGTCTGCCAGACGTAAACGTTCATGCCACCTGCGTCACCCGTGCCGGGCTGTGCCAGTGGTGAAGTGTGCACCGAGATCAACGCAATGCGTCTCGGGGCGTGGCCGACGGTCATACCACCAGAGTAGATAATCGACGACGAATTGGGTGCGCCGCGTCTGGCACCGATCGCGACAATGCGACATATGCACAGCTAGGCATTGCTTCGACAAGATCTACTTCCCGGTAATACACTCTCTCGGTAACGATTTTCATTATCTAGAGAAGGTGGATTTCCCACATGACACGACCCGGCATCGCGCGGCGCATCACCCTGGCAGTGGCCACCCTTCTCGCCGTAGCGACCGCAACCGCCTGCGGAGCCGACAGCAGCGGTCCGCAAGCTACTGACCATCCGGTGGTCGTTGCCTCGACCGATGTGTGGGCTTCGGTCGCGAGCGCGGTCGGCGGCGATCGTGCCGAGGTGATCGCGCTATACAAGTCGCCGGACGGCGATCCCCACGAGTACGAACCCTCGAGCGCCGATACTGCCCGCGTGCACGACGCCAACCTCATCGTCATGAACGGCGAGCACTACGACGCGTTCATGGAGACCGCCGCCGAAGGTGCCGAGGGTGCCAAGGTCGTCGCCTACGACGCGCGGTCGGACCAGGACCGCGGAAACGAACACGTCTTCTACGACCTCGCCGCCGTCGCCGACACAGCCAACCAGATCGCCGACAAGTTGGCTGACATCGCTCCGGTGAACGCCGACTACTACCGGGGCCGCGCGTCCGACTTCGTCGGCCAGATCGGCACGCTGCGCGCAGCTCTCGATGCCATCAAGCAAAGCCACGGCGGCACCGAGATCGCCGCCACCGAACCCCTCGCCGCCACGATGATTACCGATGCCGGACTGGTCGACGCTGCTCCGGCCGGCTTCCAGGAGGCCGTCGAGCAGGGGCAGTCACCGTCAGCCGCCGATCTCGCCAAGTTCAATGACCTGCTGTCACAGCACCGGGTTAAGGCACTGATCTACAACACCCAGGCCGTTGATTCGAGCACGCAAGCAGTCTTGGACACCGCGCGGGCGTCGAAGATCGCCATCGTCGAGTTCACGGAGTCGCTTCCCGCCGGGGTCACCGACTACATCACGTGGCAGCGTGCGCAGATCGATGCACTGGCGAAAGCCCTGAACTCGTGAGCACCGACGGTACCGCCACCGATGCAGCATTGAGTTTCCGCGACGTCGGTCTCACGTTCGGCGACCGCACGCTGTGGAGCGGCCTCGACCTCGACATCGCGCCCGGCGAGTTTGTGGCCGTACTGGGACCGAATGGTTCGGGTAAGACCTCGCTGCTGCGTGCGATCTTGGGGCAGACGGCGTTGTCGTCCGGTTCCATCACCGCCCACGGCAATATCGGCTACGTGCCACAGCAGCATGCCGAGGACTCGGACTCCATGATGCTGCGTGGCCGGGACCTGGTGGGATTCGGTGTCGACGGCGCTCGTTGGGGCGTCGGCCTGCGCGGGATCCGTCAGCGCCGTGCGTTGGTCGACGCCGCCGTGGCCGAGGTCGGCGCGGAAGCCTTCGCCGACCGGCCGCTGGGTTTGCTGTCCGGTGGCGAACAACAGCGGTTGCGGATCGCTCAGGCGTTGACGCGCGATCCGGAAATCCTGCTGTGCGACGAGCCGCTGTCGAGCCTCGATCTGGCCAGCCAGAGCGTGGTCGTTGACCTGCTTGATTCCCGTCGCCGCCGGGCAAACACCGCGGTCCTATTCGTGACGCACGAGCTGAATCCGGTGTTGCCCTTCGTGGATCGGGTTCTCTACTTGGCTGGCGGCTCGTTCCGCATCGGGTCGGTGACCGAAGTGATGAATTCGCAAACGTTGAGCGAGTTGTACGGCAGTCCCGTGGAGGTATTGCGGATCGGCGGGCGACTGGTGGTGCTCGGCGGCGATGACGACCACCACTGCGCGACGCACACCTATCCCGGTGACGCGCTCGGCACCGATGTCGGTTTCGCTATTGCCGGGGACGACCTGTGATCGGCCCGCAGACGACGGTGCTCGCGGCCGACATGGGCAACTTCTGGAACTTTTCGCAGACCGCCGATCTCCTGTCCCGCAGCTTTGTGCAGCAGTCGATCGTGGCGATCGCCCTTCTCGGCCTTATCGGCGGGCTACTCGGGCCGATGATCGTCGCGCGGCAGATGAGTTTTGCGGTGCACGGTGCGGCGGAACTGTCGTTCACCGGCGCGGCGGCGGCGCTCCTCGCTGGGGTGAGCGTGAATGTCGGCGGCGTGATCGGCGCGGTCTTGGCCGCCGCGGTTTTTGGGTTGCTGGGCAACCGGGCGCGCGAACGCGATTCGGTAATCGGTGTCGTCATGGCCTTCGGCCTGGGCTTGGGCGTCCTGTTCCTGAGTTTGTACGGCCGGGTCGGCACGGGTTTTGCCCTGTTGACCGGTCAGATCGTCAGCGTCAGTCATAGCGGACTGATCGCCGTTGCGCTTACGGCGTTGGTGATTGTGGTCGTGTACGCGATTATCTACCGCCCGTTGATGTTCGCCAGCTTGGATCCACGCGTCGCGGCAGCCTCGGGGGTACCGGTGCGCGCACTGTCGATCATCTTCGCCATTCTGGTTGGCCTGGCGGCGGCACAGGGCGTGCAGATCATCGGCGCCCTGCTGGTGATGAGTTTGCTGATTACGCCCGCGGCTGCCGCGGTGCGGGTCACCGCAAACCCGACAACGGTATTGATCTTGTCGATCGTGTTCGCTGAGATCGCCGCAATCGGCGGCTACATCCTCTCCTTGGCGCCGGAACTGCCGGTGTCGGTAATGGTCACGTCAACTTCGTTCGCGATCTACGTGGTGTGCCGTGCGTTCGGTATGCGGGCTCGGGACTGAGTCCGGAGCACGGCGACCTTCCGACGCTGCCGGGCTCGAATGTCCCTGGCACTATTGAAGGTATGCCGGTCAACATCCCGCGAGACCTTCCCGCCCGAGCAATCCTCGAGGACGAGGGCATCTTTGTCATGTCCGACGAGCGCGCACGCACTCAGGACATCCGGCCCATGCGCATTGCCATCCTGAATCTGATGCCGACGAAGGAAGCCACCGAGACCCAACTGCTGCGGGTGCTGGGCAGCACTCCCCTGCAGGTGGAAGTGACCCTGCTGCACATGGCGAGCCACTCCTCACGCAACACCCCGCCCGAGCATCTCGAAGCTTTCTACACCACGTTCGCCGACGTCGAGGACCAGTACTTCGACGGCATGATCATCACCGGTGCGCCCATCGAACTGCTGAAGTTCGAGGACGTCGACTACTGGCCCGAGATGGTGCAGATCTTGGACTGGACGCGCGAGCACGTCTACTCGACCCTGCACATCTGTTGGGGCGCGCAAGCCGCGCTGTACCACCATCACGGCGTGCAGAAGTACGAGTTGCCGAGCAAGCTGTCGGGGATTTTCGAGCACCGGGTGGTGCGACCGGAGTCGGCGCTGCTGCGCGGTCTCGACGATTCGCTGACCGTCCCGCAGTCGCGCCACACGGGCGTTCACGCTGCCGACCTGGAGTCCGCAGGCACCGTCGAGGTCCTAGCCGTGGGCGACGACGCCGGGGTGCTGCTGGCGACCACCCCGGATCTGCGCCAAGTGTTCATCACCGGACATCCCGAATACGACCGCGACACGCTTGACCGCGAGTACAAGCGCGACGCCGAGGCCGGGCTGTCACCGGCGCTACCTGAGAACTACTACCCGGATGACGACCCGTCCCGCGAACCCGCCGTCACCTGGCGCAGTTACGGTGTCATGCTGTACGCCAACTGGCTCAACCACTGCGTGTACCAGCAGGTTCCGTTCGAGCAGTCGCACCCACTCCGATAACCGCGGACGGTGGCGGTCTACCTATTCTTCCGGCATCCCGGGGTTACAGCGCGAGGCGATCATTTCTTCGGGGGTAACGACGGGACGGTTGGGTTCCAGATTCCAGGTGGGCTTATTTGGTTCAACGAGACGGGCAAACGTCCAGTGGCAGTCGAACTGAGCCTTCATCCCGGGAGTGTCGGCGCCCGGGTCTAATGCCAGGACTTCCCGCCACGCTTCAGTCCCCGCGGTCGGTGACTGCACCCTGCGTCCGTTGATGGTCGGCGCAATCTGCAGACTTGGTCCGACCGCCGTATCGGCCCACGTCGCCGATGCGATGTACGGCGGCGGCAGAACCTCATTCGGACCCGTCGACGACGTGAGCGTCACGGGTGAGGTCACCGGGACGGGAGCGGACGACGACGTCGAATCCGAGGCAGTTTCGTCCGAACTCGAGCAGGCCGACAGTATGAGGGCGGTAATACCGACGATGACTGCGCCGACCACCCGTCGCGTCATTCCGAGACCGTCACTGATTCGTGCGGGGCCACCGTCACGCGTTCCCACGCTTCACGACGCGGTCCGTGCGGGTCCACTTCGAGGCGCGGCGGGTCGTCGAGGATCATCACGTTCCGCTGCTCGCGGGTGTAAACAGGCCAATCAAGTGCAGGCTTTCCGGTGCGCGCGAACCACGACCACCGCGATTGCATGAGGGCGGTGATGCGTTTGGTCTCGCCCCAACTGCCGGCGGCTGCCAGGGGCGCACCAATTGCGTCGCGGTAGGTACCGAACACGGCCAATAGTTCCGTTGCGTGCGTGGCACCGATCCCACTGAGGTTGAGCAACTTCGGCGCGTAGTCGTAGCGGTACACGTACGTCGGTGCGTGCTCGCTGTGGTAGCCGGCAAATCGAATAGTGGGGGTCCAGAACGTGGCGTCAGCCGCAATCAGGACTGCCCGGCGCTTACTCGGATAGAGCTTCTGGAGTTCTTCGACATCCGCCGAGGCACCCAGTTCCACGAAGGCCTGTTCGCGATCGGGCAGGATGTCCCAGAATCGGGCAAAAAGTTCACCCTCGTCTTTGTTGTTGCCGATGATTGTTGGCACCGAGAAGGTGTTGCCATCGCGGGCGGCGTCGAGCGGGTTTTGCGGCAGGTAATCGCCATCAATGACCGGCGCAAACGGGATCGGGTCGGTGAGACGAGCACCGCGGGTAAACCCGAGAAGCTTGTTTCCAATGCGCAGCAATTCGCTGGGACTCGCGCTGTCCACAATGCGAGCCACATACTCGGGATCGAGCGGTTCTTCGGTCCGTTCGGGGCCCCTGCGCCGGGTCGGATCCACGAGCAGCCGCACATACTCGTCGGCGAAAATCTGCGCATTCTCCTTCGTCACCACGAGGTCCGGGGCCGGACTCTGCGAGATGGCACCGGAGAACAGACCTTCTGCGGCGGGCGTCGACAGCAGGGTGAGGACGGCTGAGCCGCCAGCGCTCTCACCGAACACGGTGATCCGTTCGGGATCACCACCGAAAGCGGAAATGTTGCGCTTGACCCACTCGAGTCCGGCAACCATGTCCCGGAGACCGGGGTTGGAATCGAAGACTCGCTCGTCAGTGGAGTAGTCACTCAAATCGAGGAACCCGAACGGGCCAAACCGGTAGTTCACGGTCACGATGATGACGTCGCGGGCGCGGGCCAGGAACGAACCGTCGTAGATCGGCGTTGACGTGCCACCCAAGATGTACGCGCCGCCGTAGTTGAACACCATCACCGGTCGCGGCGTTGCCGAGACGGTAGACGGGGCAAACACGTTGAGCGTCAAGCAGTCTTCGCTGCGCGGCTGGAAACCCGCACCGCGCGCGGTGAAGACCTTTTCTTGCATCGGCGCCGGACCGTACGCGTAGCACTCACGCACGCCAGGCCACGGGGTGACCGGCCGCGGCGCGCGCCACCGGAATTTGCCGACGGGCGGCTCAGCGAAAGGGATTCCCCGCCACGAAATAGTGCCGCGGCGCGCGCCCCGGCCTCGCTTGCCGTCGACGACGCCGTCATAGGTCTCGACGAGAGTGTCCATAACTGCCATGAACCGACCCTAGTGCAGTCGGGTAACTAGCAGTGCAGTGGTGTGGCTCGCGGTGCAGTGGTGTGACTAGCATCGAAGCGTGGCACTCGAAATCGACCTCAACGCTGACTTAGGCGAAGGTGTCGGCGACGACGACGCCATGCTTTCCCTGGTTACCAGCGCGAACATCTCCTGCGGATTTCACGCTGGTACTCCCCGAGTCCTGCACGAAACGTGTCGCAGCGCGGTCGCGGCCGACGTGCGGATCGGCGCTCAGGTGTCGTACCCAGACCTCGCCGGCTTCGGGCGACGACCCATGGACATCGAGCCTGCCGATCTCACCGCCGACATCTTGTACCAGGTCGGCGCGCTGACTACCCTCGCTAAATCCGTGGGCGGCACAGTGCGATACCTGAAACCCCACGGCGCGCTGTACAACACCGTCGTCCACAACGAACGGCAGGCCGCCGCAGTCGTCGCCGCCGCCGTAGCGGTGCGACTGCCCCTGATGTGTCTGCCCGGATCCGTCGTTGAGTCCCTTGCACGGGAGGCCGACCTACCGGTCATCACCGAGGCCTTCGCCGACCGTAGCTACACCGCCGAGGGCACCTTGGTTCCCCGCACTCATCCGGGTGCCGTCCTGACCGATCCGCAGGTCGTGGCCGCGCGAGTGGTAAACCTCGTCGAGACCGGACGCATCATTGCGATCGACGGCAGCGAAGTCACTGTTGTCGCCGATTCGGTCTGTCTGCACGGCGACACGCCCGGCGCCGTAGCCCACGCCCGCCGCGTCCGGGAAGCACTGGCCGCAGCTGGGGTGCGTGTTCGACCGTACGGTTCATGACCGGCCGCGAGGCCCTTCGTTCGGAGACGGCGCGCGGAACCCTCGCAGGCTTCACGGCCTACGGCGTGTGGGGACTGTTTCCCCTGCTCTTTGCGGCCATGGTGCCAGCAGGGCCGTGGGAAATTCTCGCGCACCGCATCCTGTGGACGTTGCTGCTGTGCGGGGTCCTCCTGACCCTCATGCGCGACTGGTCGTGGATTCTGCCGCTACGACGTCAGCCCAGACTCCTTGCCGGGGTGACTGCGGCGGCCTTCCTGATTGCCACCAACTGGGTGGTGTACGTGGCTGCGGTGACATCCGGCAACACCAGCGACGCCGCCCTCGGCTACTTTCTGAATCCACTGGCGACGGTAGCGCTCGGGGTGGTCGTCGTGCATGAACGACTCCGGCCTCTGCAGTGGACCGCGGTGGCAGTCGGAGCCGTAGCCGCCATCTATCTGGCGGTGGTGGCTGGCGAGTTTCCGGCCACCGCATTGGTTCTTGCGGTGTCGTTCGCGCTCTACGGACTGGTCAAGAACAAAGTCGGCGTTGCACTACCCGCCCTGCACAGCTTGTCGTTGGAGACCGCGATTCTGTCGCCGGTAGCGGCGATCATTCTGGTGATCGTTGCCTTTACTCCCGCGGGCATGACTTTCGGCACGGGTATTGGGCACACCGGACTTCTGGTCTTTTCCGGTGTCGCCACCGCCATTCCCCTGCTGCTGTTCGCGGCAGCGGCCCGTCGAATCCCTCTTGTGACCATCGGATTGATCCAATTCATCACGCCGATTCTGCAACTGCTGTGCGCGGTGCTACTACTTGGCGAGCAACTACCCACCCAACGCTGGATTGGCTTCGGGATCGTCTGGGTGGCGCTGATCCTGCTCGCCACGGACAGCGTCCTTAAAGTTTGGTCGACTCGGTCTTCTTCGACTCCGGGGTGATCATCGCAACGGTATCGGCCGTCCATCGGCGCGCCGATCCGACGACCTCGCGCAGGGCTTCCGCGGTCTTCTGACCGACCGTGGGCGGGCGCGGACCGTCGAACGCCCGCTGATCGCCCGGATGCAGTTCCACGGTCAAGAAGGCGATCGCGACGGCGAGGACAACGCCGAGCAGCGCAAGGCCGCCGACCGCACCGCTCACGGCTAGTTCCACTGAGAGAAAGCGGGTCGACAGGAGTACGCCACTAAACGCTGTGGCGCCGAAGGCAATGACTCCGGCGCGATGCCACGACCATCCCAGTTCCGGTCGGGTGAGTGCTGCTTCCAGGGTGAGGGTGAAGATGATGCCTGCGAGGATGTCGATGCCGTAATGGAAACCGAAGCCGAGAGTGGCCCCGGTGGTGCAGACCAGCCAGAGGGTGCCGAAGATCTTCGACACGGTGGATCCGCGCCAGCCGTGAATCAAGATGCACGTCGCCCATGCGGTGTGCAGACTCGGCATGCAGTTGCGAGCCACCGCTTGCGCGAACGGGGCCGATTCGGGGTCCCCGATGATCGGCAAGTGCAACGGCCACACGTCTTGCCATCCGGCACCGGCCAACTCATGCCCAAAGGCGTAGGTGGGTCCGACGACGGGGAACACAAAGTAGATGAGTGGGCCGATCATGCCGATCAGCAAGAAGGTCCGAATGATGTGATGGCGGGGGAAGCCGTCACGCGCACTATTGCGGAGTTGGAAGAACGCGATGATGGCCGCACCGACCGGCAGGTACACGTAAACCTTGCTGAAAATCTCGGTGAGGATCGGGCTTTCGCTGACCACCGATCCGACCGCCCACGCCGGACTACCGAGCGCGCGGTCGGCCATTTCAACAAACTCATCAAGCACGGACGGATTCGCACGACTCGACAGCACCAACCACACATCGCCAACGCGGCCCATCACGATCAAGAGCAGTCCCAGCCCCGCGGCTTTCAGGGTGCTTGCTTGCTCAGGCCCGCGCAGTCGCCACGCCGCGTATGCGGCAGTGCCCACCAGCGTGAACAGGATCCCGTTGCCAACCGTCAGTTCGTTGCCGGCAAACAGTCGCTGTGCGTTCCACAGGAGTTCAATCGCGGCCGCAACACCGATCACCGGCAACCGCAGGCGCGACGGCAAGCACACCAGAGCTAGGAGCAACCCCGCAATCTTGATCTCACCGATCTGTGCACGACCAACAAAGTCCGTCGCCAGCAACTCAAACGGGCCGGTGATGTCGTTAGCGACCGCAATGGCGTTGCTGATCAGGGCAAAGGTAAACAAAAACCCGATGGCAGCAATCCAGGCACCGCGGGTGAACTCGATACGGCGCCCCTGCCGCATCTGTGTACCCAACGAACGCAGGGTTGTTCCACCAAACATTCATTACACGTTAGTTAACAGACCCTGAACGCCAACAATCAGTCACCGTTCATTGTCACCAATTCGATGCCTCCCTGTGCTCTGATGCACAGGTCACCCGGAACTACGCGAGCCGACGTTGGCGGGCAAACTCCGAAAGAACCACACCGGCCGCCACGGACGCATTCAGGCTTTCGACCTTGCTGGCGATCGGGATCGACAGAATCGAATCGCAGTTCTCTCGCACCAGACGCGAGAGTCCCTTACCTTCCGAACCGACCACAATGACGACCGGTCCGGTGCCGTCGTAGGTGTCGAGCGAGACATCGCCGCCCGCGTCGAGGCCGACAATCTGGGCGCCGTGCTTGGCCCAGTCGAGCAGCGTCCGGTTCAAGTTTGCGGTGGTCGCGACGGGCAGTCGTGCCGCCGCGCCAGCGCTGGTACGCCAGGCGACAGCCGTCATGCCAGCGCTGCGACGCTGCGGGATCAGCACGCCGTGGCCGCCGAAGGCCGCGACACTGCGGATCACCGCACCCAAGTTGCGAGGGTCGGTGATGTTGTCGAGCGCCACCAGCAGCGGTGCGTTGTGCGACGCCAGGGCGTCGGCCATCAGATCACTCGGGTGCGCGTACTGGTACTCCGGCACCTGCAGGGCAATGCCCTGGTGGAGGCCGTTGGGCGACATGCGGTCGAGTTCGGGCTTACCGACTTCCAGGATCGAGATCCCGCGGTCGCCAGCGGTCTGCACCGCTTCTTTCACTCGCTCGTCCGCGTTGATGGTGGTCATCACGTACAGCGCGGTGGCAGGCACCTCGGCGCGCAGACATTCGACGACCGGGTTGCGTCCAACGACATACTCCGGGCCGCCCTCTTCGGACTTGCGGTGGGTGCGGGCGCGACCGGTGGAGGCCTTCGCCGCTGCCTTCGCCTTCTTGTGGGCCGCGTGGTACGTGCGGTCCTCTGCCTTGGGGGTGGCGCCGCGCGCTTCCAGACCGCGACGGCGCTGACCGCCGGAGCCGACCGTCTGCCCCTTCTTGGTTCCGGACTTGCGGACCGCGCCGCGACGCTGGGAGTTGCCAGCCATCTACTGTTCCTTTGATTTGAGCGCCCATGCGGCGCCGTCTGGAGTGTCGGTGACTTCGATGCCCGCGGTAGCGAGGCGATCTCGGACCTCGTCTGCGACGGCCCAGTCTTTGGCGGCGCGTGCCTGCGCTCGCCGCTCCAATTCTGCCTTGATGAGGACATCGAGCGCAGCGTGAGCGTCGTCATCGTCACTGTCGGTGACCCAGTGCGGGTCGAGAGGGTCGGTACCGAGGATGCCGGTCATGGCTCGCACCTGCGCGGCGATTGACCGCGCCCGTTCACCGTCCCCGGCTTCCAACGCCGTGTTGCCCTCGCGGACCGCGTTGTGAACGGCCGCCAGTCCCGCGGGCACACCGAGATCGTCGTTCAGCGCCGCGGCGAACTCGTCGGTCACCTCACCGACCGGGACATCACCGACACGGTCGACGACGCGGTGCACAAACGACTCGATGCGCCGGTAACCCGCGGCGGCCTCCACGAGCGCGCCGTCGGAGTATTCGAGCATGGACCGGTAATGCGCGCTCCCGAGGTAGTACCGCAGTTCCACGGCACGGACCTTTTTCAGCATTTCCGGAATCGCGACCACGTTGCCGAGCGACTTGCTCATCTTTTCGCCACTCATGGTGACCCAGCCGTTGTGCAGCCAGTACTGCGCAAAGCCGTCGCCCGCGCCGTGGCTTTGAGCGATCTCATTTTCGTGATGCGGGAAAATGAGGTCCATGCCGCCGCAGTGGATGTCGAACTCGGGGCCGAGAAGCGAGGTGGCCATGGCCGAGCACTCCAGGTGCCAGCCGGGGCGGCCATGACCCCACGGCGTCGGCCACGACGGCTCGTCGGGCTTGGCTGCCTTCCAGAGGGTGAAGTCGCGGGGGTCGCGCTTGCCGGTGCCAGCGCTTTCGCCCTGGTGCACGTCTTCGAGTTTGTGCCCGGACAGGCTGCCGTATTCGGGAAGGCTGCGAACATCGAAGTAGACGTTGCCGTCGGACGAGTAGGCGTGGCCACGCTCAATGAGCCGCTCCATGTACGTCACCATTTGGGTGACGAAGCCGGTCGCACGCGGTTCCGCCGACGGAGGCAGGACGCCGAGCGCGTCGTAGGCGCGAGTGAAGGCGCGTTCGTGGGTGGCTGCCCACTCCCACCACGGACGGCCAGCGTCGGCCGCCTTGCGAAGGATTTTGTCGTCAATATCGGTCACGTTGCGAATAAAAAGGACGTCGAGCCCACGATAGGCAAGCCAGCGTCGCAGCACGTCAAAGGCGATTCCACTGCGCACATGACCAATGTGGGGAACGCCCTGGACGGTGGCACCGCAGAGGTATACCGAGGCGGTTCCTTCGCGCAGCGGAACGAAGTCGCGAACCTCGCGGGTGGCCGAGTCGTACAGGCGTAGAGTCACGGCCTGCAATTCTACTTCAGCGCGAGGAGTGCTGTGGCCACCGCCGCGATCCCCTCGCCCCGGCCGGTCAATCCAAGTCCGTCACTGGTGGTTCCAGACACCGAGACCGGGGCCCCCAGGAGGTCGCCGAGCACCTCCTGGGCTTGCGCTCGCCGAGGCCCAATCTTGGGTCGGTTACCGATAATTTGGACGGCCGCATTGACCGGGGTGAAGCCCTCGGCGTCAATGAGTTGGCAGACGTGGGCCAGCATGGTGGCACCGGTGACGCCGTGCCATTCGGGGCGGCCCACCCCAAACACGGCACCGATGTCGCCGAGGCCGGCTGCCGAGAGCAGTGCATCGCACAGCGCATGGATCCCAACATCACCGTCGGAGTGCCCCGAGCAGCCATCGGCGTCGTCGAAGAGTAGGCCGACCATCCAACAGTCGCGGCCGGGTTCGATGGGGTGGACGTCGGTACCGATTCCCACGCGCATGTTCACTCCTGACATTTCGTCGGCTGCTTTCTACTGCCCGGGTTACTGACGGGGTTTCGCTAACTGGATTGACGGTCGGCCACCAGGAGCCGAGCCAGTCGCAGGTCGAACGGGGTGGTGACCTTGAAGGCCATCGCATCGCCGGGCACTACCGTGACGGCGACACCCTCGGCCTCGACGAGACCGGCATCGTCGGTGGCGTCACCTTGCCCGCTGTGCGCTTGACGCAAAACATCCGCCGCGAATCCCTGCGGCGTTTGCACTGCCCGCAATTCGTCACGATCAGCGGTCCCCAAGACCGCGCCCGTCGCGTCGACGCGTTTAAGCGTGTCGACTACGCGCAGTCCCGGCACCACCGCCCGGGCACCGTCACGGAGGGCCGTCACCACCGAAGCGAACAGTTCCGGCGGAGTCAAAGCCCGAGCCGCGTCGTGCACCAAAACAAATGCGGCGTCGGGTGCGGCGGCGAGACCGGCACGCACCGAATCGCTCCGTTCGGCACCGCCGGGAACGACGATCGCGTCGGGCACAAGGGCGGCTGCCCTCTCGATGAGTTCAGTCGGTGCGGCGACCACAATCTGGTCGACCACACCAGACCGACGAGCCGCGTCGGCACTGAGTTCCAGCAGGGTGACTCCGTCGATTTCGACGAAGGCCTTCGGGACGGCCTCGCCGAGGCGAGTCCCCATCCCTGCAGCTGGAATCAATGCGACGACGCGGCCGCGGTTGTCTATCAGAACGTCAGATACCGATCAGGATGCTTCGGCGAGGATCTCGTCGAGCATGGTGTCGGCCTTCTCGTCGTCCGTGTGCTGTGCCAGTGACAGCTCGTCCACCAGCACTCGGCGAGCACGCGTCAACATGCGCTTCTCGCCTGCCGAGAGTCCCCGATCCTGTTCACGACGCCAGAGGTCGCGAACAATTTCGGCGACCTTGATGATGTCGCCGGAATTCAGCTTTTCCTGGTTGGCCTTGAACCGACGCGCCCAGTTGGTCGGTTCTTCGGTATGCGGTGCCCGCAAGATCTGGAAAACCTCATCGAGGCCTTCCTCACCAACAACGTCGCGAACTCCCACGTACTCGAGCTTGCTCGACGGAATCTGAACCGTCATGTCGCCGTCTGCAACCTTGAGTACCAGGTACTCAACTTCGTTACCCTTGATGGTCCGTACGACGATGTCTTCGACATGAGCAGCACCGTGATGGGGATAAACAACGGTGTCGCCAACTTTGAAATTCAATGTCCACTACCCCTTTCGAATGTAATCAGTCTAACACGCGGAGCACGACTACCTCCGCCAACGATGCAGGTCAACCCACACGTTGGCAGGTGGGCGGCACTATTTACCGCTGTTTACCTACCGTCGAATCGAGCCTTACCGGACCTTGGCACAAGGTCTCAGCGCTAAGATCATCGAAGCAATCCGTGACCCGGGGGAACATTTCCGGGACCCGGCAACTACGCTGCGTAGTGAGAGTTCGCGATTATCCGCGGACAACGCGACGATCACCCCGGAGGAAATGGTGTCAGTGCTTAATCGGTCCACCCACCGTCTGGCTTCGGCCGCTGCAGTCGGCGCGCTCGGAATCGCGATCGCCTTGGGCACCACGGCGTGCGGATCGGGAGAGATCTCGCAGACTGCAAACCAGGAGCCTGCCGTCAACGGCGCAAGCGGCACCATCGTTTTGAGCCCGTCGGACTTCAACGGCGAAGAGATGCAGAACGGCGTCATCGCAATCCGCAATGCGCACGTGATTTACCCGGTCGCCAAGGCCGACAAGATCTTTGGCGACGGCGGCCCGTTCAAGATTGCCTTCAACGTTGCGAACGACAGCCCGACGCGAGTGATCACCCTCGACAGCATCACCACCCCGACCGGCAACATCAAGATCGGGACCGCGAACAACGGCAAGATCAACCCCTCTCAGGGACTGTTGGCTGGCGAGACGGCCATCGCCGACACCGCGACCGACGCTGAGCGCGCTGCCGCCACCACCCGACTGGATGTGGAGCTGACCAACGCGGGCACGACCGTCGCCGCTGGCCTCACAATCCCGTTGACCTTCAACTTCACCGTCTACGATCTGGCGGGCAAGACGAAGGTCGAATCGGTTTCGACAACGATCGCGACCCCGGTCGACGCTGGCCCCAACCTGGATCGCCAGGACGAGGTCCGCGACATCTCCGGCCACTGAGCCAGACCCCAAAATAGCTAGCAGCGATGCCCCGGCCACACGGCCGGGGCATCGCTTTTATTGCCTCCCGGTCCGCGCAACCCGAAGTGCCCAAGAATACTTGTCAGACCGCCCGCCTACAGTGAACGCATGGCAAAGGCGAAGGCGGTATTCCGATGCACCGGGTGCGGGCATCAGGTGCCCAAATGGGTTGGTCAGTGCCCCAGCTGCCGCGAGTGGGGGACTATTTCCGAGTCCGCCCCCGCAGCGGCTGCCGTTCGCGCGGGAACTACCTCGGTCGTCCCGTCGAGCCCGGCGGTACGCATCACCGAAGTCGCCTCGAATTCGGCGACGTCGGTCCCAACCGGCATCGGTGAATTCGACCGTGTCCTCGGCCGCGGAGTGGTGCCGGGTTCGGTCATCTTGCTCGCCGGCGAGCCCGGTGTCGGCAAGTCGACGCTGCTGCTCGAGACCGTGAAACATTGGGCCACGCAAGGCAAGACGGCCCTGTACGTGACCGGCGAGGAGTCCGCTGGCCAGGTCCGGTTGCGGGCCGAACGGACCGATGCCGTTAACGAGAATATCTACCTGGCGTCCGAAACCGATCTCGCGACAGTTCTCGGTCACGTAGAGGCCGTCTCCCCCACCCTCCTGATCGTCGACTCTGTCCAGACCATGGTCGCCTCGGGAACCGACGGGGTCACGGGCGGTGTCACACAGATCCGTGCGGTCACCACCGCGCTGGTATCTCTGGCGAAAACGAGCGGTATCGCTGTCATTCTGGTTGGTCATGTCACCAAAGACGGCAACGTCGCCGGGCCTCGCTCTTTAGAACACCTGGTCGACGTCGTGCTGTCGTTCGAGGGCGATCGTCATTCGTCCCTCCGCATGATCCGCGGCATCAAGAACCGCTTTGGCCCCTCCGACGAAGTCGGCTGCTTTGAACAGCGATCCGACGGCATTCACGAGGTCAGCGACCCGTCAGGCATCTTTGTGCACCACCACGAATCAGATGTTCCCGGTAGCGCAGCACTGGTGGCAATGGATGGGCGGCGGGCCATGGTCGGCCAGATTCAAGCCCTGCTCAACGACACCAAAATGACCTCACCCCGGCGTGCCGTGTCCGGCCTGGATTCGGCGCGGGTGGCAATGATGCTGGCCGTCGCCGAGAAGCACGCCGCAGTCCGCGGCAGCGACAAGGAAGTGTACGTCTCCACCGTCGGCGGCATGAAGGTGACCGAACCGGCCGCCGACCTAGCCATCTTCTTGGCTTTGTACTCCTCGCAACACGACAAAGTGGTGCCGTCGACAACCGTCGCCATCGGCGAGGTCGGCCTGGCTGGCGAGGTACGCCGAGTGTCGTCGGTGGCGCGTCGCGTGTCCGAAGCCAAGCGACTCGGTTTCACCCATGTCATCATCCCGGCTGGCTCCACCGACGAGGACATGCCTCGCGGTGTCCGGATTAGCCGAGTGAACAATCTCCTGGAGGCAAGCGCGGCCGCAGTTTCGCGAATGGGCCTGGTCGACGCCCCGTTTTAGCTGATTTGGTGACCGCTTGAGCAGATTTGGCTGTCGCGTTAGCAGATTTGGCTACAGCGTTCCGTGAACCGCTTTGTCTAGGTAGCCAGCAAAGTGCTTCTGCAGGTCGATGGTGATGAAGACGGCGTGTGCGGCCGCGACCGGCTCGTTCGGGTCACCGAGGTGCGCGATGGCCCGGGTGTACACCTTGCGCCGGACGCCGCCCAGGATTTCTCCCTCAAAATGCACGGTGCTTCCGAGTGGGATGGGCTTGGCGTAGTCGATCTCCAAGTGCCCGGTCACGACCGGCTTTCGTACCAACAGCGGTGACGTGCCCATCACTTCATCGAAAGCCGCGGACAAAATGCCCCCGTGAATCACGCCCGGGCCACCCTGCATCCAGTCGACAACCTGCAACTTCCCGCGGACGGTGGTTCCCTCGCCCGCATACACGTGCAACCGCAAGCCGACGGGGGTTTCATCGCCGCAGCCGAAGCACATGCTGTGATGCAGGCCGATGCGTTCACCGGGCGGCGTGGCCTTCGGGTCGCGGGTCAGCGGCTCCATGTCCGCAGGCAGCACAAATGAGGTCTTCACGTACGGCTACCCTAGTGCAGGTGGACGAAATCCTTATGCACGATTCCAGCCGGGGTGAGCAAATTCGCTCGGCACTGCGCAGGGTAGCGCCCGGCACGGGCCTCCGAGATGGCCTGGAACGTATCCTCCGTGGCGGCACCGGTGCCCTCATCGTTCTTGGGTACGACGACGACACCGAACGCATTTGTGACGGCGGGTTTCACCTGGACGTCGAGTTCGCGCCGACGCGTCTGCGCGAGTTGGCGAAGATGGACGGTGCCGTCGTGCTGTCCGACGACGGTAAGCGCATCGTGCGTGCCAACGTGCAGTTGGTCCCGGACCCGACGATCCCCACCGAGGAATCCGGCACCCGTCACCGAGCCGCCGAACGTACCGCCATCCAGACCGGGGTTCCGGTCATTTCGGTGAGCTCGTCGATGTCTATCGTCAGCGTGTACGTCGCTGGTCGCCGACGCGTCGTGGAGAACCCGGACGCAATTCTGTCGCGCGCCAACGTCGCCTTGGCGACGTTGGAACGGTACAAGCTGCGTCTGGACGAAGTCAGCAGCCAGCTGTCGCGCGCGGAGATCGAAGATTACGTGCTGCTGCGCGATGCCATGAGCGCCGCGCAACGCATGGAGATGGTGCGCCGGGTGTCCGTCGAGATCGACGAGTACGTCCTGGAGTTGGGCGTTAACGGTCGTCAGGTTTCGCTGCAGTTGGAAGAGCTCATCAGCGACAACGACACCATGCGTGAACTCCTGGTCCGCGACTATCACGCCAGCCCGGAGCCCGCGAACACCGAGCAGGTGCGGCAGATCATCGAGGCTGTCGAATCCCTTTCGGACGCAGATCTTTTGGACCTCACGATGGTTGCTGGTGCGTTCGGTTACCCCACTTCTCTTGAGGCCCAAGACACCGCGATGAGCCCGCGCGGCTACCGTCTGCTGGCCCGCATTTCGCGGCTGCAGTTCGGTCACATCGACCGCCTCGTTCGCCACTTCGGGACCTTGCAGTCACTCCTCGCCAGCAGCGCCGCCGACCTGCAGTCCGTCGAAGGCATCGGCAGCATCTGGGCCCGCCATATTCGCGAAGGACTCTCACGCTTGGCCGAGAGCAGCCTCGAGCGTTTCGACTAGCAAGCCACTAGCGCCGACTCGGTTGGTCCGGGTTTTCCGCCCGGCAAAAGAATTGCTCCGTACTTTGCGCCCAAAACAGGGGCACAAAGTACGGAGCAAAGAGTTCAGCGGTTTACTACTGCTGCGCTGGCGCCTGTGCGGGCGGGACCACGTTGAAGGTGATGGGTGCCGATTCTCGTTCGCCGAGTTTGCCGGTGGCCTGGTAGGCACCAGCGGCGATCTGCACGCGCTTACGCTTGCAACCGGGACTGCTGGTGGTTCCCGACCAGGTGATGGTGTCGTTGACCTGCTGGCCAGGCTGCAGCGGTTGCACGTTCACGCTCTTGTCCGGAGCACAGTCTTGCGCCGACCACAGGACGCGCGCGCCATCCAACGTGCGGACGATGACGTTTTGAGCGGCCTTACCAATGTCGCGCGAGCAGGGCGCCAGTCCACCATTCGTAGTGACGATCGTGAAGATCGGCTGATCGCCGACGGTGTAGGTGGGCTTGTCGGTGTACAACACCACCGACAGGCTCTGATCCGCACACGGTTCCATTCCGGGGACACCCGGGGCGGGCTCGGCAGCCGGAGTCGCGGGCGACGACGGCGGCGCGCTCGGGTCGCCGCCAGCACCGTGCTCGCCGCCACCACTCGGGGCTTCGCTGCTGGGCGGCGCACTCGGCGTCGACGAAACAGGTGCGGGGGCAGGCGCGTTGGCCGATGCCGAGGTCTTTGCTGCCGCGTTCGCAGAGTCCGGCGTCGAACCGGATCCGCTGCTGAGCCACACGATCAACGAGATGACCGCAATGACCGCAACCGCAGCGCCCAGACCGGCGACGAGGCGACGTCGCCAATAAACCTCGGGTGGCAGGGGTCCTTGTGGGTCAATCACACTCGTAACGGTATCGCCGCGACCAGCGAAATAGACGAGCCTGCCTCGGCGTGTCGTAGATAAGATTCACAACCGGTGGAGTAACGGCCAGTCTTGACCTATCCAACCCCACCGACGTCAGTGTTCCCCACCGACGTCAGTGTTCACCGATATCGCCAATCACTTCGAGGAACTCCACCTGACCGTCTTCCAGGCGGTACGTCAGTCCCACGACTGCCAGCGTTCCAGCCTCGACGCGCTCGGCGATGATCCGACTGCGGTCCATCATCAAATGCATCGTCTCGGTGACGTGCCGGCCGACGAAGTCGTAGTACTCGGTGATGCCTTCAGCCCGTCCGGCGAGAATGCTCGGCATCACCTTTTCTACGATGGTGCGAACGTAGCCGTTGGGCAGGGTGTTCTTGTCGAGCGCTTCGAGGGTCGCACCGACGGCACCGCAACTGCTGTGGCCGAGCACCACGATCAGCGGGATGTCCAAAACGTCGGGGCCGAACTCGATGGTGCCGAGAACTGCTTCGTCGAGCACGTGACCTGCGGTGCGGACGACGAACATATCGCCGAGGCCCTGGTCGAAGATGATCTCGGCGGCCAGTCGGGAATCGCCGCACCCGAATAGCACGACGTGCGGGGTCTGCCCCTTCACCAGGCTCGCGCGTTGGTCACTACTCTGGTTTGGATGTATCGATTCCCCTTGGACGAAACGTTGGTTGCCATCTTTCATCACTCGCCACGCTTGGGCAGGGGTTAGATTTTCCATGAATTCGAGTATGCCACCGCACATTCTTTTGGAATGGTTTGGTACCTCACGGCGCGACCTTCCGTGGCGCGAACCGGACGTTTCCGGCTGGCAGATTCTGATCAGCGAAATCATGCTGCAGCAGACGCCGGTGGCCCGTGTCATCGAACCGTGGAACCGGTGGGTGGAGCGCTGGCCGGTTCCCTCGGCAATGGCCCGCGAAACCAGCGGCGAAGTGGTGCGGGCCTGGGGAAAGCTCGGCTATCCGCGACGTGCGATGCGCCTTCACGAATGTTCGCAGATCCTCGCCGCCGAACACCGCGACGTGGTTCCAGACGACGTCGAGACGCTCTTGGCATTGCCCGGTATCGGCGATTACACGGCACGTGCCGTCGCCTGTTTTGCGTACGGACAATCCGTACCCGTGGTCGATACCAATGTGCGGCGGGTCATCGCCCGCGCCATCCACGGTCGCGCCCAACCGGCCAACCCGTCAAAGCGCGATCTAGCCGATGCCGAAGCACTCCTACCCGAGGACGAAACGGCCCCCGAATTCTCTGCCGCGCTCATGGAGTTGGGGGCTCTGGTGTGTACCGCACGCAGTCCTGCCTGCGACGATTGTCCGCTGGTCGAGACGTGCCGTTGGGTGGCACTCGGCAAGCCCGCCTACGACGGACCTCCCCGCAGGACCCAGAAGTACGACGGCACCGACCGTCAGGCGCGGGGCCGTTTGCTTGACGTTCTGCGGGCGACAACCGGGCCCGTCGAACGGGCACGACTGGATTTGGCGTGGACATCTGATCCCGGCCAACGCGACCGCGCCCTCGACTCGCTACTGGTCGATGGGCTGGTCGAAGTTACCGACGACGGACTGTTTGCCTTAGCCGGGGAGGCTTGAGAGAAACGCTTCGACCGCCCCGCGATACACGTCGGGATGGTCGTCGTGGATCAAATGCCCCGCGCCTTCCACGCGCAAGTACTGCGACTGTTCGTATCGAGTTTGCTTGCCGCGCTGCGCCATCTGCGCCATCTGACCCTCCGGCGTCACCGTGAACTCGGCCTCCAGGAGTAGTGCGGGCACGTCCACCGCATCCCACTGCGGCCAAAAGTCGCGGGTCCCCCACTCTTCGGCGATCGCACCCCACACCGGGATGCTCCCGTGCAGGCGCCCGTCATCGAACGACTCGTAAAAGTACCGGCCAGCCACCTCACCAAACATGTCGACCGCGTGCTCAAGGTTGTCGAACCGATCGGGCCAACTGTTAAACCACGGCGCCCAGTCGCCGGTGGTGCGGCCGCGGAAGTCGGGGGCCATGTCTTCGACGACAATCGCCGAGACCAGTTCTGGATACTGCGACGCAGTGCACCAGGCGTGCAGCCCACCCATCGAATGCCCGATCAGGACCGCTGGGCCACGGTCGATCCACGTAATGAGTTCGGCAACGTCGGTGGCGAACCGTTCCGTTGCGATGTCCTCGTCGGTGGGCATTGGATCGTCGGCAAAAGCACCCTGATGATAGGCGGCGTCGAAGGTGAACACCCGGCCATAGCGTTTGAGCCACGGAATCTGCCGGTTCCAGGTGCGGCCGCGGCCCATGAGCCCGTGCAGGAGGACGATGGCACCGAAGCCCCCATTGTCGCGCCCGCCATAGTCGAGGAGTCCATTCACGACTTCCGACCCTAATGGCCAAGACCGTTCGCACGTAGGGTGGATCGCATGGCAATTGTGAAGATTAATGCGATTTCGATTCCCGAAGGTGCCGGCGCCGAGTTGGAGAAGCGCTTTGCGGCGCGCGCAGGCGTCGTGGAAGGCGCCGAAGGATTCCTCGGCTTCCAGCTCCTGCGTCCCACCAAGGGCGAGGACCGCTATTTCGTCGTCACCCAGTGGGCCGACGAAGACAGCTACGACGCCTGGGCCAACGGCGATGCACGCGCAGCTCACAAGAGCGACCGCAAGCCCGTGGCCTCGGGTGCCAGCCTGCTGGAATTCGATGTCGTCATCGACGTCGCCCCCAAGGCGTGACGCTAGCCACAAGTTAGAACGTGTTCTAGTATCGAGGAAAAGGTTCCCCGATATCTAGGAGCACGCATGACCGACCCCATCGAAACCACCCAGCTCTACATCGGCGGAAAGTGGCAAGACCCGCATTCCACCGAGGTGTTGGAAGTGTTCTCGCCCGCGACGGGCGAGAAGGTGGGTTCGGTCCCTGTCGCTGACGCTACCGACGTCGACGCCGCTGTGCGCGCCGCTCGCGCATCGTTCGATTCCGGCGTGTGGCGTAACACCCCGCCGGCCCAGCGAGCTGCAGTTCTTCGTCGTGCAGTCGAGCTGATCAATGAGCGTGGTGCCGAGATCGGTGCCCTCGTTTCGGCTGAGATGGGTGCCACCCCCGGCGACGTCGCCACCCTGCAGCAGTTGGCTGGCACCGGCGTTCTCAATGCCTACGCTGACGCCACCGACGCTTACGACTGGGAAGAGACCCGCAACGGTCTGTTCGGCGAAGCACTCGTCGTGCGCGAGCCCGTCGGCGTCGTCGGTGCGATCATCGCGTGGAACGTTCCGCTGTTCCTTTTCTGCAACAAGTTCGGGCCTGCGCTGGCCGCCGGTTGCTCAATTGTTCTCAAGCCTGCGCCGGAGACCCCGCTCAACGCGAATGTCCTCGCCGAGCTCTTCACCGAAGCTGGCGTACCCGAGGGTGTTATCTCGATCGTTCCGGGCGGCATCGAGACCGGAAAGGCTCTGGTCGATCATCCTGACGTCGACAAGATCACCTTCACCGGTTCCACCGCTGCCGGTCGTGCGATCGCCGCTACCTGTGGCGAGCAGCTGAAGCGTTGCTCGCTGGAATTGGGTGGCAAGTCTGCCGCCATCGTCCTCGAAGACGCCGACATCGCTGCCAGCGCACCGATGCTGGTCTTCTCGGGCATCCTGAACTCGGGTCAGGCATGTGTTGCCCAGACACGCGTCCTGGTCCCCCGCAGCAAGCAGGACGAGATCGTCGAAGCTATGGTCGCCGTCGCCTCCACCTTTGTTCCAGGCATCCCCACCGAGCCCGGAGTCAACATGGGCCCGATCATCACCGGTAAGCAGCACGAGAAGGTCACCGGCTACATCGCTAAGGGCAAGGAAGAGGGCGCAACCGCCGTCCTCGAAGTCCCGGCACCTGCCGTCGGCACCGGCAACTTTGTTGGCCCGACCATCTTCACCGGCGTCACCAACGACATGACGATCGCCCGCGAAGAGATCTTCGGACCGGTCATCAGCGTTATCGCGTACGACGATCTCGACGAGGCCATCGCCATCGCCAACGATTCCGATTACGGTCTCGCTGGCTCGGTGTGGACCACTGACGTCCCCAAGGGCATCGAGATCGCGAAGCAGATCCGCACCGGCACGATGGGTATCAACTGGTACGCCATCGACCCGTCGTCGCCCTTCGGTGGCTACAAGAACTCCGGTATCGGCCGCGAGAACGGTCGCGAGGGACTGGAAAGCTACCTCGAGCACAAGTCCATCCTGATGCCGATGGGCTACACCAGTAACTAGCTAAGCCAGAGAAGCCCGCCTCCGAACTGATTCGGAGGCGGGCTTCTTTCGTTCTGCGCCCGGCACACCCCGACCCCGGAACCCGCGAAACACACTTCCCGCATGATGCGTCGATTCCCGCACTATGTCAGAC
>NZ_JBARYI010000075.1:0-42722 GCF_049647785.1 Gordonia sp. (in: high G+C Gram-positive bacteria)
AAGGAAGCTCGCGATATCTACCGCATCGGTGAGTGGTACGCCGACGCTGATGAGACGCTGGCCAAGCTCGGTTACGCACCGAACCGTCAGCCCGGCCAGGTCGGCTTCACCGGCCACGCCTAAGCGGCCTCCCCACATTTAGTTACCTCCCGCGGGCGGGTATGCCTTACGGCTGCCCGCCCGCGGTCGGTTTTGTCCACCACAGCTCAACACTTCAGGTAATCAGAAGGCCTCTTTGCAATGGTTGCTCAGCAAACTCCCACCTACGTCATCGTCCCGGGTCTCCGTGGCCACGTCGAAGATCACTGGCAGACCATCCTTGCCGGTCAGCTCCAGAACTCCGTGATCGTCCCGCAGGTCGAGGGCGATCCCATTCAACTCGACGCTCGCCTGGCGCTGCTCGAGAGCGTCGTTGCCGCGCAGGAAGCCCCAGTCATTCTCGTCGCGCACAGTGCGGGCGTCCCGACCACGGTGTTCTGGGCTGCACAGACCAAGCTGCCCGTCGCCGGAGCGCTCTTGGCGACCCCGCCGGACCTGACCCAAGAAATGCACGCGCCGCATCCGACGCTGGAACAGCTCAGCGACGCCGGCTGGGGACCGGTCCCGATGGACACCCTTCCGTGGCCGAGCATCGTTGTCTCCAGCACCAACGACCCGCTGGCCTCCACAGAAACGGTCGCCGAGTACGCGCAGTCGTGGGGCAGCACCTTGGTCGAAGGTGGCGAGGTCGGTCACCTCAACCCGGCTTCGGGTTACGGACCGTGGCCGCGCGCCGTGGAACTGCTTGCGCAATTGCAGACGCTCATTGGCATGGATGCCACCGTGCAAACCAAAGACGCCTAACTCCAGACCAAACGACTGACCGCTGACCGCTGACCGCGTCCGACTAGGACGCGGTCAGCCGCAGTCCCACTGTCGGGTCAGCGACGTTGGTCAGCTTCATTTCGTCACCTTCTACGGTGACGGTGGCCTTGCCCTGCAGCGCGGCGAGAACCGTCTGCTCAATCTCCATGGCATCGGGAGGGCATGCCATCCGGGTGGTAGCTATGGGGGAGAACTCGATCTCCTCGCTCGTCGGGTCCGTGGTGGCAGTCTTCGCCGTCCCGCGCATCGAATTGCAACCGGTGTTACCGCTCATCGCGCCGTCTTCGGCGATCTCGAAGTATGGCTTGGCCTCTTCCAGAGCCACCGACCGAGTGACCGCCTGCTTTGTCACAAGCGCAGTGACCTGCCAGCGGGTTCCGACCACAGGACGGTTCTCCCGTTCGACGAGGACCACCCGCTGATCGCCACGCGACAGGGTCAACGTGGTGCCCTGGAGAGCCCAGGTGACTGGATCAGCAAGAAGGTCCGATACCCATTTGTCCGTGTGCTCGCGTGGGGGCGGGCACGCCATCATCGTTCCGAAAAGATTCGATGCGGTCATCGCGTCCCCGTCGAACGTCACCATGCCGCCCAAGCCATTGCAGCCAGCATTCGCATGCAGATTGGTGGTCTTGTCGGTGGCGTTCTCAGTAAAGCCCAGAACAAGTGGTCCGCCGCCGGGAATCTCCGGCCCGGTCACGGCGTCAGAAACATATGTCTTTCCGACCAAGTCGGTCGGATCGGGTGCGGCCTCCGATGCTCCGTTGGTACACGCCGACAACGTCGTGGCCGCGAACAGAGCAAGAACACCGGCACTGAGCATGCTGGTGCGGATGAACTGCGGGGCCCGGAATCGGGGAGTACGGAATTGAGGAGTACGCATGTGCGCCACGCTACTGGATGGCCGCGTACGGTAGATCAGGATCGATCACGGGTTGCGCCGCGCGCGACCGGTAGGTCAACGCTGACGGCCAAGCTTTAGAAGGAACAGGACGCACGTGGGAAAATTCTCCAACGCGATGTGGCGCATGTTGGGCGCGCAGACTTCTCGTAACCAGTCGCAATCGCTGTCGATGATCGAAATGTCGACCAAGCACAACGACTGGGCAGCCGAGCTGTCTGACAAAGACTTCGCAGCGCAGGCCGCTGAGCTGGACATGTCGGTGGCAGAGGACCGCGCCAAGTTCTTGGCATTGGTCCGCGAAGGCGGCGACCGCACCCTCGATATGAAGCCCTTCGACGTTCAGTTGCAGGGTGCGCTGCGGATGCTTGAGGGCGACGTCGTCGAAATGGCAACGGGCGAGGGCAAGACACTCGCCGGTGCCATTGCCGCGATTGGTTACGCCCTCGACGGCCATCAGATCCACGTCGTATCGGTCAACGATTACCTCGCCAGTCGCGATGCCAAATGGATGAAGCCGCTGTACGACCTTTTTGGAATTTCGGTCGCCTCGATCAGTGAGCACTCCACCCGCGAACAACGACAGGCGGCCTACGACGCCGATGTCACCTATGCCTCGGTGAACGAGATCGGTTTCGACGTCCTGCGTGATCATCTCGCCCTCACCGTCGAAGACCTGGTGGCACCGCAACCCGACGTGGTCATCGTTGATGAGGCCGACTCGGTCCTCGTTGACGAAGCCCTGGTTCCGTTGATCCTCGCCGGTTCAACCGATGCGGAGATCCCAAATAGTGCCATCCACGAAGTGGTCGCGCATCTGCGCCCAAAGCACTACGAACTCGATTCGGACGGCAAAAACGTCTCGCTGACCGACGAAGGCGCACAATTCGTCGAGTCGACGCTCGGTGGTATCAACCTGTACGACGAACAGCATGTCGCGTCCACCCTGGTGCATGTGAACGTCGCGCTCTACGCGTATTACCTACTCGAGCGCGATGTCGACTACATCGTGCGCGATGGCGGCATTCACTTGATCAATGCTGCCCGCGGACGCGTGGCACGACTGCAGCGGTGGCCAGACGGTGTTCAGGCGGCCGTCGAATACAAGGAGGGTCTCAACCCGACCGAGGCCGGTGAAGTGATCGACACGATCACTGTGCAGGCGCTGATCGGCCGTTACCCCCGGGTCGCTGGGATGACTGGTACGGCGATCGCCGCCGGCGAGCAGTTCCGCCAGTTCTACGACCTCGCGGTGTCGCAGATCCCGCCGAACGCGCCGAACATCCGCAAGGACGATCCGGACCGCGTCTACGACAACAAAGCACACAAGGTCGAGGCCGTCGTAGATTTCGTCGCTGAGATCCACGAGACCGGCCAGCCGATTCTGATCGGTACCCACGATGTGGCGCAGTCGGAGGAACTCGCGTACTTCCTGGAGCGCGCGGGCGTGCCATCGGTGGTCTTGAACGCGAAGAACGACGCCGAGGAAGCCGTCATCATCGCCGAGGCCGGGCGCAAGGCTGCGGTCACCGTGTCGACGCAGATGGCCGGACGAGGCACCGACATTCGCTTGGGCGGTTCGGACGGCGACGAAGAAGCCCGCGAAGAGGTCCTCAAACTCGGTGGGCTCTGTGTCGTCGGTACTGGCCGCTACGACACAGAACGTCTCGACAATCAGTTGCGGGGGCGCGCCGGACGTCAGGGAGACCCAGGCCGGTCGGTGTTCTTCTCAAGTATGGAAGACCCGCTCGTCACGAAGAACCTGACACATCAGCGTGAGCAGCAGTCGGAGTCCGCTGACGGTTCGCTGGGAGCCAAGGGCGTCGAGAGCGTGGTGAACGCGCAGAAGATCGCTGAAGGCGCGATGCTGCAGCTGCACGCGAACACCTGGGACTACAACAAGCAGGTCAATGAGCAGCGCAACTCCATCGTCCGCCGTCGGATGAAGGTGCTTGAAACTGACTTGGCGCTCACTGATCTCAGGGAAGCCGAGCCGGAGCGCTATGCGGAACTCGCGGAGACCGTCGACGAGCCAGTTCTGGTCGAGGCTGCCCGACAGATCGTTCTGTACCACCTGGACCGTGTTTGGGCTGATCATCTGGCGTATATCGCCGATGTGCAGGCAAGTATCCACTTGCGGGCGCTCGGTGCTCAAAGCCCCCTCGAGGAATTCCACAAGCTGATCTTCGCCGAGTTCACCAAGTTGTCCGACGAAGCGATGGAGGCGTCCCGAAAGACGTTTGTCGACGCCACCATCACCAACGATGGTGTCGATCTGGGCTTGGAAGGCCTGCATCGTTCGACGATGACCTGGACTTACCTGGTTCACGAGAATCACTTTGCGTCGGCGGGAGCGCAAGCCATCCAAGGCATTGTCGGAATTTTCCGATGATCGATACGTCACCGTCTGAACCGTCACGGCCTGTGGAAATGCCGTCCGGGGGACACCTCGAAGAGGTGGAGCGGAGCGACGCAATCTGGACAGTGCCGAACGCGCTGAGCGTGCTGCGTCTGCTGCTGATTCCGGTCTTCATCTGGCTGTTGCTGGTTGAAGAGTCGGCGGGCTGGGCGTTCGTCGTCCTATTTGTGTCGGGGTGGACTGACTGGCTTGACGGTAAGTTGGCTCGCTGGCTCGGGCAGTCGTCCAAGCTGGGGGCACTGCTCGATCCGGCCGCCGACCGCCTGTACGTGATCATCATCCCAATCTGTTTTGGCATTCGGGAGTTTGTCCCGTGGTGGCTGATCGGGCTGATCATTGCGCGCGATGTGCTGCTCTTTGCGACGGTGCCGTTCTTGAAGTCGCGGGGGATCACCGCGTTGCCCACGCTGTACATCGGCAAGGCAGCCACGTTTGCCCTGATGAGCTCGTTCCCCTGGCTGCTTGCCGGCCAAATTGACGGGGTCATTGGGACCATCGCGTTTCCGTTCGGCTGGGCCTTCCTGCTGTGGGGTGTCGGTCTCTATCTGTGGACGCTGGTCCTGTACTGGGTTCAGACGATCCAGGTGGTCCGCAAGGTGCCGCGGGCCTCGGTCACAGCCTGATTACGCATTGCGGCCCGACCCGGGTTGATGCGGGTTCTGTTGGCCCCGCACGTTAAAGTCATTGACGCACAACTCGCTTGCCGCAACGGCGCAGCAAGTGAGGAAAACATCGAAGTCTTCGACAGTCGTCGTGAAAGGACGAATCGTGAGCGACACCAAAATCCCCGAAGAGCTCCGCTACACCGCCGAGCACGAGTGGATTAGCAAGGTCGGCGACAAGACCGTCCGGGTGGGTATCACCGATTTCGCCCAGGACGCGCTCGGGGACGTGGTGTTTGTTCAGCTTCCTGACGTCGGATCTGATGTTGAGAACGGAGAGTCCTTTGCCGAGGTGGAGTCCACCAAGAGCGTTTCGGACATCTTTGGACCGCTGGATGGCACCGTTGCCGCGGTCAACGACGCGCTCGAAGGTACTCCGGAGTTGGTGAACTCGGGTCCGTATTCGGATGGTTGGCTGGTGGAGATCACCGTGGCCGACGATGCGGATCTGGACGCGATCCTCGGTGCAATGCTTGATGCCGACGGCTACAAGGCAGCCATCGGTTCCTGAGCGGAATCCTGAGAGCCCGGTATCAGTCGGGCTGACCCGAAGTCGGCGTGCGCGCTTCGGCGATATGATTGGTCAAGTACGACAAACGCTCTCGAAGGGCTGAGGATCCCCGCCGGTAGGCGAGGAATTCTAAACGACTTCGGGCGGCGTTTGGACAAAGGCGGTAGGTTCACTTAGAAGGTTCCTGCCCGGCATTCGCTCACTTCAATGGCGAGGTGGGTCGAGTGTGTGTGTTGAAACAGCGAATGAACGTCAATTGTGTGGCAACACCGGACAATTGGGGTTTGTGCAGGTACCTCGAACGACTCGTATAGGACCCAACCCGGGGACTGTGGAGTCAGCAAGTCACGGCGGGGTGCGTTGACGATGAAGGAGATGTGGTGAGCGGTAACGACAACGGCTTTGAGGCGCCCGTGGAGACGACTTCGGTCTTCCGCGAGGACTTCATCAAGGAAGTAGACGCCCCAGCGACGTCGAACGAGCCGGCCGATACCGGTGTCGAGCGACTGTCGCCGGGCACGGCTCTGTTGGTGGTGAAGCGGGGACCCAACGCCGGGTCGCGCTTCCTGCTCGACCAGCCGACAACGTCGGCGGGACGCCATCCCGATAGCGACATTTTTCTCGATGACGTGACGGTGAGTCGGCGCCACGCCGAGTTCCGTCGCAATGGCGACGATTTCCAGGTGGTCGATGTCGGCAGCCTGAACGGTACGTACGTCAACCGCGAACCGGTTGATACGGCCACCCTCACCAGCGGTGATGAGGTCCAGATCGGTAAGTTCCGGTTGGTCTTCCTGTCCGGCCCGCGCGCCGGAGAAGCTGGTGCCGCGCTGTCGTGACGTCGTCTGCTGCGCGCGAGAGCGGTGCCAGCGACCGCACAATGTCGATCGGTGCAGTCCTGGGCATCCTCCGAGATGAGTTCCCGGATGTCACGATTTCGAAGATCCGATTCCTCGAAACTGAAGGATTGGTTACTCCGGATCGAGCTCCTTCGGGGTATCGCCGGTTCAGTGATGCCGACTGTAAGCGTCTGCGTTTCGTGCTGACGGCTCAGCGGGATCGGTATTTGCCGTTGAAGGTGATTCGCGAACAGCTTGACGAAATGGATGCGGAGTCCGCCAGCGGCGGCTCCGGTCCTCGTCTGTTGTCGTCTGCGCGCAGTGCGGTGGCACCGGCCACCGACTTCAGTTCCCGCGGGGGACGAGTTGATCGGGAGACTCTGATGGAGCGCACCGAGGTTGACTCGGCTTTTATTTCTGAGTTGGTCCGCAACGGATTGCTGACGGCCGGGCCTGGCGGCTTCTTCGACGAAGATGCCGTCCGACTGGTTGAGGCGGCCGCCGCACTCGCCAACTTCGGCTTGGAATCGCGGCATCTGCGTGCGTTCAAAATTAGTGCCGACCGCGAGGCGGGCTTGGTTGCACAGATTGCCGGACCTATCGCCAAGGGTCGGGGGACCGGTGCGCGTGATCGCGCGGAGGAATTGGTCCGCGAGATGGCTGCGCTATCGGTGACGCTGCATACGCAGTTGGTCAAGGCCGCCGTTCGCAGCGCCCTTGACTGAGGCGTCCTCCGGTCGGCAGCGCCGACCGTATTTGCAGCGTAACCTGTATTTCTAGAGACTTTCGAGGAGGGGAAATCATGGGTGAGATGCGTGTTGTAGGCATTCGGGTTGAGCCCCCTCAGAATCAGCCGGTGCTTCTGCTTCGTGAGGTTGACGGTGCCCGCTATTTGCCGATTTGGATCGGCCAGAGCGAAGCTGCGTCGATTGCACTTCAGCAGCGCGGCGTTGAGCCACCGCGGCCATTGACCCACGATTTGGTGGTCAATCTGTGCGAGGCCTTTGGGCGCACGCTGGAAATGGTGCGAATCGTGGACATGCAGGAGGGCACTTTCTACGCTGAGCTCGTTTTCGATGGCGACGTGGTGGTCGAAGCACGACCATCAGATGCGATTGCGATTGCGATGCGTGCCGACGCGCAGATTGTTGCTGCCGACGATGTGCTCGACGATGCCGGGATGTTGATGCCCGAGGAGCAGGCCTCGAACGCGGATGAAGAAGTAGTCGGTGACGACGAAGTCGAGGCTTTCCGGGAGTTTCTGGATCAGGTGTCGCCGGAAGATTTTCTGGGGCCCGAAGCCTAAATTTTGGCGAATGGTGAGGCGACGCGCCGGGGCGTTCGGTCACAAGAATGTCTCTGCCAAGTCACCATTTATCTAAACCTGAACTTTAGGTTGAGGTTTACCGCGAGTCGCGTTGATTGAGGCCGCGGAAGTCCATACTTTTGATCTCGACAGCCAGCGCATCCAGCGAGGGCAACACTTAGTCAGTGGTCCGGAGTACCCTTGCATTGGGATCCACCGGCCCGAGTCTTGTGTAAGGGAGCTACCGTGGGCGATTTTCCGTCAGATTCGCAGACCGGCGACGGCACGACGGGCGACGCTATGTCGACCGAAAGTGCAACGTCGACCGACAGCGCGGCATCGACGCCTGCCATGCCCGTTCAAGGTGGCCTGGACGAGATTGCCCCTGGCATTTTCCCGAACGACACCGTGCCCGACGATCTCGTCGGTTACCGGGTTCCTACCGCATGCCAGATCGCCGGAATCACTTACCGCCAACTCGACTACTGGGCCCGTACTTCGCTCGTTGTGCCGTCCATCCGGGGGGCGCAAGGATCGGGTAGTCAGCGCCTCTACTCCTTCAAGGACGTCCTCGTTCTGAAGATCGTGAAGCGACTCCTCGACACCGGTATCTCCTTGCAGAACATCCGGGTGGCAGTCGATCACCTCCGTAAGCGCGGCGTCGAAGACCTCGCTCGCATCACGTTGTTCTCCGACGGCACCACCGTTTATGAATGCACCTCCGCTGAAGAGGTCGTTGACCTCCTGCAGGGTGGGCAGGGAGTCTTTGGCATCGCAGTTTCCGGTGCCATGCGCGAGCTCACCGGCACCATCGCCGACTTCCCAGGCGAACGCGCCGACGGCGGCACCAGCGAAATCTCGCCCGAAGACGAACTCGCAGCGCGCCGAAAGAACCGCAGCCGCAAGACCGGATAGGGACTACGGGAGTCGGTTGCCTACGCCGAGTCATCGCGTACGCATGCGCGCCTGTCGTCTGATCTCCACGCTCTGCCGACTGAAGTAGTTCCTGGTCCGGCGGTTCATCAGGAGATAGCAGTAAAAGATGAACGGCACGAGTGGGATGGCCATTATCAGGAGAAATGCGACGAGAATTCCGATGTCCATCAATTATCCGTTCGTGGCGATGAAGCCGGCTCCTAATATGGCGATCACGAAGAACATCACGAGCAGGATCATGCCGATGATGTTCAGCCAAAGCATCGTCAGAAAGTACGTGTAGGCGCCGCGCGAACCGCGAAGTAGCGCGATTCCGGCTGGCAGATTGATGGCGACGATGACAGCCGTGAAGATGTCGGCGACGATGACGATAATCCGCACGGTCTTGAGGCCCTCGACGGTGATGTCGGGCTGACTGTCGAGGGCGGTCCACCATTGGATCAAGGTGGCGTCGTTGGTGAACATCAGTGGAAGCAGGACCAAAAGGCACAGGACCGATCCGATGATCACCACCCATCCGTAGAAGGTCACCTGCCACGGGCGAACTAGCGCCGCTTGTTCAGCGGTATTCGTTAGCTCGAACGACGGGGCAAACACCGGGCCGACAGCAGGCATCTGTGTCGGAACCGGGTGAGCCTGCCCGTGCTGCCAGGAAACCGCAGGCTGGCTGTAGGCGAGAGGTCGATGCGCGGGCTGGCTGTAGGCGAGCGGTGGATTCGCCTGCGGCGGGCGCGACGGTGCGATCGGTGGTTGGATGGGAGGACGAATCGGCGCTTGCGGCGGGCCTGGCGGGCGAACCGGCGGTTCAGGTGGCGGGATTGTTCCGGAAGGCATCTTTCGATGTTATGGACTGATCATGGGCGTCGACCAGACTGCAAACGAACGAATGTTCGGCTGTGACCAGGTCTGCGGTCGTGGGCTGCGGATTTGCCGGGATTCCTTGGTATCCTGATCGGGCGCCGCAACGCTGCGGGAGAGCGTTGTCCGGGAAGCCGGACGACCGCCGAAGGAGCAACACCTCTCCGTCAAACTCTCAGGCACCCGGACCGTGGTTGCTGACGGCGCCTCTGGAAAGTGGTTGGAGCACGCTCCCACCCGCCCACGGTGAAAGGCTGCGGTGACCCGCAGCCGAATCTCTCAGGCGCTGCCGGAAAGCAGCATGACAGAGGGAGAGGGCCCGATCCTGTGCGCGCCTGTCCGGTGTGTGCCGGACCCACACGAGCAAGGTGCCCTCTTGTCGAACCACGGTTCTGAGTTCTCCAGCCGCCACCTCGGCCCCGATAGCGGCGAACTCGCCACCATCCTTGATGTCCTCGGCGTAGCGTCGCTCGACGAACTCGCGACGCAGGTCGTTCCGGCCGTCATCGCCGACGGCGTCGACGCGAACGGCATCGCCACCGGGCTGGACGCGCTACCTGCCCCGCTGACGGAATCACAGGCCACTGCCGCGATGCGTGCCTTGGCCAGCCGCAACGTAGTTGCCCGCTCGATGATCGGCCTCGGCTACTACGACACGCACACCCCCGGTGTCATCAAGCGCAACGTTCTTGAGAACCCCGCCTGGTACACCGCGTACACGCCGTACCAGCCGGAAATCAGCCAGGGTCGCCTCGAAGCCCTCATCAACTTTCAGACCATGGTGTCGGACCTGACGGGCATGGAGATCGCGAACGCGTCAATGCTCGATGAAGGCACCGCCGCAGCTGAAGCGATGACGCTGCTGCGTCGCGCGGGCAAGTCGAAGTCGAACAGGATTGTGGTCGACGCTGACCTGTTCCCGCAGACCCGCGCCGTGATCGACACGCGCGCCCTTCCGCTTGGCATCGAGGTCGTCGAAGCCGACTTGGATTCCGATGCCGACAACGCAGGTCTTCCGGAGGGCGAGTTCTTCGGAGTGATCGTCCAGACGCCCGGTGCGTCAGGCCGCATCCGGGACCTAGCTCCGATCATCGAGGCCGCACACGAACGCGGTGCGCTCGTTGCCGCTGGCGTCGACCTGCTGGCCGCCACCCTGATCACGCCTCCCGGCGACCAGGGTGCCGACGCCTGCTTTGGCACCACGCAGCGCTTCGGTGTGCCAATGGGCTTCGGTGGACCGCACGCGGGCTACCTTGCGGTTCCTGCCGCTCGTACCCGCCAGCTGCCCGGCCGGCTCGTTGGTGTCTCGAAGGATGCCGACAACAACGTTGCCTACCGGCTCGCCCTGCAAACGCGAGAGCAGCACATCCGTCGTGAGAAGGCGACGAGCAATATCTGCACCGCCCAGGTTCTGCTGGCGATCATGGCCGCCATGTACGCCTCGTACCACGGTCCTGCCGGACTCCGGGCCATCGCGCAGCGCGTTCACGACCACGCGGTGGCCCTCGCCGATCAGTTGACGGGCGCAGGCATTACCGTCGAGCACGCGGCGTTCTTCGACACCCTGACCGTTCGAGTTGACGGCAAGGCCGCCCAGATCGTTGAGGCCGCGAAATCGCGTCACAACATCAACTTGCGGCTGATCGACGCTGACCGCGTCGGCGTTGCCTGCGACGAGACCACCACCGCGGCCGACATTGCGAATGTTCTCGACGCCTTTGGTGCAGCTGATGCCAAGCCCGCTGCGTTTAGTACCTCGATCGCCAACCGCACCAGCGAGTACCTGACGCATCCGGCGTTCCACCTCCACCGGACCGAGACCGCGATGCTCCGCTACCTGCGGATGCTGTCGGACAAGGACATTGCGCTCGATCGCAGCATGATCCCGCTGGGCTCCTGCACCATGAAGCTCAATGCCACGACCGAGATGGAGCCGGTCACGTGGCCTGAGATTGGGGGCTTGCACCCGTTTGCCCCGCTCAGTGACAGCGAAGGCATCCGCGAACTGATTAGCCAGTTGGAAGACTGGCTCGTCGCGGTCACCGGCTACGACCGGGTCAGCCTGCAGCCGAACGCCGGCTCACAGGGTGAGTACGCGGGGCTTCTCGCGATCCGGCAATATCACCTCTCACGCGGCGATGACGCTCGCGACGTGTGCCTGATTCCGTCCAGTGCCCACGGCACCAATGCGGCCTCCGCCGTGATGGCCGGGATGCGCGTTGTGGTTGTTGCCAGCCGTGACACCGGTGACGTCGACATCGACGATCTGCGAGCCAAGATCGAGAAGCATCGCGATGAGTTGGCAGGCATCATGATTACTTACCCCTCAACTCACGGGGTTTTCGAGCACGAGGTCACCGACATCTGCGACGCGGTCCACGCGGCTGGCGGTCAGGTGTACGTCGACGGCGCCAACCTGAATGCGCTCGTCGGTCTGGCTCGCCCCGGCCAATTCGGTGGCGACGTCTCGCACCTGAACCTGCACAAGACCTTCTGCATCCCGCACGGCGGTGGCGGCCCCGGCGTCGGACCGGTCGCCGTTCGCGAGCACCTCGCTCCCTTCCTGCCGAGCAACCCGCTGGCCACTGAGCTGCCGCAGACGGGGATCACGATCTCGGCGGCGCCCTATGGCTCGGCGTCGATCCTGCCCATCACGTACGCCTACATCGCGATGATGGGGGCGGAAGGTTTGCGCTCGGCGACGCTTACGGCGATCGCCTCCGCCAACTACATCGCTCGTCGCCTACAGGACTACTACCCGGTGCTGTACACGGGCGAGGGCGGCTGGGTCGCTCACGAGTGCATCCTCGACCTGCGTGAGCTGACGAAGGACACCGGCGTCTCGGTCGACGACGTCGCAAAGCGTTTGGCAGACTACGGTTTCCACGCACCGACGATGAGCTTCCCGGTGGCTGGCACCTTGATGGTGGAGCCAACCGAAAGTGAGAACCTCGCCGAGATCGACGCGTTCATCGACGCGATGATCGCAATCCGCGGGGAAATTGACAATGTTGCCGATGGCACCTGGACCGTCGACGACAACCCCCTCGCGGGTGCCCCGCACACCGCTGAATCGCTGGTAGGGGAATGGAACCACGGCTACGACCGACTCGTCGCCGTCTACCCGAACGGACTGCCTTCGTCGGGTGCCCGTCCGAAGGTGTGGCCGTCGGTCCGCCGCATCGACGGCGCCTTCGGCGACCGCAACCTCGCTTGCAGTTGCCCGCCGATCTCGGCTTTCGCCGAGTAACGCCCGTCGACCGTCCCTTTTCTGTCACGACGCGACGGTCGTACGTCGACCAGACCGTCACCGATCACCTCGATTGGTGACGGTCTGGTTGGTTCGTGACGGAAAAGGGAGAAGCGCGGAGCGCGAAAACGGTGAGAAATCGGGTCTCATTGAGTCTGGCGGTAGGCCGCATACGGGGTTAGGATCACCGAATCCGATCGGAGGCTGCAATGTCAAAAGTCCGGGTGCACAATCTGCACATCTCGCTCGACGGATTCAGTGCTGGCGACTTCGTCACCTTCGACAAACCCATGGGGGACGCCCGGAGCCTGTTCGCCTATTTCGATGGACGAGTAATCGATGGCGTGCACCACATCGACGACCCCATCACGGCCGATCGCCTCATCATCAGCGGGTGGAGTCAGGGAATTGGCGCGGAAATCATGGGCCGTAAGAAGTTCGGTCCACAGACCGGTCCATGGCGGAGTGAGGACGACTGGCGAGGATGGTGGGGTGACGCGCCACCGTTCGGGACCCCGGTGGTGGTATTGACGCACTATCCGCGGGACCCCATCGAGTTCGACAACGGAACGGTCTTCCACTTCTTCGACGGCACCCCGGAACAGGCGCTCGCGTTCACACGGGATCTCGCTGGTGACGGCGATATTCGCCTCGGCGGAGGTCCCTCGTCAGTCCGCGACTTCCTCCACGCTGGCCTCGTTGACTTCATGCACCTGATCTTCGTCCCCACGGTCCTGGGGACCGGGGTCTCGATCTGGGACGGGTCCGCAGACTTGCAGAAATCCTTCGATATCGAATCGATCACCACCGGGACCGGACTTACCCACCAGTTCTGGAACCGAAAATAGTAACCGCAGATGACAGTGCGGCGGCTGAGGGAAGATCGGATCCGCTGCTAGAGCGTCGCTGCCGGGTAGACGATCTTGTTTACCGAAATGGCCGCCTCGGGTGCGGGTTGCGGCATCGGATCGGTGACGGCGTCGAACGCTACCGTTGCCGTAGGCGCGGGGAGCGGGCCGGGGCCACGGAAACCGAGCTTCGTGAGAGTTTCCATCTGCATCGGCTTGCGGGCGTAGGTGAAGAACTCGGCCACGGCGTCACTAGCGTGGGCCGGAATCAATTCGCTGGCCAACTTGATGAACGGGTAGTCGGCGACCGGCGTCTGCCCCTTGGGTGCGACGACGGCGACCTTTGCGGCTTGATCGTCCTTAGTGATCACGTAGAGATGTTGTTCGGTAACCGGGACTGCGCGTACCGGCGTATCGGACGGATCGGTCGTTTTGGCGATAGATTTCACCGCAGCGTCGATTGACCCGTCGCCGACGCTCGGCGGGGCCGACATCATCTGATTGAGCGCATTGACGACCTCGGGCGACGTTGCTTGCTGCGGGGTCAGTGCCTCGGTAGCGCCAGTGGTGGCTGCGGCGATGGCCTGTCCAGCGAGTGCGGTGGCGTCAGATTGCGGCCCATTGGGCATCGCGATCCGCAACGATCCCCACGACCGCTTCCCGAAATCAGCTAGTGAATTGGCACGGGTCTGTGCGGGTAAGTCCGACCACGCGAGGTTGCCGTCAATCGCTTTAGCGATCTCCGGTTCCATTGCCAGGCGCACCGGCGACGACACCAGCGACTCCGGATTGCCTTGCAGCAAACCAGCATTGGTTGTTTGCAAGGCGGACGACCAGATGGCTGACTCGGGTACCCAGGCTGCGGGGAAGGCGCCGAAGGCATTGGCATCCCACGTTTTGGCCGTCAGTCCTTCCAAGGTGGCACGGGCATCGGCCGGTCGAACATCGATCGTGATGCAGTGGTCGCGCACCACCGGTTTGGTCGCGTTGAAACTCTTCGCGATCTCTTGGAGTCCAGGTGCCAACGCGGGATCTGCGACGACCGAAACGGTTGCGGCTCCCTCGAGGCAACTGCCAGCGGCGACGGGTTGCTCATTGTCGATTCGGTCGCCGAGCAGGGACCACGATGTGACCGCACCTGCGATCAGAATGATGGCCAGCAACGTCCCGACGAGCGGACGGCTAACAAGTTGCCGACGTCGATCCCCCGCGTTGTGCCGACCCCGATTTTGGTTTGCCACTGATCGTCCTCCTCCGGCGATTCGTGTCATGCCCGGCAGGTGCACTCGAGCCCGGACCGAGTTTCGGCCCGGGCTCGAGTGCAGTACACCTACTCGTGTATATCAGGCGTTACCGCTTTTTAGGCGTTGGCAGCCTTGAACTCGCGACGCGCCGCGTGCAGCAGCGGTTCGGTGTACCCGCTAGGCTGCGTTGCTCCCTGCAAAACTAGGTCCTTGGCAGCCTGGAAAGCGATGTTGCCGTCGAAGTTCGGTGCCATCGGACGGTACAGCGGATCGTCGGCGTTCTGGCGGTCGACGACCGGAGCCATGCGCTCCAGCGCAGCGACAACATCGGCCTCAGTGACGATGCCGTGGCGAATCCAGTTGGCGAGCAACTGGCTGGAGATGCGCAGCGTGGCGCGGTCTTCCATCAGCGCGACGTCGTGGATGTCGGGGACCTTGGAGCATCCGACACCGTGATCGATCCAGCGCACCACGTAGCCGAGGATCGACTGGCAGTTGTTGTCCAGTTCCTCGCGCTTTTCTTCCTCGGTCCAGTTCGGGTTCGCCGAGAGCGGGATGGTGAGGATGTCGTCGACGTTCGCCGGGTCTCGCTTGGCGATGTCGTTCTGACGCTCGAAGACGTCGACCTCGTGGTAGTGCAGGGCGTGCAGGGTGGCTGCGGTCGGTGACGGCACCCAGGCGGTGTTGGCGCCGGCCTTCGGATGACCAATTTTCTGTTCAAGCATGTCGGCCATCAGATCGGGCATGGCCCACATGCCCTTACCGATTTGCGCCTTGTGCTGGAGGCCAGCGTGCAACCCGGTGTCGACGTTCGAATCCTCGTACGCGTTGAACCAGGTTTGGCCCTTGATCTCGGCCTTGCGAACGAAGGGTCCCGCCTCCATGGAAGTGTGGATTTCGTCTCCGGTGCGGTCCAGGAAGCCGGTGTTGATGAACACGACTCGCTCGGCCGCTGCCTTGATAGCGGCGGCAAGGTTCACCGAAGTGCGGCGCTCCTCGTCCATGATGCCGACCTTGATGGTGTTCGCGGGCAGACCGAGAACCTCTTCGACGCGGCCGAACAGTTCACTGGTGAAAGCGACCTCGTCGGGACCGTGCATCTTGGGCTTCACGATGTAAATCGATCCGGTCCGTGAATTCTGCAGGCCGTCGGCGCTCATGCCGTGGATGCCGATCGCCGAGGTTACGAGGGCGTCGAGAATGCCTTCGGGGACCTCGTTGCCGTTGGCGTCGAGGATGGCCGGGTTGGTCATCAGGTGGCCGACGTTGCGGACGAACAGCAGGCTTCGGCCGTGCAGTTCCACCTCGCCGGTGCCATCCGGGCTGGTGTAGACCCGGTTGGGGTTCAGGGTGCGAGTGAAGGACTTTCCGCCCTTGCTAACCTCTTCGGCGAGATCGCCCTTATTGAGCCCCAGCCAGTTGTGGTAGCCGAGCACCTTGTCATCAGCGTCGACCGCGGCAACGGAATCCTCGAAGTCCATGATCGTGGTGACGGCCGACTCAACGGCGACGTCCTTGACGCCAGCAGCGTCGGTGGCACCGATGGGGGAGTTAGCGTCGATCTGGATTTCCAGGTGCAGTCCGTGGTGACGGAGCAGGATGCCGGTGGGTGCCGACGGCTCACCGGTGTAGCCGGCAAAGGCGGTCGGGTCAGCGAACGTGGTGGTCTGACCGTCGCCGAAGGCGGCAACAACGTCGCCGTCAACGACCGTGTAGGAGGTGACGTCGGCATGGCTGCACTGCTCCAGCGGCACCGCCTTGTCGAGAAAGGCCTTGGCGAAGGCGATGACCTTGTCGCCGCGAACCTTGTTGTACGAACTGCCCTTTTCCGCACCGCCGGTCTCTGGAATGGCATCGGTGCCGTACAGCGCGTCGTACAGCGAACCCCAGCGCGCATTGGAGGCATTCAATGCGAAGCGGGCGTTGAGGATTGGCACCACAAGCTGCGGGCCGGGAACGTTGGTGATCTCTTCGTCGACGTTGGCCGTCGTGATCTGGAAATCATCGGGCACCGGCACCAGGTAGCCGATTTCCTGGAGAAAGGCCTTGTACTCGGCGAAGTCGAAGTCCTTGTGGTCGCGGTGCCAGGCGTCGATCTTGGTCTGGAGTTCTTCGCGAACATCGAGCAGTTCGCGGTTTCGGGGAGCGAGGTCGTTGATTACGGCCGCTGCGCCCGCCCAAAACTTCTCGGGGTCTACTCCCGTACCGGGGAGGGCCTCATTGTTGACGAAGTCGTACAGGACTGTGGCAACCTGCAGTCCGTTGACGGTGACGCGATCGGTCATGGCAACCTTTCCTTAGCGAGTACTTAACTACTCGAAACTCCATATGCGAGGTCCGGGGACCCCAATTTTTTGGAACGTTGACTGTGTGCCGACTAGCTCCGGCGACAGCCCGCCCAACAATTATCCATGGTACAAGGGGTTACTGGCCAGTATCTCCGGGACTCTGCGGTATGTGACGAGCATCGTCAGGTCCCGTGACTTTGCTAGCCGTTACACCCGGTGGGTGGAATCCCGGAGATCGCCGATAAACGATTCGGCGAGATCTGCCAGGGCGAGGACTCCGGTTATCGTGCCGCCTTCGTCAACCACGGCACCCAAGTGAGCACTGGCGCGCCGCAAGATCACCGTCGCTTCGTTCAGCGGCATCGTCGAACGAATCTTGGGTAGCGGTCGAATCTGGTCGACGCCGATCAACGAGTCGGGGCCCACCGTCTCATCGAGGATGTCGTCGAGGACATCCTTGATGTGGAGGTAGCCGATGAAGGAGCCATCAAGGCCCAGCACGGGGAATCGGGAAAAGCCCGTTTCGCGGACGGCGCTTTCAACCGACCCGAGGCTCGGACCCAAACCACCCGTTGCGGCATCGAGTTGGACGTTCACGCTCCGGACGGCCGTCAACGGAATCATGACTTCTGACGCTGTTCGTTCGACGGTCGTCAACGCGCGTGTCAGTCGTTCATGCTCTTCGGCGTCGAGCAGACCGAGTTCACGCGACTCACCAATCATCGACGCGAGTTCGGTTTCGTTGACGGTGGTAGCCAACTCATCCTTGGGCTGCACGCCAGCCAACCGTAAGGCCAGGTTGGCGGTCCAGTTATAGAACCCGATCAGCGGACGTACTAACCGCATGAACCACAGGTGCGTCGGCACCAACAGCATCGCAACCTTTTCCGGACCGGCCAGGGCGATGTTCTTCGGAACCATTTCGCCGAGCAGGATGTGGAGTATCACGACGATCGCGAGGCCGATCGCGAAGGCAATCGGATGAAGGAGTCCTTCCGGGACATTCATCCATTCCAGCGGGCTGCTGATGAGGTGCGCGATCGCCGGTTCTGCGACACGTCCCAGCAGGATTGAACAGATAGTGATGCCCAGCTGAGAACCAGCCAGCATCAGCGATAAATGCTCGGACGCCGAGATCACGGTTCGGGCGCGTTTCTTGCCGCCTTCTTCGAGCGCGACCAGGCGGTCGCGTCGAGCCGCGATCAGCGAGAACTCGGCCGCCACAAAAAATGCATTGGCGGCCAACAGCACCACGGCCAGCATGATGCCCCAGATATCACCCACGTCGGTCTCCGCTCTGGTTTGTCTCTGGTGGTACCGCCGACTGCGTGCCGTTGATAATGGTCATCCACACTTTGTCGACGCGCCGCTGATCCATCTGGACGACGGTGGCCCGCCACTGCGGTTCAGGGTCGTCGTGCATCAAACTGCCTGCCGTTTCGTGCTGGGGAAGGTCCACGATGTCGCCGGTTCGCGGAATCCGGCCGAGTTGGAACATGATGAGGCCGCCAAGAGTTTCGTACGAACCCTCGGGTGCGCGATAGCCGATCGCGGTCTTGACTTCGTCCAGTCGCAAGAGCCCGGAACACCGGTAGCCGTTGCCGACGGGCGTTACGTCGGATTCTTCGACGTCGTGTTCGTCGGTCACATCGCCAAGAATCTCTTCGACGAGATCCTCTGAGGTCACCAGTCCCGCAGTACCGCCGTATTCGTCGATCACCACGCACACTTCCAAACCGCTGGAAGAAATGCGATCCATGAGTGAGTCCCCGTCCAAACTGTCCGGAACTCGGGTCACCGGGCGGGCGAGCGAACGCAGCGATGTGGTCGCCAGGCTTTGTGGGGGGAGCGTAAATGCCTGCTTGATGTGCACGACGCCCACCAGGTTGTCGAGATCGCCAGCCTCAGCGATGAGGAATCGAGAGTGCCCCGTGCGCGATGCTGCCGAGATGAGGTCGCGGACCGAGTCGTTAGGCTCGAGCGATTCGATGCGAACGCGCGGTGTCATCAAGTCTTCGGCTGAGAGGTCGCCAAACCGTAGCGAACGGTCGATCAGCATGGCGGTGTCGGGGTCGAGTGCCCCGCGCAGTGCCGAATTGTGAACCAGCGCAGCAAGTTCCGCGGCCGAGCGGGCTGAGCCCAACTCTTCGGTCGGCTCGATGCCGAGACGTCGGACCAGCGCATTCGCCGAATTGTTGAGACCGTTGATGGCGATCCTAAAGAATGCCGAAAACATCGACATGGGCGACGCGGTGGCACGCGCCACCGCCAGGGGCTTCGCGATGGCGAGATTCTTCGGGATCAACTCGCCGAGCACCATCGACAGCGACGTCGCGATGATTAGTGCCAATGCCAGCGAGACGCCGGAGATAGCGCTCTCGGGAACCCGCATCGCGCTCAACATCGGGTCGAAGAGTTTCGCCAGTACCGGTTCGGCGATATAACCGGTGACCAGAGTGGTGATCGTGATACCGAGTTGCGCGCCCGAAAGTTGGAACGACAGCGAACGGTGCGCGCGATCGACGGCGTGTGCACGCCGATCATTACGGCTCGCGACGTCGGCCGCGATCGTTGATCGTTCAAGCGCGGTCAGCGAAAACTCGCCCGCGACGAACAGTGCGGTGCCCAACGTCAGGGCGATGAAACCGGCCAGACTCAGAACAATGATGAGGATTTCCACGAGGGTCGATCACCATCCGCCCGGGAGCGGGCGGCCTTCGGCGAATCCAGCGGCCGACTGTACGCCCAAAACCACGTGGTCATGAAGCTGCTGCAGCGTGGTAGCTCCCACGTAGGTGGCGGTGCTTCGGACACCCGAACATATGTGGTCAATCAAATCTTCAACTCCGGGTCGGTCGGGATCGATGCGGATACGCGAGGAGGAGATGCCCTCCTCGAAGAGTGACTTGCGGGCGAGGTCGTAGGCGGCGTCGCCCGCTGACCGCGCGGCGACAGCCCGTTTGGAGGCCATTCCGAAGCTGACTTTGTATTCGCCGGTAGCGTCGCTATGCAGGTCGCCGGGAGATTCGTAGGTCCCCGCGAACCACGATCCGACCATCGCATTCGAGGCCCCCGCAGCGATGGCAAGTGCGACATCTCGCGGATGACGGATGCCGCCGTCGGCCCATACCGCGGCGCCGTGTTCACGTGCGGCGGTCGCACATTCGGCGACCGCGGAAAACTGCGGTCGGCCGACGCCAGTCATCATGCGGGTGGTGCACATGGCACCGGGTCCGACGCCAACCTTGATGATCGAAGCGCCCGCGTCGATTAAGTCAAGCGCACCGCGTGCGGATACGACGTTCCCCGCTGCGAGCGGAACCCCGAGGTCGGCTTTCGCGATCGCCGACAGCGCCGTCAACATCTTCTCTTGGTGGCCATGTGCGGTATCGACGACAAGGAGATCGGCACCGGCGTCGACGAGTGCCCGAGCTTTACCGACGACGTCGCCATTGATGCCGACCGCCGATGCGATTCGCAATCGGCCAGCGGCATCGACGTTGGGCTGATAGATGCCAGCTCGCAATGCCCCCAGGCGGGTGAGGACACCAACCAGTGCGCCTTCGTCGTCGGTCAGCACCGCCAGGTCCGCATTCGCTTCGACGAGCACATCGAAGACCTGGCGTGGATCAGTGTCGGCAGGCAGCGTTACTGGGATCGGCAGTGCATTCGACCCAAGATCGGTGAACAGGTCGATGTCGTGGCCGGGTAGTGCGCGCGGCACCAAGCCGATCGGGACGCGATGGTCGTCCACGACGACAGCTACACCGTGGGAGCGTTTCGGGATTAGTGCCTGAGCATGTGCCATGAGATCCGAAGCCGTCAGGACTACCGGTGTTTCGGCCACTAGGCTCCGCGATTTTACGTAGGCGATGGTGCTGGCCGCGGCGTCGATCGGTACGTCTTGGGGGAGCACCACGAGGCCACCTCGTCGGGCCACTGTCTCTGCCATCCGCTTTCCAGCAATTGCCGTCATGTTGGCGACGACCAATGGGATTGTGGTGCCGGAGCCGTCGTTCGTAGACATGTCGACGTCAAAGCGCGACGCGACCGCCGAACGGTTGGGCACAACGAATACATCGTCGTAGGTGAGATCGTGGTGCGGCGAGTGGCCTTCGAGGAATCGCATGTCAATAGCCTTTCGCAGCGGACTCGTGCACGTCAGGAATGGGCGATCAACCGACTCAATTCGGTGAGCCACGGGATCGCGACGGCGAGCGTCGGAATCACGAGAATCGCAGCTGCCAGCAAGTAGGCCGTCGCGGAGAGATGAAAGCCCGGCTTCACGTAGCCGAGGCGGCGAATGCGGATTACCGTGGTCGGTCCGCCGACCGCCATGGCACCACTTGGCGCGACCGCATCAACGCACGCAACGAGGGCGCGCCCGACGGTTGTGGGAGTGGTGGCGCGGGCAGCCTGATCGTCGGCGAGGGCCTCAGCAAGCAACTCCACCGCACCGAGCGCCGATTTCGATCGGACAAATCGGGGGAAGGCTTCGTGGGCGGCGATGAAGGCTTCCAGAACCAGGTCGTGGCGGGCACGCAGGTGGGCGCGCTCATGGGCAATAACGGCGGCAAGCTCGGCATCGTCGAGCCGGCCCAGAATGCCTTCACTGAGAACAACCCGACGGCGAAGCCCGGGCAGGCAGTAGGCGAGCGGTGCGGGGACGTCGAGAATGCGGATGTCGCGGCCGTTCTCGCGACTGCGCCCCACGTTGTCGACAAGGTCGATGAGCGCGCGGTGCGCGTTGCGACGGGCGCGGGTGCGGATGCCGACACGAACGACGGTGTACATCAGGCGGGCACCGACAACGAGGGTGAGGATAAAGACGGTCACATAGACCGTCCACATGACGATGCCCAAGCGCTCAATTTCGGCGAACGGGTTGCTGGTGGGCGTTCCGTCGGCTCCGGGTGCCAGCAAGTTGGCTGCGATCGCGAGCCCGGTACTGAAAGCCGAGAGGACGGCGGCCAGAGCGATAGATTGCCAGAGCGTCATTGCCGCGCGTGGAGCGTGCAGTGGCCATGTGGCGCGAGAAAGTGCCGCCGGAATCGGGCCGACCAAAGCGATGGTGAGGATGCCGAACAGCAGTGCGGTCATCGGCCTTCCTCAGCTAGTCAGAGTCGGTATTAAGCGGTCGTCGGTATTTTATGCGGGATCGGGATTTCTCGCTGCGGTTAGCGGTGGCTGGTGCGCCCGGCCTCGAGTTCATCTAGGGCTTCGCGGAGTGCCGTGGCCTCATCTGCGCCGACTCGTCCAACGAATGAGACGAGTGCTGCATGGCGTGAGCCCGGAGCATCGGTGCTGGTGAGCGCTTCGACCATGAGGTTGGCGACCAGATCCTCTCGAGGGGAGGTTGCCTTGTACTGGTGTGCGCGATCGTCGCGGATCTGGGTGACCAGGCCCTTCTTGGTGAGACGCTGCAGTACGGTCATGACGGTGGTGTAGGCAAGCGTGCGATTGGCAGCGAGTTCAGCGTGAACCTGGCGCACCGTCTGCGGTGTCGCCGAAGCCCACAACGTGTCCATCACGGCACGTTCGAGATCGCCCAATCCATTCATCTTCTTCATTCTACGTCGCTTCCCGGTAATAGCCGATTTATGCCAGTGGAGGGGTGTGAATCCTCGGCCTCTTGCGGTCTTTGCTGAATGTTCGGCTGTCTATGGGTCCAACGTCCTACGACGCTCCGTAGTTCCCGATTCGCGGAATGGTTGTCCAGGTCACATCCGGACCGGACGGGATCTTTGGAAAGGGCCACACTGTTGACAGTGGAACTAAGGGTAGCCTACGGTAATTATCAAGGATCGCGTGAGTGTCCTGAGGGCTGCAGAGACCCCCGGTCCGCGACGACGGCCCCCGCGTTCAGCAACTGACCGCGGGGGCCGCCGACGTTCCCTGGCCCTTCCCACCGCGCCCCGGCACACGCGGTGCGGTCCGGAAGTGGCAATGTGCACGGTATGGAAAACGCAGATCACGCAATTGACGTCACTCAGGCTCGAGGCTTCGACAAATTTCTGGGGTTTACCGTGAGCCACGCCGACGGCGATGGAATCCGGGGGACCATGGAGATCACCGAGAATCACCTACAGCCGTTCGGATTGACGCACGGCGGTGTTTACTGCGCGCTCGCCGAAAGCGCCGCCAGCATTAGCGGCTTCTGCTGGTTGCAAGAAACCGGTATCGGCGGCACTGCGGTCGGTGCCAACAACTCCACCGATTTCCTGCGGTCGGCGACCAGCGGAACACTGTCGGTGTCGACGACGCCAATCCATCGAGGGCGCCGCCAGCAGCTGTGGCAGATCGACATCACCGGTGATGATGGCAAGCTCGTCGCGCAATCGCGAGTGCGCCTGCAGAACATTCCGATGCCGACACTGCCAGCCGAGTAGTCCGTCTCCGACGGTCCTGTTCGAATGACTGCGGTCCCCGACAGCTTTCGCTATCGGGGACCGCAGTCATTCCGGCTGATGTGCGCCGAAGGCTAGTCCGTCGACTCTTTCAGGACCTTTTCTTCCACCAGAGCTTCGTCGATGACGATCTCATCGGTGGTTGTGGCCTTTGCTGCCTTGGCCGCGGCGTGCTGGGTATCCGCGGCCTCTTTAGCCTGAGCCTGTGCGGCGGCAGCTTCCGCTCGCGCCGCATCCGCCAGGCGCAGGCGGTCCACATACGACAACTCTGTCAGGGCGGACCGCGCATAGACCTGCTGCTCGGTCACCGCGAGTTGGGTGCGGCCGCGCGAGGAGAACGCAAAGAACCAGTTGATGAAGGTGTTGAGGCGATTGCGGAAGCCCACCATGTACACCAGGTGCAGGGCGAGCCAGCCGAGCCACGCGATGTACCCTTCGGTCTCGAACTTCCGTTTGGTACCGGGAATCGGCACCTGCATGACGGCGCTGAACCGGGACACCGTCGCCATCGAACCCTTATCGAAGTAGCTGAACGGCTTGCGTTGCTCGGGTGTCTGGCCCTTACGAATCTCGGCGAGGATCGCGTCGGCTGCGTACCTGCCACCTTGGATTGCGCCCTGTGCCACGCCAGGCACATTCTCGACGGCCATCATGTCGCCGACAACGAAGATATTCGGGTAGCCGGGAATCGCCAGATCGGGGCCCACCTTGACGCGACCCGCCCGGTCGAGTTCCACTCCGGTCTGATCGTTGAGGACCTTGCTAAGCGAGGATGCCTGCACGCCAGCCGACCACACCTTGCATTGGCTCAAGATCCGACGCGTGCTGCCGTCTTTGTCCTTGACCGTGAGGCTATCGTAATCGAGGTCGGTGACCATCGCGCCAAGCTGAACGTCGATCCCCATGCCTTCGAGGCGCTGTTTGGCCTTCTGGCCCAATTTGGGACCGAACGGTCCCAACACGGCCGACGCGGCGTCGAGCAAGATGACATTGGCGTCGGCGGGATCAATGTTCCGGAAGGATCCTTCCAACGTCTTGGCGCTCATCTCGGCGATTTGGCCAGCCAACTCCACGCCGGTCGGACCTGCGCCGATGACGACGAAAGTCAGCAATTTGCGCTGCTCGGCCGGATCGTTCGATAGTTCGGCCTGTTCAAACGCGCCGATGATGCGGCCGCGCAACTCGAGGGCATGGTCGATGGTCTTCATTCCGGGCGCGTACTCGGCGAAGCGGTCGTTGCCGAAGTACGACTGGTCGGCACCGGCGGCCACGATGAGGTCGTCGTAGTACGTTTCGGTGACGCGCTCGAGCAACTGGGAGCGAACCGTCTGGGTCTTCACATCGATGTCGAATACCTCACCGAGGAGAACGCGAGCGTTCTTCTGCTTTCGCAAAATTACGCGCGTGGCCGGAGCGATTTCACCCTCGGCAACGATCCCGGTGGCCACTTGGTAGAGCATCGGTTGAAACAGGTGATGGGTGGTCTTTGCGATCAGCGTGATGTCAACGTCGGCCTTCTTGAGACGCTGCGCCGCAAAAAGTCCGCCGAAACCCGAGCCGATGATCACTACCTGGCGGCGACGCCGCAAGCTGCTGGTCATGGATGCGCTCCTGGGTGCTCGTTCATGTGGCAAAAGCCTCGTGGGTTGGTTCGGTGTCGAAAATGCTGCAATGGGAACTTCTGTGCCAACGGTAGTACGCCAGCGTTACGCGGTCATCCCGGCGGTGCCGGGTTGCAGTCGATGCCGTCCCGGCGGCGGGTGCTTTCGGCCCGCTTCCTGAGGGAGTGCATGCGATGGGCCTCGATTGCGGCGCCAATTGGCGCGCAAGACCTCGTATTCCACCTCGCTACCGGTGAAGCCGTCGTCGAATTGTTCGCGCCGGAGATGCTCGGTAGCCAGTCGCATGCCTAGCTTCTGCATCACCCGCTGCGAGCGGATGTTGTCGGGGTGGGTGCTCGCAAAGATGCGTTCGGTGTCGGTGGCGGTGAACGCGAAGGCCATGAGGGCCGAAGCCGCCTCGGTAGCCAGTCCGCGGTGCCATGACGAGCGTTGCAGACGGTAGCTGAGTTCGAGTTCGATCAGTGCCGAATGCCGGGGGAGTCGAAGCCACACCCAGCCGGCAAACTGATCGGAGCGACGGTCGAACGCGACCCAAAGGCCGGTGTCGTGGTCGCGGAATTGTGCCTGCGAGCGGGGAATCACCCAGTCGACGATCGTTGACTGGGGCGTGGGCTCACCGCCGCTCACAAACCGCATTACTTCGCGGTCGGAATCGAGCCGTTGAAGCAAATTGGCATCGTCAACAGCTACCGGTCGAAGCCGAAGTCGTCTGGTGCCGATGTCCACTCGGCGAGTGTATCGGCGACCGCTGACAATCTGCCAGGACTTGCTCAGCTTCGGCGAGGCGACGGGCGGAGCTTGGGGTGAACTGGTGAACGGCGGTGTGTGGGTCCCGGCGATCGGGAATGTCAGACCCGGGCGATATGGTGCAGCCATGTCCGAAACACCGTATGTGGTCGAGATCCAATTGCGCTGGGGCGACATGGATCCCCTTAACCACATCAACAATGTGCATTACGCACGCATTGTTGAAGAAGCCCGCGTGCGCGCCATGCGCGATTGGTTCACCGCTGCCGATCGCGAGTTCTCGATGCTCATTGCTCGGCAAGAGATCGAGTTCGTTACGCCATTGCTGTACAGCCCTGATTCCGCGCTCGTAGAAATCTGGGTATCGAGAATGGGAACCAAGTCGTTCGATTTTGGCTACCGCATCAAGTCTGCCGAAGGCGAAACGTGCGCACTCGCTGAAACCACCTGCGCCGTGGTCGATCCCGCCACCGGACAACCCGTAGTTATCGCGGAGGCCGCACGTCGCTACCTGGAAAACCAAATGGGACCGGAAGTGGAGTTCCGGCGACGTCGATGATCGGCACGCACGAGTAGAAACCTGGATCGAGGGGGACGCCACGATGCTCATCGTTAACCGTGCCGAACAGTCGGGTGCCTTGGTCGACGCGCTCGCGGAGTCACTTCGGATGCCGCTGGCCGACCCCATGCAGACGGAGATTGTCGCCGTACCTGAACGGGGAGTGGAACGATGGCTCCGACAGCAGTTAGCGCTGCGGATCGGGACCGGTGCCACAGCGGATGACGGAATCGCCGCCAATATCTCCTTCGACTCGCCACAGGTGCTACTCCGACAAGTGCTCGCTGGGATCACTACTGACCCAGATGCCGCGGAGAGCTGGTTCTCCGACCAGCTTCGGTGGCCAGTTTTGCGTGTCCTCGACGCCAATATCGACGACCCTGCGCTCGCTGTCCTGGCCATGCATCTGCAGCGTGACAGCGTTGGCGGTGGGCGTCGGCTCTCGACGGCATCCACGATCGCCGGCCTCTTCAGTTCGTACGGCTGGCAACGTCCGACAATGATCGCCGAATGGTCGCGCGGCCTTGATACCGACGGTGCCGGCGGTGAATTGGCTGAGCACCTCGCTTGGCAGCCGTGGTTGTGGCGCCTCGTCCGTGAGGAAGTGGGGCATCCACACCTTGCCGAGGATCTTCCGGCTGTCACCGAGCGGCTCCGCGACAATGCCAGCGCCGTCGACTTGCCGTCCCGGTTCGCTCTTTTTGGCCCCACCCGCATCCCGCAGACCCTGTTGACGGTTCTGCATGCGCTTGCCAACCAGCGAGAAGTGTCGCTGTACTTGCCGCACCCATCGCCCGCCCTGTGGAACCAGGTAGCGAGCAGTGCGCCCGCCACGCCAATCCGGCGGCGCACGCAACGTCTGGCTCCGCGGCTATCTCACCCGTTACTGGCGAGCCTGTCCCGCGACGTGCAAGAACTCCAGGAAGTCCTCCTCCCAACGCATTTGGCCGGTGCCGATCGCAGTCGGCACCTCCAGACTGGACCGGCCGAGGCCGCCACCGTCTTGACTGCGCTCCAGGACGGCATCCGTCGGGACGATCCCGGGCCGGCCGTGGCATTGACGGAACTCAGTGGTTCCGACGGCAGCGTCGAAGTGCATGCATGTCACGGCGCGGGTCGTCAGGTGGAAGTGCTCCGCGATCGACTCCTGCATCTGTTCAACGCCGACCCCACCCTGGAACCACGTGATGTCCTCATCATGTGCCCGGATGTGGAGACCTTTGCACCGCTCATCGGCGGTGTCTTCGGGCAGTCGGGCCTCGGTCGCGACCATCCCGCCTTTTCGCTTCGAGTGCGGCTCGCTGACCGAGGACTCCGTTCCCAGAACGCTGTCCTCGATGTCGTCGCCCGAATTCTGGACCTGGCGGCAGGTCGCGTGCGGGCGGGGGACCTGCTGGACCTTGTCAGTGCCGAACCGGTCCGGCACCGTTTCAATTTCTCCGTCGAGGACATCGACGCGATAACCGGGTGGGTGCAGCGTTCGGGTATTCGGTGGGGCATCGACGATGCTGGACGCACACGGTTCGGGCTCGGGGGATTCCCCCAGGGCACCGTCCAGAGCGGTCTCGACCGAATTCTGCTCGGGGTGGTCGCGGAAGAGGCCGAGAATGAATGGCTTGCAACAGCATTGCCACTATCGGGAATCGACTCCACCGACACCGACCTCGCAGGTCGATTCGCGGAATTTGCTCAGCGGACAGCGTCCCTCCTTCAGCGGGTCTCGCAACGGCACAGTGCACCCGAGTGGTCATCCCTGCTCCTGGAAATCGTCGACCTTCTCACCGACACCACCTCGGACACCGAGTGGCAGCGGGCACAGGCGGTCGGCATGGTCACCGAAACACTCACCGTTCCCGAGGGCGCGGAACCGTCCGAGTTGGAGCTTGGCGACCTTCGGGACCTGATGTCGCAGCTGGTTCAGGCACGACCCACGAGATCAAACTTTTGCACCGGCGAACTCACCGTCTGCTCAATGGTGCCAATGCGTTCGGTACCGCATCGGGTGATCGTTGTCCTCGGGATGGACAGCGGGGCATTCCCCCGCTCGTCTGCAATCGACGGCGATGACATTCTGCAGGTGGCGCCGATGGTTGGGGAGCGCAACGTGCGCGACGAAGATCGTCAGACCTTCCTTGATGCCATTGGTGCCGCCACCGAGAATCTGTTGGTGTTCTACTCGGGTGCCAACCCGTTGACCGGGGCCCAGACGCCGCCAGCAGTGGTGGTCTCCGAACTCCTCGATGCAGTTCGCAACACCCTGGGAATCGCGCCGGGGCAACCGGTCCCAGTGCTGCACCGACACAGCTTGCATGCCTTCGACGAACAGAACTTCGCCCACGACGACAGCGCCGTACCGGGATCTGTACCGTTCAGCTTCGACCGCGACCTTCTTCCCGCCGCGCGCTCGTTGAGCGTGCTGACCCGATCCGGGGATCGGGGGCGGCCACCGCCGGTCATCGCCGATGAGAAACTCTCTCGCGTCGACGTCACCGGAGACGTCGATCTGGACGACTTGATCTCGTTCTTCGCCGCACCCGTGGAGGGCTACGCACGCCAGCGACTCGGCGTCGGGCTGCCCGACGCCGCAGATGCGCACAGTGATGAACTGGCGGTCAGTCTCGACGGACTGGAGAAATGGGGCGTTGGCAATCGTTATCTGACTGCCCTCCTCAACGGCGCGGATGGAACTGCCGCGCAGGGTGCCGAGCTTCGTCGAGGCACCCTGCCGCCGTTTGCCTTTGGCGCACGCGAGTTTGCCCCGATACGCGACAAGGCCCGTGCCGTGGCGACCGCAGCGGAGGGATACCGCAGCGATTCGGCCGATGCCATCGACGTCCGTGTTCGACTTCCCGAGGGCCGCAGACTGTACGGCACGGTAGGGGATGTGTTTTCCCGGCGACTGGTTCCGGTCAGCTATTCACGATTGGCGCCAAAGCATCGACTGGCGGCGTGGATTCGACTCCTGGCCATGGCGGCGGGCTCGGACAACCCGGCGTCCGAGGCGATCATCATCGGTAGCGCATCGGGCCGCTACCCGTCGGCCAAAGTGAGCCGCCTGCGAGCGCCAGACAATGCCGCCGACATCCTGACCGCGCTCGTCACGATTCGCGACGTAGGGCTTTCGGCACCGATCGGCCTCACTCTTGACGCCGCGGAAGCCGCTGCCTCGGAATTTCTGCGGACCGATTCGGACTTCAAAGCCTTGCGGCGTGCCCGGTTTACCTACGACAAGTCGTATTCGGACGCCAACCGGTATGCGGGACTGGTGTTTCACGGCGACCCGGACGCGGACGTGGGCTTTGACGTGCTCATTAACGCCGTCCCGAACCTCACCCAGTTGGCGGAAGTAGCGGACACGCTGCCCGGCGACGAGACGACGAACATGTACGTGAGGCTCGCCACCATCCTGTTCGGACCGCTGCGCTCGCACGAGGAGGATCGATGACCGCCACCGGCACCGATCATGCTGCCGCCTTCGACCTGACCGCACCGCTGCCTCAGGACACCCTGGTGCTGGAGGCGAGTGCGGGCACCGGCAAAACCTATGCGATGGTCGCGCTGGCTGTGCGCTACCTAGCCGAGGGCGTGCCCATCTCAAACCTGCTGATGGCGACATTCTCCAACGCCGCGTCGGCCGAACTTCGCGACCGAACCCACTCGCGCCTCACCCAATGCGTTGCGGATCTCGCCGATCCGGTGAGTGCTCGGCAGTCGTCGGACACATTGGTGGCGTTTCTCGCTGAAGTTGATGACGCGGAGGTACAAGTTCGCCGTGACAGACTCGCCGATGCCCTCTCCGATTTCGACGCGGCAACCATGGCGACGACACACACTTTCTGTAATCGAATGCTCGCCGCGCTGGGCTTCCTCGGGGGACGCCAGCAGCAGTTTCCAATCCTAGAAAATGTCGACGAGATGGTTGCCGAGCTCGCCCGTGATGCGTACCTGGCGCGGTTCGCTGGCGATCCCGATTCGGCGCCCGACTTCGCCGATGCTGAGGAAATCGCGATCAAGGCGGTCCGCGACCCGGCTGCCCTCCTGGCACCCGTACGCGATGACGAACGCAGCGACGATTCCGACGTTCGCGTGTGGATCGCGGAGCAAGCCCGCAAACACACCGCATTGCGGAAGCGGCTCGCACGCGTCCGCACCTACGATGACCTGCAGCAATCGCTGTACGAGATCGTAACCGACGACCTCATCGGCGACGAGGCCTGCCGCCGGATCCGGCTGCAGTACGACGTGGTCCTCATCGATGAGTTTCAAGACACCGACCCCCAGCAGTGGGCGATCGTTCGTCGGTGTTTTGATGGCCACTTACCTCTGGTGTTGGTAGGCGACCCCAAACAATCGATCTACGCCTTTCGCGGCGCGGAGGTCCTGAGCTATCTCAACGCGGTTCAGACAGCGGGGGAGCAGCGTCGTCTCACCGTGAACTGGCGCTCGGACCAAGCGGTCGTCGACGGTGTCGGCGTGCTGTTCGACGCCGCGACCCTGGGCAATCCGCAGATCGCGTACCGCCCGGTCACCGCCAACCGGCCCGGTTCGCGACTGCGTGGTGCGCCGGCAGTCCGCATTCGCGCCTTCACGAAACGCGACTTCAGCCAGAAGACGCAGGACGGTACGACCCCACTGGTGCGCCAAGTACGCGACTTCGTGACCGAGGATGTCGCCAACGACATCGCGGGAGTCCTCGCCAGCACCACAGTCACCCTCGACGACGGCGAAACCAGACCTGTAAAACCCGGTGATATTGCGGTTCTGCTGCGCGCCAACCGGACTATTGCACCACTCCAACGGGCGCTGGCAGACCGCGGAGTCGCCTCGGTCGTGACATCCGGAACATCGATCTTCGCCACGCCCGCCGCACGATTCTGGTGGTATGTGCTGACGGCAATCGAAAGCCCGTCGCGTCAGCCGCGCGTGCGTCTCGCCGCGCTGACCCCGATCGTTGGACTGTCGGCACAAACGTTGGAACATCAGGGCGAGACGGGCGTCGGCACTCTCGCCGGGCAGTTCGCCGAACTCGGACGAGTCTTCGACGACGGCGGGTTTGCCGCAATGTCAGCTCGCCTTTTTTCCGAGTTCTCCACGGCAGCAAGGCTTCTCGAGATGGCGGACGGTGAACGACTGCTGACGGACATCCTGCAGCTATCCGAACTGTGCAACCGGCACACCGCTGAGAATGCGGCAGGCTTGGCGTCGCTGGTGGATTGGCTCGGCAACCAGATCGACGACGGTGCCTCGTGGGGGCAGCAACGCGACGCCACCCGACGTTTGGATCGGGACACCGAAGCGGTGCAGATCATGACCGTCCATGCGTCAAAAGGACTCGAGTTCCCCATCGTGTACGTGCCGTTCGGTTGGGACGGCGTGAGCCACCCCAACCCGGCGACGTTCCTGTTCCACGATGGCGATCAGCGCTTCCTCGATGTCGGTGGCAAGAAAGCCCGCGGCTATGCGCGCCGCGACCGGCAAGCACGCGCCGAAAGTGCGGGCGAAGACCTCCGACTGCTATATGTGGCGGCGACTCGGGCCCGCAGTCAGGTGGTTCTGTGGTGGGCCCCGAGTACGACGACTGCGCGCGGGGCTCTGCATCGCCTCCTGTTCACTGCCGCCGATCGTCGAATCAGTGCCCGCGCGGGAGTCGTCACGCCGATTCCTGAGACGGTGCCGATCCCTGAGTCTGACCACGATTCGGTAGCGGTGCTCCGCGACTTGGCTACCTATGGCGAGTCGATTGTCGTTGAACCTGCGGGTCGCGAAGCGCGCTGCGAATGGCTGCCGTCGTCGCTGCCGGACGCCGCACCGGAGTTGGACGTCGCGATCTTCTCTCGGCGTATCGATCAGCATTGGCGTCGCACGTCGTATTCGGCAATCGTCGCCGACGCGCATGCAGCGATGCATGCGCAGGCGCCGACACCGCCGTCGATGGTGCTCTCAGGCAGCGAACCGGAAGACGTTCTACGACCCGACGAACCCGACGACATCGGAGCAGCGGGCCCCGGCGTGGAGACGGCGTCGCCCACGGAAATTGCTGGCATGCCGTCGCCGATGAATGGCCTGCCGTTCGGTGCCGGATTTGGCACCCTGGTGCACGAGGTGCTGGAGCACGTCGACACGTCATCGACCGATCTGGAAGCGCACGTTCACCAGATGTGCCGCCAGGGGGCCATCGCGCGCGGTGTCGACATCGACGTCGATGTGCTGGCGCGCGCCCTGATTGGAGTGTTGACGACACCGCTGAACGGGATGGACGGTCCAGCCTGGGATCTGTGGAGTGTGAAGCCCGGCAATCGTCTCGCGGAAATGGATTTTGAACTGCCACTATCGGCGGCCTCAGGTGGATTTGGGCTGGCTGCTGTCGGGGACCTGCTGGCCCGGCATCTGCTGCCGGGTGATCCCCTTGCGACCTACGCGGATCAGGTCCGGACAGTGTCGTCGGACCGATTCAGCGGCTTCCTCACCGGCAGCATTGACTCGGTGCTGCGCACGCCGCAGGGCCGTTTCATGGTGGTCGACTACAAGACCAACCGGCTCCGACCGGGCGAACTCGCCGTCACCGATTTCAACACCGAAGCGATGGCTGCGGAAATGATGGCCGCGCACTATCCGCTCCAGGCACTGCTGTATTCCGTTGCGCTGCACCGGTATCTGCGATGGCGGGTGGCCGATTATGAGCCGGCCGTGCATCTTGGGCCGGTGCAGTACCACTTCGTTCGCGGTATGGCTGGGCCAAAGACCCCCGACGGTTGCGGGGTTTTCCAATGGAACCTCCCGGCTTCCCTGGTTACAGCCATGTCGGATCTCTTGGCCGGGTGCGACGAGGGGAGCGCAAAGTGACTGTCGCCAAATCCGCTAGCGGCAGAAGTTCGTCTTCACGGGCGCACTCACAGCAGGTGGCCCTCGGCTCCGACCTGCTGACTCCTTTCAACGATGCGGGCATCCTCAACTCCGCTGACGTACACGTGGCGCGGCGGATCGCTGAACTCTCGGGCGCGCCCGTGAGCGAGAATGTCTTGCTCGCGGCGGCGCTGGCTGTCCGAGCAGTTCGCAGCGGTTCGACCTGCGTGGAACTCGGCAGCCTCGCCGAGTTGCCGTCGCCGGGTGCCGACGCCGAAGGTGCCGCACCGCTCCCGTGGCCAACTCCGGAAGCCGTCGTCAACGACCTGCGCGCGTCGCACTTGGTGACCGGGTGCCCGTCGGGTCCGCTCCGGCCATTGGCTCTGGCGTACTCCGACGACGGACCACTCCTGTACTTGCGCAAGTACTTTCGGCAAGAGCAGAGCATTCGGCGGATCCTCGACGAACGCGCAACGTCGCGTCCCAACGCCGATGCCGCGACACTGACAGCTGCACTCGACGCGGCATTCGGTGCCACCGATCCCGCCGGCTACGACCGTCAGCGCGCGGCAGCTGCGGTGGCGGCGACGTCGTGGACCACAGTCCTCGCGGGTGGCCCGGGGACGGGTAAGACGTACACCGTCGCAAGAATCCTGGCCGTCATGGAATCGCTGTTCGACGGAGATTTACGGATCGGCCTGTGTGCCCCCACCGGGCGCGCGGCGGCGCAGCTGCAGACGTCGATCGGTGAATATCGGCGTAGCAACCAATCTCTGCGGACCGATCCGTCGGCCGTGACCGTTCACCGTCTGTTGGGCTCACGCCCAGACGGGACGTTTGTTCGGGGGAGCGGCAATAGGTTGCCGTTCGATGTGGTGGTTGTTGATGAGACCTCGATGCTGCCCGTCACCATGATGTGCCGGCTGCTGGAGTCACTGCGCAGCGATACGCGACTGATCCTGGTGGGGGATCCGCACCAATTGGTTTCGGTCGAGGCTGGCGCAGTGCTTGCGGACTTGGTCGACCGCGATCAGGCCGAGCGTGAACACAGTGCTCTGCCGGAGACGTTTGTTCAGGCTGCAGCGTTAGAGTCGGCTGATTTTGATGAGGCAGAACGGGCTGCGCTGGCCCGCGGTGTGATCACGCTGCGTCGCGGGCACCGCTACGGCGACCGGATTGGCGAGATCGCCGAGGCGGTCAATTCTGGCAACGCCGACCGCGTGCTCGAACTCGTTGGTCGCGGTGCGAAGACCGACCATCCGGTGCGGCTCATCGATCCAGAAGATGCCGAAGCGGTTCGGGCCGATGCCGTCGACTGGGCGCGTGCGCTGCGCCTCGGTGCCGAGGCCGGAGATGCGAAGGCGGCAGTGCAGGCGCTCCGCGGGCATCGCGTGCTGTGCGCACATCGCGACGGTCCCTACGGTGTCGCAGGCTGGTCACGGAAGGTCATCGGATGGATCAGCGACGACCTGGGCGCAGCGACCACGGGTGCGGCTGCCGGTGGTTGGTATCCGGGTGAGCCGCTGTTGGTGACGGCAAACGACCGCACCCAGGATGTCTACAACGGTGACTCCGGCGTTGTCATCACCACCGAAGACGGCGGCATGGCGGCCGTCTTTGAGCGAGGCGACGACATTAAGACCTTGCATCCCAGCCAGTTGGCGGCGGCAGTCCCGGTGTACGCCATGACAATTCACCGCAGTCAAGGCAGCCAGTTTGGCACCGTGACCGTGGTGTTGCCGCCGCCGGACGCAGAGCTTCTCACGCGGGAACTGCTTTACACCGCGATTACCCGCGCCGAAAACGAGGTCAACATCATCGGCACTCCGGAAGCTTTGCGCGCCGCAGTGCAACGCCGCGTCGCACGCGCTTCCGGCCTCCGCGCCGCTCTTACCGAATACCTCCCCGACTAACTTCCCTTTTCTGTCACAATTCGGACTTTCCGTCACCAAACGACACGATCGGTGACGGGACCGGCGGCGGCCGGTGGGCCGATGTGACAGAAAAGGGGCGACGTTAGACGAGGTCGGCGCCGCCCGGCACCAAATCTCGCCGCATGTACGCCTCGGAACCCAGGAAGAGTCGCTGCTCGGGCGAAGGTAGCGCAGCGAATTCTTTCATCGTCTGGCTTCGCTCCAGTTCAGTCTGGTGACACCTGATTGCCCGAATTTTGCAGCCGACGCAGTCGGACACGTCGACCGTCACATCAATGCGGTCGGCGGGAGTGCCCCGAACCGGCAGATGGGTGTCGTACTCCATGTGCGGCGCCAAGGCTTCGACCGTCGACTCGGGGATGGTGATGAAATACATCGACTTGACCTGCCACGGCGCACCCAGATTGGGGTGGTAGGGGGCAATAGAGGCCGCGTCGGCTGCGGCGCACGCCAGCCGGTTAGCGTGAATATGGTCGGGGTGTCCGTACATCCCGTAGGCGTCGTAGGTGACGACGATGTCGGGCTTGAGATCCCGAATGTGAGCGACCAGCGCGGCAACCTGCTCGTCGAAAGGCGCGAGAATGAACGCCGTCGCACCCGGTGCCGACTCGGGAACAAAACTGTCGGCGTAGCCCAGCATGATGGGATCTGATGCGAGCCCTAATTCGCGCCCGGCATCGCACAGTTCACTGTGCCGCACGGTGCCGCGAACCCAGGTGCACGTCACCAGCGACACGTGACCACCTTGGCGAGCATGGCGTGCAATGGTGCCGCCGGTCCACAACGATTCGTCGTCGGGGTGGGCGTGGACAAATAGTGCACGAGCGATGCCTGACACAGCCTCACCCTACGCGCCGCGCTCACGGTAAACTCAGCCGCGCGAATTCAGTTTCTTGACAAGGAGTCTCTCTGTGGCATCGCAGGTGTATGAGTTTCAGGCCCAGGCACGTCAGCTTTTGGACCTGATGGTTCATTCGATCTACTCGAACAAGGACAGTTTCCTGCGCGAGTTGATCTCGAACTCTTCGGACGCCGTCGACAAGCTGCGACTGGAAGGCCTCCGGAACAAAGACCTCGACGCCGATATCTCTGACCTGCACATTCGCCTCACGCCCGATAGTGAAGCGCGCACGCTGACAGTCGCCGACAACGGAATCGGCATGACTCGCGACGAAGTGATCGATCTGATCGGCACCGTCGCCAAGTCGGGTACGGATGAACTGCGGCGCAAGCTGGCCGAAAACGACGCCGCCGACGCCAGCGACCTGATCGGCCAGTTCGGTATCGGTTTCTACTCGGTGTTCATGGTTGCCGATCGCGTTGAGCTTCTCACCCGCAAGGCGGGCGAAACTGTCGGTACACGCTGGGAGTCGACCGGCGACGGAACCTACACCCTCGACGAGGTTGCTGACGCGCCGCAAGGCACGTCGATCACTTTGCACCTGAAGCCGGTGGACGAAGAGAATGCCGTTCACGACTATGCGAACCAGATGGTGCTGCGCGGCCTCGTGAAGAAGTACTCGGACTTTATTTCGTGGCCGATCCGCATGCAGGTGACCAAGCAAGTTCCTGGCGAAGGCGACGCTGAACCGACCGTCGAAGAGGTCGACGAAACCCTTAACTCGCAGAAGGCATTGTGGGCGAAGAACCCGAGCGAGGTCTCGAAGGAGGAGTACGCCGAGTTCTATCGCCACGTTTCGCACGCCTGGGATGAACCACTCGAGACGATTTCGGTGCACGCCGAAGGCACCTTCGAATACCAGGCACTGTTGTTTATCCCGACGCAAGCACCGTTCGACCTGTTTATGCCCGAGCAGTCGACGGGCATTCACCTTTACGTTAAGCGCGTGTTCATCATGGACGACGCCGCCGAACTGATGCCCGTCTACCTGAGGTTTGTGCAAGGTGTCGTCGACGCAGCAGACCTGTCGCTGAATGTGTCACGCGAGATCCTGCAGCAGGACCGGCAGATCCGGGCGATCCGCCGTCGCCTCGTCAAGAAGGTCATCGCGGCCGTGCAGGAGATCCAGGCGCAGCGTCCCGAGGACTACCAGACCTTCTGGGCCAACTTCGGGCGCGTCTTCAAGGAAGGCTTGATCAACGATCAGGACAACGCGCAGGCCATCCTTAAGGCGTCGGTGTTCGCCTCCACCCAGAATGAGACCGAGCCGACTCGCTTGGCCGACTACGTGACCCGCATGAAGCCCGAGCAGGACGTCATTTACTACATGACGGGCGAATCCCGCACCCAGATTGAGCGATCGCCGCACCTGGAAGCGTTCCGCGCCAAGGGTATTGAAGTGCTGCTGTTGTCGGACCCGGTCGATGAAGTGTGGGTGTCGGCCATTCCGGACTTCGACGGCAAAAAGTTTGTGTCGGTCGCCAAGGGGGTCGTCGACCTCGACGGTGCCGACGACGAGGCCGACGACGAAACAAAGTCCAAGCGCGAGGAAGAGTTCGCGCCGCTGCTGTCGTGGATGGGCGAGACCCTCACCGACGAAGTGACCGAGGTTCGGTTGACGAATCGTCTCACCGAGTCGGCAGCGTGCCTGGTCGGTGATGACTTCTCGATGACTCCGCAACTTGAGAAGCTATATCGGGCATCGGGCCAAGAGGTGCCCCGATCGAAGCGAATCCTGGAACTGAACCCGGACAACGCGTTGGTTTCGGCGCTGGCCGGAAAGTTTGGCACCGCCGACGACCACACGGACCTGGAGTCGACGGCCAAACTCGTCTACGCGGCGGCCGTCCTTGCTGAGGGCGGCGACCTCGAAGACCCCGCTGAGGTGGCCAAGCTGCTCGCGGAAACTCTCACCCAGAGCCTCGGCTGACGCGGATGGCGCAGAAGCTGACAGACCAGGCACCCATTCGGTATCTCCACGGCATCATCACTAAATTGGCGATCTTGATCGGGTCGCTGACTTGGCTACCGAAGTACTTGCCGTGGATCGTGAAGGTCGACAACGTGGTGCAGCGACTGTCGAACAAGAACGTCGACCTGTTGCGGATTGCCGGGCTTCCTGGCATCACGATCACGGTGCCGGGCCGCAAGAGCGGGGTGTTGCATTCGACGACGATGCTGACTGCGCCGGACGGTGACGGCTGGTTGGTCGCTGGATCATTTTTTGGGGGGCCCAAAACCCCGGCGTGGGTATTTAACATCCGCGCGGTGGACTCGTTCGACGTCTCCTACCATGGCGTCACCTCGCGGATGGTGGCCACGGAGCTCGACGGTACCGACCGCTCCCGGGCGTGGGATCAGTTGCTGAGTGTGTGGCCCAACTTCACGATGTATGAGGAGCGCACCGACCGAGTGATTCCGCTGTTCCGCTTGGCCCCCGTTCCCGCGGCCTAGCCCCCGCGCCGCTTGCTCCGTTCTCGCCGCGCTCCGTTCTCGCATGATGCGTTGATTCCCGCACTACGTCAGACGTAGTGCGGGAATCAACGCATCATGCGGGAACAGCAGGAGCGGAGCGGGCTACTCGCCCTTGAAGTTGGGGTCGCGCTTCTCGAAGACAGCGGTGACGGCCTCGGTGAGGTCGTTGCTGGGCAGGAAGGCAGCGTTCCAGGCGGCGACGTAGCGCAGGCTGTCATCGACGCGGGCGCTGCGACTGTGATCGAGCACGTCCATTACCCCCTGCACCACGAGGGGGGCGTTGCCTGCGATCTCTGCGGCAATCTCCCTGGCAGCGGCCACCGTCGCATCCTTGTCCTCGTACACGTCGTTGACCAGGCCAATCTTCTCGGCGCGACGGGCGTCGATGTCCTTGCCCGTCAAGGCCAGATCACGGGTGTGACCGTCGCCGATGATCAGCGGCAGCCGGGCAAGAGAACCCATGTCGGCGACGATCGCGACCTTCACTTCGCGGACGCTGAACTTCGCATCGGCGCTGGCCACGCGAATGTCTGCGGCCGAGATCAAGTCGACGCCGCCGCCAATGCACCAGCCAGCAATCGCCGCGATGACCGGCTTGCGGCAGTCGGCGACCGCGTTGATACCAGCCTGCATGTGCTTGATCATGTTGTGGAACTCCGTACGAGCTCCAGCCTTGGCATCCGGTGCCAAGACCTTCGCGAAGTCGCCCATCATGGCGGGGAGGTCTAGGCCAAACGTGAAGTTTTTTCCGGAACCGGTGAGCACCACGGCACGGACTTCGGGATCGGAGTCCAGGCCGTTAAACAGCGGTGCTGCTTCGCTCCAAAAATCGGGGCCCTGAGCATTTCCCTTGCTGGGGCCAATCAGCGTCACCTCGGCGACATAGTCGGCGACGGTCACTTCAAATGCCTTGTAGACGCGCGTGCGATATTCGGGGGCTGCGGTCTGTGCGGATTCCTGAGTCACAGCCGCGATGCTACCGCGACTTCTTACCCGTCGGTAACACTTGTGCCACGATGGTGCTGTGACCACGAATGTGACTCAGATTCACGATCCGCTCTCCATCTCCGACCTTCACATCAGCTTGCCGGTCGCAGACCGCACCGAGGCCGCCACAATGTACGACCTTCTCCTGGGGCAGGCAGCAGGTCAGCACTGGTTGGCCACGAATGGGTCGATCAGTCTGCTCGACGCCGCCGCGCCGCTGACGATCGACCTTGGTGTCGCGGACCTTGCGGCGAGTCAAACCCTTCTGCAAAAGCGGGGCATGACGCTTGGCGCCAATGGCACTCTCGTTGACGTCCCGCCGCTGCGGATCGCCGAACTGGCCGGGGTCGCGGTCGGTACGCGGATGATCGATCACATCGTTTTGACTGTCGGCAACGCGGATTCGGCGATAGCGCTTTTCGGCGGGCGGTTGGGGATCAATTTGCGGCTCGTGAAGGATTTGGGGAAGGGCGTTGCGCAGTTGTTTTTCCGAACCAGATCGGCGGTTATCGAAGTGGTCGCGGGAACGACCGAGCCCTCCGACGGCATCGGCGTCATGGGGTTGGCGTGGCGGAGCGATGATATCGAGGCGGAACAGCAACGTCTGGTGGCGGCCGGACTCGCGGTCAGCGACGTGCGGACGGGACGAAAGCCCGGAACCAAGGTGTGTACGGTGCGCGAGCCGGGACTTGGCACCGCCACGCTATTAATCGAACAGTAGATCTACCGCGCCGCGAGCATCACCGTCGTACCGTGGTGACGGTACCGCGGATAGGAACGGCCATCTGTAGGCCCAGCCATCGACGAAAGGTCAGTAATGTCAGCGCAATTGAACCCGTACCTCATGCTCAGCAATACGGCTCGCCCGGCCCTTGAGTTCTACCGAGACATCTTTGGCGGAGACATTGAAATGCGTACCTACGCTGATGTTCCGGGGACGCCACCGGAATCGGCTGACCGCGTAATGCACGCCACTTTGACGACCTCCGACAACATGGTGCTGATGGCGGCGGATTCACCGGAGGACACCGCCGAATCGGTATCCCGCCAGATCGCAATCTCGATCAGCAATGCCGATGCTGATGTGAACCAGCAGTGGTGGGATGGCCTGTCGGTCGGCGGCACCGTCGAAGTTCCGTTTGTGAAAGCGCCGTGGGGCCACCGTTTTGGCATGTTGGTCGACAAGTTCGGCATTCGCTGGATGGTGAGCGACGCCGACTAGCGGTCGTCGAACCAGCTTACTGCGGTGACCTTTGAAGCAGGGTGTGTGAAAGGGGCCGCGGGTAGGGTGCTCGTATGAGGGAGATGCCGATGTTTCCGCTGGGCAGCGTGCTGTTGCCCGGGGAGGAACTACCCCTGAAGATTTTTGAACCCCGTTATGCGGCAATGATTTCCGCTGTCGATGCAAATGGCGGTCAGTTCGGTGTGGTGCTGATCGAACGCGGATCTGAAGTTGGTGGTGGGGACGATCGGGCCATGGTCGGGACCGTCGCTCAGGTCGATCGCATCGCCCAATTGGGGCCTGGGCGGTTCTCGCTGACCTGCCACGGGGTCTCCCGAATCCGGGTCGACGACTGGCTCCCGGACGATCCGTACCCGCGCGCTCAAGTGGTCGACTTTCCGGACGAACCGGTGCCCGACGTGGACTGGGCGGAACTGCTCGCCAAACGCGCCCAACTACAACTGCTGTGCGGGCAGGGCGGCCGACAGGATCCGCAGTTGCGGTGGATTGCGTCCCAGTTGGGAATGCCAGTGGCCTACGGCGACGGCGATCCGGTAGCTGATTCTTATCGAGCCGCGTCGGACCTGCCGTTGGGGCCAGCGGATCGGCAAAGTGTTCTACAGGCCCTTGATACCGCACAGCGGGTCGAAGGGATCGAGACAGCGCTCGACGACTTGATCGCAGCGCTGAGATTTCGGTTGGAGGGATAGTTCGATGAGCAATATGGAAGCCACACCCGTCGAAGTGGCGTGCGTAGGTGAACCGACTTCGGGAGTGGAGGTGATCGAGTCGCGGGAGGTGCCACTCGGTGGTCTTCGCGCGATGATGGTGCGACGCACCCTGCCAACACGAAATCGTTCAATGATCGGAGCCTGGTGCTTTGCCGATCACTACGGGCCAGAACCCGTCGCCGAGTCCGGGGGTATGCGGGTGCTTCCGCATCCGCACACCGGTCTCGCCACGGTTAGTTGGCTCTTCGAAGGCGAAATTGAACATATCGACAGTGGCGGCGTACACGAGATGGTGCTGCCGGGTGAAATGAACTTGATGTCGGCGGGGGCTGGCATTAGCCATTCGGAAGTATCGACCCCGCAGGCCGATGTTCTACACGGCGTGCAGTTGTGGCTAGCTTTGCCCGACCACGCTCGGCACGGCGACAACGGCTTTCAGCATTATGTACCAGAGGCCGTCAAATTGACCGACCCGTCAGGTCAGGCAACCGGCTTGATCAAAGTGTTTGTCGGTGAACTCGCCGGATCTGCCGCTGACATCGTCACGGCGACGCCGCTGCTCGGCGCCGAAGTTCTAATTGAGCCGAATGCTCGCGTCGTGCTCGACGTCGACCCGAGTTTCGAGCATGGGGCTTTGCTCGATACTCCAGCACTTTCGGTGAACGGCGTTGAACTCCAACGTAGTTCGCTCGGCTACGTCGGCCCGGGGGCGTCAAAGTTGGAGTTGGTCAATCCGACCGGAGCGCTTGCGCGAGTGATTCTGCTCGGCGGTGAACCGTTCGAAGAAGACATCGTCATGTGGTGGAATTTCATCGGCCGCGACCATGACGAGATAGTCCGCTTCCGAGAGGAATGGCAAATGCGGTCCGAGCGTTTCGGAGTTGTTGGAGGCTGGGAATCGGACGAGTGGATTCCCGCGCCGCCGCTGCCAAATACCCGACTTAAGCCACGAAAGAGGCCCTCAACCAATGACTGATTCAGCATCCACGGAAGCAACAGAACGCACCGAGGTTGTGCGTAATGACGAGCAGGGTCGGTACGACATTCTCGTGAACGGGGAGCTCGCGGGCTTCACCGAGTTTGTCGACAAAGGTCCGCAACGGATCTTTCCGCATACCGAACTTGACGAGCGCTTCTCGGGGCGCGGACTCAGTTCAATCCTGGTGAGCCAGGCGCTGGCGGACACCCGCACGGCTGGCCAGCGAGTGGTACCTGTGTGCCCGCTGGTGGCGCGGTGGGTCAGCAAACACGACGAGTTCGACGACATCGTCGACCCGGTGACCCCGGAAGTCTTGCAGTTCTTGCGGTCCCGCTAGCTCGCCCCACCGTTCTCGCATGATGCGTCGATTCCCGCACTACGTCTGACAT
>NZ_JBARYI010000076.1:0-4404 GCF_049647785.1 Gordonia sp. (in: high G+C Gram-positive bacteria)
AAGCACGCTTACCGCATGGCCCGCCGGGCAGCGAACCGCCGCATCCGCGAGCAGGAGGCAGCCCGGACGTCGCCACAGGAAGGCACTCCGCCGTTCTGACCATGCCCCGACGACACGCCGAACAAGCAGACACGCCGCGAATAGCCCTCGGCGCGCAAAGTCCCGCACCAAGCCAACAACGACTGCCGCACGGCTCGCCGAGTAACGAACCATCGAACCCGGCCGGAAGTGGCGGCTTAAGTCCTAACGCTGAGGTGGGCAGCCTAGTGCGGGACGCTCCTGAAGTGGGTGGTCAGGCGATGATCGTCGTCGATGAGGTGGAAGGCGACGTTTGGGCGCTGAACCGGGTTGACGATCTCGGTGCCTTCGAATGGGAGGCTCAAAGTTGACGCAACACCGCCAACGACCGCGTGCGGGCGGCCAGCAAACATGGTGACCGCAGGTGTGTGGGCATGACCGGTGACGCAACCGACGATGTTCGGGTGCTCACCGATGAACTCGGCGAGCAGCTCGGGATCGAGTTGCCTGCGGTCGTCAATGAACGGGATGCCGACGGCGACGGCGGGATGGTGGAACGAAATGAGAACGTCGGTGTCGAGTCCAGCTTCAGCAATTTGGGTGCGTGCCCAGTCGAGAGTCGGCCGCGACAGGTAACCATCGGAGCGGCCGGGGATCGAAGAGTCGAGCGCCAGCACCAGCAGTCCGGATAAGCGCAGTGCCGAGTTCACCGGCTCGCTGCACTCGGCCCCCTGGATTACCGAAGTGTAGGCGGATCGACTGTCGTGGTTGCCAAGCGTCACGAGGGTGGGGATCTCGGTGGACAGGGTCTCAACCGCTTCGCGGTACTCCTCGGGAAGGCCTTCGTCGGCCAAATCGCCGGTGACCAGGAGGGCATCGATATTGCGCGGCCCACCGCAGCGACCATTGAGGTAATCCATCACCGCTTCCACCCGTTTGCGGTGTTCGGTGCTGCCATCGAAATGGAGATCGCTGATCTGCGCGACGACGAACATGCGACTCCTTTTAAGATATAGGCCGTTTCCTGTTACAGGCTATCGCCGACGACTCATCTCAGCACCAAACGCCCCTCGTATCTGAGGTCAGATCGTGACGGTCGCGGCGCTGTGGCGGCGGGCACGCAATGTTACGACACTACGGTGACACTCGAACTGAAACGATACGGTCCTGTCGCGATCAGGCTGCCGAATTGTTTCCGCAGCCGCGACACTTCCGCCCGCACGGTGACCGAGCGCGCGGGGTCGCCAAAGAGGTGTGCCGACAATTGCGCCGCCGTGAGGCCATCCGGGTGGGCGGCTAGCAACTCGATGATCTGCAAATGCCGGGGTGATGGAGTTACGACCCACGAACCGCGCATCGAATCAACCTGGACGGTCGACGGCCCGTCTTGCTCACGAGAGATGCGGACCGTGACGCCGGTCGAGGAGGTACCAGCCTCGATTGGGCGGAGTAGCCACCCGCCGGGCAGCGGTTCCACATCGCAGAGTCCAATTCCGGAAATGTCTTGCTGTCCTGCACGAAGAGATCGTGGCAATGCGATCCGCGGCCGAGGGGCAAGGCGGTCGATGGCCGCAACCCAGCCGTGCGGGTCGACAGCAACGGCGGGGGCGCCGACCCGGGCCAAGATGGGTGCGGCGACGCTACGGAGAACATCAAGGTGCATGCGGTGCGCGTCGCGAAGTTGGGATTGGGCGAGCCGCGCGACAGAGTCGACGAGCGCCAGGGTAGTTGGGTGGATTGACGAGGCTGGCCCACTCACGTCAACCACACCCAGCACGTCTCCGGATTGAGGATCGCGGATCGGCGCGCCGGTACAAGTCCAAGAGTGGTGTGTGCGGACGAAGTGTTCGGCGGAAAAGATTTGAACGGCCTGTCGGGTCGCGAGCGCCGTTCCGATCGCATTGGTTCCGACGGCTTTCTCCGACCACGAAGCGCCCTCGCTGAAGCCGAGTCTGTCAGCGCGACGAAGTGCTGACGGACCGCCGGACCGCCACAGGACGTGACCGGTTGCGTCGGCGATGACCAAGAGGTTTTCTCCTCCGGAGAGGAGGATGTCGAGGCCGCCGGTGACCGATTCGAGGATGCTTTCGAGCCCCGATTCAACGCGACGCTGCTCGACGGTCGATATCTCGAGAGGAACGACGGGGCGACCATGCTCGGGGTCGACGCCAGCATCGGTCGCCCGCTCCCATGACTCACCGATGACCGAGCGCGGACGCGCAGGCAGTTGCCCGCCTGACCTTGCGGCGTCGTACATGGCATGCAGCACCGCCGCGAACTCGCGGGGATCGTCGCCGCTCGACAGCGCCGGCTCCGGGGAAGTCGGTAGCCCTGCTTGACTCATCCACGTCACCTCCAATCGTGCGCTGCATCACATCCAGTCTTAGCCTCGCGTGGATATCGCTACGGGTCAAGCGGACTGCAACCCTCTGCAACCCTTGTCGTCACAGTCAATGGCGAGTGTGCTGTGAGTCACATGAATAAGACGCGGCAGTGAAAGGACACTCCCATGACGCAGACAATTGATCGTCCGGCCTCGGTGTGCGAACAGACCCCGAACGATCGGGTCGACGCCTGGCTCGAAAGGTTCAACACGGCGTTGGCCTCTGGCGACCCGAGCGCGGTCGCGGACCTGTTTGTCGCCGACTCGTACTGGCGCGACCTCGTCGCCTTCACGTGGAACCTCAAGACCGTCGAAGGGCGAGCGGAAATCATCGACATGCTCGCTGCTCGGCAGCGGGAGACGGCTGCGAATGGGTTTGCCCGCACCGGGGACGCCACCGAGGATGACGGTGTGGCCGCCGCGTTCATAGCGTTCGCGACGGCCGTCGGTCGCGGTGACGGACTGGTCCGCGTTCGCACCGACGACGATGGTGTTGACCGAGCGTGGACGCTGCTCACCACGCTGCAGGAGCTTTCCGACCACGAGGAGCCGCAGGGATTCTCGAGGCCACTCGGCGCGGTTCACGGCAGCGACCCCGACCGACGGTCGTGGGCGGAAAAGCGTGAAGCGGAAGAGGCGGAACTTGGTCGGACTGTCCAGCCCTATGTGCTGGTGATCGGCGGCGGGCAAGGTGGCATCGCCCTCGGTGCACGACTTCGGCAGCTCGGTGTTCCGTCGATCGTCGTCGACAAGCACGACCGCCCCGGTGACCAGTGGCGCGGTCGGTACAAGACCCTCTGCCTGCACGATCCCGTCTGGTACGACCATCTGCCGTACCTGCCGTTCCCGTCGAACTGGCCGGTTTTTGCTCCGAAAGACAAGGTCGGTGACTGGCTGGAGTTCTATACCAAGGTGATGGAGGTGCCCTATTGGAGTCGCACCGAATGCCAGTCCGCCACCTACGACGAAGCGGCTGGACGGTGGACGGTCGAGGTAGTCCGAGACGGCGAGCCCATGACGCTGTACCCAACACAGCTGGTGCTGGCCACCGGCATGTCGGGCAAGGCCAATGTTCCCGAGTTCACCGGGCAAGACGTGTTCGCCGGTGAACAGCACCACTCCAGTCAGCATCCGGGTCCGGACGGCTTTGTCGGTAAGAAGGTCGTGGTCATCGGTGCCAACAACTCCGCGCACGACATTTGCAAGGCGCTCGTCGAATCGGGCATCGACACCACCATGGTGCAGCGGTCCTCGACGCACATTGTGCGGTCGCAGTCGCTGATGGAGATCGGTCTGGGCGCGCTGTACAGCGAGCAGGCGGTGGCCGACGGGATGACCACGAAGAAGGCCGATATGACCTTCGCGTCGTTGCCGTACAAGATCATGCACCAGTTCCAGATTCCCCTGTACGACGAGATCCGTGCTCGCGACAAGGAGTACTACCAGCGCCTTGAGGACGCCGGATTTGACCTCGACTTTGGTGACGACGAGTCGGGCCTGTTCATGAAGTACCTGCGCCGAGGCTCGGGCTATTACATTGACGTCGGCGCATGTGAGCTGGTCGCGAACGGAACCATCAAGTTGGCGAAGGGGGGAGTGGACCATCTGACGGAGACGTCGGTGGTGCTCGACGACGGCACCGAACTGCCAGCTGACGTCGTCGTGTACGCCACGGGCTATGGCTCAATGAACGGCTGGGCAGCGGACCTGATGGGTCAAGAAGTGGCTGACCGGGTCGGCAAAGTATGGGGCTTGGGTTCGGACACCACCAAAGATCCGGGTCCGTGGGAGGGCGAGCAGCGCAATATGTGGAAGCCAACCCAACAGCCGGGGCTTTGGTTCCACGGTGGCAACCTCCACCAGTCGCGTCACTACTCGCTATACCTGGCGCTGCAGCTTAAGGCGCGTTGTGAAGGTATCGAGACGCCGGTTTACGGGCTGCAAGAAGTCCATCACCTGAGCTGACCTGGCAGGTGCATGTCGCTCGTCGGCTACGGCAGTAC
>NZ_JBARYI010000077.1:0-11717 GCF_049647785.1 Gordonia sp. (in: high G+C Gram-positive bacteria)
GTCACGTGAGTGACAGACCGAGCCGCGCCTGTAAGGCTGGTTTCTTACTTCTTTTCTTCGCCTTGGCCGCCGATGACGCCGCCGATGATGCCCGGAAGCACGTCGGAGAGCGAGCCGGTGCTCGAGAGCTGGCCCTCAGCGGAGCCGAGGCCGTTCTTGTCGAGGCTGCCGAGGGCTGCTTCACCAGCGTTAGGAGCGCGGACGGTGGTGCAGGCGGTCATTTTCGGCATCCGAAGTGTGCTGATCGACCAGTCGGGGGTTCCCCTAAACGTAGCGCCACCGCTGACAATCTGAGCACCCGGAGCGAGGTTCTTTGGAAGCGCGTATGTGAACTCGGCGACGTAGGCCTGTCCCGAATAGACCGACCAGCCTGTGTGGGAGATTCTCCAGCCATCGGTTTCCTTAACTACGCCCGCTGGGTCAACCGACTTCTCCTCGAGGAGGTTGCCAAGGACACCGCCGCCACCGAGGATTCCGCCGATGAGGGTGAAGGCCTTCACTTTGACGGTGGGCTTCACCCCATCGAGCCTTGAAGAAGGGCTGTCCCAGACACTTTGAACGTACGGATTTCCGGCACCGGTGGTGCTTAGCGATACTTGGTAGGTCACCGACGTACCCTGTCCCACAGACTTCGCAGTCGACTTCGCGAAGTTGTACTTGATACGCGGAATAACTGCATCGCTGACCTGATTCGTCGACTCCGATATGCACGGAGCCGCCGAAGCGTTACCAGCTGTAATGCTCGGGACGACGGCGAGTCCGCCGCCGGCGATGGCGGCGGCCGCAGCAATGCTGATGGCGCGGGTCCGCAAGGTGGTCTTGGACATGGGGTCATGCTCCATTCGATCTGTACTGTCTAGTGGCTGCTGCGCCCAGGAGGGAGGTTCCCGGACGCTCGAGTAGCGAACTAGGTGCAGATTGCCGCCCCCGCCGCACTAGCACCCGATTCCATGGACCCAACCATGCAGGGCGTCACCGAGGGATGTCCAACCCCGGAGTGCGATGCAGCGCCGGATTCGACCCAAAGTTGACGCGGGTCACGTGAACGCCCAGCAGAGAGCAGACTTTCCCCAGGTCATTGGCGCAAAAACGTATCACCCAATCGTCCGACAGGACCGCGCAGATTCAGGACGCAATCACGCGTCGAGCAGCGTCGAGACAGGAGTCGGCGTCACCAGGAATTGCCGCGCCTTCATCAGCTTGCCGACCCGGCCAGCCCCAACCACACCGGTCAGCAGACCCTCGCGACTGTAGTACGCGAGAAACTTGCGGCCATCGTCGTCGACGACGTGAACCTCGTCATCTGAGCGCGGCGAACCGAGCATCTGAAACTTGAGCCCGTACTGATCCGACCAGAAGTAGGGCACCGGCTGGTGCGGAATCTCGTGGCCGAGCAGGTGCGCGGCCACCAGCGCAGCGTGATCGACGGTGTGCGTCCAATGCTCGACGCGATGCGGGTGACCGTCCACGTCGCGCCAGTTTGCGCAATCGCCGAGCGCATAAACATCGGGATCGCTAGTGCGACCGACAGCATTGCAGGCGACGCCGCCGCCGTCGGAGCGATCGGCGATCTCAATGCCCGACCCTTGCAGGTAGTCGACGTCGGGGTATCCGCCGATTCCGACCACAATCACGTCGGCATCGACGCGACTGCCGTCCGACAGGGCAACGCCCACGGCACGACCGCCGTCGGTCAGGATCTCGTCGACACCGACATCGACGCGCAGGTCAACACCGGCTTCCTCGTGCAGACGCGTCACCATGGCCCCGATCTCGGCACCGAGCGGCCCGGACAGCGGCGCCGGTGTCGGCTCCACCAGGGTGACGTTAACGCCCAGTTTGTGCAGGCTCGCGGACACCTCGCAGCCGATAAAGCCAGCACCGATCACCACAGCGTTCTTGGCGGCCGCGACGTCAGCGCGCAGGGCGAGGGAGTCCTCGATGGTGCGGATCACGTGGACCCCGGAGACGCCGTCGGTGCCCGGGAATTGACGGGCGACGAGGCCGGTGGCGAGGACCAGGGTCCCGTACTCCAACTTTTCGGTGACACCGTCACGCTCAACGCTGACCACATGTGCGGAGGGGTCGACAGCGACAACGCGCGCCCCCATCTGCAGGTCGATGTCGGCTTCGGTGAAGTAGTCGGCGGGCTTGAGGTCGACGCGTTCGTCGTCGCCGGTGAGAACCGTCTTCGACAGCGGCGGACGGTCGTAGGGCGGATGCTGCTCGGCCCCGAGCAGCATCAGTTCACCCTCGTATCCGCCGTTGCGGAGGTTCTCGGCCAGCCGTATGCCACCGAGACCTGCCCCCACAATCACCATCGGTGATTTCACCACTTGCTTCACATCCCCATCGTCGTTGATCGTGACCGTCTACCTTTGACGGTCACAGAATTATTGCGGCGAAACGTTTTGCAGTCTCGACAGTCGCCAAACGTCGCCGATCTTAGTGACTGTGGCCCACCGGGCAATACCGATGCGAGTCGGATAGTCCTGCGCTTGGCCCACCGTAACTTCCTGCGTGGCAAACACCAGCACCGTCATCAGTTCATCATGTCGAGAACCGGGAGCCGCACTGGACACCGTCGTCTTCATCGAAACCTTGGAAGCGACAGCGTTCGGAAAAACGACGTCGGGGCCGCGAGCAGCGTAATCAGCGGCGAGGATGCCGGTCAGTTGGTTGGCCACGCTCTCTCGTTGCTCGGCAGTTTGATCGGGGCTGAATGTCATGAGGGAGGTGATGGCATCGGCTGCGGCGCGGACGGCCGTTGGATCTTCCGGTGCAGGCTCGGCACGCGATTGCGCTCCGACAGTGAAGGTGAGAGCGGCAATGGCCACTGCGACTAAGGCAATGATGGCCCACAGCATCGTGAATCGACGATCTGCGGCGACTTGGTTGCGCCACCGGTACCCGGGCTTCGCCGGGGGTGTTGGTTGTGGCGGGGTTGGTTCGTGCGGGGTTGGCTCTTGACCGGCTTCCGTTTTTGAATGCGCGCCCATCAGGTCACCGTCCTCGTTTGTTGGACCTTCCATTGATCGCCGTCGCGCACCATCGTGACCGTTAGTCCCACTCGATTGTCATTCCCGGTTCCGCCAACGAGTTCGGGGGTGGTGGTTTGTGCGACCAACAGGATTTCGGTTTTATCGTTGCCTGCCCTGTTGGCTTCAATGCCGGTGACTCCGGATGAAACGATCTGTCCGGTTGTCGGCCCTGCAAGACCTCTCACGAGCGCGGTGAGTTCCTCGCGGGCCCCCTTCAGGCGGATCGATTGATCGCCGGTGCTGACAGCAAGCACCCCGTCTATGTAGGAGTTCGCGTGGCTCGGGTCGGCCGTCAGCATGGTGACAATCGCCTGTTCGGCAGCAGCCCGGGCGGCTATCGCATCGGCGGTGACTGCCGCTGAATCGTTGGCGTCACTATGGGCCCACCAGCCCGCCGCCACCAGTCCGATGGCGGCAAGCGCACCGGCGAACGCGGTCAGCCGGGTGAGCAGTCCAGCGCGCCGGGCACGCTGCTCGCGGATCGGTTCGGCTGCTTCACGAGCTCGCTTCTCGGCAAAGAAGGCATCGTCGTACCGTTCGCGGGCGTGCCGCAGGCGTGTGGATTCCTCGGTCATTGGAGTTCCTCCAATCCGCTCAGAAGCCAACGGCCATCGGGTCGCACAAACGAGGCTTGCACCGACTTCATTCGACTTTGAATCTGGCCGCCCCGCTCGGTGACCGTGACTCGGACGACGGCGAGCACTTCGCCTGCGGTGTCGTCGGCCCAGGAGACGGCAACCTGTTCCGGCACCCAATTGACCGATGTCGTCCCGGCCGGGGGTGGCCCGTCGAGCGCTTCACTCGCCGACACCGAAAGCGGCGGCGCAACCAGCGCCTTGGCTGTTCGACGGTCGTTCGACCACGAGCGGGAGTCGACGGAGAAGACGTCAGCGATGATGCCGCCCGCCTCCTTCTGCAGTGTGATGTCGGCACGGAGATCACTGGCTGCGGCTTCTTTAGCACCGAATCCTTGCACGCAGAACGCGATGGCCGCCGCAACGACGACGAGCGTCGCCACCAGCCAGGCCGCGACAACGCGAGGACTCATCGGTTTACGCAAGTACCTCATCACTGTGCTCACGGGACCAACACCAGCCCGGAGATCTTCAGCACGCCGTCTTCGGGAACCATGCTGACCAGCAGGCGCAGGGGCTCTATCGGTGCGGGTGCCGTCGTCGACTCACCCTTGGTGACCTGGACGTTGGCGGCAATCATGATGTCGGCACCCTCGTTGGAGCGATACGAGACGGCCGCCGCATCGACCGTCCCCTTACCGTGCGCACCCGAACTCTTGACATAGGTCGTGTAGGCGTCGGCCGACTGGGCAAACGAGTCGTGAAACTCACCGGTCGCACCGGTAAGGATGCGGCGAGCCCGGTCGGGGTCGTTGGCATCGACATTGAGGAGTAGGTCGACGCGACTGGTGGCAGCCGCCAGGTAGTCGGCGTCGGAGTACTGCGTGGGCGCCGACGCCCAAAACCAAATGCCGACTACCGCCACCGCTATCAAGGCGGCACCGATCCCGGAGATGATCGCTTTGGTTCGACGCGGCAGCGTGGCACGCAGTCCCGCCGACGCCTCTGCCTCTGATAGGTCTTGGCGCGCCCGGCGCACCTGCTTGCGCGAACGACGCCATTGACCCCATAGGTCGTCCGATTCGTTAATCCCCACGCGGCCTAGCGTATCGACTCCTGCCGACACTTTGTCCGATCCGGTTGCTGTACGCCGACCGGGTGTCTGGGTCGGGGTTGAGGAAAATTGCCCCCGACTTATTCGTGATCGAGCGCTTGAGGGCCTGCGGCAAGATCGGGTACACGTTGACCCAACCCATCGAACGCGGTGCCGCGACCCGGACCCGGACCTTTGCCACCGACGCGAGTACCTGTTGCGCCACCACTTGGGTTTCGACGACGGTCACCATCGAGTTGGTGGTCAGGCCCTCAATCAAGCCGGTGTTGGTGAAGGTCGGCAAGATTGACGACACCCGCACCCCCTGGGCCGACAGTTCCGCGTCGAGCGCCTCGGAGAATTCAATGACCCCGGCCTTCGCCGCGTTGTAGACGGTCAGGCCCGGCGTAGGCAGACGACCGGCAACCGACGCGATATTAATAATCTGGCCGTGCCCGCGGGCCACCATGTGCGACGCCGCGGTCCGACTTCCCAGAATGACGCCGAGCAAATCAATCTCGAGCGTCGAGCGGATCAGCGACTCCTGGTAGTCGAGGAACGGCCCGACCGGCATGATGCCCGCGTTATTGATCAGCACATCGACCGGGCCCACCAGCTCGCTGACCTCGTCAAAGAACTCCTCGAACGATTTGCTGCTCGTGACATCGAGTTCGAGACCCTCGATCCCGAGGTCCGCGGCAGCCTTGGCGACGGCGCTGGCATCAATATCACCGATTGCCACGCGGGCACCGGCGTCGAGCAGTTCGGTAGCGATCTCGAAACCAATTCCGCGGGCCCCACCGGTGATGGCAACGACTTTGCCTGCCACGCCGGCGCGGATACGAGCCAAACGTGCGTCAGCACGGTCGGCACGAGAGAAAAATGACATGCACACTCCCAAAGATCGAGGCGAAAAAGGGGTCTAGTAAATCATTGGCGCGAGATGCTTCTCGGCGACTCGTCGCACGTAGCCGGGGTCCCACCGGCCGGGGTCACTGGCGGGCACTTCCAGGTAGGAAATGACCACGCGGACATGAATTTCGACCGCTTCGAGGAGATCGTCGTCGGGCATTTCCGCTCCGCACGCCCGCAGGGTTGCGCCGACGCGGGCTGTCACCATTTCAATAAACAGCGACCCAATGCTGTCGGTAACCTGGCGTACCGAATGGTCCTCGTGAACCATCCGGCGCAGCAGCGGCTGAGTCTCAACCATCTCCGCGCCGAGCGCGAAGATCTCGACGACGGCTTCTTTCGGCGGCAATCCGACGACTGCGTCTTCCAGGGCAGCGACGCCGACTTCGAACGTTTCGACGGCCACCGCCCGAAACAGCGCATCCTTATTCGGGAAGCGTCGATACAGCGTCGACCGACTGACACCGGCGCGCGCAGCGACGTCGTCCATGTTGGCACCGCGATAACCGACGGCCGTGAACTCGGCCGCCGCCGCCGCGAGGATGTCCTGTTCCTGCTGCGGCACCGAAGCCTTGATCCGCGTTTTGCGGGAGGTCGGGCCCACTACAGTCGACGCATCTGTACCGGCAGTTTGTCCTTCGGTACCGGTAGGGCGCTGTAGTCCATCGGCATGGTGTAGCCCTCCGGCACTGACCATTCGTAGTGGCGCAATAGTTGGTGCATCACCGTCTTGATCTGCATCTGCGCAAAGTACAGCCCAATGCACTTGTGCACGCCGCCGCCGAACGGGATCCACGCCATTCGATGCGCTTTGTCCTCGGCGCGATCGGGCGCAAAGCGTTCGGGGTCGAACATGTCGGGGTGCGAATAGATTTCTGCACTCCGGTGATTCGCCAACTGCGGCACCACCACGAAGGTCCCCTCGGGGATGAAGTAGCCGTTGACCTCGGTATCTTTCATGGCCATGCGCGGTTGCGCTGGCACCGGCGGACACAGTCGGAGCGATTCGCGCATGATGAGGTCGATGACAGTGAGGTTCGCCAGATCCGCGTACTCGAGGTTGTCCCCGAACTCGAACGACTGTGCCCGCGCCTTCTCCTGCCATTCGGGATGCTTAGCCATCCAGTACGACATCTGCGTCATGGTGATGGTCGTAGTGTCGTGGGCAGCCATAAGAACGAAGATCATGTGGTTGACGACGTCCTCGTCGGTAAACGACGTCCCGTCTTCACTTTCCGCGTGGCACAACACCGAGAATAGGTCGGGCGTGAGGGTGGCACGCTTCTCGTCAATGTGCGCGTAAAAGAATTCTTCGAGGATCTTGCGCGAACGAATGCCCTTCCACCAGCGTCCGCCGGGGATGGGCTTGCGCACGTAGGCAACGCCGGCGCGAACGGTCTCGATGAACGCTTTGTTGAGGCGATCTGCTTCGTCCTGCGGTAGTTCCAGTCCGAGGAACACCTCCAGCGCAACGTCGAGGGTCAGTTGCTTCAGTTCGGAGAGCATCTTCACCTGCCCGGTCGGGAACCGGGAGATTCGATCAGCGACCATCGGCTGCAATTCGTCCATGTACCCCTTGAGGACCTTCGGCGTGAAGGCCTGTTGCAGGATGTGGCGATGGTCGCGGTGCTCGTCGAAATCTAGGAGCATGATGCCGCGGTTGAAGAACGGGCCGATCAGGTAGGTCCAGGCTGGCCCATTGGCAAATGCGCGGTCTTTGTTCATCAAGATCTGGTTGGCCGCGTCGGGCCCAGAGCAGGTCACGATGGTAATCCCCAGCGCGTTCATGCCGGAAACACGGCCGTATTTGCGCTCACGCTCAGCCGAGAAGGCAAAGGGATCACGCCGCATCCGCATCATTTCCAGAATCCCATTGCGGGTACTGAACGGAACCGCCTTCAGACTGCTTTCCGCGTCTGCCTGAGCGAGCACTGCACCCATCGTTCCTCCTCGGTAGTGGCACATCGGTGTGATGCAGCCCATACCCCTATTGAAACAAAGGCGACGATCTGTGTCTATAGCTCTTGGGACATTTTTTAATTTCGTCGCAATCAGCGGCGAATCAGCAGCTCATGGCAGCGACGGAGGCGGTCGTGCCACCACTGCTCCCGCTCGGCGGAAGCCAACGGCAGATCGAGGCCCGGCTGTATACGACGGCGTTTCATGGCTCCATGGTGAATCCGGAACGACGACGCCACATCCCGACTAAAGAGCTCGCCGGTACCCAATCCACAGGCGCGATGCAGACCAGGCAGGGCCGTTGCGGCGTCGACACCGGCGGCAATACCGATCGCGGTGTCGAGCGCGCTTGAGACAACAACGTCCATCGGCAACTTGCCAGCGAGCGCGATCAATGACCGCATACCGCCCAGCGGCGCCACCTTCAATACTGCGATATCGGCTGCCTTCAATGTCGCGACGCGCAGCGGATCGCCGGAGCGGCGAATCGACTCGTCAGCTGCAATCAGCGCCTTCACCGAACCGCGAACCTCAGCCAATTCCTCGACCGTGCGGCAGGGCTGCTCCACGTACTCGACATCACCAATAGCCTTGATGGCTTCAATAGCCTCGGCGACACCCCACCCGCCGTTGGCGTCAATCCGCACAGTGCCCACCAGTTCACGTGCGGCCTCGACGCGAGCGACGTCGTCGGCGAGACTCTGGCCGGGCTCGGCGACCTTGACCTTAACCGTGTCGACGCCCGGATAGCGGGCGACCAGAGCGGCGACATCCTCGGCCGGGACGGCGGGAACGGTCGCATTGATTCGAACTTCCTCGCGGATTGGTTCGGGCGGACCGAGAAACGCCGCCTCAATCCCGGCCGCAAGCCAGGTCTTAGCTTCGGCGTCGTCGTATTCGGGAAAGGGTGCGAACTCGCCCCACCCGGCAGGCCCCTGGAAGACGAGCGCCTCCCGGACGCGCGTGCCACGGAATCGCGTGTGCATCGGCAGCGAGACCACCTTGGCCGTGTCGAGGAGGTCGTCGGCGGTCGGCATTCCCGGCGGCGGTGGATTCTTTGGCGTCAAACGAAAGGTCGGGACACCCTTTTTCCGATCGTCGGTCGCGCCGACATTTGATTCCTTGTTCCGTCCAACCGGCGAAGAGAAGACCATATCGTCAGGGTAGGCCAGCCCAGCGACAATTCCCTCGACACCCCAGCCTGGACACAATGACACAGTTCTTTACATCTGTGTCATAAAGGAAGTACAGTGGCCTCATGACAACCCTCGACGAATTCGAGACCGGCATCCGCGAAGCCGAACCGGCCTGCATTGAGTTGACCGAAGTCGATATCGATTCCATCGACCTCCGACTCGGCGCCGACTCCCTCGTCTGGAAGTTTTACGGCGATATCCGCGGCCTCTTCGGATTCCAGCGGCTAGCGGGCACCGAGAACTGCATCGAGCAACTCGCCCAGGGCGTTGAAGACCACTCGGTGATCTTCAACGACTTTATTGGCCGAGCCAGGCGCTCCGGACCGCCAATCATGCGAACCGTCTACTCGGATGAACCCCATCAGTGGGGACGCCGCGTTCGTGACTTCCACCGCGACATCAAAGGCACCATCAACGACGGTTCGCGCTATCACGCCCTCAACCCGGAACTCTTCTACTGGGCGCACGCCACCTTCGTCGACCAAGTTCTCTACATCACCGACACGTTTATCCGACGACTGTCGTACGAGGAGAAAGTCCAGATCTTCGAGGAGAGCAAAACCTGGTACGACCTCTACGGCGTCTCTTCGCGCAGCCAGCCGCAAACCTACGAGGAGTTCCGCGCGTACTGGGAAACCATGTGCGACAAATTCGTCCCCACCCGGACCATCATGTATGCGACCGGCTACCTCCGGCAGGGCATTCCCGGCCCCAAATGGATGCCTAAACCCGTCTGGCGGGTACTCGGCGCACCGCTCAACGGTGCCGTGCAGACCATCCTGATCGGCACGCTGCCACCCCAGATGCGCGCGGTATGCGAGCTCGAATGGAACGTCAAGCGCCAACGCCGCTTCGATCGGTTCGCCGCCTTCATGCGCGCTGCAAACCCGGTGTTCAATCGGCTTCCCATCAAGATCCTGTACATCGAATGGGCGGCCGAGGGATGGGCGCGTACCGGCGTCGATCCTCGCAAGCTACACAACTGACCTGCGCATTAAGGAGATCCCCATGAGCACACCCACCGTCGACGAGCTAAGCACCGGCCTGGCCCGAGCCGACGCCGAAGCCCTGTTCGATTCCCTACCCGCCGTCACCGTCGCTGAAATGTCGGGACGCTGGCACGGCACCGAAGTTCCCACCGGCCACCCGATGGACGGCCTCCTCGCGATTTCCGGCTGGTACGGCAAGCAGTTCGACGATGCCGACCACGTGCACCCACTGCTCTTCGGCGAACCCGGCGACCTGTATCCGGTGAACCCGAAGCTGATCCCGCTGTCGACGCTCAATCACGTCGGGCCCAAAGTGCCGAAACGCTCGATTCCCGGCAGCGATGTCGCCTTCCGCGCGCTATCTACCCGCAAACATCGGGCGAGAACTCGGGCCGTCGAATACCGCGGGATGGTCAGCGCCGCGATGGTTTACGACGATCTCCCCATCATCGACCACTTCCGCAAACTCAGCGAGGACGCGGTCCTGGGTGCGATGGACCTGCGAAACTCGCCAGCCCCCTACTTCTTCCTACTCGAACGGGACTGATCAACCGTTGACGGCCCGTCAGCCGCTAGCTGACGTCGAGATGTTCTAACAGGGCCGAAAGGAACTCGGCTCGACGGTCGCGGTGCACACTGTGCCCGGCGGGGATGGTCGTAAAACGACCATCGGGCAGCGCCTGCGCCACGTCTTGCAAATGTGTCGGCGGCAGGAAGCTGCGGTCGCCACCCGACACCACCAGCGTCCGGGCCGTCACCGCCTGCAGCCCGTCCCACCATGCCGGGTCGGAAACGTTGAATTGTTCGGTGACCAGGTTGGGCACCGCGCGGTCGAAGCGCAGATATGGGGCCGGGTTAGCGATGAGCGCACCAAGCCCGCGGACCCGCTCCCCCAACGTCGCGGTGGGTGCGATGTGCTCGGCAAGGTCGGCTTCGTCGCGCGGCATCGGTGGCACTTCCTCAAGGACGAGCCGACGTACCCGCTCCGGATTTCCCATCGCGTAGCGCAGTCCTGCGTGCGCGCCGAGCGAATGTCCGACGAGGTCGATTTCCTCCAGCCCCAGGTCATCAACAACGCGGGAGATGTCGGCGGCGAAATCGTCGAGCAAGTAGCTGTCGGCGCGGGAACTGCGGCCATGCCCGCGCAGGTCGATGGCGACCGTCGAACGACGGCTTGCCCGTAACTGCCGGACTGCGGCATCCCAGGTGGTGTGGTCACTGCCCATTCCGTGCACCAACACCACCGGCGGGGCACCGGTGAGGCCACCGGAGATGCCAACGGCCAGATCGGGCAGGTGGGGCTCTGCACTGACAATCATGCGCATCAAACCAGGTTAGAACTTTCGCGTTCTGCGCCTTTGGTCGGTACCGGCGCCTACCCGTCGTCGGCGAGGTGGGGATAGCCTGGCAGCATGTCCGATTCTTCGCACGATGTCTTGGGTCCACTCGCGGCTTTCGCTGGCAATTGGCGCGGTTCCGGTGCTGGCCACTACGCCACCATCGACAGCTTCGTCTACGACGAGGAGATCGAACTGTCCCCGAGCGGCAAGCCATTCTTGTTTTATCGGCAGAAGACCTTCGCCCCGAACGGTGGTCGTCCGATGCATACCGAGACCGGCTATTTGCGGCTGGCCGGGTCTAACCACATTGAATTGGTGATCGCCCAGCCCACCGGCTTCGCCGAACTTCAGCGAGCACCTGCACACCCGACAATTCTGGAATTTGTGCAGCACACGCTCGGCGTCTCCCCCGACGCCAAGCAGGTCCTGTCGGTCCGTCGCCGCTTTGAACTGACGTCCCCGGACACCCTCGTCTACGACCTGTGGATGGCCTACGCCGACGTCCCCATCAGCCACCACCTCCGAGCCGAACTCACCCGCGCGGACTAAGCGCGTCGCTCCGCTCCCCTGAGTTCTCGCATGATGCGTCGATTCCCGCACTATGTCTGACAT